>DASVTS010000112.1:0-16935 GCA_036387455.1 Pyrinomonadaceae bacterium | reverse complement strand
CGAGACGTGGGCGAAGACGCGCGCCCTGTCGGAGCAGATGGGGAAGACGGCTTTGGAGTGCAACGACTCGCCCGGCTTCGTCTCGAACCGCGTGCTGATGCCGATGATTAACGAGGCCGTCTTCGCGCTCCACGAGGGCGTGGCGTCGCGCGAGTCCATCGACGGCATCATGAAGCTGGGGATGAACCACCCGATGGGGCCGCTGACGCTCGCCGACTTCATCGGCCTCGACGTCTGCCTCGCCATCCTTAACGTGCTCCACGCGGAGCTGGGCGACCCGAAGTACCGCCCGTGCCCTCTGCTCAGGAAGTACGTGGACGCGGGCTGGCTGGGGCGCAAGAGCGGGCGCGGCTTCTACGAGTATTAAGTCTGAGGCTCGCCCGGGCCGCCGCGCGGCCGGAGCCGGCGCGCGGCGGCCCGGGCGAAGTGTTGTGATGTCGAACGTGCGCGGAAAAATCTTCTGCCAGCGCTGCAAGTCGCCCAACGACCTCGGCGAGGACTTGTGCGGGAAGTGCGGGACGCGGCTGATGCTCCTCGTCGAGCCCTCGGCGGCGCGCTTCGAGGGGCGCGGCACGGGCGGCGGGATGGAGGAGCACCTGCTGGAGCGCGTCACCGCCATCGAGAACAACATCTCGCGCGTCATCGACAAGCTGGAGAAGATGGCCGAGCTGATGCTCAAGCAGTCCCGCTCGGCCTACTTCGACCACGAATTGCTCGACACGCTCATCACCGTGCTCGGCGAGGCGGGCGTCATCAGCCAGCAGCGGCTCGCCGCGCTGTGGCGCGAGCGGCGGAAGAAGGAGCAGGGCGACGATGCGCCGTGCCCGGCCGCGCAGGGCTTGCGCGACGCCGTGCTGGCGCGCTACGCGGGCGACGAGCCGGGGCTGTTCGACCGGCTCGTCCGCGAGGGCTTCGAGGGGCTGGAGAAGGGGCGGCTGGCGGCCTCCCTGCGCGTGCTCGAACGCGCGGCGGCGCTCTCGCCCGACAACGGCCCGCTCAACCACTTCCTCGGCGTGCAGATGTTTCGCAAGGGGCGGCCCGCCCCGGCGCGCGACTACTTCGCGCGGGCGCTCGGCGCCGACCCCGAGAACCCGCGGCTGCGGCTTTTGTTCGGGCTCGCCGTCGGCGACGAGGGCGACGCCGACGGCGCGCGCGTGCTGTTGACCGAGGCCGCGCGCGTGCTCGAACCCTCGTTCGCGGCGCACTGCGCGCTCGGGCAGCTCGCGGCGGCCGAGTCGGACTGGAAGGGCGCGCTGGCGGAGTTCAAGCTGGCGCTCGCGGCCCGGCCCGGCCCCGAGGCGCACTACCTGCTCGGGCTCGCCAACTTCCAGCTCGGGCGCGACCGCGCGGCGGTGCGCCACCTGACGAAGGCGGCCCTGCTCGACGAGGGATACGGCTCCGCCTTCTACCTGCTCGGGCTCGCCTACACGCGCCTGGAGGAGGCCGAGGAGGCGGGGCGCGCCTTCGAGCGGGCGCGCGCCAACGACGCGCGCGAGCTGCGCGACGCCCCGGCCGAACTCAAGGGGCGGGCGCCGGAGTCGCGCCCCGCGGGCCTTTCCGGGCCGAAAGGGGCCCGCCGGCGCCGACTCCTGACCGGCGGCGACGCGCGCCTGGCCGCGGCGTTGATGGAGGACGCGCTGGGGGAGGCCGCGGCGCGTTGACACTTTCGTTCTGGCCGCTATAATTGCAACTTTTGCGCCGAGCGCGCCCGCGGGCGCCGCTCCTGACCGGGGGTTCGAGTCATGCGGATAGAGGTTGAAAATCTGACGTCGGCCGCGACGCCCTTCGAGCACGCCTACCCCGCCGGCGAGATAGACCTCGACGAGGAGGGCGCCCGCGTCGTCTCGGGCGCGGACGTCCGCGGGGGCGCGACCCGCAAGGGCGAGCAGGTGCGGCTGCGCGGGGAGATAAAGACCGAGGTCGAGATTCTGTGCGACCGCTGCGCCGCGCCCGAGCGCTCGCCGCTCACCGTCGAGTTCGACACCTCCTTCATCCCGCAGGAGGTCGAGGCCGTGAAGGCCGAGAACGTCGAGCTACAGGCCGAAGACCTCCTGCTCTCGTCCTACGAGGGCGGCGCGGTCGATTTGGACGAGCTGGTGCGCGAGCAAATCCTGCTGGCGCTCCCTTCGCGCCACCTGTGCCGCGAGGACTGCCGCGGGCTCTGCCAGCAGTGCGGGGCGAATCTGAACGAAGGACGCTGCTCCTGCGAGCAGGGCGAGGTGGACCCGCGCTGGGCCGCGCTCGCGGATTTGAAAAAGGGGAGCAATGGTGGGTAGATAAAGTCTTTCATCACCATTTGAGATTTACCGTCAGCAATTCAAGAGGAGTTATAAAATGCCTAATCCCAAACGCCGCCATTCCAAGTCGCGCACGCGCCAGCGCCGCGCCCACGACGCGCTGCGCGCGCCGCAGACGGTGCTCTGCGAGAACTGCCAGGAGCCGCGGATGCCGCACCGCGTCTGCGCGAAGTGCGGGTTCTACAACGGCCGCCAGGTGGTGAAGGTCGAGCAGGAGGTCTGAAACGCCCGAGCCCCGCCCGCGCCTAAGGCGGGGCCGGGCGCCGGGCCTCCCGTCCGACCCGGCGGGCGCGTCATCCCTTTGACGGCCGCCGCGAGAGCCGTCTGATGAGTCAAGCCAAACAGACCGGCAGGGTTGTGGTCGACGCGATGGGCAGCTACCGCGCGCCGCACCCCGAGATAGACGGCGCGCTCGCCGCCGCGCGCGACCTCGGCGTCGGCGTCGTCCTCGTCGGCCAGCGCGAGGTGGTGGAGAAGGAGCTCCGCCGCTGCGGCTGGCGCAGGGACGGCGACAAGGGCGTCTGGTTCGTCGAGGCGCCGGAGTTCATCGGGATGGACGAGGCGGTCGCCACGGCCGTCCGCCGCAAGCGCAAAAGCTCGATGAGAGTCGGCGCGCGCCTCGTCGCCGACGGGCAGGCCGACGGCTTCGTCTCCGCGGGCAACACCGGCGCGGCGATGGCGACGGCCAAGATGGTCATCGGGATGCTGCCCGGCGTGGACCGCCCGGCGCTCGCCGCGCTTTTGCCGACCAAGTCGGGGCGCCCGACGATGCTCCTCGACGTCGGCGCGAACGCCGAGTGCAAGGCGCACCACATGGCGCAGTTTGCTATCATGGGCGACGCCTACACGCGCTCGGTGCTGGGGACGGAGCGCCCGGCCGTCGGCCTGATGAGCATCGGCGAGGAGGAGGCGAAGGGCAACGACCTGACGAAGGAAGCCTTCCCGCTGATGCGCGACCTGCGGAGCCTGAACTTCGTCGGCAACGTCGAGGGGCGCGACGTCTTCTCGGGCGAGGTGGACGTCATCGTCACCGACGGCTTCACCGGCAACGTCATCCTCAAGCTCTCCGAGGGCTTGCAGGACGCGGTCATCACGCTGATTAAGAGGGAGCTGTCCGCCTCGGTCATCACGAAGACGGGCGCGGTGCTGGCGCGGCCGGCCTTCCAGAATCTGAAGAAGCGGCTCGACTACGCCGAGTACGGCGGCGCGCCGCTCCTGGGCGTGCGGAAGATAGTCGTCGTCGGCCACGGCAGCTCGAACGCGCGCGCCATCCGCAACGCCATCCGCAACGTGAAGGAGTTCTCCGAGCACGGCGCGCAGGAGCGCATCGAGCGCGGCATCGCCGAGACGAACGCGCGCCAGACGGGCGCGCCGCGCGCGTCGGCCGGGTGAGCGCGTTTAGCGCCCCCGCGCCTTTGTGATATGTTCTCAGGAAACTGGAGAAAGCAGGCAGGCTGATGGCAGACGTGAGAGCGGCAATACTCGGCACGGGTCGCGCCTACCCGGACGGCATCCTGACCAACGCCGAGCTGGAAAGGATGGTCGAGACCTCCGACGAGTGGATCACCACGCGGACGGGCATCAAGGAGCGCCACCGCGCCGCCGAGGGCGAATACACCTCGATGTTCGCCGTCCAGGCGTCGCGCCAGGCCATCGAGCGCGCGCGCATCGACCCCATCGACCTCGGGCTCGTCATCTGCGCCACGGTCTCGCCCGACCAGATTCTCCCTTCGACCGGCTGTCTGATTCAGGCCGAGCTGGGCGCGAACAAGGCCGCCGCCTTCGACCTCGCCGCCGCCTGCTCGGGCTTCCTCTACGGGCTGACGCTGGCCGACAAGATGATTTCGACCGGGCAGGTGCGTTACGCGCTCGTCATCGGCGCCGAGGTGCTGACGCGCTACGTGGACTTCACCGACCGCGCGACCTGCATCCTCTTCGGCGACGGCGCGGGCGCGGCCGTGCTGGGGCCGGCCGAGGGCGACCGCGGCATCCTCTCGACGAGAATCTACTCCGACGGCCGCTACGCCGAGCAGCTCTACTCGCCGGGCGGCGGGACGCGCATCCGCCCGACGGCCGAGACGCTCGCCTCGGGCCAGCACTTCTTCAAGATGAAGGGGAACGAGCTGTTCAAGATAGCCGTGCGCTCGATGGCCGACGTCTCGGTCGAGGTCTTGAGCGACGCGGGCTACAAGCCGGAGGACGTGAAGCTCTTCATCCCGCACCAGGCGAACCAGCGCATCACGGACGCGGTGGCGTCGCGCCTGAACGTGGACGGCTCCATCGTCTACTCGAACATCGCGTACCACGGCAACACCTCCTCGGCCTCCGTCCCCATCGCGCTCGACGAGTGCGTCGAGGCCGGCAAGGTCTCCGAGGGCGACCTCGTGCTGCTCGCCTCCTTCGGCGGCGGCGTCACCTGGGGCGGGGCGCTGATTAAGTGGTAGCCGGTGGGCGATTGTGTTTCTACTGACTGCTGACTGCTGACTACTATGTCTCTGGCTTTCATCTTTCCGGGTCAGGGCTCGCAGGCGCCGGGCATGGGGCGCGAGCTGGCGGAGAAGTACCCGGCGGCGCGCGCGGTCTTCGAGGAGGCCGACGCCGCGCTCGGGTTCGCGCTCTCGCGGCTGTGCTTCGAGGGGCCGGCGGAGGATTTGCAGCTCACGGAGAACACGCAGCCGGCGATTCTGACGACTTCGGTGGCGGCGCTGCGCGCGGCGGAGTCGGCCGGGCTGCCGCGGCCGGACTTCGTCGCGGGCCACAGCCTCGGCGAGTACACGGCGCTCGTCGCCGCGGGCGCGCTGACGTTGGGCGACGCCGTGCGGGTCGTGCGCAAGCGCGGGCGCTACATGCAGGAGGCCGTCCCCGTCGGCGCGGGCGCGATGGCCGCCGTGCTCGGCGCCGACCTGGAGGCGGTCGAGGCCGCCTGCGCCGAGGCCGCGCGCGAGGGCGAGATTTGCAGCCCGGCCAACGTCAACTCGCCCGGCCAGATCGTCATCGCGGGCTCGGCGGCGGCGGTCGAGCGCGCGATTCCGATTTTGAAGGAGCGCGGGGCGAAACGCGCCGTCCCCCTCAAGGTGAGCGCGCCCTTCCACTGCGCGCTGATGCTGCCGGCGCAGGAGCGCCTGGCGGCCGACCTCGACGCGACGGATTTCAAGGACCTGGGCGTGCCGCTGGTGACGAACGTGGACGCCGCCTTCATCCGCAAGGGCGCGGAGGCGCGCGCGTCGCTGGTGCGGCAGGTCTCACAGCCCGTGCGCTGGCGCGAGTCGGTCGAGCTGCTGGCGCGCGGGGGCGTGGACACTTTCGTAGAGGTCGGGCCGGGCAAAGTCCTGACCGGCCTCGTCCGCCAGACCGCGCCGCAGGCGCGCGGCCTCAACGTCGAGGACGCGGCGAGCCTTGAGGCGACGCGCGCGGCCCTGACGGACGGCGGGCAGCAGGCGGCCGCCGGCGACTGAGGTCGGCGAGGGCGGCCGGCGCACAGGTTTTCAGGTTTTCAACTTCAGACACAGAGGAGCAGGAATAATGGCCGATCCCGAGATTGAGGCAAAAGTTAAGCAGATCATCATCGACGAGCTGGGCGTGGACGAGAACGAGGTCACGCCGAACGCGCGTTTCATCGACGACCTCGGCGCCGACTCGCTCGACACGGTCGAACTCGTCATGCGCTTCGAGGAGGAGTTCGGCATCGAAATCCCGGACGAGGACGCCGAGAAGATTCAGAGCGTCCGCGACGCCTACAACTACATAGACCAGCACCAGGCGAAGGGCAAGTAGCGGGGGCAGACGGCGGCGCGCCGGGGTGGGAGACCGCCCGGCGCGCGGTTCGAGGCGGCGCGGCACGCGCGCGGGCGTCGGCCGCGGCGGCCGGGCGGCCGGCGCCCGCAGTCAGTCCTTCGGAGGAGCAGAAGCTTTGAAACGTCGCGTAGTGGTCACGGGGCTCGGCCTCGTCACGCCGTGCGGAAACACGGTGGCCGACACCTGGGGCTCGCTGATGGCGGGCCGCAGCGGCGTCGGCTACATCGAGAAGTTCGACACCTCGCGCTTCTCGGTCAGGATCGGCGCCGAGGTGAGGAACTTCGACCCGCTCCAGTTCGTCGAGAAGAAGGAGGCGCGCAAGATGGGCGCCTTCATCCACTTCGCCATCGCGGCCGCCGACGAGGCCATCTACGGCGCGGGCCTCGTCGGGCGCGGGGAGAAGCTGGCCGACCGCTACGGCATGGCCGCGGCCGAGCGCATCGGCACCTACATCAGCAGCGGCATCGGCGACTTCTGGGCCATCGAGCGCGAGCACGAGAAGCTTTTGAACGACGGCCCGCACCGCGTCTCGCCCTTCTTCATCCCCTCGGCCATCGTCAACCTCGCCGCGGGCCAAGTCTCCATCCGCTTCGGCGCGAAGGGGCCGAACTCGGCGACGGCCACGGCCTGCTCCGCGGGCGCGCACGCCATCGGCGACAGCCTGAAAATCATCCAGCGCGGCGACGCCGACGTGATGATTTGCGGCGGGGCGGAGTCGGCCATCACGCCGATGTCGGTCGCGGGCTTCGCCGCCATGCGCGCGCTCTCGACGCGCAACGACGACCCCGTCCACGCCTCGCGCCCCTTCGAGCGCGACCGCGACGGCTTCATCATCGGCGAGGGCGCGGGGCTCCTGATACTGGAGGAGCTTGAGTTCGCGCGCGCCCGCGGGGCGAAGATTTACGCCGAGCTGGTCGGGTACGGCATGACGGCCGACGCCTTCCACATCACCATGCCGGACGAGACCGCCTCGGGCGCCGTGCGCGTGATGACGATGGCGCTCAAGGACGCGGGCGTCGGCCCCGAGCAGGTCGGCTACGTCAACGCGCACGGCACCTCGACGCCCTACAACGACAAGTTCGAGACGCTCGCCATCCGCCGCACCTTCGGCGAGCACGCCGACCGGCTGGCCGTCAGCTCGACGAAGTCCATGACGGGCCACCTGCTCGGCGCCGCCGGCGGCATCGAGGCGGTCTTCTCCGTGCTCGCCATCCACGAGCGGAGGCTCCCGCCGACCATCAACTACGTCAACCCCGACCCCGAGTGCGACCTCGACTACGTCCCGAACGAGGCGCGCGAGGCCGAGGTGGACTACGCGCTCTCCAACAGCTTCGGCTTCGGCGGCACCAACGCCGCGCTGCTCTTTAAACGTTATGAGGAGTAGTCGGCAGGCGGCCGCCTACTTGAAATCATGAAAATCGTCGTCTTAATGAAGCAGGTCCCGAACAAGGACGCCATCCTGCGCGTGCGCGGGGACAGGAAGTGGGTGGAGGAGGGCGACCTCTCCTTCGAGGTGAACGAGTCGGACGGCTACGCGCTGGAGGAGGCGCTGCGGCTCAAGGAGAAGAAGGGCGGCGAGGTCGTCGTCGCGTGCCTCGGCCCGCAGCGCGCGAAGGCGGTCATCAAGGACGCGCTCGCGCGCGGCGCCGACCGCGCCATTCACGTCCTGACGGACGACTTCGGGCAGGCCGGGCCGTTCGCCGTGGCGAAGGTGCTGGCCGAGGCCGTGCGCGGCGAGTCGCCCGACCTCGTGCTCGCCGGGCTCCAGTCGGACGACCACGGCTACGGGCAGACGGGCGTCATCGTCGCGGAGCTTCTGGGCCTGCCGCACGCGACCATCGTCATCGAGGTCGACTACTCGGGCGAGCAGCTCCGCGTCAAGCGCGAACTGGAGAGCGGCTGGTATCAGTGGTACACGATGCAGACGCCCGCGCTCCTCACCATCCAGTCGGGCATCAGCCAGATACGCTACGCCACGCTCAAGGGCATCATGGCCGCGAAGAAGAAGGAGATACGCGAGGCGGCGCCCGCCGTCGCCGCCGGCGAGGGCGAGTTCCAGACAATCGAGCGCGTCTACCTCCCGCTCAAGCAGAAGCAGACCCAGTTCCTCGGCGACGGCGACGCCAAGCGCGGCGCCGCCCAGCTCGCGGAAAAACTCCGCGCCGAGGCGAGAATCTTTTAAATCATGCCTAACGGAATCCTTGTCTTCGTCGAGCACCGGCAGGGTGCGATCAACAAAGTCTCCTTCGAGGCGGTGGCGGCGGCGCAGCAGCTGGGCGCGGCCACGGGGCAGGAGGTGACGGCGGTCGTCCTCGGCGCGGACGCCGCGCTGGCGGGTGAGGTGACGGGCTTCAAGGTGGCGGGGGTCGTCTCGGCCGAGAGCCCGAAGCTCGCCGACTACACGCCCGACGCCTACGCCGACGCCTTCGAGCAGGTCGTCCGCGCGCGCGACCCCCAGTTCGTCATCCTGCCGCACACGTACCTCGTGCGCGACTTCGCGCCGAAGCTGGCCGCGCGCTTCGGCCGCGGGCTGGTGAGCGACTGCATCCGGATGAAGGCCGAGGGCGGGCGCGTCACGTTCACGCGCCGGCTCTTCCAGGGCAAGATGGACGCCGACGTCACGACCACCGGCGGGGGCGCCGTCTTCGCCACCTTCCAGTCGGGCGCCTACCGCGGCGACCAGGCCGAGCGCGGCGACGCGGCCGCGGCGGTCGAGTCCGTGGCCGTGGAGGTCGGCGAGGTGCGCATGCAGCCCGAGGCGCCGTTCCAGGAGGTGAAGCAGGCCGTAGACCTTTCGAAGGCGGACGTCATCATCGCCATCGGCCGCGGCATCAAGAGCCAGGAGAACATCGCGCTGGCGGAGAAGCTGGCCGAGCTGCTCGGCGGCGACATCGCGGCCTCGCGCCCCATCTGCGACGCCGGCTGGCTCCCCATCGACCGGCAGATCGGGTCTTCGGGCCAGACGGTCGCGCCGAAGCTCTACATCGCGCTCGGCATCTCGGGCGCCATCCAGCACCTCGTCGGGATGAAGAACGCGGGCACCATCGTCGCCGTCAACAAGGACGCCGAGGCCCCCATCTTCGACATCGCCGACTACGGCATCGTCGGCGACCTCTTCGAAGTCGTCCCGGCGCTGACGGAGGAGATACGGAAGCTCAAGGGCTGAGCCGCAGAACGTTTAGCCACAGAGACACAGAGGCACGGAGATATAAGAAGCTTAACCCTTCTGTTATCTCCGTGCCTCTGTGTCTCTGTGGCTAATTTTTTTATGACGCCGGCAGGTTTCTCAAGTCGCCCAAAATCTCCTCCGGCTTCCACTCGTTGCCGCGGTAGATTTTAAAAACCTTCCCGGCGGGCGTGACGACGGCGGTGCGGAGCGAGTGCGTGACCTGCCCGCCCTCGGCCTGGTAGACGAGGCCGAAGGACTCCGCGAGGCGCCTGACCTCGGCCGGGTCGCCGGTGGCGAAGTCCCAGTTCTCGAACTTGCCGCCCGCGTAAGCTCCGCCGTAAGCCCGCAGCACCTCCGGCCGGTCGTACTCCGGGTCGAGCGTGACGCTCAGCAGGTGCGCCCTCTTCTTCAACCCCGCGTCGGCGGCGAGCGCCGCGTTCAGGCGCGCGAAGTTGGCGCTCAGCAGCGGGCACTGGTCGGGCAGCGGGCAGCGCGTGTAGATGAAGGTGACGACGAGCGCGCGCCCCTTGAGCTTGTGCGTGCTGAGGGGGCGGCCGTCCTGGTTGACCAGCCTGACGTCGGGGATTTCGTCGCCCGGCTGCGGCTCCCTCGCGCCCGCGGAAGGCGACGCGGGGGCGGGGCCGCCCGGCATCGTTTTTGTAAGGACGGGGTTTTCGAGCCAGTAGCCGTCGTCGGCCACGACGAGCGTGGCCTGTATGCTCTGACCGGCCTCCATCGCCCTGAGCGCCTCGGGGTCGCGGACGGGGAAGTCCATCGTCATCGCGGCCATGTAACCCTTTATCTCCTCGTGCTCAATCGCGGCCGTGCCTTTTGCGAGGTCTACCGAGACGACCTTCCCCTTCAACTCGTAGCGTTGCCCCCCGGCGCGTTCGCCGGGAGAGCACGCCGCAAGGCAGATTGCCGCCAGCAGGAAGGGCGCGAAGGTAACGGGCCGGGGGGCGCGGGGGCGTCGCGGGGAAGGGTTCATGCGCGGATTGTGTCGCAGCGCGGCGCCGGCGCGCAACCGCCGGGCGGCCACTTTCACGCGCGGCCGCGGAGTTGTGCTAGGATGTCCGGCAACCTCCGATGGAAACAACAACCCAAGCGCAGATTGACTCGAAGGCGAGCAAGCTCGACGGCGCGCGCGTGGCCGCGGAAATCAAGCGCGAGGCGGCCGACGAAGCCGCCAGACTCCTGCGCGAGCACGGCGTGCGGCCCCGCCTCGTGACGGTGCTCGTCGGCGACGACCCGGCCTCGGCCGTCTACGTCCGCAACAAGATTCGCACCTGCGAGGAGCTGGGTCTCGCCTCCGAGCACCACCCTTTGCCGGCCGACACGCCCGCCCCGCGCCTGCTCGAAATGATAGCGGAGTTCAACCGCCGCGAGGACGTGGACGGCCTCCTCGTTCAGCTCCCGCTGCCGAAGGGGCACGACGAGGGCGCGGTCATCGAGGCCATCGACCCCGACAAGGACGTGGACGGCTTCCACCCCGTCAACGTCGGGCGCATGATGCTGCGCCGCCCGGGGCTCCTGCCCTGCACGCCCGCCGGCATCGTCGAGCTGCTCGTCCGCGAGGGCGTGAAGATTTCGGGCGCGCGCGCCTGCGTCATCGGGCGGAGCAACATCGTCGGGCGCCCCGTCGCCGAACTCCTGCTCCAGCGCGACGCGACCGTCACCATCTGCCACTCGCGCACCGGCTGCCTGCCCGAGTTGACGCGCGAGGCCGACATCCTCGTCACGGCCATCGGCCGCCCCGGCTTCGTCCGGGCCGGGCACGTGAAGCCCGGCGCCACCGTGGTCGACGTCGGGATGAACCGCGTGACCGACGAAGCGCAGGTGTCGGAACTCTTCGGCGGGGACGCGGAGCGACGCCTGAAGGCGGTGCGCGAGCGCGGCTACACGCTCGTCGGCGACGTGCACCCGGCGGAGGTCGGGCGGGTCGCCGGGCGCCTGACGCCCGTCCCCGGCGGCGTCGGCCTGCTCACCGTCGCCATGCTGATGCGGAACACCGTCGAGGCCGCGCGCCGCCGTCGCGGCCTCTGAAAATTCGGGACATGCTGCGAGTAGGTCTGACCGGCTCGATTGCGGTGGGGAAGTCTTTCGTCTCGGGGCTGCTGGCCGAGTCGGGGTGCCACGTCGTGGACGCCGACGCGGTGGCGCGGCAGGTCGTCGAGCCGGGCTCGGAGGGCCTGCGCCGGATGGTGGAGGCGCTGGGCGATTGGGTCCTGCGGGCGGACGGCACGCTCGACCGCGCGCGCGTCGGCGAGGTCATCTTCCGCGACGCGGCGAAGCGCGAGCTCGTGAACTCGCTGCTCCACCCGCTCATCATCGCCGAGCAGGACGAGCTGATGCGCCGCTGGGAGTCGGAAGACCCGCGGGGCGTCGGCGTCGTGGACGCGGCGCTGCTGATAGAGTCTGGCGGGCACGGGCGTTTCGACAAGGTCGTCGTCGTCCACTGCCGCCCCGAGGTGCAGCTCGAACGCCTGATGCGCCGCAACCAGCTCCCGCGCGAGGAGGCCGAGAGGCGCGTCGCCGCGCAGATGCCGCAGGAGGAGAAGCTGCGCCACGCCGACTTCCGCATAGACACCTCCGAGGGCTTCGACGACACGCGCCGGCAGACCCTTCAGGTCTGCGCCGAGCTGCGCAGGCTGGCCGAGGCGGGAGCGCGACCGTGAGGGCGTATAGTTGATGAGAGCGTGCGGGAAGAAAATCGCCGGGCGGGTGGGGGCGGGGAGGGGTCGCCGCGGGCGCCGGCGCGCGCCGCTGTGGCTGTCGCTCGCCGTCTCGGGCTCGCTCGTCTTCGGCGGTTGCTTCAGGAGCGTGAAGGACGAGCGGTTCTACGGCCGCGTCTCGACCCCGGCCGCGCAGGAGTTCCGTTGGAGCGACGGCGGGCTGCCGAAGGTCTTCGACCCGGCGCGCGCCGCCGCGCCGCCCGACACGGACGCGGTGCGCGCGCTCTTCGAGGGGCTGACGGAGTACGAGCCGGGGACGCTGCGGCCCGTCCCCGCGGTGGCGAGCCGCTGGGAGCCGGCAGAGGGCGGTAGGCGCTGGACGTTCCACCTGCGCGAGGGCGCGCGCTGGACGAACGGCGACCCCGTCACGGCGCAGGACTTCGTGCGCTCCTGGCGGCGCACGCTCGGGCTCGGCGAGCGCGCGCCGCACGCCAGCCTGCTCTCGAACATCGAGGGCGCGCCGACGCTCGCACACGCGCCCGACCACGGCGCGGGGGATGAAGCGGCGCCGGCCGAAACCCCGCCGCCGCCGCGCCCCCTGACCGGCGAGGGCACACAGGCGCGCGCGCCGCAGCAGGAGGCGCAGGGCCGCGGCGCCCGCCCGCAGCCTCTCGCACAGCCCTCGACGCTCGGCGTGGTCGCCCTCGACGCGCGCACGCTGCGCGTGACGCTCAGGCGGCCGGACATGAGCTTCCCCGCGCTCGTCGCGCACCCGGTCTTCCGCCCCGTCCACGAGCTGAGCCCTGAGTTCGACCTCTCGGTGCTGCGCGAGGAGCAGAGGAGTGAGCGCGACGGGGCGGCGCGACTCGGCATCGTCACCAACGGCGCCTTCAGCCTCGCGCGCCTCGCCGGCGACAGCGTCGAGCTTGAGCGCGCCGACAGCTACTGGGACGCCGCCTCGGTCAAGCTCGAACGCGTCCGCTTCGTGGACAGCGGCGACACGGAGGCGGCGCTCGCCGCCTACCGCGCGGGCGAGGTGGACGTCGTCTCGAACGCGGCCGTCGAGCCGCTGGCCGTCAAGCTGCTCACGCCCTACGAGGATTTCCGCCGCGGGACGTTCGCCGCGCTCAACTACTACCGCTTCAACACCGCCCGCCCGCCCTTCGACGACCTGCGCGTGCGCCGCGCGCTGGCCGCCGCGCTCGACCTCGCTCGCCTGAGCGCCGACACGCTCGGCGGCTCGACGGAGCCGACCGGCAGGTTCCTCCCGAACCCCGGCGGGGGCGCGGCCGGGGGGCGCCCCGCGCGCGACGTGGAGCGGGCGCGGAAGCTTCTGGAGGAGGCCGGCTACCCGGGCGGCGTGAACTTCCCGCGCGTGAGGCTGCTCGTCAACCGCAACGAGCAGCAGCGCCTCGTCGCGCAGGCCGTGGCGCGCATGTGGCGCGAGGCGCTCGGCGTCGAGACCGAGGTCATCGTCCGGCCGTGGGAGGAGTACGAGGCGATGCTCCGCGCGGGCGACTACGACGTGGCCCGCCGCAGCCTCGTCATGCAGACGACCGACGAGGAGACGAACATGCTCCAACTCTTCGGCGACCCGGCCGCCGACGCGGAGGCCGCCGGCGCCGAGGCCGCGCCGCCGGCGCCGCCCGCCGCGCCCGCCGCGGAGCCTTCGGAGGGGGCGGCGGCGCGCGCGGGTGAACGCGCCGCCGGCTTCATCCTCACGGAGGGACAGGCGCTCGAAGAGCTGCCGGCCATCCCGCTCTACTTCTCCTCGTCCTACGCGCTCGTCAAGCCCTACGTCGAGGGGTTCGAGTCCAACCTCCTGGACGCGCCCTCGCTCAAGCACGTCCGCATCAACACCGCGTGGCGCCCGCCCTCGCCCGAGCCGGCGGCGGGAGTCCTGCGGCGCGCCACGCGGTGAGCGAGCAACTGTCGGCGCCCCGCGGGGCATCGTTAGATTGCGCCCCCTTAATCCTTGATTGACCGTGCGCCAGCGTGATAAGTTCGGGGCCGTCGTTAATTAGCCGTACAAGTTTATCGCCGAGCCCCGAAGCCCCCGTCGCAAACCAGAATCTTCTTGGATGGTCTCCGCCGCGCCCCGCGGCGTGGCGGGCGTGACAGTCTCCTTTCGGTTACACCAGGAGTTTAAAGGCCATGACTGGGACAAAGACCGCGCGCCTTTTGACCGTCGCCCTCGCCGCCGCGCTCCTCCTCGCCTCCGCCTGCGCCGGGCCGCGCGACCGCCGCGGCGAGTTCTTCGGGAAGATTCAGCCGCCGGTGGGGCAGACGCTCCGCTACATCTCGGGCTCGGAGCCCGAGACGCTCGACCCGCAGATGAGCACGGGGCAGCCCGAGGCGCGGCTCGACATCGCGCTCTACGAGGGTTTGGTCGAGTACCACCCGAAGACGATGGAGGCCATCCCCGGCATCGCCGAGCGCTGGACGATAGACGAGGACGCGAGCGAGTTCGTCTTCTTCCTGCGCCGCAACGCGAAGTTCTCCAACGGCGACCCCATCACCGCCCGCGACTTCGTCTACAGCTTCCGGCGCGGCCTCCGTCCCGAGCTGGTCTCGCGCACCGCCTACCTCGCCTTCGACATCAAGTACGCCGAGGCCTTCAACGGCGGCGGCGCCTTCGTCCGCGACCCGCGCGACGGCCGCTTCCTGCTCGCCTCCGAGGCCCCGCCGGCATCCCCCGACGGCGCGCAGGCGCAGCCCGCGGGCGCCGCCGCGCCGCCCGACGCGGAGGCGCTCTTCAAGGCCGAAATCGGGAGGGGGGGCGAGGACGCCGCGCCCGACACGCCCTTCCACAAGTTCATCCACGCCCCCGACCGCCTCGTCGTCCCGGCGGACGAGAAGGACCGCGCGAAGGCGCTCAAGGCCGACCCGAAGCTCGCCGCGCTCGTCGCGGGCAAGGAGTTCGTCCCCGTCAGGGCGGAGGACATCGGCGTCGAGGCCGTGGACGACTACACGCTGCGCGTGACGCTCCGCCAGCCGGCCCCCTACTTCCTCCGGCTCCTCCCGCACCAGTTCTTCCGCGCCATCCACGAGAAGACCGTCGAGCAGCTCGGGGTCAACTGGACCAAGCCCGGCAACCTCGTGGCGAGCGGCACGCACATGCTGCTCGAGCACAAGCCCTACAACCAGGTCGTCGTCGTCAAGAACCCGCACTACTGGGACGCCGCCTCCGTCCGGCTGGAGAAGATTTTCTTCTACCCGTTCGAGGACAACACGACGATGATGAACCTCTACAAGGCGGGCGAGGTGGACGCGACCTACAACCACACCGTCCCCGCCTCGTGGCTCAAGAGCGGCGTCCGCTACGTCAAGGACTACATGGACGCGCCCGAGAACGTCTCGGAGTTCTACGCCATCAACACGACCCGGCCGCCGATGAACGACGTGCGCGTCCGCAAGGCCTTCAACATGGCGATTGACAAGGCCGCGCTCGCCGACTACCGCGTCGTCGTCAAGCCGAACTACACGCTCGTCCCGACCATCTTCCAGAAGTACCCGCGCCCGAAGGGCGACCCCTTCGACCCCGAGCGGGCGAAGCAGTTGCTCGCCGAGGCCGGCTTCCGCGGCGCCGACGGCAAGTTCGACCCGAAGAAGTACCCCACCTCCGAGGTCGAGTTCAACTACAACACCAACGAGTCGAACCGGCAGGTGGCCGAGTTCATCCAGGCGCAGTGGAAGCAGAACCTCGGCGTGACCATCGCGCTCCGCAACTCCGAGTGGAAGACGTTCCTCCCGATGCGCTCCAAGCTCGAGTACAAGGGCTTCGCGCGCTCGGGCTGGGTGGGCGACTACATGGACCCGTACACGTACCTCTCGCTCTACATCGTCAAGGAGGGCGGGGCCAACGGGACGGGCTGGTGGGACCCGAAGTACAACAAGATGCTCGAAGACGCCAACCGCGAGCCCGACGAGCCGAAGCGGATGGCGATGCTGGCGAAGGCCGAGGAGTACCTGCTCGAACACCAGCCCGTGCTGACGCTCGTCATCCCGGCCACGAGCTGGATGAAGAAGCCCTACGTCAAGGGGCTCTACCCGAACCCGGGGACGCTCCACGCGTGGAAGTTCGTCTACATCGAGCACGACCCGGCGAAGTGGGACCAGGGGATGCCCGACATGACGACCGACAGCCTGGCCGCGCTCAAGGAGTAGCCGAGAGATGTTCCGCTTCATCGTCCGCCGCCTCATAGTCACCGTGCCGATGGTGCTCGTCGTCATCACGCTGACGTGGGCGCTCATCCGGCTCGCGCCCGGCAACTTCTACGAGGGCGAGAGGAAGCTCCCGGCCTCCATCGAGAAGAACATCCGCGCCAAGTACGGCCTCGACCAGCCCGTCCACGTGCAGTACGCGCGGGTGATGTCGAACATCCTGCGGCTCGACTTCGGCAACTCGCTCCGCTACGAGAACGAGACGGTCAACGAAATCCTCCGCCGCACCGTGCCCGTCTCGGCCGCCATCGGGACGTGCGCCTACCTGCTCGCGCTCCTGGTCGGCGTGACGATGGGCACGCTGGCGGCGCTCAAGCAGAACTCCAAGCTCGACTACGCGGCGATGGGGCTCTCGATGCTCGGCCTGAGCGTGCCCAACTTCGTGCTGGCGCCCATCCTCGTGCTGGTCTTCTCGCTCTCGCTCTACTGGCTGCCGCCCGCGCGCTGGGGCGGCTTCTTCAGTTGGAACCTGCTGCTGCCGGTGGTCACGCTCTCGGCCGTCTACATGGCCTACATCGCGCGCCTCACGCGGGCGGGGATGCTCGAAGTCCTGCGCTCGGACTACATCCGCACGGCGCGCGCCAAGGGGCTGACCGAGCGGCAGGTCGTCATGCGCCACGCCTTGCGCGGGGGGCTCCTGCCCGTCGTCTCGTTCACGGGGCCGGCGCTCGCCATCCTGATTACGGGCACGGTCGTCGTCGAGCGCATCTTCGCCATGCCGGGCCTCGGCAACTACTTCATCAACGCGAACCTGAACCGCGACGAGCCGCTCATCCTC
>DASVTS010000111.1:0-38239 GCA_036387455.1 Pyrinomonadaceae bacterium | reverse complement strand
GGCCTGCCCGGCACCGTCGTCATCAACCCCCGCGGCACCGGCACCGGCCGCGACCCCCGCCGCGACCCGCGCGACCCGCGCACGGACGCACGCGACCCGACGCGCGACCCCACGCGTAACCCTTTCCCCGACGCCTCGCGCCGCCCCGGCGATTCTTCGAGCGACGACTCCATCGCAC
The DNA here is from genome assembly GCA_036387455.1 of Pyrinomonadaceae bacterium. Classification (GTDB taxonomy): domain Bacteria; phylum Acidobacteriota; class Blastocatellia; order Pyrinomonadales; family Pyrinomonadaceae; genus QHXN01. Next base: position 38,061 of record DASVTS010000111.1, on the reverse strand, counting down.
GCATGCTCGACCAGCTCTACCGCCTCGCCGACGACTACCTGAACGAGCTGACGCGCGTCTCCGGCGGACGGCTCCTGCGCGCCGACAACATGATGGCGCTCCCCCTGGCCTTCTCGCAGATAGCCGACGAGCTGCGCACGCAGTACAGCCTCGGCTACTACCCGACCAACGCCGCGCGCGACGGCAAGTACCGCAAGGTGCGCGTCCGCACCACGCGCAAGGACGTCGCCCTCCGCACGCGCCCCGGCTACCGCGCGCGGAAGTAAGCTCAAAGCTCCAAGCCCTATGCGTCTGTGGGTCTCGAAGAACAGCGACGTGCCGCTGCGCGAGCAGCTCGTGCGGCAGCTCATGCTCGGCGTCGTGAGCGACGACCTGAAGCCGGGCCAGCGCCTGCCCTCGACGCGCGAGCTTGCGCGCCGCTTCCGCATCCACTCGAACACGGTGAGCGCCGCCTACCGCGACCTTGAGCGCGCCGGCTGGCTCGAAGTGAGGAAGGGGAGCGGCGTCTACGTCCGCCAGCTCGGCACCGACCCGGGCGCGGCGCCGCTCGACTCGCGGCTCGAACTCGACCGGCTCATCGGCGCCTTCCTCACGCTCGCGCGCGGCCAGGGCCACACGCTCGCCGACGTGCAGGCGCGGCTCACACACTGGCTGAGCTTAGAGCCGCCCGACCACTTCCTCGTCGTCGAGCCCGACGAGGGCCTGCGCGAGATTCTGATGGCCGAGATAGCCGAGGCGACCTCGTTCCGCGTGTCGGGCTGCGGCTACGAGGAGTGCGCGGGCGAGGGCGCGCGCGCGGGCGGCGCCGTCGTCGCGCTCTACAGCAAGGCCGAGGAGGTGCGCCGCGCGCTGCCCGCCGAGGTGCAGCCCATCTTCCTCAACGTCCGCTCCATCCCCGAGTCGCTCGCCGGGGAGCGCGTGCCGCCGCCGGACGCGCTCGTCTCGGTCGTCTCGCGCTGGCCGAAGTTCCTTGAGTGGGCGCGCGTCTTCCTCGTCGCCGCCGGGCTCGACCCCGACGCGCTCGACCTGCGCGACGCGCGCGAGCCCGGCTGGGAGCGCGGCCTGCGCGCCAGCGCCCACGTCATCACCGACGCCCTCACCGCGCGCCACCTCCCCGGCGGCCTGCGCGCCCGCGTCTACCGCGTCGTCGCCGACTCCTCGCTCGAAGAGCTGCGCAGCTTCGTCGAGCGCTTCCTGACGGGGGGCAAGAAGTAGGCGGTAGGCGGTGGCCGGCGGCCCGCAGGGCTTCCGCCCCGCGCGGGTTGATACTGACACGGCTGCGGCCCGGCTGGTAAAGTCTCCTACCGGCTACCGTCTACTCCTTTACCGATATGGCCGAAGACCAGACCCAGCGAGAGATTCTGAGCCAGCTCGTCGAGCGGCTCGACCACCTGGAGCGGCTGTTGCAGGCGCAGACGGCGAGGCTCTACGCGGTCGAGCGCCGCCTGGGAATCGAGTCGCCGCCGCCCGCGCGCAGGGCGCCGGTCTACGAGACGCTAAAGGACGAGAGGGACGAGGAGCGCGCCCCGGCCCCGACGCCGACGGCGGACGCGCTGCGGGCGTCGGACGGGCCCGCCGCCGCGGGCGGCGGCGCCGCGCCGTCGGGCGCTTCTGACGCGCCGGGCGCCGGCGTGCCTCCTTCGGCGGCGCGCGGGGGAGTCGCCGCGCGGCCGCGCGATCTGGAGTCGGTCATCGGCGGGAGCTGGTTCAGTTGGGTCGGCATCATCGCCGTCACGTTCGGCGTCGCCTTCGCGCTCAAGTACGCCTTCGACAACGAGTGGGTCGGCCCCGGCGCGCGCGTCGCGCTCGGCGCGCTCGCGGGGCTCGGGCTGCTCGGCGCGGGCGAGCGCCTGCGGCAGAAGGGCCTGCGGCCCTACGCCTACGTCATCTCGGGCGGCGGCGTCCTCATCCTCTACCTCTCCATCTTCGCCGCCTACGACTTCTACGGGCTGCTCCCCCAGACGGCCGCGTTCCTCCTGATGACGCTGGTGACGGCGGGCGCCGTGCTCATCTCCGTGCGGCAGGACGCGCTGCCCGTGGCGGTGCTCGGGCTCGTCGGCGGCTTCCTGACGCCCGTGCTCATCTCGACGGGGCAGGACAACCAGGTCGCGCTCTTCACCTACGTCGCGCTGCTGGACGCGGGCGTGCTCGCCGTCGGCTACTTCAAGCGCTGGCGCGTCCTCGACTTCCTCTCCTTCGCCGCGACGGTGCTGATGACCTTCGGCTGGGCCGTCGAACACTACGAACGGGGCAAGCTCTGGACGACGTTCTTCTTCCTGAGCCTCCTCTTCGTCCTCTACTCGCTGCTCGCCGTCTTCCACAACGTCCTGCCGCGGCGCCGCTCGCGCTGGTTCGACGTGGCGCTGCTCTCGTCGAACGCGACGCTCTACTTCGCCGCCAGCTGCGGGATGCTCTACGCCGCCGGCTACGAGCGCGGGCTGCCGGCGGCGCTGGCGCTCGTCGTCGCGGGCTACTTCGCGGCGCTCTCGCGGGCGGCGCGCGGCCGCTCGGGGGAGGACCGCCTGCTCGCCTACGCCTACGTGGGCGCGGCCGTAACGTTCCTGACGGCGGCCGTCGCCATCCGGCTCGAACTCCAGTGGGTGACCATCGTGTGGGCGGTCGAGGGGCTGATGCTGACGTGGGTCGGGCTGCGCTCGGGCGAGCCGGCGGCGCGCCGCGCGGCGCTCGCCGTCTTCGGCGTGGCGGCCGTCCACTGGCTCTCGGCGGACGCGCGGCAGTTCGCCTTCGACGCGCAGGCCCTGGCCGCGGGCGGCGGCGGAGACTTCGTGCCCGTCGCCAACGCGCGCGCCGTCTCGTGCCTCGTGCTGGTGGGCGCGCTCGCGGCGGCCTCGTGGCTCTACCGCGGCGGGCGCTACGCGGAGGGGCGCGGCGGGCGCGGGGCGCCGGGCGCGGCGGAGCGGGACGCGCTGGCCTCGCTCTACACGCTCGCGGCGAACGCGCTGGCGCTGACGCTCCTGACGCTCGATTTGAGCGACTACTTCGGGCGGCAGAAGGCGCTGTCCGAGGGGCTCGCGGCCGAGCGCGCGGAGAACGCGCGGCAGTTCTCGCTGACGGCGCTGTGGTCAATCTACGGCGCGTCGCTCGTCGCCTACGGCATGAGGCGGGGTTTCGCCGCGGCGCGCTTCGCGGGGCTTTTGCTGCTCGCGGCGGCGGCCGTCAAGGTGCTCGCCGTCGACCTCGGGTACTTCGACTCGGCGTGGCACACGCCCGTCTTCAACCACACGTTCATGGCCTTCGCGCTGGTCGTCGGGGCGGCGGCGGCGGCCGTGCGACTCTACGCACATGGGGCGCGCGGGCACGGCGCGGGCGAGGCGGAGTCCGTCGTGCCCGTCCTCATCGTCGGCGCCAACGTGCTGGCGCTCGTCGCGCTGAGCGCGGAGGCGGTCGGCTTCTTCGGGGCGCGCGCGGCGGCGGGCGCCGACGCGGCCGGGCTGCGCGACGTGGCGCTGGCGAGGCAGTTGTCCCTGTCGGTCGTGTGGGCGCTCTACGGCGCGGGGCTTCTGGCGGCGGGTTACGCGCGGCGCGCGCGGCTGCTGCGGCTGCTCGGGCTGGCGCTGCTCGGCGTGACGGCGCTCAAGGTCTTCCTGCTCGACCTCTCGGCGCTCGACCGCGCCTACCGCATCGTCTCCTTCATCGTGCTCGGGGCGATACTGCTCGCCGTCTCCTACCTCTACCAGAGGAGCCAGCAGCGCGCCGCCGCCGCGGCCGACGCCGAAGGGCCTGAGCCGCATTCCCCTTAGACGGACGAGGACGCACGCGCCTCGGCGCGCGCGCGCGCGACCTCCTCGTTCATCCGGCCGGCGAGCATCAGCGCGACCATCTTGTAGTCGCCGAGGAGCGACCAGAGCGGGTGCTTGAAGGTGGCGGGGCGGTTGTGCTCGACGAAGAAGTGTCCGACCCACGCGGCGGCGTAGCCGGGCGCGAGCGCGAGCGGCAGCCAGCGCCAGCGCCCCGTCGCCGCCAGCGCGACGAAGAGGGCCGTGCCCGTGATGGTGCCCGCCGCGTGCAGGGCGCGCGTCGCCGGGCGGCTGTGCTCGCGCACGTAGAAGGGCCAGAACTCCGCGAACGTCTTCATCCCGCTCTGCTGCATCGAGTCCCTCCGAAGGCGGCTGTCGTCGGCCCGGGAGGTTATCACCGACGGCTCGAACCGGGCAACGGGCGGCCGGCGAAATGTCTTGACAACGCCCCGTGCTTGCAATACGCTCCGCGGCCGCCGGGGTAGTCCGCACTCCACCCGACATCGCCGTGACCATTCGCCCTTCCCGGCCGCGGCGGCGCCCGGGCCGACTTTTCAGTCACTCTCGTTTAACGAACCCTTTCAGCTTAAGCCCGCAGCCCGAACACCGCCCGATTACGTCAGCGGCCGCCACCAACCAGAAGGAGAGACCATGCCTAACCTCAGCATCCTGAACACCCTGATCGCGATGGTGATTGTCATCCTCGTCCTGAGTCTCATCGTGCAGTCGTTGCAGACGCTCGTCAAGAAGTTCCTCAAGCTAAAGTCGCGCACGCTGCTTAACTCCCTCGAAGACCTCTTCGAGACTATTACGCAGAATCCCGGCGAGACCCCCGCGCCCGTCAAGACCGGCGGCAAGACCCCGCAAAGGCAACTGGTGGATGAGGTGGCCGCCAAGTTCGGCGAGATGGGGCGCAAGACCCTCATCTTTCGCAAGCCCATGCTCGACTCGATAGCGAAGGGCGACCTGCTCAAGGTGCTGACGCGTGTGGAGGCGAACAACCTGCTCCCCGGCGCGGTGGACAAGTTCCAGGCCGTCCTTGACGCGGTCAACAAACTGAACGGCGTGCTGGACGAAATCGCGAAGCATTCGCAGTTCTTCGCGGGAAACGAGAGCGCCAAGTTCGCCGCCCTGCGGGCCTCGGTCCTGCCCCTCGTTGATGACGTACAGGCGCTCGTCACCGGCAGCAACATCAACCCCAAGGTGCTGCTCGGAGACCTCTATCGGCTGCGGCAGATTAAGGTGGCGGACGTGCTCGGCATCCTGGGCGAGATTCAGCAGAAGGTCGGCGAAGACCTGGACGAGGCGGGCGCGGCCGACGCCGCGGCGCAGAAGGCACTCAGGGACGCGGAGAGCGGGGGCGTCCCGGCGCAGGTCGAGGAGGCGAGGGGCCGCACGGCCGCGGCCGCGGGGAAGCTCGAAGGCGTGAGGGCCGTCTCCGACGGCCTGAAGAATGTCGCCGTCGAGATAACCGCGCTGGGCAAAGCCTTCGACGCGGCCTTCGCCCCCTTGCGCGAGCGGCTACAGCAGGCCGAGGTCTGGTACGACACCGTGATGCAGGGCTTCTCGGAGCGCTACGCGCGCCACATGCGGACGGTCGCGCTCATCATCTCCATCCTCGTCGTCATGCTCCTGAACGCCAACTTCTTCAGCATCTACCGCGCGCTGGCCGCAGACCCGGTCAAGACGGCCGCGCTCGCGGACCGGGCCGGAGATATTATCGAGCAGTCCAGGCGCGTGACGAGCGAGCAGGGCGGCGCGGCGCCCGGACAGGCGGCCGGCGCGACCGCGTCTCCCGCGCCCGCCGAGGCGCCCGCGACGGTGGAAGATTTGAAGAAGCAGGGTGAGGAGGTCAACCAACTCGTCGGCACTTACAAGTCCTTCGGCATCGAGCCGCTGACGTGGCGGCAGTTCTACAACGGCCTCACCTTTAACGCCCCGGCCGGGGCCATCTTCGAGACGGTCATCGGCTGGGCCATCATGGTGATGCTGCTCAGCGCGGGGGCGCCTTTCTGGCAGGACACTTTAGAGTCGCTCTTCGGCCTCAAGAATTTACTCCGCCAGAAAAGCGATACGAAGAACGTCGAAGGGGAGAAGGGCGGCCAGCCGAAGCCTTGAGCGCCGCCCGCCGCGCGCGTCAGCCCGACTGGCTGAACAACCGGCTGTAGTCTTCGGCGTTGGCGGGCGGGACGCGGGCGAGCTGGAGGTTCTCTTCGACGTGCGCGCGGCGGCTCATGCCGACCAGCGCCGTGGTGACGCCGGGCGTCGAGCGCGTGAACTGGATGGCGGTCTGCGCGTCGGTCGGGAGCGAGCCGAGCGGCTGGCGGATGCGCTCGGGCAGGTCGCGCGCGACCTTGCCCTGAAGTATCGAGGCGCTGGCGACGACCGTCACGCCGAGCCCCTTCGCCGCTTCGAGCAGCGAGACGCGCGCGCCGCCGCGCGGCTGGTTCTCCGCCACCAGCGCCTCGGGCATCCCGAGGTTGAAGGGGAGCTGGACGAAGCGGAAGCCGTGGCCGTCGCCGCCGGCCTCGCGCGCCAGCTCCCACATGCGTTCGAGCGCGTGGTGGCCGCGCTCGCCCTCTGGGACGCGGAAGCCGTTCCACGTCGCCACGCCGTAGAAGCGCACGCGCCCGCCGGCGCGCTCGCGCTCCAACTGCTCGAAGGCGGCGCGCAGCCGCGCGTCGAACTCCCCGCGCGAGACGACCTGAAGCTGCGTCTCGGGGTTGTGGACGTAGTAGACGTCGAGCGTCTCAAGGCCGGTGTTGCGGAGCGACTGCGCGACCTGGTGCGCGAGGTAGCGCGGCGTCATGCAGTGGCTCCCGGCGACGATGTCGGAAAGTTCGGCGACGCCGGTCTTGACGAACGTCTCCTCGACGTAGGCCCGCACGCCCTCGCGCCCCGCGGGCGGCCGCCCGTCGAAGGGGAGGTAGCCGCCCTTCGTGCAGACGACCAGCCCCGCGCGCGCGAAGCCGGCGGCGTCGAGCCGCCTGAGGGCGTCGCCCACCGAACGCTCGCTGCGCTGGAAGCGGTAGTTGGCCGCCGTGTCGATGACGTTCGCGCCCAGCTCGACGGCGCGCGTGAGGGCGTCGGTGTAGGAGCGGTCGGTCTCCTCGTCCCAGTCGCCGAGGTAGGTGCCCGTCCCTATCGAGGAGAGCCAGAGGGCCTGCTCGAAGCGGAAGTGCCCCTCGGCGGCCGCCCCCGCGAAGCGCGCGCGGTAGCTTTCGGTGCCCTCGGTCGTGGCGAAGCCCGGCAGAGTCATGTCCGCTTCAGTCCCCCCGTCGTGTCCGTCCGGAAAGTTCGCGGGCGAGTTTAGCACAGCTTCAACTAAGCCGAGCCGGTGTGGTAGGGTTGGGGCAAATCCATGAGCACGGAAATGCACGAAGGGGCGCGGGCCTCCACGCTCGACCTCCCGCGGGCCGAGCTGGAGGAGCTGGCGCGAGAGTTCTGCCGCATGGCGGTCGAGCACTACGCGGCCGGCGAGACGCCGCCGGTCTTCCCCGACACCTCGGCCGAGAGGGTCGCGTCGCTCTTCCGCGGGCCGCTCCCCGCGGAGGGCGTCGGGCTCGACGCGCTGGCGCGCGGGTGCGCCGACGTCTTCAAACACAGCCGGCAGAACGGGCACCCGCGCATGTTCGGCTACGTCGCCTCGCCCGCGACGCCCGTGGGCGCGTTCGCGTCGCTGCTCGCGGCGGCGCTCAACTCGAACGTGACGTCGTGGCGCTCGGCGCCCGCGCCGACCGAGGTCGAGCGGACGGTCGTCGGCTGGCTCGCCGAGCTAATCGGGTTCAAGGGCGAAGGCGTGAACGAGGCTTGCGGCGGGCTGCTGACGAGCGGCGGCTCGATGGCGAACATGAACGCCCTCTTCGTCGCGCACCGCGCGCACGCGCGCCGCGAGGCGGCCGACCCCTCGCGCGCGGGGCTCTGGAACGCGGGCGCGCCGGCGACGCTTTACGCCTCGGACCAGATTCATCTGTCCATCCCGAAGGCGGCCGACATCCTCGGGCTCGGGCGCGAGCAGGTGCGCGTCGTGCCTTCGGACGAGCGGTTCCGCATGGACGTGCGGCTCCTGCGCGAGCGCGTCGAGGCGGACGCGCGCGCCGGCCTGCGGCCCTTCTGCGTCGTGGCGAGCGCGGGCACCGTGGCGACCGGCGCGGTGGACCCTTTAAAAGAGGTGGCGCGCGTCGCGCGCGAGCATTCGCTCTGGCTCCACGTTGACGGCGCCTACGGCGCACTCGCCGCCAGCGCGCCGTCGAAGCGCGCGCTCTTCGGGGGGCTCGCGGAGGCCGACTCGGTCTCGCTCGACCCGCACAAGTGGCTCTACACGCCGCTCGGCGCCGGCTGCCTGCTCCTGCGCGAGCCGGCGCACGCGCGCGCCGCCTACGCGGGGACGGAGGAGGGCTACATCAAGGTCTTCGAGCGCGAGGAGGACGAGGCGTTCGCCTTCTGGGACTACGGCGCCGAGCTTTCGCGGCCGTTCCGCGCGCTCAAGGTCTGGGCCATGCTCAGCTACTACGGCGCGCGCCGGGTCGCCGCCGCGATTGAAGAAGACTGCGCGCTCGCCGAGTACATGGCCGGGCGCGTCGGCGCGGCGGAGGACTTCGAGCCGCTGGCGCCCGCGACGCTCGGCATCTGCTGCTTCCGCTACGCGGCGCCCGCGGCGCGGCGCGAACTCGCGGCGGCCGACGACGAAGGGCGCGAGCGCCTGAACCGGCGGCTCGACGACCTGAACGCGCGCGCCGTGCAGCGCGTGCAGCGCGGCGGCGAGGCTTACGTCTCGAACGCCGTCCTGCGGGGCCGCTTCGCGCTCCGCGCCTCAATCACCAACTTCCGCACCACGCGCCGCGACGTAGACATCACGCTCGACGTCGTCCGCCGCGCGGCGCGCGACATCGAGCGAGGGGCCGTATGAGTGCGACGACTGCGACGATTACGAAGGGCGAGTTCGAGCGCGAGCTGCGCGCGGGGGTGGAGCTGGCGCGGCGAGCGGGCGAGGCGGCGCTGGCCTTCTACGGGAAGCCCATGCGCGTCGAGCACAAGGACGAGTTCGACGAGCCCGTGACGCAGGCCGACCGCACCGTCAACGAGCTCATCGTGCGCGCGCTGCGCGAGCAGTTCCCCGAAGACGGCATCCTCGCCGAGGAGTCCGTGGACACCGACCGCCGCATCGGGCGCGAGCGCGTCTGGATGATAGACCCCATCGACGGCACGAAGGGCTTCATCGCCGGCACCGGCGACTTCTGCGTCCAGATAGGGCTGGCCGTCGGGGGTCGCGCCGCGCTCGGCGTCCTCTACGCGCCCGCGACCGACGTCCTCTACTGGGCCGCGCGCGGCCACGGCGCGTGGGTCTTGCGCCCGTCGTCGGAGGCGGACAAGAGCGCCACGGCCGGGCGCCTGGGCGTGACCGCGGAGGCCGAGCTGGCGCGGATGCGGCTGGCCGAGAGCCGCTCGCACCGCGGGCCGCGGATGGAGTCGGTCGTGCGCGCGCTCGGCGTCCGCGCCGAAGTCCGCAGCCACTCGGTCGGCATCAAGGTCGGGCTCCTCGTCGAGCGGCAGGCCGACCTCTACATACACCTCTCGCCGAAGACGAAGCAGTGGGACACGTGCGCGCCCGAGGCCGTGCTCGCCGAGGCGGGCGGGTGCATGACGGACTTGTGGGGCGAGCCGCTCCGCTACAACACGCCGGACGTGCTCAACCGCAACGGCATCCTCGCCTCGAACGGCGTGTCGCACGCGGCGGTCGTCGGGCGGCTCCGCCCGCTCCTGGCCGAGTGGGGCCGCGAGCGCGCGTGAGTTTTGTCGGTTCTTAAATTTCGAACGGGAAGAAGAAGGAGAAGAGAAGGGATGAAGCGAACAGGTTCTGCCGTCTGGCAGGGTGGGCTGAGGGACGGCCGGGGCGCGGTCTCGACCGAGAGCGGCGTGCTCGACGGCGCGCAGTATTCGTTCGGGACGCGGTTCGAGTCGGGCACGGGCACCAACCCCGAGGAGCTTCTGGCGGCGGCGCACGCGGGCTGCTTCTCGATGGCGCTCTCGAAGCAGGTTGAGGACGCGGGCTTCAAGGCCGACTCCATCAACACGACCGCCGCCGTCCGGCTGGAGAAGACCGACGCCGGCTTCACCATCACCAAAGTACACCTCGACGTGACCGCGCGCGTCCCCGGCGCCGACGCCGCCGGCTTCCAGACGGCCGCCGCCAACGCCAAAGCCGGCTGCCCCGTCTCGCGCCTCTTCAACGCCGAGATTACGATGGAGGCCAAACTGGAGGAGTAGGCACCAGGCAGCAGGCGGAAGCCCGACCCTTCGGGAAGGCTGAGGGAAGGCAGAAGGCAGAAGTGAAGACGAGGGACGTGCCCCCTTCCTCACTTCTGCCTTCTGCACTCTGCCTTCTGCCTTCATAATCGCGCCGGCTGACGTTATACTGGCCGCCCTTTCAAAGCCTGCTCAGGTGGTGGCTGCCGTGAACCTCAGAACCAAGCTCATCATCGTCTTCGCCGCGCTGGCCTTCCTGCCGCTCGCCGTCGTCTGCCTGCTCGCCTACCGCGCGGGGGCCGGCTCCGTCGAGTCGCTGCTGCGCGAGCGCGCCTCCGACCGCGCGGAGCGCATGACGCGCGACGTCGAGCGCGCCCTCTCCGCGCAGGAGTCGCAACTGCTCCTGCTCGCCGCCGCCGAGCCCGCGCGCCGGTACGCGGCCGCGCGCCGCGGCGGGGGGCCGGGCGCCCAGGCGGCCGAGGCGCCGCCCACCGACGACCCCGCCCTGCGCGAGGCGGAGGCGGCCGGCGTCGCCGGCCTGTTCCGCGACTACGCCGCGCGGAACGGCGAGTACCTACAGTCGGTCGTCTTCTTAGACGCGGGCGGGCGCGCCACGTTCGGCCTGCGCCGGCCGGAGGGCGGCGGCCAAGGCTTCGACGCGCAGACCTCGGACTTCGTCAGCACCCAGACGCGCCACGACGAGCGCGTCTGGGGCGTGCGCGCGGCGAAGGCGCTGCGCTCGCCGTTGTACAAAGAGGGCTACGGCGCGTCGCTGCGCGTGACGGCCCCGGTCTTCGGCCCCGCGGCCGCCGAGGAGGGCGGCGCCCCCTCGGGCGCGGTCGTCGCCGAGCTGAGGCTGAGCGACGTGGTCAGGGAGGCCGGCGAGACGGCCTCGCCCGGGGCGCCGGACGCCGCGCGAGCGCGCCGCAGCGTCGTCGCGCTCGACAACGCCACGGGGAGCATCGTCTACCACACGAACGACACGCTCAACCACCAGGACGCGTCGAACGTGCTGCCGCACTTCGGCGCGCTGGCGGCGCGGATGAAGGCCGGCGAGTCGGGCTCGGACTTCTACGACGCGCCGGAGGGCGGCCGGGCGCTCGCGGCCTTCCGCCAGGCGCCGGGGCTGGGCCTCTCCGTGGCGGCGTCGGAGGACTACGCGGGGGCCGCGGCGCCCGTGCGCCGCGCGGCGCTGCTCGGCGGCGGGCTGGCGCTCGTCGCGGGGCTGGCCGGGGCGGCGCTCGCCTTCATCATCGCCGACCGCGAGACGCGCGGCATCGACCGCGTGGCGCGCAGCGCCTCGGCCATCGCCGCCGGCAACCTCGACCAGCGCATCGACATCAGCCACAGCGGCGAGACGCGCGAGCTGGCCGAGAACTTCAACACGATGACCGAGCGGCTGCGCGAGCTGATCGCGCGCGAGGCCGAGTCGCGCCAGTTCCAGTCCTTCATGCGCATCTCGGCGATGGTCTCGCACGACCTGAAGAACGCCATCGCCGGGCTCTCGATGCTCGTCTCCAACATGGAGAAGCAGTTCCACCGCGAGGAGTTCCGCGCCGACGCCATCGAATCCTTGCGCGAGGCGACCGAGAAGCTGAAGCGGACGGTGGCCCGCCTGAGCGAGCCGATGAAGTCCCTGAGCGGCGAGTACCGCCTCGCCTCGCGCCCCGCGGACCTCGTGCCCATCATCCGCCGCGTGCTCGCCACCAACGCCGAGCCCTCCCGCCCGCTCTACGACATCGAGGCCCGCCTGCCGGAGACGCTCGTCGCCACGGTCGAGCCCGAGCGCGTCGAGAACGTGGTCGAGAACCTCGTCATCAACGCGCTGGAGGCGATGGGGGCGAAGGGCGGCCGCCTCACGGTCGAGGCCGGCACGCTCGAAGGCGACCTCGTCTTCTTCAGCGTCGCCGACACCGGCGTCGGCATGAGCAAGGAGTTCATCAGGACGCGCCTCTACCGCCCCTTCTCGACGACGAAGAACAAGGGCATCGGGCTCGGGCTCTTCACCTGCCGCGAGGTGGTCGAGGCGCACGGCGGCCGGCTCGAGGTGGATTCGCACGAGGGCGCTGGCACGCGCTTCCGCGTCGTGCTACCATCCCGCCTGTTTCACTCGGGCGAGAGGCGCGAGCGGCCGGTGAAGGCGACGGCCGCCTCGCAGAGTGCGCTGCCCCGCGCGACCGAGTAAAACCCCCTTCGGCTTTCCAGACCGAAAACTTAACTGAGCCGCGGACGGTGTCGGGCGAGTCTCTTGACTGCGGAGCGCGGATTCGGGTCTGCGGAGTGATGTAAGGCGGCGGCGACCTCACCAGCCTTCGCCCCGCGCGCCGCCCCCGAAATCCCCGGCCGGGTCGCCCGCCCGCGCTCCCCGGCCCCGACTTGAAGCGCACACTCCCCGAGCCCATGACCGAACAGGCGGAACAGAAGACGACGGTGCTGGTCGTGGACGACGACCGCCTGCTGCGCCGGCAGCTCCACTGGGCGCTCGTCGAGCGCCACCGCGTGCTCGAAGCCGAGACGCGCGCCGACGCCGTCGAACTCCTCCAGCGCGAGCGCGTGGACGTCGTCATCTGCGACCTGCGCCTGCCGCCCGACCTCGAAGGCATCGAGGAGGGCTTGGCCGTCGTCGAGGCCGCGCGCGGCGAGCGCCCGGCCGTGCCCGTCGTCGTCATCACCGGCAGCGACAACAAGCAGGACGCGCTCGAAGCCGTGCGCCGCGGCGCCTACGGCTTCTTCCAGAAGCCCTTCGACGAGGAGGAGGTCTCGCACATCGTCGCGCAGGCGGCGCGCGTCCGCCGCCTCGAATCCGAGGTCCTGAAGCTGCGCTCCGAGCTGAAGATGCTGCGCGGCTTCGGCCGCTTCGTCGGCACCAGCGCCGCGCTCGAACGCACGCTCAAGCAGGCGCGCGCCGTCGCCGACACCTCGGCCACCGTGCTCATCACGGGCGAGAACGGGACGGGCAAGGAGGTGCTCGCCCGCGCCGTCCACGAGGAGAGCGCGCGGCGCGACCGCCCCTTCGTCGCCGTCTCGTGCGCGGCGCTCCCCGAGTCGCTCATCGAGTCCGAGCTGTTCGGCCACGTCAAGGGCGCCTTCACCGACGCCAAGACCGACCGCGTCGGCCGCTTCGGCCTCGCCGACGGCGGCACGCTCTTCCTCGACGAGATAGGCGAGCTTCAGCCCTCGGTGCAGGTCAAGCTCCTGCGCGTGCTCCAGGAGCGCGTCATCGAGCGCGTCGGGAGCAACCAGCCCGTCAAGGTGGACATCCGGCTCATCGCCGCCTCGAACCGCGACCTCGAACAGGAGGTGAAGGAGGGGCGCTTCCGCGAAGACCTCTTCTACCGCCTCAACGTCGTGCCGCTCCACATGCCGGCGCTGCGCGAGCGGCGCGAGGACATCCCGCTGCTCGCCGCGCACTTCGCCGCGAAGGCCGCCGAGAAGCACGACCGCCCGCTGCCCGCGCTCGAACCGGCGCTGGCCGACGCGCTCCTGGAGTACGACTGGCCGGGGAACGTCCGCGAGCTTGAGAACATGGTCGAGCGCCTCGTCGTGCTCACGCAGGGGCCGCTGCTCGGCGTCGAGTTCCTGCCCGAGAAGATGCTGCGCGCGACCCCGCCGCCGCCCGCCGCCTCGGCCGCGGCCGACGAGACGACGCTCGAAGGGGCGACGCTCGCGCTCCGCCGCCGCATGGTCATCGGCGCGCTCCAGGCCGAGGGCGGCAACCGCGTCGCCGCCGCCCGCCGCCTCGACATCAGCCGCTCCTACCTCCACCGCCTCATCACCGAACTCTCCATCACCGGCGTCTGAAGTAAGGGCGCCTGTTCTCAGTTGTGCACACACGCGGCCGCGGGGCTGTCCACTCGTGTGCACATCCAAGATTCCTTGCTAGGGGCTCCGCGGCGTTTTCGGGGAGATTTTTCACCGCGCGCGCCGCCGGGGGCCGCTGGCACGGGCGTTGCGATGGCTTTGTGACGTGAAGGTTTTCGAATCGGCATCCGCCGGAAGGACGATGGACGTAGATGAGAGCACAAGGCATCGCCGGAGCCATCCTGGTAGTTGACGAGGAAGAAGAAGATGACGAAGCCGAAAGTTCTCATAGTTGACGACGACGTCGCGATCACGCAGCAGCTCTTCTGGACGCTGTGCGACGAGTTCGAGGTGATGACGGCCAACGGGCTCTCCTCGGCCATCCGCCGCGCCACCATCTACGAGCCCGACGTCGCCATCCTCGACCTTCACTTGCCGCCGACCCTCGACGCGCCTGACACCGGGCTCCGTATCCTCGACTACGTGAAGAGCCACCTCCCCGCGTCGAAGGTCTTCGTGGCGAGTTCCGACCCCTCGGGCGAGATGCGGCGCGAGTGCATGCGCCGCGGCGCCGACGGCTTCTTCGACAAGCCGCTCGACGTCGAGCACCTGCTGGCGGCCGTCCGCCGCACGGGTCTGGCGCGCCGCCTCGCGGCGGCCTGAGCGGTCGGCGAGATCAAGTCCTCACCCTTGACAATTTTCACCCCGGCAGGCGGCCGACGGCGGCCGCCGTTGGCAACGGGGGGTGCGCTTCATACGCCCCCGCCTCGCGCGCACTAATGCTCTTTGACCTTTAAGGATTCGGCCCTCGCCTACCCCAACTATCGAGTGGCCGTGACCGCGCCCGCGCGTTAAGGCATCCCTTCTGCCTTGCGCGGCCGCAAAGCCCCCGTTTCCAAATAGACTCCTGCCCAGAGTCGCGGGGGCTACTTTTTTGCCCGAGGGGGGACGCGCCCACCGCGTCCCCCCTCGATTCGTCTTAGCCGCCGGTCCCCCAACGGGGCGAACCTCCCCCGCCCCGCGCCCACACCCGGCACCCCTCCAAGTCGCCCGCGCCCGCGCGGGGCGCGTCCTGACAAAAACCTTGACGGATAGCTTTAGCAAACAATACATTAACACCGATCTCACACGGCCTTGCTTCCGGGAGCAAGGATGACCCGCAGCGCGGCGGGGCGTCCTTAACGCTTTACCGGTCGCATTCCGACCGAAGGCCGCGCCCGTTCTTCCGCAGGCCAATTTTCAACGATTAAAGAAAGAACAGGGTCTCGGCGTCTCCCGTTGCCGCGAGGCCCTTCAAGGGACGATGACGCAGGCCAGGGTCTTCATCAGCTACAGCCATAAGGACACCGCGGAGAAAGACCTCCTGCTCTCACACCTCAGGGTGTTGGAGCGCGGGCAGGTGCTGCAACCCGTAGACGCGTGGGACGACTCGCGCATCGGCCTGGGCGAGGACTGGCGGCAGAAGATAAGCGACGCCCTGAACGAGGCGCACATCGCGATCCTGCTCGTCACGGCCAACTTCCTGACCTCGGACTTCATACTCCAGGAGGAGGTCAGGGTCATCCTCGAACGCCACAAGAGCGACCTCATCATCATCCCCGTCATCGCGCGCCACTGCCCGTGGCAGGAGGTGGACTGGCTTTCGAGGCTGAACATCTTCAACAGCGGCCGGCCGGTCTGGGACGGCGACGCGAACGTGGACAAAGTCCTGGCCGACATCGCGCGGGAGGTCGCGGGCTACGCGAGGCGGCGCGCGGGCGCCCGGCCGCAGGGCGGCGACGCGGCGACCGCCCCGGCCGCCCCGGCCGCCCCGGCCGTCACCTACACGCACGTGCTGTTCGTCTACGCCGCGCCGGGCCGTGACGAGGAGAGGAAGGGGCTCGCCGCGCTGCCCCTCCTGGGGAGGTGGTTCAGGCCGAAGCCGAAGCCGCCGCTGACCCCGCAACTGCTCGAACTCGTCAGGGCCGTCCTCTCGGAGACGGCCGACGAGGGGGCGCGTCACTACGTCTGCCACGCCTCCGGCGGCGGCGTCGTGGTGGCGACGTTCGAAGACCCGCAGGGTCTCCTCCGGTTCGCCCTCTGGGCCGCCCCGAGGCTGGGACGGTCCAGCCTCCCGAACCTGCGGATGGGGCTCCACAGCGCCGCGGTCGGGCCGGAGACGCTGAGCGACTCTTCCGGCGTCCCCGTCCACGGGATAGACACGGCGCGCCGGCTGGCGCTGCTCGGCCTCGACGGCCACATCCTCGCGTCGCAGGAGGCGGCCGGGTTTTTGCGGCGCGACGGCGCGACGGCCGATTGCCAGTTCGAGCCGGCGCCGCGGCGCGAGCTGACGCCCGGCGGCGCCGCGGACGTCTTCAACGTGTACGGCCCGCAGGCCGGCAACCGGCAGCCGCCGCCGGACAAGGTCTCGGAGTGCGTCGTCAGAAGGATAAAAATCCCGAGGAGGATGCGGGCGCTGCTCGAAGCGAGGATCAGGCTCGAATTCTGCGCCGAGGTCGCCTACGTCAAGACCCGCTTCGAGTTCGAGGGGAACCAGAAGCCCGTCCGCGTGAGCTGCGGGAAGCCGCAGGTGGGCGACTGCACGTTCGAGTACGACTTCGAGAGTCAGGGCGAGAGCCGCGAGCAGACCTTCACGCTCGCCGCCGATAACCCGGAGGAGGACTCGCTGGTCACCGTGAGGGTGCACTTCAGCGACGAGTACGGCCGCCCGCTCGCCGCGCCCGCCGAGCGCCGGACGCTAATCTACCGCAAGCCGCCGCCCCCGAAAGACTACAAGGAGGTGGTGGCCTTCTTCCTCTGGCTCTGGGATCGCGTGCGCCGCCTCCCGCTGCCCGTCCAGTTCGCCATCCCGGCCGCCGCCCTCGTCCTGTTTTACCTGTTCCTCCCGACGTGCCGGAAGGAGGAGTTGAAGGTGGCGCTCTGGCTGTGGCGGAAGCCGTACGTCGGCGAATGGAAGGACGACTTTTACGGCGAAGAGCGCTCGACCCTGCCCGGCCGTTGGAGCTTCGACGCCGGCCAGTTGGAGGTCGTGGCCGGCGACGGCGACGAGTCGGACGGCGCGCTCTGGTTAAAGGCGCCCGGCGCGGTGCTGGTGGACAAGATCGGGTCGAAACGTTTCTACGATTTCGACATAAATTTTAAAGCGAGGTTCAGGCAGGGGGACAAGATCGCCTGGCTGCTCCGCGCGCGGCCCGACGGGCAGAGGGGCTACCTCTTCGTGCTTGAGAGGAAAGACAGGCTCCTCGTGCTCCGCGGGTTCAAGCAACTCGGCCCGAACGACTGCAGCGAGTTCGACACGCAGTCACGCGCCGTGCCGATAGAGTGGTGCTGCCACCCGGACGACGCCTTCAACATTTCCGTCGAGGCGAGGGGCTACCTCTTCACCATCGGGGTCGCGGTGCAAAACCTGAACGAGGAAGACCCCGACGCCTTTCGGGGCGGCGTTAACAGCAAGACGCCGTTCCTGCTGGCCGGCTTTGAGGACGAGGAGAAGCTTTTCCGTTCCGGGACGGTCGGCCCGGTGGTGTGGCCCGACACGAGCTGGGTTTTAGAGAAGTGGTTGATAAAAGACGCACACTTGTGCTCCCCCGCCGGGAATGCGGGCGGCCCGGCCGCGGCGAGCCCGCCGCCCTCCGGCACACAATGAGCCGCCCCGCGGGAACATTTCACACGCGTCTCAACGCCGCCAGGGAGTCTCCAATGAGCTTTAAATGTTGGCGCCCTTTTCTGTACGCAGTCTGCCTGCTCTTCCCCGTCCTTCCCCCGGCCCCGGCCCGGGCGCAGACGCGGGAGGGGAGGCTGAAGTTGAAGGTGGAGTTCCGGTTTCGGAGGAGCATGAACGACCCGCCCACCGGCACGGCGCCCGCCAAGCTCAAAACTTTCGTACTCAAAGTTAATACCGGCCCCGAGTCGGACTCCACGGACGTCAACGGCTACGTCAGTTGGGACACTTTCCCGGCCGGCGACTGGAAGTATTACGTGCTTTTAGGGAGGGCGGTAAGGCCCTTCAGGCAAGACCCCCACCCTTACATTAAAGTCTACGGGGGCGGGAAGGAGAACTCTTACACCGTCACCATAGACGTGCCCGACGAGGCGCGTAATCTCTTGACGAAGGGCGGTCAAGGGATGAGGCTCGTCTTCTTCAGGCCGGCGCGCTTCGAGAAGACCGGCCCGGCGGCGCGGGCGGCGGCGGGCGACGCCCGTGCGTGGCCGCAGGGGCAGAAGGCCGGCCAGCCCGACGACCGGAGGAGCATAGTCGGCAGGGTCCTGGACTCGGCCAACCAACCCGTCGCCGGGGCCGAATGCACGGTCGCCAGGCTCGACAAGGACGACGTGATAGTGCTCGACACGGTCGTGTCGAGCGCCACCGGCGAGTGCGCGCTGCGCCTGCCCCGCGACAAGCCGGCCGAGGAGTACATCTTCTCGGTCGAGCGCGACGGGTTCTACCCGCAGAGCGTCTCGGTGCCCTGGGCGGACTCCCCGCCCGAGGTGAGCCTCGTCCCGGCCGACGAGGGCTCGGAGAGGGAGGCGCTGGCCGCGCTCTCGATGGAGCCGGCGAAGCGGTACGTCTTCTCGCCGATGCTGATGCAGTCGCTGCCCGTGCCGGGCTTCCGCAGCTTCGACTCGTTCGCGCTGCTGGCGCCGGGCGTGCTGCCGCCGCCGCAGACCTTCAACAGCTTCGGGCCGGGCATCGGGCCGGGCGTCGGCACCGCCGGCCAGTTCGCCATCAACGGGCTGCGCTCGCGCGAGAACAACTTCACCGTCGACGGCTCCGACAACAACGACGAGGACATCGGCACGCGGCGGCAGGGCTTCGTCGCGCTGACCCCGCAGCCCATCGAGTCGCTGATGGAGCTTCAGGTCATCACCGCGCTGGCCGACGCGCGCTACGGGCGCAACATGGGCGGGCAGGTCAACGCGCTGACGCAGTCGGGCTCCGAGGACTTCCACGCCGCGCTCTACGGCTTCTACACCGACAGCCGCCTCAACGCGCGCGACTTCTTCGACCAGAGCGACCGCGGCGCCCCGGCCTCCTACGCGCTGACGCGCCAGTCCGACGGCGCGCCCGTGCTGCTCGACGGCCGCCCGCTCGTGCAGGCCAACCCCGTCGTCCGGGAGAACCCGCTGCGGCGCGCGCAGGCCGGGTTCCTGCTCGGCGGCCGCGCGCCCCGGGCCGACATCTTCTACTTCGGCACGCTGGAGCGGAAGGTCAACCGCGAGGCGCGCGAGACGCACTTCGCCGTCCCGACCGTGCGCCAGCGCGGCCTCTTCGAGACGGGCGAGACCGGCTTCCGCTCGGGCGGCAGCTCGTTCTTCCCGACCACCGTCCCCGGCGACGCCGTCTTCAGCCTCTACCCCTTCCCCAACAACCCGGCCGGCCCCTACGGCGCCAACACCTACACGGCCGTGCTGCCCGCCGACTCCGACGCGACGCTCTTCACCGTCAAGGGCAGCCGGCAGTTCGGGGCGTTCGAGGGGGGGAAGCGCCGGGCGTGGTGGAAGTTCGCGCCCGTCCCCATCCGCGGCGACGTGCTGACGGGGCGCTACAACTTCACGCAGGACAGGAGCAACATCCCGGCCGCCGGCGAGGCCATCTTCGCGGCGCTCCGCCCGCGGGTGCGCACGCAGAACTACGCCTTCTTCCTCGACCGCCACCTCTCCGAGCGGCTCAGCGACTCGATTCGCTTCTCCTTCGGGCGGACGCGGCTCTTTCTCCTCAGGGAGCGCACGGACGCGCGCGCCCTCCCTTCGGGGATTCTCCCCGACACGCCGCTGCTGCTCAACGCGCCGCTGCTGCTCAACGTGACGACGACCGGCGCGGGCGGGGCGCCGGGCGCCCCCTCCTACGTCTCGGCGTCGAGCGCGGCGGGCGCGGCGCTGCTCGGCTCGCTCGGCTACTCCTCCGTGACGCAGACCGAGCAGATCACGGGGCCGCTCGGGCAAGTCCTGATACCCGGCTTCAGCCCCGTCGGCGTGGACGTCTCCCACTTCCCGCAGACGCGCGCCAACAACACCATCCAGGTCGCGGACACGGTCCGCTACGTCCGCGGGGGGCACACGCCGACGCTCGGCGCCGACATCCGGCACACGCAGATCAACAGCACGCTCGACAGGAACTTCCGCCCCTTCGCCAGCTTCAACGGGCTCAGGAACGCGGGCGCGCCGCTGCCGCTCACGGGCGCGGGCGGGGCGGCCGTGCCGCAGCAACTCCTGAGCGGCGCGACGCTCGCCGCCGCGGGCGCCCCGACCGGCCTCCTTCAGGTGCTCGCCGTCGAGCCCAACTCGACGCTCGGCCTGCGCTTCACGCAGGTCAACTTCTTCGTGCAGGACGAGTGGCAGAAGACGTCGCGGCTCCGCCTGACCTACGGGCTGCGCTACGAGATCAACACCGTGCCCGACACCGTGGGGCGCCGGCTCGAAAGGGCCTTCGACCCCGAGGAGCTGAGGGCGAACGCGCAGGCCGCCGCCGCGGCCTGCGGCCCCCGCTGCAACGACCTCGCCCCCGCGCTGACGGCGGCCTTCCCCGCCGACTTCAAGGTCTCGTTCGGCTCCGACCGCAACGACTTCGACGGGCGCGTGGGCTTCGCCTACGACCCGGGCGAGCCCGGCAAGTTCGTCGTCCGCGGCGGCTTTGGCACCTACTCGGGCGTCTTCCCCGGCATCGTGCTCAGCCAGTCGCGCAACGCCTTCTCGGACTTCCTGCCGCTCAACCTCGCGAACTTCTCGCCCCGGCTCGGCTCCAGGACGTTCCTCTTCAACCCCTCGAACCCGAGCATCGGCCAGCTCAGCCCGGCGCTCGACATCATCAGGGCCGGCACGCTCAACACGCTCCGGGGAACCAACCCCATCTCGCTGCTGGCGAGCCAGCTCTTCGACCCGTCGCTCTCCATCTCGCGGACGTCGCTCGGCCTCGGCCTCGTGCTGCCGCAGGGGCGGCTCAAGACCGGCTACTCGATGCAGTACGGCCTGACGGCGGAGAGCCAGTTGGGCGACTACTACCTCGCCGCGTCCTACGTCGGCACGCGCGGCGTGAAGCTGATGAGGCTGAGGACGCCCGACCTCGGCGTCAACAACAGCCTCGTCACGTTCGCGGGCCTCGGGGCGCTCGCGCCCGGCTCGGCCTTCCCCTTCGTCTTCGGCTCCGAGCTGCCCCCGCAGGACGACCTCATCTCCAACTCCTTCGTCATCGCGCGCACCTTATTCGAGAGCAGCGCCTCGTCGCGCTACAACTCGCTCCAGCTGGAGCTGCGCAAGCGCTACTCCGACAGGGTGCAGCTCGGCTCGGCGCTGACCTTCTCGCACTCGGTTGACGACGCCTCCGACTTCTTCGACACGGCCGGCGCCTTCGCGCTGCCGCAGGACGCGCGGGAGGTGTCGGAGAAGGCGTTCTCCAGCTTCGACGTGCGCTGGCGCTCGGTCACGCACTTCCTCTACGACATCCCCTGGGACGTCCCGTTCGTGGGCCGCGGGCGGGGGCTCGGGGGCTGGCAGGTGTCCGGGATTCTCACCCTCCAGACCGGCCAGCCCTTCACGGTCAACAGCGCCTTCGACGTCAACCGCGACGGCAACGCGACCGACCGCCTCGACCGCACCGACGGGCTGATTGCCGCCTCGGGCGACGACGGCGTCCGCCTGACCCTCGCGCCCGGCGTCAGCCCCTTGAGCCTGCTCGCCCCCGATGGCGAGGCCGGCTCCGTGGGGCGGAACACCTTCCGCGCGGCCGGGCTGGCCAACTTCGACCTCGCCGTCACGAAACACCTCAACTACGGCGACCGGTACAGGCTCTTCCTCCGAACCGAGATATTCAACCTCTTCAACCGGACGAACTTCGCCATCCCCGAGCGCGTCCTCGAATCGCCCGGCTTCGGCCGCTCGGTCAGGACGGCGAGCCCCGGGCGGATGGTACAGTTCGCGCTCAAGCTCTCCTTCTGAAGGCGCAACGTTTGAGAAAGCCGATTCGCATGTGCCCGACCCGTAGAGCGCGCCGTGCCGCGCCGCCGATGCTGCTGCCCCTCCTCCTCCTCCTGCTCACGCTCCCGGCCTCGGCCGCGCGGGCGCAGCAGGGGCCTTCCCCCACGCCGACGCCCACCCCGCCGGCCGCGTCCCTTGAGCGGCGCTTCCTCAAAAACGTCCTGCGCGACCAGAAGGCGATTTGGACTTCGCCGTTGCGCCTCCGGGGCGACGACGCGAAGTGGCTCGTGCCGCTGACGCTGGCGACGGCCGGGCTCGTCTCGACCGACCGGCGGGTCGCCGGTTCGCTCGACGACTCGGGCGCGCAGGTGCGCGCGGGCGAGGCCGTCAGCAAGCTCGGCTCCTTCTACACGGCGGCGGGCGTGAGCGCCGCCTTCTACGTCGCGGGGCGTTACAAGGGGAACGCGCGTGCGCGCGAGACCGGGGTGCTCGGCGCCGAGGCGCTCGTCAACGCGGTCATCGTGCACAGCGTCCTCAAGGCGGCCACGCAGAGGGAGCGCCCGCTCGAAGGCGACCGCCGCGGCCGCTTCTTCGAGGGCGGGACCTCGTTCCCTTCGGCGCACTCGGTTCACGCCTGGACGATAGCCACGGTGGTGGCCCGCCAGTATTCGGACAGGCGTGCCGTCCGCCTCGGCGCCTACGGGCTCGCGGCCGCCGCGAGCCTGGCGCGGGTCGCGGCGCGCAAACACTTCCCCTCGGACGTCCTCGTCGGCGGCGCCATCGGCTACGGCATCGGCCGCTACGTCCACCGCGCCAGCAAGGCCGGCGCGGCGGGCGGCGGCGAGCCCTCGCCCCTTTTCCCGCAAATCGCGCCCGCCTTCGACCGCCGCTCGGGCGCCTACGGCGTGCGCCTGACGTGGGGCTTCTGAAGACCCGCCGCGCCCGCCCCGGACGCTTGCCGTTAACCCCCCGACACGGCCCTGTCGTATAATGTCCCTTACAAAAAGCGACTTTTAAGAGTTTCCCGTGTCGGGGCCCGCTAAGGCAGAGCCGTATCAGATGATTAAGTTTTTACACATGTCGGACGTCCACCTGGGCTGCCGGCGCTACAACATCGAGGAGCGCACGAAGGACTTCTTCCGGAGCTGGTACGACGTGATTCAGAATCACGCGCTGCCGAACGGGGTGGACTTCGTGCTCATCGCGGGCGACTTCTTCGACCGGCGCAACATCGACCCGCAGACGATGAATCACGCGCTCGCCGGCCTCCAGCTTTTGAAGGACGCGGGCATCCCCGTCGTCGCCATCGAGGGCAACCACGACCGCCGCGACGCCGTCTCCGACTACAGCTGGATGCGCTCGTTCTCGCAGGCCGGCTTCTTCATCCTGCTGGAGCCGGCGCGCGCCGAGGAGTCCGCGGAGTCAGCGCTCCCCTGGCAGATGGTGCCGTGGGACGAGGAGACGCACACGGGCTCCTACGTGGACATCAAGGGCGCGCGCGTCTTCGGCACGCACTGGTACGGCACGTCGGCCAACGCCGCGATGCCGATGCTCGCCGAATCCCTGCGCGCGGCGCGCGGCGAGGGGCTCTTCCACATCCTCCTGCTCCACACCGACGTCGAGGGACAGCTCAACCGCCCCATCCCCGCGCTCTCGGTCGAGAAGTTGAAGGAGCTGCGCACGCTCGTGGACTACGTCGCGCTCGGCCACACGCACAAGCGTTTCGAGCTGGAGAACTGGGCCTTCAACCCCGGCTCGCTCGAAGCCTGCTCCATCGACGAGTACCGCGAGGAGCGCGGCCTCTACCTCGTCGAGGTGGACGACGAACACAGAGTCAGCGCCCGCTTCATCGACGACTACGTCCAGCGCCCCTTCCAGCGCCTGACCTACGACGTCTCGGGCGCGGAAGACCCGGAGGCCGTCCACGCGGGCGTCGCCGAGACGGTCGCGCGCGAGGCGCGCGCGCACGACCCCGACGCGGGCGGGCCGGCGCCCATCATCGAAATCAATTTGCGCGGCCACCTCGGCTTCAAGAACTCCCTGCTCGACATGCGGCGGATGCGCGAGGAGGCGCTGGAGAAGACGGGCGCGCTCCACGTGATGCTCAAGAACCAGAGCGTCCCGGTCGAGTACGCCGTCGCCGCCGGCCTCGACGCCGACACGTCGCGCGCGCACCGCGAGCGCCGCATCGTGGAAGACCTCATCGCGCGCGACACGCGCTACCGCGACCGCGCGCGCGAGATGGCCGAACTCGTCCTCGAAGCCAAGCGCCGCGCGCTCGGCGACGAGTCGCCCGAGGCCATCCTCGAACTCATCGAGCAGAAGGTCGAGCCGCGACCGCGCGAGGACGAGACGGCCGCCCCCGCGCCGTCGCCCTCCGCCCTCGGCGCGCTCGAACGCAGCGCCGAGAAGAGTCTGGAGTCGGGAGTCTGAAGTCTGGAGTCAAAGCGGCGCCGCTCTCATGCTCGCCGCTTTCCGCCTTGACTCCAGACTTCAGACTCCCGACTCCAGACTTTAAAGTTTATGTCCGAAGCCCTCGACAAAGTGCGCGGCGTGCGGGAGCTGCCGCTGTTCCCGCTGCCGCTGGTTCTGTTCCCGGGCGTGCCGCTGCCGCTCCACATCTTCGAGGAGCGGTACCGCCGCCTGCTGGCCGACGTGCGCGCCTCGAACAGCCTTTTCGGGCTCTCTTACTTCGCCCCCGAGGAGGCGCCCGAGGGGCGCCCGCCCGCCGGCCACGTCGGCTGCGCGACCGAGGTCGTCGAGGTGCAGCCGCTCCCCGACGGGCGCTCGAACATCATGACGGTGGGCGTCGCGCGCTACCGCGTCGAGGGGTACGTCGAGCGCGGCGACCCGTACCTCGTCGCGCTCGTCGAGTTCTTCGAGGACGAGGAAGACGACGCGGAGGTGGTCGCCCGCCGCGCCGGGGAGGTGACCGAGATGTTCATGCGCATCGCGCGCGCGATGCGCACCGCCAACGACGAGCGCGGCGCGCTGCCGGAACTGCCCGAGGGCGACCCCGAGCGGCTCTCCTTCATCGTCGCGGCCGTGGTGGAGATGGACGCCGAGGCGAAGCAGCGGCTGCTGGAGCTGCGCTCGACGGCCGAGCGCCTGCGCCGCCTCTACACGCTGCTCGCGCAGGCCGTCTCGTCCTACGAGGGGCGCGCGCGCACGCACGAGCTGTCGCGCTCGAACGGCCACGCGGGCAAGAAGGTGGACTTAGGCGGATGAGCGCGCGCGGCGGGCGTGAGGTGCGGGTGCGCGTCCTCTTCTTCGGCGCGGCGCGCGACGCCGCGGCCGACGAGCTGACGCTCTCGCTCCCCGCGGGCGCGACGGCGCGCGGCGCCTTCGAGCGCCTGCTGGCCGAGTACCCGCTCCTCGCGCGCTTCCGCTCCTCGCTCCTCGTCGCCGTCAACCAGGAGTACGCGCGCGACCTCGAAGTCGTGTTGAAGGAGGGCGACGAGCTGGCGCTCTTCCCGCCCGTGAGCGGCGGCGCCGAAGCTCCGCCCGACGGGGAAGACGCGCAGGACTTCTTCGAGTTGACGACCGAGCCCATTGACGTGGGCGCCGTCGCGCGCCGCGTCGTGCCGCGCCGCTGCGGCGCGACCGTCACGCTCGACGGCTACGCGCGCGAGTGGACGAAGGGTCGCCGCACGCTCCACCTCGTCTACGAGGCTTACGCCCCGATGGCGCTCGCCGAGATGCGCCGCCTGGGCGCCGAGGCGCGGCGCCGCTTCGACGTCGCGCACGTCGGCATCGTCCACCGCACGGGCCGCACGGAGATAGGCGAGACCTCGGTCGTCATCTCGGTCAGCGCCCCGCACCGCCGCGCCGCCTTCGAGGCGTGCGAGTGGGCCATCCGCGAGCTGAAGCGCACGGTCCCCATCTGGAAGAAGGAGTTCTTCGAGGACGGCGAGGTCTGGGTCGAAGGCGAGTTCGCGCCGGGGCGCTCGCAGAACAGTGATTGAGCCGGGCCGTCGTCACACAGCGCGATGTACTTCGAGATCGTCGGCGAGATAACCGAGGTCGAGACGATTGCGGTCGGCAGCGCCATCCGCGAGATAACGCGCCGGCGCAGGCAGTTCGGCCCCGGCCGCTGGCGCAAGCCGAAGGGTGTTGCCACAGTCCGGCTGCCCAATGGTAGGATACGCACGGTCGAGCGGCACTGGTACGAGGCGCACGGAGTCGGCAGGCGGAAACTCAAGATTAAAAGCTACCTCGATTGAAGGTTATGAAGCGCCGAAAAGCGGAAACGCGGTTTGTCATCTGCATCCGGAACGAGGACTGCGAGGATTTAGAGCCGCGGAAAGTTTATCAGGTCGTCCCGGACGAGTCCGCCGCCGCGGACGGGCTCGTCCGCGTCATCGACGAGTCAGGCGAAGACTACCTCTACCCGCAAGACCTTTTCATCCCCATCGAGTTGCCGCAGGCCGCCGAGAAGGCGCTGCTGTCCGCGGCCTGACCGCCACCTAAAGAACCGACACGCCGGAGCAACCACGCATGGGCCTTTGGACGGTCGCACCTCTGGTCTTCCTGATAAACCTGCCCTTCGGCTACTGGCGCGCCAGCACGAAGAAGTTTTCGCCGTGGTGGTTTCTGGCCGCCCACCTGCCGGTGCCGCTCGTCATCGCGCTGAGCATTTATTCGGGGCTGAGGTGGAAGCTCATCAGCCTCCCCGTCCTCGCCGGCGCCTTCGTCCTCGGCCAGTTCGTCGGCGGCAGGGTGCGACTCATCATCTCGGGCAAGGGGCCGCGCTGAAGGCGGCGCGCGTTTGAATTTTTCGGACTGGCGGGACGAAGGATGTCAGAGCGGCTTCTGTTCAAGCGGCTCCACCCGGGGGCGCGGCTGCCGGCGCGGGGGAGCGCCGGCGCGGCGGGGCTGGACCTCTACGCGGTCGAGCGCGTGACGCTCGCGCCGGGCGCGCGCGCGGCCGTGAGGACGGGGCTGGCGGCGGCCATCCCCCCGGGCTTTTACGGGCGCGTGGCGCCGCGCTCGGGGCTCGCCGTCCGGCACGGGATAGACGTGCTGGCGGGCGTGATTGATTCGGACTACCGCGGCGAGATTCTGTGCGCGCTCGTCAACCACGGCGAGGAGCCGTTCGAGGTCGAGCCGGGCGCGCGCGTCGCGCAGCTCATCGTCGAGGCCGTCGCCACGCCCGAGCCCGCCTGGGCCGAAGACCTCCCCGCGACGGCGCGCGGCGCCGGCGGCTTCGGCAGCACCGGCTGAAAGGCCGTGAACCGCGAACCGTAAACCGTGACAAGAAAGAGCAGGCTTTCTCTTGTCACGGTTTACGGTTCACCGTTCACGGCCTTTCGACCGTGACGGGGAGGTCGCGGTTGGCGTCGGCCGCGTTGCCGCCGAAGTCGGCGGCGAGGATGCGGAGCGTGTAGTCGCCGGGCGGGAGCTCGGCCGTGTCCCAGGCGCCGCGCGCGGCGCGCCCGTCGCGCACGGTGTTCGTGACCTCGTAGAGGAAGCGCGTCTGCTTGCTCCCGTAGACGGTGATGCCGCTCTCGTCCGCGTAGGCTATCTTCGGCGCCTCGTCGCCGGGCGGGAGCCTTTCGAACTCGATGGTCACGCGCGGCTGCTCGAAGCCGGGCGCGGGCGAGCCGTCGGGCCGGAGGAGTTGGTAGCCGAGTCTGTAGAGCCCGAGGCGGCGGCGCGCCTGGTTGCCGTCCACCTGGTCGAAGGCGTCCACCACGATGCGCACGCGGCCGCGCAGCAGCAGGCGCCCGCCGCGCTTCTCCCCGAGACGCGCCCCGGCCTCGTCGAGGAGCGAGACGCCTTCGCGCTCTATGGTCGGCGCGGTGCGGTCGGTGAGGCCGGGGAAGGGGAGCGCGAGCGGGTTCACCTCGGCGCCGGGCGGGCCGAGGTTCATGTGGACGTGGTACATGCGGTTGATGGTGCCGAGCGCGTCGCCGACGCGCAGCCGCGTCCCGCGCCGGACGCGCACGCGCCCCACGCGCCCCCCGCCGTCGCGGACGGCGACGAAGGGCGTGCCCCTCAACATCTCGTCCTTTTCGTCGCGGCCGACGCGCAGGTGGACGTAGGTCATCAGCCCGGCGCGCACGCCCTCGTTCAACCCGCCGAAGCCCCAGTTGGCGAGGGGGCTCGAAACCCTCTCGTCGCGCACGGCGCGCACGGTCTGGCCGTAGACGCCGGAGACGTCGAGGCCGCTGTGCAGGTGGTGTCGGCTGTCGTCCGTGCCGTAGGAGCCGCGCACCTCGCCCATCGTGCCGACCAGCTCGTGCCACCTGTCCTGCGGGTCGACCGGCCAGGGGAAGGGCGGGGCGATGCCCTCGACGTTGATGCGTGGCAGCACCTCCGTCCTCGAAGGGATAGGCGGCGCGACCCTGTCCCCCCGGTCGGGGGAGAAGAGGCCGCCCCAGCCTTTCGCTTCCGGGGCCGGCGCGTCGGCGTTGACGACGCGGCGGACGAGGTAGTTCGCGGCGTCGGCGACGAGGAGCGAGCCGTCTTCCGCGAGCGCCAGCCCCGCGGGCTGGTTGAAGCGGACTTCGGCGCGGCCGTCGCCGTCCGAGAAGCCGGGGCCGAGGCCGGCGATGACGCGCGCCGCGCCGTCGGGCGCGACCTGCACGACGCGCCCGCCGTCGAGCTCCGAGACGTAGATGAAGCCGTCGCGCGTGAGCGCCAGCCCCGCGGGCTCCGACAGCTCGAAGGGCGCGGCGTCGGGCGGGGGGGCGCCGGGCTCGGCGGGGGTGAAGAGGTTGAGGGTGACGACCTGCCCCTCCTTCGTGATTTTGCGCAGGCGGTTGTTGCCCGTGTCCGCGACGTAGACCGCGCCGTCCGCGGCGACCGCCAGCCCGCAGGGCGTGTCGAAGAGCGCGGCGTCGAGCGCGCCGCCGTCCGCGTGGCCGGGCGTCCCGAGCCCCGCCAGAGTCCGCACCTGCCCGTCGCCCGTAATCACGCGGACGCGGTCGTTGTAGGTGTCGGCGACGAAGACGCGGCCGTCCCCGGCCACCGCGACCCCGACGGGCGCGTCGAACTGCGCCTCGGCCGCGGGCCCGTCGCGGAAGCCCGCCCCGCCGCCGCCCGCCAGCGTCGTCACGGCGCCCGCGGGCGTCACGCGCCGCACGCGGTTGTTGCCCGTGTCGGCGACGTAGAGGTTACCCGCCGCGTCGAGCGCCAGCCCCGAAGGCGTGCTGAAGGCCGCCGCCCCGCCCGCGCCGTCGGCGAAGCCCTCGCCGCCGCCGGCCAGCGTCAGCACCTCGCCCTGGGGTGTGAGCCTGCGAATCCGGTTCGACTCGCCCGCGTCCGCCACGTAGACGCTGCCCTCGGCGCCGACGGCGACGCCGTACGGCTCGCCGAAACTCGCGGCGGCCGCCGCGCCGTCGCGCCAGCCCGGCGACCCGTCGCCCGCCAGCGTCTCCACGCGCGCGCGCCAGCCCGCCGGCGTCGGCCGCGCGCGCTGACCCCAGCCCTTCAGCAGAAAGTAGAGCCCGCCCACGGCCCCCAGTGGGAGGACCGCGAGCAGGAAAAAGAGGATTAAGGGGCGCGCCGCCCCGCGCCGCCTGTTAGTGTTCGCCAAAGGGATTCTTCACCCGCCTCCAGTTCGCCCGTGCCTTTCGGAGCTTCCGACGTGAGAGTTTTTCCGCCCGGCGCCCTCCGTGTCAAACCCATTCGGCGGCGCGGGGCGTCTGGTGCCGGACGCGCGTCTTCGGGGCGTCCAGAATTTTGTCTGGAAAAAGTTAAATTTGGATTGAAATCTATTTAATTGGACATTACAATCACCGCCGCGTACCCGAAAGCACAGAACAGCCGCGGACGAATCCACTCCAACCGCGGCGGGCACGACCCGGGAGGGTGGTCGCGCCGGCGCGGGACGCCAACCTTCGCAGTAACTCCAAACGCAAGCAGGCGTCGTGAAAGGTCGGGGCTGACTCTAGTCCCACCGGCATCTTTACAGCCGCTTCATCCGAGGCGGCCCCTCTCAAGTTTCAACTTTCGGAAGGAGCCCACAATGAGATTCATTTTTTCCGAGAGGTCGCCCGAGTCCCCCGCCGCCGCCGCAGGGGGCCCGGTCAAATCTCTTTCGACAGCCGTGCTTGCGCTGCTGTTCCTGTTGACCGCCGCGCTGCCTGCCTCCGGGCAGGTGACGTCGGGCAGCGTCAACGGGGTCGTCAACGACCCGAGCGGCGCCATCGTGGCCGGCGCGAACGTCTCGCTCAGGAATAACGAGACCGGCATCGTGCGCAACGCCACCAGCAACGACAACGGCGAGTACACCTTCCCGCAGGTCGAGCCCGGGCAGTACACGCTGACCGTCGAGGCCGCCGGCTTCAAGAAGGCCGTCGCGCCCGACGTCATCGTCGAGGTCGGCAAGCCCGCGCGCACGACGATGACGCTCGAAGTCGGCGCGGTGAGCGAGGTCGTCACCGTCACGGCCGCTCAGGAGATCATCAACGCGTCGAGCCCGACGCTGACCAACGTCATCAACGCGCGCCAGGTGCAGGACCTGCCGCTGCTCGGGCGCAACCCGCTCGATCTGGCCGGCCTCCAGCCCGGCGTCGCCGTCACCGGCACGAACACGCGTACCTCCTCCATCAGCGGCCTGCGCGGGACGGCGACCAACGTCACGCAGGACGGCATCAACGCGATGGACAACTTCGTCAAGACCGACTCGCTCTTCGCGCTCTCGGCGCCGTCGCTCAACTCGACCAGCGAGATCAGCGTCACGACGGGGACGACCTCGTCGGACGCCGGCCGCGGCGTCGCGCAGGTGCGCGTCACCACCCGCGGCGGCACCAACGAGTTCCACGGCGAGGTCTTCTACTCCATCCGCAACGACTGGCTCAACGCCAACACCTTCTTCAACAACCTGGCCGGCACGCCGCGCGAGCGCCAGAACCAGCACTTCTTCGGCTTCTCGGCGGGCGGCCCCATGTACGGGCCGAACTTCGGCGAGGGCGGCCCCAGCCTCTGGGACGGCCACGACAAGGCGTTCTGGTTCTTCTCCTACGAGGGCTTCCGCGAGAACTTCTCCGTGACGCGCAACCGCACGGTGCTGACGCCCGAGGCGCGCCAGGGGCTCTTCCGCTACGCGGGCGCCAACGGCCAGACCCAGACCATCAACCTGCTCACCATCGGCAACCCGGCGGCGCGCCAGCTCAACACGCTGACGACGGCGCAGCTCAACGCCATGCCGCTGCCGAACAACACGCTCGTCGGCGACAGCCTCAACACGGCCGGCTTCCGCTACAACGTCA
This sequence comes from Pyrinomonadaceae bacterium, assembly GCA_036387455.1. GTDB lineage: Bacteria > Acidobacteriota > Blastocatellia > Pyrinomonadales > Pyrinomonadaceae > QHXN01. The sequence continues at coordinate 7,127 of DASVTS010000111.1, read as the reverse complement.
CGGGCTCGGACCCGAGCGACAAGTGGGTCGGCCGCTACGACCACCAGCTCGTCGAGCGCTCGCCGCTCGGCTCGCACAAGCTCGAGTTCGTCTTCAACCGCGCCGACCTGAGCCTCTTCCCCGACACCTTCAACAGCATCGAGGCGCCGTTCCCCGGCGGCATCGACGTCGGGCAGGCCTCGAACCGCTGGCTCATCACCGCGGCCGACCACTCGACCTTCGGCAACAACGTGACCAACGAGTTCCGCTACGGGCGGCAGTGGTCGCCGGTCAACTTCCTGCGCGCCCAGGGCCCCCCGGGCACCTTCTTCATCGACTTCGTCTCGGTGACCGACTTCGACAACCGCCAGATGAGCCAGGGGCGCACGACGACCGTCAACCAGTTCCTCGACAACGTCGCCATCCCGAAGGGCAACCACACGCTCCGCACCGGCTTCGACTTCCAGCAGGTCGTCGCCGACACCTTCAACGACGCGGGCATCCACCCGACGGTCACGCTCGGGAGCAACACGCAGAACACGAACGGCATCACGGCGGCCAACTTCCCGAACCTGCCCGCGGGCGCGACCGGGACGGCCATCGTCACCCGCGCGCAGAACATCTTCGCCGACATCACGGGCCTGCTCGGCTCGGCCTCGGCCACCTTCAACGTCACCAGCCCCGAGTCCGGCTTCGTCCAGGGCGCGACGCGCTCGCGCATCTTCAAGGAGCGCGACCTCGCCCTCTACGTGACGGACCAGTGGCGCGCGCGCACCAACCTGAGCCTCAACTACGGCCTGCGCTGGGACTACATGGGCGTCCCGACGCTCCCGAACGGCCTCGGCATCCAGGTCACCAACTACCAGGACATCTTCGGCATCTCCGGCTTCGGCAACCTGTTCAACCCGAACGCCCCCGCCGGGCCCGACGCCTTCACCACCAAGAACGCCACGCTCGACTTCGTGAGCGGCAAGACCGGCCGCCCGCTCTACAAGAACGACTGGAACAACTTCGCGCCCTTCCTCGGCTTCGCCTACTCGCCGGCCTTCAAGGGCGGGTTCCTGGGCCGCGTCTTCGGCGAGGAGGGCAGCAGCTCGATCCGCGGCGGCTACTCGATCAGCTACCTCCACGACGGCTTCACCGTCATCAGCAACGCGCTCGGCACGGGCACGACCAACCCGGGCCTCATCCAGTCGTCGGCCAACACGACGCCGACGGGCGTGCTCTCGGCGTCGGGCGTCGCGCTCCCGACCCCGACCTTCACCATGCCGATCACCGACCGGCAGAACTTCCTGCTCAACCCGGGCAACAGCCTCTGGGCCATCGACCCGAACCTGCGCAGCCCCTACGTCCAGCAGTGGTCGCTCGGCTACGAGCGCGAGGTGACGCGCAACATGGCCTTCGAGGTGCGCTACGTCGGGAACCACGCGCTCAAGGTCTGGCGCGCGAACAACTTCAACGAGGTGAACATCTTCGAGAACGGGTTCCTCCAGGAGTTCCTGAACGCGCAGAAGAACCTCGCCCTGCGCGGCGGCACCAGCTTCGCGCCCGGCTGCGCGGGCTGCGCACCGCTCCCCATCCTCGACCGGCTCTTCTTCGGGCTGGCGGCCACGAGCGGCTACACCAGCTCCACCTTCATCAGCAACCTGACCAACAACAACGTCGGCACGATGGCGAGCACGCTCTCCAACTCGACCACCTACCGCGCCAACCGTGAGCGCGCGTCGTTCACCATCAACAACGCCACGGTGCCGGGGCTCCCGGCCAACTTCTTCGTCGCCAACCCGAACGCCGCCGGCATCACGTTGCTCAACAACAACTCGATGTCGAACTACCACTCGCTCCAGGCCGAGGTCCGCCGCCGGCTCTCGAAGGGCCTCCAGTTCCAGGCCGACTACACCTTCAGCAAGGCGCTCACCGACGCCCGCGACGCCTACGGCAGCCAGAGCGATTTGACCTCGTTCCGCACGCTGCGCAACCCGGGGCTCGACTACGCCCGCTCGAACCAGGACCAGACGCACCGCTTCACCGCCAACGGCCTCTACGACCTGCCCTTCGGCAAGGGCCGCGGCTTCCTGAGCGGCGCCAACGGCCTGGTCGACCGCATCGTCGGCGGCTGGACGCTCGGCGCCATCATGACCTGGCAGTCGCGCCCGCCCTTCTACGTGGCCTCGAACCGCACGACCTTCAACAACTTCAACGCCGCCAACAACCCGGTCGACCTCCTGATACCCTTCGACGAGTTCAAGAAGAACGTCGGGCTCTACCGCCACGAGACCGGCGTCTACTTCATCAACCCCGAGCTGCTCGACATCAAGACCGACGCGGCCGGCAAGTTCGTCAGCTCCACCATCAAGCCGGGCATCTTCGGCGTGCCCCAGCCCGGCTTCTTCGGGAACTTCCCGATCAACTCGCTGAACGGGCCGACCTACTTCAACATCGACGCGAGCCTCGTCAAGCGCGTCGCCGTCACCGAGCGGCTCAAGGTCGAGCTGAAGACGACGCTCATCAACATGCTCAACCACCCGAACTTCGTCTACAACACGCAGGACTTCGACTCGACGAGCTTCGGCCGCATCACCAGCCAGAGCGGCAACCAGCGCATCATCCACTTCCAGCTCCAGGGGAGGTGGTAGCGGCGCGCGGCGCGGCCCACGGGGCCGGCCGGCACACCGCGGGGGGAGGAGCCGAGAAGGCGTCTCCCCCCGCTTTTTTTTCGCGCGCCGCGCGAGGGTGTGGACGCGCGCCCCGCCGGCGGGTTATGCTGCCGCCCCAACCGCTCTACCGAAACCCTGCAAGCGAAGAGACCGGAGCCCGAACATGCCCAAGCCCAAGCTGACCCTCGCACGCGCGGCCGCCGCGCTCGCCTGCGCCGCCCTGCTCGCGCTCTCCGCCGCCGCGCGGCAGGCGACGCCGACGCCGACGCCGACGCCCGAGCAGCCCGAGGACGCGACCACCGAGACCAAGTCGTTCGAGCGCCTGGAGTGGCGCTCCATCGGCCCCGCGAACATGGGCGGGCGCGTGGCGGACGTCGAGGGCGTCGCCGGCCGCCCCGAGGTCGTCTACGTCGCCACCGCCTCGGGCGGGCTGTTCAAGACGACCAACGGCGGCGTACGCTGGACGCCCCTCTTCGAGCGGCAGGGCACCATCTCCATCGGCGACATCGCGCTGGAGCCCGGCAACCCCGAGGTCATCTGGCTCGGCGCGGGCGAGTCGGCCGTGCGCAACTCGGTCTCCTTCGGCGACGGCGTCTACAAGTCCACGGACGGGGGCCGGACCTGGCAGCACATGGGGCTCAGGGACACGCTTCACATCTCGAAGGTGCTCGTCCACCCGCGCAACCCCGAGACGGTCTACGTCGGCGCGCAGGGGCACGCCTACGGGCCGAACGAGGAGCGCGGCGTCTTCATGACGACCGACGGCGGGAAGACGTGGCAGAAGACGCTCTACCTCGGCCCCGAGCACGGCGCCGCCGACATGGACATCGACCCCTCGAACCCGAACGTCGTCTACGCCGTGATGTGGAAGTTCCGCCGCACGCCGTGGGGGCACACGTCGGGCGACGAGCGCGGCGGCCTCTTCCGCTCCGTAGACGGCGGGCGGACGTGGAAGAAGTTGGAGGGGGGCCTGCCGAAGACCGTCGGGCGCATCGGCGTGGCGGTGGCGCCCTCAAGCCCGAACGTGGTCTACGCCATCACGGAGGCGAAGGAGGGGACGCTCTGGCGCTCGGACGACCGCGGCGAGACGTGGCGCAACGTCTCGAAGCAGACCTCCATCGTCTCGCGCGGCTTCTACTACACGCACGTCCGCGTGGACCCCGCGAACGAGAACCGCGTCTACGCCGTCGCGTCGAGCCTCTTCGTCTCGGTGGACGGCGGGCGCACCTTCCGCAACATCACCGGGCGGATTCACGTGGACTTCCACGCCCTCTGGATAGACCCGCTGCAACCCAAGCGCATCTGGAACGGGCAGGACGGCGGCGTCGCCGTCACCTACGACGGCGGCGACAGCTGGGAGTACGTCAACAACGTCCCGTGGGGCCAGTTCTACCAGCTCCACGCCGACAACCGGCAGCCGTTCTACCACGTCATGGGCGGCCTCCAGGACAACGGCACCTGGACGGGGCCGAGCCGCACGCGCGAGCCCGTCGGCATCCAGAACGACGACTGGCGGATGATAAGTTTCGGCGACGGCTTCTACGTCCTCAACCACCCCGACGACCCCGACCTCTACCTGTCGGAGTCGCAGGGCGGCAACGTGGTGCGCACCGACATGCGCAACCGCGAGCAGCAGCTCGTCGTCCCCTACATGGGCGACGACGGCGGCCCGGCCGAGTCGGCGAAGTACCGCTTCAACTGGAACTCGCCGCTCGTCCCCGGCGCGCACGACAAGAACACCGTCTACCTCGCCGGCAACGTCGTCTTCCGCTCCGACGACTTCGGCCGGACGTGGGCGGCCATCAGCCCCGACCTGACCACCAACGACAAGGCGAAGCAGAAGTCCGCGGGCGGCCCCGTCGCCTTCGAGAACACGGGCGCCGAGTACCACACGACCGTCGTCAGCCTCGCCGAATCCCCCGCGCGCGCCGGGGTCATCTGGGCCGGCACCGACGACGGCAACCTCCAGGTGACGACCGACGGCGGGAAGAACTGGAACAACGTGATAAAGAACGTGCCCGGCCTCCCGCCCAACTCGGCCGTCTCGCACGTCGAGCCGTCGCGCGCCGACGCCCAACTCGTCTACGTCTCCTTCGACCGCCACCAGCTCGACGACCGGCGGCCTTACGTCTTCAAGACCTCGGACGGCGGGCGCACCTTCCAGAACCTGACGGGGAACCTCCCCGCCAGCGCGCACGTCTGGGTCGTGCGCGAAGACCCTAGAAACGCGAAGCTGCTCTACGCCGGGACGGAGCTCGGCCTCTACGTCTCCTACACGGGCGGCGGCAACTGGACGAGCCTCGCCCTGAAGAATTTGCCGAACGTCGCCGTCCACGATGTCCTCGTCCACCCGCGCGACAACGACCTCATCCTCGGCACGCACGGCCGCAGCATCTACGTCCTCGACGACGCGACGCCCGTCCAGCAGCTCACGCCCGAGGTCGCGCGCGAGGACGTGCACCTCTTCGCCCCGCGCCCGGCGCTGCGCTACGCCACGCGCATGACGCGCTACGGCGTCGGCGACAAGGCGTTCGCCGGCCAGAACCCGCCCTACGGCGCGCTCGTCAGCTACTACCTCAAGGCGAAGCTTGACGACAAGACGAAGGTCAAACTCCAGGTCCTGGACGCCGGGGGCAAGATGATTTCCGAGATAGAGAATCTGGCGAAGGAGCGCGGCCTCAACCGCGTCAACTGGAACCTGCGCTACGGCGGGCCGCAGGTGCGGCGGCCGCCGACCGACGAGGAGACGCAGTTCACGGGCGGCCCGCGCGGGCCGCAGGTGCTCCCCGGCACCTACACCTTAAAGCTCCTCGTCGGCGACAAGTCTTACGAGACGAAGGTCGAAGTCCGCCTCGACCCGACGGTGAGCGTGCCGGCGGCCGACCTCCGCGAGACGCTCGACATGATGCTGCGCCTGCGCGACATGCAGACGGCGACGAACAACGCGCTCCGCACGCTCGACAGCATCAAGGCGCAGATTGAGTTCGTCGAGAAGACGGTGAAGGACAGGCTCGGCGACGCCGACGTGCCGAAGGACTTGGCCGACCGGCTCGCGGCGCAGAAGAAGCGCGTCGAGGAGTTGCAGAACCGTCTGGCGCAGCCCGAGGGCGGCCTCGGCTTCGAGGGCCGCGCGCAGCTCGTCGACCGCATCGGCAACCTCTTCTTCACGCTCGACGGCGCGAACGCCGCGCCGACGCCCGCCGCGCGCGAGCTCTACGGCGACTTGCAGAAGGAGTTCGCCGAGAAGGCCGGCGAGGTCAACCGCTTCCTCTCCGACGCCGTCCCGCAGCTCAACGAGGCGCTGCGCCGCGCCGGCGCCCCGACGCTCATGACCGGCAAGCCCGTCGAGCTGCCGAAGCCCTGAACCTCCGGGGCCGCCCGCGCGGCACCGCGATTGCTCGGGTGGGCTCGGGCCTCGCCAAAGGGTTTTCGCTTAGAGGAGAAAATAAATGCTCAAGAGAATCTGTTCCGTCGCACTGGCCGCGCTGCTCCTTCAGGCGGCCGCCGCGCCCGCCTTCGCCAAGTCGAGCGCCGAGAAGGAGGCCAAACGCGCCGAGAAGGTTCGCGCGCAGATAGCCAAGCTCGGCACCGGCAGGGACGCGCTCGTCCGCCTGGAACTGCGCGATAAGACCAGACTTGAAGGCTACGTCAGCGAAGCCGGCCCCGAGAGCTTCGTCGTCACCAGCAGGGCGGGCGTGGCGACGACCGTCGCCTACCCGCAGGTCGGTAAGGCCCGGGGCAACAACCTCTCGAAGGGCGTCAAGATTGGCATCGGCGTCGGCGTCGCCGCCGCCATCATCCTCTTTGCCATCTGGTGGGACATCGACCACGACTGACTCGTCAGACGGCCCCGCCGCCGCCGCCCGACACCTGCCGGATTCTTCCTGCGCCCCGCCGGGCCTTCGTCGTCGAAACGCGGGGATTCGGGGTCGCGCGGCGGCGGCACCCCTCTTGCAGTACAGGGCCGCGGCGCGTCGAGTTCTTAAAGGGCGGGCCCGGCGTTAAATTCACACAGGAGAGAGAAGAATGTTGAAGAAGGTCTGTTCAGTCATCCTCTCGGCGCTGCTGTTGCAGGCCGCCGCCATCCCCGCCTTCGCCAAGACGAGCGCTGAGAAGGAGGCCAAACGCGCCGAGAAGGTTCGCGCGCAGATAGCCAAACTCGGCACCGGCAAGGACGCGCTCGTCAAACTCGAACTCCGCGACAAGACCAAGCTGGAAGGTTACGTCAGCGAGGTCGGCGCCGAGAGCTTCGTCGTCACCAGCAAGGCGGGCGTGGCGACGACCGTCGCCTACCCGCAGGTCGGCAAAGCCCGGGGCAACAACCTCGCCACCGGCGACAAGATTGTCATCGGCATCGGCATCGCCGCCGCCATCGTCCTGCTCATCCTCTGGCACGAGTACTCCGAGAACGAGGGGGGCTGAAGTCCGCCCGCCTGCGGGCGCGGGAGACAGAAACGCGGCGGCGGGTTTTGTAATTACTACAAAACCCGC
>DASVTS010000110.1:0-3058 GCA_036387455.1 Pyrinomonadaceae bacterium | reverse complement strand
CAGCAAGACGACGAAGGTCATCGAGATCATGAACGACCTCGACCTCGGCTACAACGAGGTGCCGGCCTCGGCGCGCACGGGCGCGCTGCGCGTGGCCGCCGCGCCGCTGCTCCACCCCGTCCTCATCGCCTCGGGCGTCAGCACCATCGACATTCAGGACAAGACGAACCTGACCATCTTCTCGGCGAACGGGGCGACCATCCGCCACGCCGAGCTGAACGTGAAGCGCGCCAACAACCTGATTATCCGCAACCTGAAGTTCGACGAGCTGTGGGAGTGGGACGAGTCCTCGAAGGGCAAGCACGACAAGCAGGACTGGGACTTCATCACGGTGGACATGACGAGCGACAACGTCTGGATCGACCACTGCACCTTCACGAAGGCTTACGACGGCGTGGTGGACGTGAAGGGCGGTTCGAAGAACGTGACCATCTCCTGGTCTTCGTTCGTCGGCGACGACGGCGGGCCGAACAGCTTCGTCCGCAAGCAGGTCGAGGCGCTCGAAGCGAACCGCTCGGCCTACGTGATGTACAACTTCCTCCGCACGAACGGCTTCAGCGTAGACGACATCGTCGCCGTCAGCCGCTCGCAGAAGAAGGGCCACCTCGTCGGCGCCAACGAGTTCGACACGCTGAACGCGAACCACCGTCTGACGCTCCACCACAACTACTACCTGAACATGCAGGACCGCCTGCCGCGCATGCGCGCCGGCAACGCGCACGTCTACAACATACTCCTCAACAACGCGGAGGCGCTCGCGGCCAAAGACCTGCGCAACGCGAGGGTCGCCGCGATGTCCTCGACGAACGCGGCCAAGCTCACAGGCGGCAGCGCCACCTACTCCTTCGACGTGACGCTCAACGGCTCCATCTCGACCGAGGGCGGCGCGGTGATGCTGGAGAAGTCGCAGTTCGTGGACGTGCTCTCCCCGCTGCGCAACAACCAGGTGAGCGCCTCGCAGCCGGAGTACACGGGGAAGATTCTCGCCCTCGACACGCTCCACAGCCTGCGCGGCGTCACGTTCCGCGGCGACAGCACCACGCCGGGCAGCCCGCTCGCGCCGGTGCCCGCGCCGGAGATTGCTTTCTCCTGGAACGGGTTCGCGTCGCTGCCGTACGCTTACGCGACCCACGACCCGAGCCAGCTCCCGTCGCTCCTGACGGGCGCGGAGGGCGCGGGCGCGGGGACGCTGTTCTGGCCGAAGGAGAACTGGCTGAAGACCACTTACTGAGGCGTGACGGCCGGGCGGCCGGGCTAAAGCCGCGGCGGCCGAACACGGCTCCTACAATCAGGCTCCCCGTTTCCGGGGCAGCGTCAGCAGGCAAGGCCGCTCTTCGCAGAGCGGTCGGCCGGCTGACGCTGCTTTTTTTATCGGGGCGTGATCCGCTTCCCGACCTTATTCCGCGTTAGAGGACGAGACATGGATGGGCGTCCCTTACGACGGCTGTACCCGCCCCGTCTCCTCGCCCCTAAAAACAGGCGTCCACGCCCTGCGCTTCGCGCGCGGACGCGCGCGGGTATTCCATACGTCTCACGGAAAGAGGTGACTTTTGAAGGACATTTCGAGACGCACTCTGATAAAAGGAATTTTTGCGACTTCAGTCGTCGTGGGCTTCGACCTGGCGGGCGGCTCGTGGGTGACGAAGGCGAGCGCCGCCGGAACCTTCGCGGAGTTGCCGCCGCTCGACGGCACGCTCACCACCGACCCCGCGTCGCTCGCCGCGGCGGCCGACGACTTCGGCCACCTCGTCCACCGCGCGCCCGTCGCCGTGCTCCGCCCCGGCTCGGTCGGGGACGTGGTCAAGCTGGTGCGCTTCGCGCGCGAGCACGGCATCCGCGTGGCCGGGCGCGGCAAGGGGCACACCGCGTTCGGGCAGTCGCAGGCCGAGGCCGGCGTCGTTATAGACATGACGACGCTCAACCAGATTCACTCCGTCGGGCCGGACGCGGCGGTCGTGGACGCCGGCGTCGTCTGGCGCGACCTCCTGCTCGCCACCGTCCCCGCGGGGCTGACGCCGCCGGTGCTCACCGACTACACGCGGCTCACCGTCGGCGGGACGCTCTCCGTGGGCGGCGTGAGCGGCAGGAGCTACGTGCACGGCGCGCAGGTGGACAACGTGCTTGAGCTACAGGTGGTGACGGGGGAGGGGGAACTCGTCACCTGCTCCGAGTCCTCGAACCGGGGCCTGTTCGAGGCGGCGCTCGCCGGGCTCGGCCTGTGCGCCGTCATCGTCCGCGCGACCGTGCGCCTCATCCCCGCGCGGGAGCGCGCACGGACGCTCCGCTTCTTCTACCCGGACGCGCCGGCGATGCTCGCGGACCTCCGCTTCCTGATTAAAGCGGAGCGCTTCGACCACATCCGCGGCATGAGCGTCCCGACGCCGGCCGGCTTCGCCTTCTTCCTTGAGGCCACGTCCTTCTACACGTCGGCGGCGGAGCTGCCGGCGAACCCGGCCGAGGGGCTCGGCTTCATCCCCGGCTCGCAGCAGACGGAGGACATGACCTACTTCGAGTACACAGACCTGGTCGTCAAGCTGATAGACTTCCTGAACGAGGCGGGGCTGGGCGGCTTCCCTCACCCGTGGCTGGATTTGTTCGTCCCCGGCTCGGAGATAGACGGTTTCGCGTCGCGGACGGTCGCGGCCCTCGACCCCTCGCTCTTCCTGCCCGGCTCGCTCATCCTCTTCTACCCGTTCGTTAAGTCGAGGCTCAGGCGGCCGGCGCTCGCCGTGCCGGACGAGGAGGTCTTCTTCCTCTTCGACATCCTGCGCACCGTGCCGCACGAGGCGGCCGACGCCGTCCTCGCGGAGAACCGCCGCCTCTACGAAGAAAGCCGGGAACTCGGCGGCAAGTTTTACACCATCAGCGCCGTGCCGATGGGGCATCACGACTGGGTGAAGCACTTCCAACCCTTCTGGGGCCGGCTCGTGAGCGAGAAGCGCCGGCACGACCCGGATAACGTCCTCGGCCCCGGGCCGGGCGTGTTCGCCTAGCGCCCGCGCCCCTGCGTCGTAAACGCGGCCGGGGCCGCCCGTCAGTCTGCGTGACTGACGGGCGG
>DASVTS010000109.1:0-6781 GCA_036387455.1 Pyrinomonadaceae bacterium | reverse complement strand
CCTTCAACATCGCCATCAGCGATTCGGGGCGCGTCTACCAGGTGCCCGCGACCGTCGTCGTGGAGAAGAAGAAGATGAAGAGCGTGCTCGGCAAGGTCTCGGTCGTGCGGATCGACGTTGACCTGTTCGGGCCGGGCCGCCCCGTCGAGGACGGCAAGGGCAAGATGTCCATCTGGGTGACGAACGACGAGCGCCGCGTCCCCGTCAAGGCCCGCCTCTCGCACGACATGGGGCAGCTCGACATCACGCTCAAGAGCATCCACCGCGAAGAGCCGCTGGTCGCGCAGAAGTAGGCCGCGAGACATTTCAGACCTGAGAAGGCGGGGGCGAAGGCGCTCCCGCCTTTTCTTCACCCGCAGTTCGGATTCGAAATTTGAAATTTCAAATCTGAACTCCTCTAATCCCGCGCGCGCCGGCCTCAATTTGACTCTCGCCCGATTCGTGATAGCTTTTATCCGACTTCCCAACAGCCGACGGAGCAGCCCTGTTCAAGGGGGAGCACAGATGTCGAACCAGCCGGGACAGACGGGCGCGACACGGCCGACCGCCTACCCGGGCGTGTCGCGCGTCGAACTGGAGCGCCTGCTCGCGCTCGTCTCGACCGACCCGCACGCCGTCCTCGGCGCGCACCCGACGCCCGCCGGCGTCGTCGTCCGCGCCTTCCGCCCCGACGCCGAGCGCGTCGAGCTGCTGGCCGAGGGCGAGCCGCCGCGCGAGATGGCGCGCACCCACCACGCGGGCTTCTTCGAGCTGCTGCTCGAAGACCGGACGGGGCTGTTCCCCTACCGCCTGCGCTCGCGCTACCCCGGCGGCGCCGACTTCACGCACCGCGACCCCTACGCCTTCCTCCCCACGCTCGACTCGCTCGACGAGCACCTCTTCGGCGAGGGGCGCCACTGGCGGCTCTACGAGAAGCTCGGCGCGCACCCGCGGAACTTGGGCGGCGTCCCCGGCGTCTCGTTCGCCGTCTGGGCGCCGAACGCCGACGGCGTGAGCGTCGTCGGCGACTTCAACAACTGGGACGGCCGGCTCCACCAGATGCGGCGGCTCGGCGCCTCGGGCATCTGGGAGATTTTCGTCCCCGACGTCGGCACCGGCGCCGCCTACAAGTACGAGATGCACCGGCGCGGCGGCCTCCCCTTCCTCAAGGCCGACCCCTACGCCCTCTTCGCCGAGGTGCCGCCCGCGACCAACTCCATCGTCTACCGCCCCACCTACGAGTTCACCGACCACGAGTGGATGGAGCGGCGCGCGCGCGCCGACCACCTGCGCCGGCCGCTCAACATCTACGAGGCGCACCTCGGCTCGTGGCGGCGCATCCCCGAGGAGGGCGACCGCTCGCTGACCTACCGCGAGACGGCGCCCGCGCTCGCCGACTACTGCGAGCGCCTCGGCTTCACGCACGTCGAGTTCATGCCGCTCAAGGGCTACCCCTTCAGCGGCTCGTGGGGCTACCAGGTGGCGAACTACTACGCGCCGACGGCGCGCTACGGCACGCCCGACGACTTCCGCTTCCTCGTGGACTACCTGCACGGCCGCCGGATAGGCGTCATCATGGACTGGGTGCCCGCGCACTTCCCGAAGGACGTGTGGGCGCTCGGGCGCTTCGACGGCACGCCGCTCTACGAGCACGAGGACCCGCGGCTCGGCGAGCACCCCGAGTGGGGCACCTACATCTTCAACTACGGCCGCAACGAGGTGAGGAACTTCCTCATCGCCAACGCGCTCTTCTGGCTGCGGGAGTGCCACGTGGACGGGCTGCGGGTGGACGCCGTCGCCTCGATGCTCTACCTCGACTACGGCCGCGAGCACGGGCAGTCGGTGACGAACAAGTACGGCGGGCGCGAGAACCTCGAAGCCGTCGCCTTCGTCCGCGAGCTGAACGACGTCGTCCACCGCGAGCAGCCCGGCGTGATGACCATCGCCGAGGAGTCCACCTCGTGGCCGCTCGTCACGAAGGGCACCGACCGGGGCGGCCTCGGCTTCGACTTCAAGTGGAACATGGGCTGGATGCACGACACGCTCAAGTACTTCGAGCGCGACCCCATCGCCCGCCGCTACTTCCACAGCAACCTCACCTTCGGCCTGACCTACGCCTGGAGCGAGAACTTCATCCTCCCCTACTCGCACGACGAGGTCGTCCACATGAAGGGCTCGATGCTCGGCAAGATGCACGGCCCGCGCGAGCAGAAGTTCGCCAACCTGCGCGCGCTCTACGCCTTCATGTGGGCGCACCCGGGCAAGAAGCTCCTCTTCATGGGCGGCGAGATAGGCCAGTGGCGCGAGTGGAGCGAGGAGCGCAGCCTCGACTGGCACCTGCTCGAAGACGCGCACCACCGCGGCCTCCAGACGCTCGTCGGCGACCTCAACCGCCTCTGCCGCGAGCTTCCCGCCCTGCACCAGCTCGACGTCGAGCCGCGCGGCTTCCAGTGGATAGACGTCAACAACCACCTCGAAAACATCTTCGCCTTCTGGCGCCAGTCGGCCGCGGGCGGGCGCGTCGTCTGCGTCTTCAACTTCGCGGCGGCGCCCCGGCCCGGCTACCGCTTCGGGCTGCCCGAGGCGGGCACCTACCGCCTCCTCCTCAACACCGACTCGTCCTACTACGCCGGCACCGACGCGCTCCGCCTCGACTGCGTCAACGCCGAGGAGCGGCCCTGGCACGGGCTCCCCTTCTCCGCGTCCGTAGACCTCCCGCCGCTGACGGCGCTCCTCTTCGAGGCGCCCGCGCCCGGCGCGCCCGACGGCGAGGCGAACGCCGCCTGCGACGCGCGGCCCGAAGCCGCGCCCCCGCCGCCGCCCCCGCCGCCCAAAGCGACTAAGGCGGCCGGCGCCGGCAAGCGCGCGCCGTCGAAGAGGAAGGCCAAGCCCGCCGGGGGGGCCGCCGAAGGCGCGGGCGGGGCCGAGGGCTTGAGTGCGGGCGAGGGGCCGAAGCCGGCCGCGAGGAAGTCCGCGCGCAAGCCCCCGAAGCGCGCCCCGCGCGGGAAGGCCGAATGAGCCGGCGGGGGGAGGAGCCCTGATGAGCGGGGGAGAGATTCCGGGCGGCCGCCTGCTCATCATCGGCCACCGCGGCGCCTCCGCCCGCGCGCCCGAGAACACGCACGCCGCCTTCCGCATGGCCTTCGACGAGGCCGCCGACGGCATCGAGCTGGACGTGCGGCTCGCCCGCGACGGCGTCCCCGTCGTCATCCACGACGCGACGCTCGAACGCACGGCGCTCGTCCACGGCGAGGTCGAATCCTACGACTCGTCGGCGCTGACCGGGTTCCACGCCGGCGACTGGTTCAACTTCCGCCACCCGAAGCACGCGCAGGCGTCCTTCGCCCGCGAACGCATCCCGACGCTCGCGGAGGTCTTCGAGTCTTACGGCTCGCGCCTCGTCTACGTCGAGATGAAGTGCGAAGACGCCTCGCGCCGCGCGGCGCTGGCGCGCGCCGTCGTCGAGCTGACGCGCGCCCGCGGCCTCGCCGGGCGCGTCGTGGTCAAGAGCTTCGAGCACGACGCGCTCGCGGAGGTCAGGCGGCTCGCGCCCGAGATGCGCACCGCCGCCCTGTTCGGCCGGAGCTGGCCGCGCCCGTTCGTGCCGGCCGCCGACATCTTCGCCGCGGCCGAGCGCTGCGGGGCCGACCAAATCTCCCTGCACCGCTCGCTGCTGCGCAAGTCCACCGTCGAAGAGGCGCGGCGGCGGGGCTTCGAGGTCGTGACCTGGACGGTGAACTCGCCCTTCTGGCTGCGCCGCGCGCTGGCGCTCGGCCTGCGCGCGGTCTTCACCGACTGCCCCGCCGACATGCGCGGCTGGTACGCGCAACACCTCCCGCGCGACGCCGCCGCACGGCGCGAAAACGGATGAGCCCCGCCGAGCAGCCCAGCGACAGAATCTACACGCGCCCGCCGCACTTCTCCGTGCACCTCCGCGCCGGGCGCAGGCTCCGCCTCGCGGGGGGCGCGCGGACGGACTACGCCGCGCTCCTGCTCACGGGCGGCCGCCTGCGCTGGTCGGCGGAGGCGGAGACCGCGGAGGCCGGCGAGCTGGAAGCGGGCGGGGCGCTGCTGGCGGCGCCGGGCGACGGGCTGAGCGCCGCGGGCGGCGCCGGCGCGGCCGAGTTCGTCCTCTTAAGGCTCTCGCCCCTCTTCGTCGCCGACTGCGCCGCGCGCGCGGGGCTCTCGCGCACGGACCTCGTCGTCAGCTTCCGCGCTCGCGCGGTGCGCGCCGACGAGCGGCTCGCCCGGCTCGCGCGCGACCTCTCCGAGGAGCTGCGCGAGGAGGCGGCCGGGCAGGGGCTCGTCGTCGGCGCGCTCGTCGAGCAGGCGCTCGTCCACCTCCTGCGCCGCTACGCGAACCTGCGCCGCTCGGCGCACCTCGAGCTGTCGCGCGCCGGCCTCGTGGACCGCCGCATCCGCCTCGCCGTCGAGCTGATGCAGGCGCACATGCACCGCGACCTCCCGCTCGAAGAGATAGCCGCCTCGGCGCACCTCTCGCCCTTCCACTTCGCGCGCCTCTTCAAGAAGCTGACGGGCGCGACGCCGCACGCCTACCTCGCCTCCCTGCGCGCCGCGCGCGCCCAACAACTTCTCGCCGAGACCGACCTCCCCGTCACCGAAGTCGGCGCCCGCGTCGGCTACATGAGTTCCAGCCACTTCGCCCGCGCCTTCCGGCAGGCGGCCGGCATCTCCCCCCGCGCCTACCGCCAGGCCCTCGTCCGCGGCTGACGTCCCGAATTTTTTCTGCAAGCGCCCTCCCCGCCCGCCGTTCAAACCCCGGAACGCATTCGTGGAAAGGGAGACGAACATGAAACGCAGCCTACTCAGACTCTCGACCGCCGTCCTGACCTTCGCCGTCGGCGTCGGCGCCGCCTCCGCGCTGGTGAAGACGTGCGCCTGCCGCCCGCCCGCGCCGGAGGAGCCGCCCGTCGTCCGCGAGAAGAGCGGCGGCAAGACTTTGGAGATGGTCTTCGTCCTCGACACCACCGGCTCGATGGGCGGGCTCATCGAGGGCGCGAAGCAGCGCATCTGGGGCATCGTCAACGAGGTGCAGCAGTCGCCCGCGCGCCCGGACGTGCGCGTCGGCCTCGTCGCCTACCGCGACAAGGGCGACCAGTACGTCACGCAGGTGCTCCCGCTCACCAACGACCTCGACAAGGTCTACACGACGCTGATGGAGTACCGCGCCGACGGCGGCGGCGACGGCCCCGAGGACGTCCGCCGCGCGCTCGCCGACGGCGTCCGCAAGGCCGGCTGGTCGCGGCCCGGCGCCGACACCGCGCAGATAGTCTTCCTCGTCGGCGACGCGCCGCCGCACGACGACTACGCGCAGGAGCCCGACACGCTCAGGACGACCGCCGAGGCCGTCGAGGCCGGCATGATCGTCAACACCATCCAGTGCGGCGCCGACTCACAGACGCAGGCCGTCTGGCAGCAGATAGCGCGCCGCGGCGAGGGCCAGTACTTCCGCGTCGCGCAGGACGGCGGCGTCCAGACGGTCTCGACGCCCTACGACTCGAAGCTCTCCGAGCTGGGCAACAGGCTCGGGGCGACCTACGTCGCCTACGGCGGCGGCGCCGGCCCCGCGGGCGAGAGCTACCGCGAGGCGGCGAAGACGGCACAGGACAGGACCGAGTCGGTCGTCGCCGCCGGGGCGCCCGCCGCCGCGCAGGCCGACCGCGCCGTCAACAAGGCGCTCAACCGCGACGCCTACGTCGGCGACCTGCTCCAGTCCATCGAGAACGGCGCGGTCAAACTCGACGACGTGAAGGCGGAGGATTTGCCCGACGACCTGCGGAAGCTCGCGTCGGCCGAGCGCAGGCAGGAGGTCGAGCGCCGCCTCGCCGACCGCCGGAAGATACGCGACGAGATAGTCGCCCTCAAGAAGCAGCGCGACGACTACGTCGCCGCCGAGCGCAGGAAGCAGTCCGGCACGCAGACCGGCTTCGACGCCGCGGTCGGCACCGCGCTCAAGGAGCAGCTCGCCCGCAAGGGCATCAAGTAAAGGCAGAAGGCAGAAGGCGGAAGGCGGAAGTGAAGACGAGGGGTATGCTCCCTGTCTTCACTTCCGCCTTCCGCCTTCTTACTTTCCGAACGTGCTAACGCCCGAACCTTCAGCGCGCAAAAGCGTGCCGGCGCCCCGTTCAGGCGCCACGGCAGCAATCCCCCGTCCGTATTCCGCAAGATTCGGCAAGACTTCGGCGCGCCCCGACGGTATCCTTCAACGATAAACTTGAGAAGGAGATTACCCACTTTGTCAGCAGAACAGAACGGCGCCCTCTCGGCGGAACAGGGGGGCGTCGAAATCGCCCCGGCGAAGGGCAAGCTCGGCGTGCTGCTCGTCGGCCTCGGCGCGGTCAGCACGACCTTCATCGCGGGCGTCGAGGCCATCAAGCGCGGCCTCGCGGAGCCGGTCGGCAGCCTCACGCAGATGGGCGCCATCCGCCTCGGCCGGCGCACCGAGAACCGCAACCCGCTCATCAAGGACTTCGTCCCGCTCGCGTCGCTGGAGGACATCGTCTTCGGCGCGTGGGACATCTTCCCCGACTCGGCCTACGAGGCGGCGCTCACGGCGGGCGTGCTGGAGAAGGAGCTGCTCGCGCAGCTCAAGACGCCGCTCCAGAAGATCAAGCCGATGAAGGCCGTCTTCGACCAGACGTACGTCAAGCGCCTCAACGGCACGAACGTCAAGGAGGGCAAGAACAAGTTCGAGCTGGCCGAGCAGCTCGTCGAGGAGATGGCCGAGTTCAAGCGCAAGAACAGGTGCTCGCGCCTCGTCATCGTCTGGGCCGCCTCGACC
>DASVTS010000108.1:0-5739 GCA_036387455.1 Pyrinomonadaceae bacterium | reverse complement strand
TCCCCGGGGCGGTCCGACGCGTCGGCCTTGCGGACGCGGACGGCCTGGTGCCAGCAGTGCATCCCCGAGACGGGGTCGGGGTGGACGGGGAAGGTCAGGTTCTGGTGGACGCCGACGTCGGCCCACCAGACGCGCGCCGTGTCGGGGTCGGACGACGCGAAAGGGCCGGCGTCGCGCTCGCGCCGGAGCGCCCACTCGCTCCCCTTTCGTTCGAGCGCCACGGTCTGCATCAACTGGCGCTGACCCTCGCCCTCGTGCGCGAGCTTCCAGCGCCCCATGTGGTGGCTGCACGCGACGACGTCGGGGCGGATGCCTTCGGTCACCCACGCGCGGACGACGAAGTGGCCGGTCTCGGTCTCGACGCGGACGGCGTCGCCCGTCTTCACGCCCACTCTGGCCGCGTGGCGCGGGTGAATCCAGAGCGGGTTGGTGTGCGCTATCTCGTCGAGCCACTTGGCGTTCGCGCTCCGCGTGTGAATCTGGACGGGCAGGCGGAAGGTCGAGATGAGCACCGTCTGGTCGGGGTTGAGCGTGTCGGGGTGGACGTGGCTCTTGATGTAGGCCGGCACCGCGTACTCGTGCCAGCCCCAGTCGGCCAGCGTCTTCGAGTAGAACTCAAGGCGCCCCGAAGGCGTCGGGAAGCCGCGCAGTATTTTCTCGTCAACCTTGACGCCGACGAAGCGGCGCCCCTCGGCGTCGGCGTCCGGGGCGGGGACGGGGACGATGTTCGTCGAGGCGGGCTTCGGCGCCCGCGTGTAGACGCGGCCGAAGCGGTCGGTGCGCTCGTCCTCCAGCTCGTCCGCGGGCACCTCCTGCTCGTGGAGCGCGCCCACCTTGCGCCCTATCTCGAACGCGCCGTAGCGGCGCATGAACTGGAGCGGCGTCAGGCCCTCGGCGGCCGCGCGCTCGGGCAGCCCCGGCACCGAGTGCTCGAAGATGTAGCCGTAGTACTCGTCCACGCTCAGGCGCTCGCCCGGGCGCGCGGGCGACTCGGCGAACCTGCGAATCCCCATCGAGCCGTCGGGGTCTATGCGCCACGTGAGTTCGAGCCAGAACTCGTTCTCCTCCCAGACCTCGCCGGGGTTGACCTCGCGCGTGTCCGTGACGGTCTCGCCCATCCGCTCGCGCGCGGCGCGCAGCACGGGCTGGCGGAAGCCGAGCCACTGCGCGTCGTGCGTCTCGTAGGAGTGGACGTCGTGGCGCTCGGAGCCGTGCCCCATCGGCAGGACGTAGTCGGCGAAGTAGGCCGTCTCGTTCCACGTCGGCGTCAAGGCGACGTAGCAGCCGATGAGGCTCTCGTCCCGCAGGACCTCGACCCACGAGAAGCCGTCGGGGTTCGTCCAGACCGGGTTGTAGACGCGCGTGAAGTAGGTGTCCACGCGGCCCCGCCCGTCCTTGAGGAAGTGCGGGAGCAGGAACGAAAGCTCGTTCATCGCCAGCGGGTACTCGCGCGGCCACGTCAGCTCGTTCCAGCGCGGCGGGTGCGGCGGCGTGTGGACGGGCTTGGGGACGAACTTGTTCCACGCGTTCGGGAAGACGCCGCCCTCGGTGGCGACGGCGCCGAGGAGCGCGTTGACGAGGAAGAGCGTGCGCGCCACCTGCCAGCCGCCGCTGTTGCCCGAGGCGGCCGAGCGCCAGTTGTGACTCGAAAACCTCTTGCCCGCGGTCGCCACCAGCCGCGCGACCTCCTCAAGCTGGCGCGCGTCCACGCCCGACTCCTTCGCCGCGTACTCGAAGGTGAACCCGGCGTAGAGGCCCCTGAGCACCTCCTCGAAGACGTCGAAGCTCGTCTCAAGCTCCGGGTGCTCGACCGCCATGTACTCCTCCCAGTTCCACCAGCGGCGGACGAACTCGCGGTCGTAAAGCCCGTGCTGGATTAAGTGGTTGGCGACCGCGAGCATGATGGCCGCCTCGGAGCCGGGGTAGGGCGAGACCCAGACGTCGGCGTGCGTCGCCGTGTGCGACAGGCGCGTGTCGAAGACGACGAGCTTCGCGCCGCGCTGCTTGGCCTCGATGACGCGCTGCGCGTGCGGGTTGAAGTAGTGGCCGGATTCGAGGTGCGCGCTGATGAGCAGGATGACGTCGGCGTTGGCGTGGTCCGGCGAGGGGCGGTCGAGCCCCATCCAGAACTGGTAGCCCGCGCGCGCCGACGACGAGCAGATGTTCGTGTGCGAGTTGTGCCCGTCCACGCCCCACGCGGCGAGGACGCGCTCGGTGAAGCCGTCCTCGCCCGGACGGCCGACGTGGTACATCACCTCGTTATGCCGGTCCTCCGCGATGGCCTTCCGGATGCGCCCGGCCAGGTCTTCCAGCACCTCGTCCCACGAGACCTGCACCCACTTGCCCTCGCCCCTCTTCCCGGCGCGCTTGAGCGGGTAGAGAATCCGGTCGGGGTCCGTGACCTGGTTGAGCGTGGCCGGCCCCTTCGCGCAGTTGCGCCCGCGGCTCCCCGGGTGTTCGGGGTTCCCCTCGAACTTCCGCACGCCCAGCGTCTCCCGGTCCACGTAGGCGAGGAGCCCGCACGCCGACTCGCAGTTGAAGCACGTCGTCGGCACGAGCATGTACCGGCGCTCCTTCCGTTCCGGCCACGCCCTCGACTCCAGCTCGACCCAGTCGTCCCAGCGCTCCTTCGGCGGGAACGCCGCCAGGTGCACCCGGCTCGGCCCCGGGTAAAAAGTCTCCCCCCGCGCCTCCGTCTCCTTCCGCGCGGCGCTCACGCGCTCGTTGAGTTCTTTGAGGTTCATGGCTTCCGTAATCGCGAGCCGGCTCGCCGCGCAATCAAGTCAAGGCGTCGAAGCCCAGGGCGAACTCGATTGCCGCCCGCACGTCTCGCATCCGCTCAAGTGACAGGTGCGTGAGGCGTGCGCCGAGCCCCGCCTTCTGAACCGTCTGGATGTTGTCTACGTTAACGACGCGGTCGGCGTGAACGCCGTCCTCCGCCGGGGTTAGGAGCACTTCCGAGGGGATGCCGCGGATCGTGGTCGTCAGCGGGGCGACGGTGACGCCGTTCAGGAACGGGACGGCCGAGTTGCGTGTGAGAATCAGCACGGGGCGTCGCTTGTCGGGCGTGCGGAATGTGTACCAGTAGACGTCGCCCTGGTTCATGGCTCACCCCAGACCTGCTCGGCCCCCCACTCGCCGACCTCCTCGGGAGTCTGCGGGCGTGCGTCGTAGCCGCGCGCGTGCCGCCGCTCCAGCGCTATCGTCTCCCGCTGTTGCAAGGCCCTCTCCAGCGCCGTGCGGACGAAGTCTTCTCGCGTCATGTCGAGGGCGCGCGTCGCCCTCTCGACCTCCGTCAGCATAGACTCTTCTATCTCGACCTCGATACTTTTCATGTCTCTCGCTCGGGTTCTGGAATCAGCCGACATTTTAACACGACGTGGCGGGCCGGGTTCGCCGCGCGCCTCTAAGTCTTATCCTTAACCCTGCGTCCCCGGTCAGCCGCGCGGCTCCTTACGGCCCGCGGCGAGGAGGGCGATGGATTTTTCGAGGCGGCGCCGGCGCGTCTCGGGGCGCTTGGCGTCTTCGACGTGCTCGACGTGCTCGCGGCGGTGGGTGTAGCTGAGCTTGTCCCAGGTGGCGCGCGCCTCGGGGCTGGCTTTGAGGGCGCGGGCGAAGTCGGCGGGCGGGGTGACGGTGCGCTCCTCCGTGTCGCGCTCGATTGTAACGGGGACGGTCTCCCCGCCGCGGACGCCCGCGGCCTCGCGCAGCCTGCGGTTGACGACGAAGAAGTGGCAGTCGCCGCCCATGCGGAAGAGCGAGCTGCGGAAGGGCGCGCCGTTGAGCGTGCCGCGCACGGGGACGCGGCCGCGCGCGCCGAAGGTCTTCTCCACGTCGAAGGGCACGTTGATGGCGCAGACCTCGCTGCCCTCCTTGCGCTCGACCAGCGCGCGGAAGCGTTTGACGGGCGACTTCGCCGCCTTCTTCGCCGCCGCCTTCTTCGCCGCCGCCTTCTTCGTCGCCATACGACTCTCTCCTCTCGGGGGAAGTCTACCTGCTCAGGCCAGGGGCACGGCCTGACCCGCCTGCACGTAGGCGTGCTCGTGGAGCGCGAGGCCGACGAGCGCGAGGGGCGCGGCCGCCACGCCGAGCCACGGCGCGAAGGCGGCGAGCAGGGTCAGCGCGACGCCCGCCCGGAAGAAGGCCGCGTAGCGCCCGCGCGTCATCTCCCACACGGCGAGGCGCGCGTGCGCCGTCGGGTGCGTCAAGGTCACCTCGCCCCAGACCATCAGGAGGTGGACGAGGCTCGTCGCGCCGAGCACCCACGCGAGCGGCGCTTCGAGCGAGGGCGGCGCGAAGAACATGAGCGCCGCCGAGCCCGCGAGCAGCGCCTGCACGAGCAGGTGCGGCGGGAGCAGCGGGTTCTGCCACATGTCGCGCGCCTTCGCCTGCGCGAAGAGGTAGGCCGTGTAGACGGCCGTCAGGGCGGCGAGCGGCACGCCCGGTATCAGCAGCCAGCTCTGCGCCAGCGTGGAACTCCAGCGCAGGCTCGCCAGGAAATGCAGCGCAAGGACGAGTGAGTAGCCCGCGATGACGAACGCGCCGCGGACGAGCCAGCTCCGCCACTGCGGGCGCGTGAAGATCATGTAGAAGCGGGCCGGGTGCTCCAGGTCCCAGATGAGCAGCACGCCCGTGACGGCCAAGAACGCCCCCGACAGCACGGGCGTGACCCAGCGCCACAGGTCGCTCTCGATCTCCACTGCCCCGAAACCCGAGAGGGCGAGCAGCGCGACGACGAGGTAGACGCCGGCGGCGATACTCTTCGTCCAGGTGTAAAGACTTACGCGCCAGTCCCACGGGAGCGAGTGCGGCACGTCGTAGGACAAGAGCGCCGCGGCCGACGTGTTCTGAAACGCGGGGTTGCCGGAGTTGACCGTCCCGGCGTCGAGCTTCTGCTCGCTCCACATGAAGAGGCCGCCTCCGGGGCGGCGCGCCGCGAGCGGGTCGAGCGTCGCCTGGTGCGCGCCCTTGTAGAAGACTTTCGGCAGCGTCTCCTTCTCCGGGCGCCGCACGTCGAGCGCCTCGCGCCCGACGTAGGCGGCGACGCGCGAGTCCGGGTCGTTCATGTCGCCGACGAGGATGGCCTCGGTGGGGCAGACCACGACGCAGGCCGGCTCAAGGCCCGCGTCGATGCGGTGCGCGCAGAAGTTGCACTTCTCGGCCGAGTGGTCTTCCGGGTTGATGAAGATGGCGTCGTAGGGGCAGGCGGCCATGCACGCCTTGCAGCCGATGCAGACCGACTTGTCGAAATCGACGATGCCGTCCGGCCGCTTGAACATGGCCGACGTGGGGCACGCCTGCACGCACGGCGCGTGCGCGCACTGGTTGCAGCGCGTCACCTGGTGGGCGCGGCGCGCCTGCGGCCACTGCCCGACGTCCACGTGCTTGACGTAGGTGCGCGTGACGCCCAGCGGGACGAGGTTCTCCGACTTGCAGGCGGTCGTGCAGGCGTGGCAGCCGATGCAGCGCGCCTGGTCGAGTATCTTGCCCCACTGCGCGCGCGGCTGCTGCGCTTCCATCTGCATCGAGTCTTCCCCCCGGCCCGCCCGGCGGCGGTTCTTTTTTTGCTTTCGGATGAAGTATGCTTTTGCGGCCCGGCCGTCAACGCTTCTACACTTTAAGGCAAGCTAAAGTCAATCGCGCCGCCCGCGGTTTCTGCCTGTGAAAACTAGGGAGGGAAGAGAGATGAGAGTTTTCGTGCCCGCCCTTATGCTCGCGCTCGCCGCGCTCCTCGCGCCG
>DASVTS010000107.1:0-5473 GCA_036387455.1 Pyrinomonadaceae bacterium | reverse complement strand
GGCGGGCAAGGTCGAGTTCGGGCTGAAGGTCAACTGGGACCGCGAGCGCGTCATCGGCGAGCTGGAAGAGGAGAGCGAGGAGATACGCAACCTCAAGGAGCAGATCACGTCGCGCGGCTCGGGCTCGACCTACTTCGCGCGGATGCAGTTGGGCCGCCTGGTCGAGGCGGCGCTGGCCGAGAAGTCGGACGCCTACGTCCGCGAGGTCTACGACTACCTCCGCGACACGGCCGTCGCCTCGCGCGCCAACAAGCCCATCGGCGACAAGATGATTATGAACGCCGCCTTCCTCATCGAGCGCGACCGCGAGCAGGAGTTCGACTCGAAGGTCAAGGAGATTGCCGCCAAGTACGAGGGCAAGCTCTCCTTCAAGTACACCGGCCCGTGGCCGCCCTACAACTTCGTCCACATCCGCCTGAAACTGGAGCGCGGCGAGGGAGCCGCCTGACGGCGGCGCCCGCCACCGACACGAAAGTCGCACAGACCCTGGAGGCTCGCGACATGACAGACGAAGAACGCCAGCGCACGATGGACTTCATCCTGTACCAGCAGGCGCAGTTCACCGCTAACATGCAGAAACTTGAGGAGGCGGACGCGCGTGCCTCTAATCGGCTGGGCAGGTTGGAGCGGACAGTCGTCCTGCTGGCACAACAGTTCCGTCGCGAGCGACGCGACCTGCGCGAACGCATCTCCGCGCTCGTTGACGCGCGGATGAGGTCCGACGAGGCGCAATCCAGCCTCGACGAAAAGATGAACGCTCTAGTCGCCGCGCAGATTAGGACGGAAGAGGCGATGCGCTCGCTTGCGGCTACGACGGAGCGCAACAGCATGGACATCGCGACCCTGGCCCGGGCTAATAAGCCTAATGGCGAAGGCGGGGGCAGCCCCTCCTGAGCTTTGCCGGGCGCCTCAAGGACCAACTGCCAACCACCTATGTTCCTGCTTGACGACATACTGCTGGCGCCGGTGAACGGCTTCAAGTTCATCATGCGGCAGATTCAGCAGCTCGCCGACAAGGAGCTGAACGACGAGTCCGTCATCAAGGAGCAACTGCTCGAACTCCAGATGCGCTACGAGCTGGAGGAGATTTCCGACGAGGACTACGCCGAGGCCGAGCGCGAGCTGTTCGCGCGGCTGCGCGCCATCAAGGCGCGGCAGCTCGAAGCACTGGGGCAGGTGCACACGGCCGACTCCTCCTCGCTGGTCATCGAGTCCGGCGGCGACCGGGAGGCCGGCGGCGACTTCTACGAGCCGGGCGGCGGACGCTGAAATAATTTTTGATTTGCGATTGAAGTCATGAAACGCACACCGCGCGCCTCCCCGAATCAAAAATCAAAAGTCAGAAATCAAAAGCCCCTCCCCCCCTCAGACTTCCCCACCACGCGTTACATCTTCTTCGGCGGCAAGGGCGGCGTCGGCAAGACGACCGCCGCGGCGGCCACGGCGCACGCGCTGCTCGGCGCGGCCGGGCCGGGCGAGCGCGTCCTGCTCTTCTCGACCGACCCGGCGCACTCCCTCTCCGACAGCCTGGGCGTTGAAGTCGGCGACCGCGCGGCGGAGGTCGCGCGCGGCGGCGGCGCGGGCGACGACGCGCCGCGCCTGTTCGCGCGCGAGATGGACGCCGCCCGCGCGCTCGACGCCTTCAAGGCCAGGCACCGCGCCGTCCTCGCCGAGATAGCGGACCGCGGCACCATCCTCGACGAGGCGGACATCAACGACCTGCTCGACCTGTCCCTGCCCGGCATGGACGAGGTGATGGCGCTCTTCGAGCTGAGCGAGGTCGAGCGCGAGGGCGGGTTCGCGCGCGTCGTCGTGGACACGGCGCCGTCGGGGCACACGGCGCGGATGCTGCGGCTGCCCGAGGTCTTCGCGCGCTGGGTCGGCGCGCTCGACGTGATGTCGGAGAAGCACCGCTACATGGTGGCGCACTTCGCGCGGCGGGGGCGCGTGCGCGAGGACGAGGTGGACGTCTTCCTGCGCGACCTCACGGCGCGGGTCGAGGCCGTGCGCGCCACGCTCTTCGACCCGCCGCGCGCCAGCTTCGTCCTCGTCACCATCCCCGAGGCGATGGCCTTCGAGGAGACGGCGCGCTACTTCGCCTCGCTCGGCCGCGAGGGCGCGCCCGTCACGGACCTCGTCGTCAACCGCGTCGAGCGCGAGCACGCCGGCTGCCCCTTCTGCCGCGCCCGCGCCGCGATGCAGACGCGCTGGCTCGACGCGCTCGCGCGCGAGTTCGGGACGCTGCGGCAGCGGCGCGTGCCGCTCTTCCCTTCCGAGGTGCGCGGCCCCGACGCGCTGCGCGAGTTCGCCCGCGCGCTGTGGGAAAAGAAAGGCAGTGGCCCGACCGCGAGGGGGGGCGTCGTCGCACCGCCGAAAGGCGCCGCGGGAAAGAAGAATGAAAGCGCCGCTGTCAAAAATTCAGTCGGTCTTCCAGCCCTCCGGACTGAGTCAGATGTACGCCCTCCCTCACGGTCGGGCTTCCGCCTTGAGCCGAAGCGGCTGGTCATCTTCGGCGGGAAGGGGGGCGTGGGGAAGACGACGGCCGCGGCTGCTTACGCGCTCGCCGTCGCCGGGGCGGACGCGGCGGCGCGCGTGCTCGTCTTCTCGACCGACCCGGCGCACTCGCTCTCGGACGGCTTCGGCGAGCCGGTCGGGGAGTTAAAGAAGGGCGTGGGGGGCGCGGCGAACCTCGACGCGATGGAGATAGACCCGGCGGCGCGGTTCGAGGAGCTGAAGGAGCGCTACCGGCGCTGGACGGACGAGCTGTTCGAGTCGCTGACGGGCGGCTCGCGCTGGGAGGTGCAGTTCGACCGCGAGGCGATGCGCGAGCTGGTCGCGCTCGCGCCGCCCGGGATTGACGAGATAGCCGCGCTCTCGACCGTCAGCGACCTCCTCGACGCCGGCGCCTACTCGACCATCGTCCTCGACACCGCGCCCACCGGCCACCTCCTGCGCTTCCTTGAGCTGCCCGAGGTGGCGCTCGCGTGGGTGCGGACTTTCATCAAGCTGCTCCTCAAGTACAAGAACGTGGTACGCTGGGGCGGCGTGGCCGAGGAGCTGGTCGCGCTCTCGAAATCCATCAAGCGCGTCGCGGCGCTGCTGACCGACGCCGCCGGCTGCGAGTTCGTCGGCGTCGCCATCCCCGAGCGGATGAGCCTCGAAGAGACGGCGCGCCTCGCCGCGAGGCTCGGGCAGTTGCGCGTGCCCCTGCGGCGGCTCGTCGTCAACAACGTCCTGCCCGAGGAGGCCGCGCGCGCGTGCGAGTTCTGCGCGGCGCGGCGGCGCGGGCAGGCGCCGGTCGTCGGGGAGTTCCGCCGCCGGCTCCCCGGCGTCGAGATTTTCGTCGCCCCGCAGCGTCCCGGCGAGGTGCGCGGGCGCGAGACCTTGCGCGCGCACTTCGAGGGCTGGCGGAAGGTCTAAGAATTTGAGATTTCAAATTCGAGATTTGAAATTCTGAAGCGATGAGTAAGAGAGCCGCCAAAAAGAGTGGGCGCGGCGCTGGGGCCGGGGAGGGGCGCGCCCTCTACGTCTACTGCGTGGGCGAGAGCGACGCGCTCGCGCCGCTCTTCGGGGAGGCGCTGCCCGACGCCATCGAGGAGGATTCAAGTCTCGAAGCCGTCGAGGCCGGGGGGCTGACGGCGGTGGCGAGCGGGGTGCCGCTCGAAGTCTACGGCGAGGGCGCGCTCGCGGGGCGACTGACGGACGCGGCGTGGACGGCGACGCGCGCGCTCAGGCACGAGCGCGTGGCCGAACACTTCGCCCGCCGCGCGGCCGTCGCGCCGCTGCGCTTCGGCTCCATCTACCTGCGGCGCGAGGGCGTCGAGCGGATGCTCGCGGAGCGGGGCGCGCAGTTGCGCGAGGTGCTGGCGCGGCTCGAAGGGCGCGAGGAGTGGGGCCTGAACGTCTTCGTCGAGCGGGCGCGCCTGCGCGAGGAGGTGACGCAGTTGAGCGAGCGCCTGCGCACTCTGGCCGCGCAGGCCGAGGCCGCGACGCCGGGGCAGGCGTACCTCCTGCGCAAGAAGATTGAGGGCCTGCGGGACGAGGAGGCGCGCGCCGAGACGCGCCGCGTCGCGCAGGAGGTCGAGCGGCGTCTGGCGGGGGCGTCGGACGGCGCGGCGCGACTGCGCGTGCTCAAGGACGAGGGGACGGAGCAGGGCGAGTTGGCCGCGCGCCTCGCCTTCCTCGTCCGGCGCGAGGGCTTCGAAGCCTTCCGCGACGCCGCCGAAGAACTCGCCGCGCGCTACACCCCGCTCGGCTTCCGCTTCGAGCTGACCGGCCCGTGGCCCGCTTACAACTTCGCGGCGGTGGGCGAAGAAGGAGGGAAAGGGGCTGGGGGCTAGGGGCTAGGGGCTAGTTAAGCACTGTCTTCAACTAGCCCCTAGCCCCTAGCCCCTAGCCTCTCCTGAAATGGCAGACGAGGAGTTCGAGGTAGACGAGGACGAGGAGCTGTCGCTGCTGGAGACGCTCGACCACGTGATTGACCACGGGCTGGTCATCGCGGGCGAGGTGACGATTGCGGTGGCGGGCGTCGACCTCATCTTCCTCGGGCTGAACGTGCTGCTCGGCTCGGTCGAGACGGTCGAGCGCGTCCTCGGCCAGCGCGAGCGGCGCATAGAGCTTCTGCTGGGCGGCGCGCGGGCCGGAGGCGCCGCCGACCGCGGGACGGACGAAGCGGCCGCGGGGGCGGCCGGCGGGCCTGCGGGTCAGGGCGAATGAGCCTCTACGTCTACTGTCTGGGTGAGGGGCTGCCGGCGGCCGCGTTCGATGGGGTGGGCGGCGTGGGCGGGGCGGCGGCGCGCGTGCTGAGCGTGGGGCGACTGTCGGCGGTCGTGAGCGACGCGGGGGGCGAGCCCGTCGCCGTCACGGAGGAGAACCTGTCGGCGCACAACCGCGTCAACGCCGCGGCGCTCGCCGTCTCGACGCCGCTCCCCTTCCGCTTCGGCACGCTCGCCGCGCCGGAGCGCCTCGCCGAGTACGCCGCGTCGAACGAGGCGGCGCTCTCCGCGGCGCTCGCGCGCGTGCGCGGCCACGTCGAGATGAGCTTGAAGCTCATGGGGCAGGCGGAAGGCAAAAGGCAGGAGGCAAAAGTCGGAGGAGAAGACGGCGGGCGAGACGAGGCGGCGGGGCCGGGCGAAGGGGCGGCGGTCGGGCGCGGCACGGCTTTTCTGTTGAAGAAGCGGCGCGAGGCACTGGGCGAGGAGGACGCGCGGCGGCGCGCGGAGGGGCTGGCCGGGTGGCTCGCGGCGGGCGTCGCGGGGCTGGCGCGCGAGAGCGCCGTGCGGGTCAGCCCTGCGGAGGCGATAGCCGTGCGCGCGGCGCACCTCGTCGAGCGCGGGCGCGTCGCGGAGTACAGGGAGCGCGTGCGCGGGCTGGCCGCGGCGCGCCCCGACCTGCGCCTCCTGACGAGCGGCCCGTGGCCGCCCTACAGCTTCAGCGATCTCGGCCGCGTGGCGGAAGCCCGACCGTGAGGGAG
>DASVTS010000106.1:0-26461 GCA_036387455.1 Pyrinomonadaceae bacterium | reverse complement strand
AGGATAGCGCTGCGTGTGGCGAGCAGCGTACAGCAGGCGCACCAACTCTTTATCTTTATGTGGGATAAGGTCTGGGATCGCAGAACGCAGTTTTTCGATAATCGAGCGGACAGCAGTTGGCGAGGCCAGCGGGTCGACTTTGCGTTGACGGCGTCTTGTAGCTCTCAAAGTTTGAAAACCGCCCCTGAGGGAGATTGATGTTACACAGCAACTATATTACATCTGGGATACGCAAAATTACTCTTTTTTGAAATGTGGGTACACAAACACGTCAGTTGTGGACCCATCCTGCTAAAGGTATCTGTTCGGGAGATATGGTAGGAAAGCCGTGAGATAAAGGCTTTAAGGGGTATACCTCTGCTCTTAAATTGCCCTACTGACTTGGGTAGTTACTGACATAGTGCAGACAAGAATGATTGATGCCTGAGGATGCCCGAGAACGTCTTCTATCAGGGGTAGGCCGCTAAGTCCCCTCGCAGTGATAGCGCGGAAATAGTAATAGACGCTCTGCCGCTTCAGTAATTCGGGAAGGTTTAGCTCTATGAGGTGCTGCCGTTGGGGGTTGTTGTAAACGGTGTTAGGCAATTCGCATCGGTCGAGGCGGTGGCGGTTAGTAGTGACAGGCGAGAGCCAGTCATTGATAAGATGCCGCGGACGCGACGTGCGAGGTTTAGATATTTGAAAAGTAGATGGTCCAAACCCCAGTGCCCTTATAGCTCGGCGCATAGGGCCGACGCCACAGAGTTTGCCGAACCCGGCCCGAGCAGGGCCGGGGCTGGTACTGTCAGCGCTTCACCTCGGCCTGCGCCCCCACGACCGTGAAGCGCCCGTCCACGAACGAGGTTGTCGCCGCGTCGGCCGAGCCCTTGAAGCCGGGCTGCTTGCCGCCGACGCTCACCCTGAACTCGCCCGGCTCGACGAACGCGCGGCCGTCGTCACGGATGACGGCGAGCTGGCGCGGCTCAACCGTGAAGCTCACCACTCGCTTCTCGCCCGGCTTGAGGCGCACGCGCTCGACGCCCGCCAGCGAACGCACGGGCACGCGCACCGACGCCTCTACGTCCGTGACGTAGAGCTGCACGACCTCGTCGCCCTCGGCGCGCCCGGCGTTCTCGACCGTGGCGCTCACCGTCACCCCTTCGGTCGGCGACACGCTCGGCGACGAGACTTTAAGCCCCGAGTATATGAACCGCGTGTAACTGAGGCCGTGGCCGAACGGGTAGAGCGGCTCGCCCTTGAAGTAGCGGTAGGTGCGCCCCTCAATCGCGTAGGATTCGAACGGCGGCAGTTGTTCGACGGACTTGTAGAAGGTGACGGGCAGGCGCCCCGCGGGGTTGTAGTCGCCGAAGAGCACGTCGGCGACGGCCGTCCCTCCCTCCTCGCCCGGGTACCAAGCCTGCACGATGGCCGGCACGTTCTGGTCAGCCCAGTTGACCGCGAGCGCGCTCCCGGACATGAGCACGAGCACGACCGGCTTGCCCGTCGCGGCGACGGCCTTGAGCAGTTCTTCCTGGCGCGCGGGGAGGTTGATGTTCGTGCGGTCGCCGCCCGCGAAGCCGGGTTCGGTCACGTTCATCTCCTCGCCTTCGAGCTGTGCCGAGATGCCGAGGACGAGCACGACCGCATCCGCCTGCTTCGCCGCGTCCAGCGCCTCCGCGTAGGGAGAGCCGGTCGTCTGTTGCGCGGGCGGCTGCCAGACGAGTTTCGCGACGGCCCCTATGCGCCCCTCGAAATACTCGAACTTGAGGTCGTAGCTCCTGCCCGCTTCGAGCGTGACCTCGCCCGTCCGCGTCGTCGGCGCGTGCTCGGTCCAGTCCTCCACGATCAACTTCCCGTCGAGGTAGACGCGCAGGCCGTCGTCGGCGGTCGCGCCGAGGCGATACTTGCCCGAGACGTTGGGGACGAGCTTGCCCGTCCAGCGCGCCGAGAAGTCGTCGGCCGGGACGCCCGGCGCAGGGCCGTTCATGCCCCAGTCGAAGTCCACGGCCTTTTCGTCGCGCGTCAAGACGGGCGCGCCTTCGAGCTTACGATTCGCGAAGAACTCCGCCTTCAAGTCGCGGAGCACCGAAGGCGGGACGGGGACGCCCGAAAACTCCATGAGCGGCGTCCCCTGCGCGTAGAGCACCTTCGTCCGCGGCGAGACTTTCTGGCGTATCCCTTCGAGCGGCGTGGTGGAGCGCGAGGGCTGGCCGTTGTAGTTGCCGAGCAGCACCTGCGCGTCGTCCGCGTTCGGGCCGATGACGGCGACGGCCTTGAGGTCTTTGCGCAGTGGGAGGGTGTTCTTCTCATTCTTGAGCAGCACGACGGACTCGCGTGCCGCTTCGAGCGCGAGCCGGCGGTGCGCGGGCGAGTCGTTCTCGGAGAAGGGTGTCCGCGCGTACTTCACCAGCTCGGGCGGGTCGAACATCCCTAACCGGAAGCGCGCCTCGAACAGACGTTTGACGGCCGTGTCGATCTCGGCTTCGGAAATCTGCCCCTGCCTCACGGCCGCCACGAGCGCGCGGTAGACGTCGCCGCATTCGAGGTCAGTGCCGCGCTTGACGGCCAGGGCGGAAGCCTCCTCGGGCGTCTTCGTGAAGTTGTGGCGCCGGAAGATGTCGTCGATGGCGCCGCAGTCGGAGACGACGTAGCCGGTGAAGCCCCATTCGCCGCGCAGCGTGTCGCCGAGCAGGCGCGTGCTGGCACAGGCCGGCTCGCCGTTGACGCGGTTGTAGGCGCACATGACGGAGACGGCGCGGCCTTCCGTGACTGTGGCGCGGAAGGCCGGCAGGTAGGTCTCGCGCATGTCGCGCTCCGTCGCGGCGGCGTCGAAGCGGTGGCGCTCGGGCTCGGGGCCGGAGTGCACCGCGTAGTGCTTCGGCGTCGCAACCGTCTTCAGGTACTTCGGATCGTCGCCCTGAAGCCCCTTGACGAACTCGACCCCGAGCCGGCCCGTCAGGTAAGGGTCTTCGCCGTAAGTCTCCTGCCCGCGCCCCCAGCGCGGGTCGCGGAAGATGTTGATGTTCGGCGACCAGAAGGTCAGGCCGCGGAAGCGCGCGCGGTCGCCGCGCCGCTGCGCCTCGTGGAACTTGGCGCGCGCCTCCGTCGAGATGACTTCGGCGACGGAACGGACGAGCCGCGGGTTGAAGGTCGCGCCCAAGCCTATGGCCTGCGGGAAGACGGTCGCCGTGCCGTTGAAGGCGACGCCGTGCAGGGCCTCGTTCCACCAGTCGTACTCGGGAATCCGCAAGCGCGGGATGGCGGGCGCGGCGTTCATCATCTGCGAGACCTTCTCTTCGAGCGTCATCCGCGAGACGAGGTCTGCGACGCGCCGGTCTAAGGACACGCCCGGGTCGAGGTACGGCGCGCGTCCGTCAGCTTGCGGCGCCTGTGCGGGGACGGGCGAACTGACGACGACGAGGCAGAGCGCGAGCGCGGTGGCGCGTGAACCTCTGCGGAGAAGTTTGAAAACCATGTCTTTGACCCTTCATTCAGCCGCCGGCGCGTGGCGCTGAACTGTTCGTCCGATAACACCAAACTCGGCGATGAACACTCGGCGGCTTCCCGCTGTCACTGCCTGACCGCGATGACGGTTACGGACTTGGGCTCCAGTCTCAGCGTCAGCTTCCCGCCCTGTACCTTCGCCGCGACGGGCTTCGGCGCGACCTTGTCCGGCGCCTCGAAGGTGTTAACGCTGTCAACTCTGGGCGCCGTCAACGTTTCGCCCGTCGCCGCCGTGGCCGTGACGCCGGCCAGGCTCGCCTCGATTTCGGCCGGCCGGTTGGCGTCGACATTCGTGATTGCCAGCCACAGCCTGCCGTTCGTGTCCCTGTCCGCGACGGCGTCCACGCGCGGCAGAGTGATGTCGCCGTGCGTGTAGGTGCCGGCGTTGAAGGCGACCGGCACGAACGTGGCGTTCTGGAACGGCACGTACATCTTGAAGACGTGATAGGTCGGGGTCAGGAACATCTTCTCTCTGTCCGTCAGAATCATCGCCTGGAGGACGTTGACCATCTGGGCGATGTTGGCCATGCGCACGCGTTCGGCGTGGCGGGCGAAGATGTTGAGGTCGAGCGCGGCGAGGACGGCGTCGCGCAAGGAGTTCTGCTGGTACAGGAAGCCGGGGTTGCTGCCGGGCAACGGCGCGTACCAGGCGCCCCACTCGTCCACGACGAGGGCGACCCTCTTCTGCGGGTCATACTTGTCCATGATGGCCGAGTGCTTCTGGATGAGGCCCTCCATCTCCAGAGTTTTCTTGAGGATTTGGGCGTACTCGGCCTCGCCGAACCCGACGGACGCGTGCTTCTTGTCCCAGTTCACGACCGTGTAGTTGTGCAGCGAGAGCCCGTCCATGTCCCAGCTCCACTGGCGGTTCTGGTACGCCTTCATGACGGCCTCGGTCCACTCGGCGAAGCGCGGCTCGCCGCCGCCCGGGCCGACGGCGATCTTGAGCATCTTCTCCTTCTCCTGCTGCGCCGGGTTGAAGTTTCGGACGAAGCGGCTGTAGACCTTGAGCTGGCTCACGTAGTAGTCGGGCGTCATGTTGCCGCCGCAGTCCCAGGACTCGTTGCCGATGCCGAGGAAGGCGATTTTGTAAGGGGCGGGGCGGCCGTTGGCGACGCGCTCCTTCGCCAGCGCCGTCGGCTGCGCCGCGGTCAGGTACTCCAGCCACTCGGCGGCCTCCTGTGGGGTGCCGGAGCCGACGTTGACCGAGAGGAACGCCTCGGCGCCGATCTGGTCGAGGAAGTCCATGAACTCGTGCGTCCCGAAGGTGTTCGGCTCGATGACGCCTCCCCAGTTGGGGTTGAGCGTCTCCGGCCGCCGGGGGCCGACGCCTTTGCGCCAGTGGTATTCGTCCGCGAAGCAGCCGCCCGGCCAGCGGACGTTCGGCACCTTGAGCGCCCTGAGCGCGGCGACCACGTCGTTGCGGATGCCGCGCGTGTTCGGGATGCTGGAGCCCGGGCCGACCCAGACGCCCTCGTAAACGCCTTTGCCGAGGTGCTCGGCGAACTGGCCGAAGATTTGGCGGTCGATCTTCGCCCCGGCCTTTGAAGCGTCGACCGACAATTCGACCTTCTGCGCGGACGCGGGGGGAGCGACCAGTCCCGTAACTATCAGGGCAAGCCAGAAAAACATTGCGCGCATGGCGAGTGAACCCTTTCCGCCCGAACCGTGAGTTGAAGGGCGAAGCAAGTGGAGAAAAGCGTGCGGTGCGCAGACGAGACTTCGGCCCACCGAAGGCTGGCGCGTCAGGCGTTGAAGGGCGGCTATGATTTCGGAGGCCGGTGTCGAAGCCAACCTGTACCGCTTCGGAGACATGTGACACTTCTAGCCTGCCCCGTTCGCCAAAGCCCGGTCGCAGATCATGAAATTGAGGGGAACCGTTTGCCGGCGGATTGTCCCCTACGGGCAACCGGCAAACGCGGGCATTGTAGACGAACTTAAGGTGCTGTTCTAGGAAATATCTCTTGGGTTATATGACAAGTGAGGTGGGCCTGAGTTGCATAAATTACATTATAAGACGCAGCGGGTATGGGCCTGATTGAGGGTGGAGATTGAGTTGTCCGGTGAGGCAAAACTTCCCTCAAGTCTCTTTCGTGAATCTCAGTTGGTGGCATTAGCGGGAGACGTCTGCCGGCCCCGCCTCCTCACACTTCTTACAATCCAGTTCCAGCCCGATGCGGCCGTTCCGCCCTTCGTGTGTCAACACCCACGGGCGTTCCGCCAGCGGCGGGTCGTGGCGCACGTGCTGTTGGTGGCCGCACTCCAAGTCAGCGACCCAGTGCCGCTCTTCGTCCGTGTGGAATCCTACGATCTTCCGCTTCAGTCCGGGCCCCTTTCCCGCTCTGATTCTAATCGGCCGACGCCTGTCACCCGACCCGTTTGCTCAATCCTGCCTGCACGCTCCGCCTGATTCTCGGCCCGCTGCTCGGCCCCGAGGGCTTCGGCCTTGGCGATGTGCAGGGCCGAGCGGATGAGTCCGAGGTGCGTGAAGCCCTGCGGGAAGTTGCCCAGCAGTTCGCCGCTCACGGGGTCTATCTCCTCGGCGAGCAGGCCGAGGTCGTTGGCGTAGCCGACGATTCTTTCGAACAACGCGCGCGCCTCGTCCACCCGGCCGGCTTCGGACAGGCAGTCCACCAGCCAGAAGCTGCACAGGGCGAAGGTGGCCTCGCCGCCGGGCAGCCCGTCCTCGTTCAGGTAGCGGTAGACCAGCCCGTGCGACGTGAGTCGCTCCCGTACCAGCCTCACGGTCGAGACGACGCGCGGGTCGGTCGGCGGTAAAAACCCAACCTGCGGGATGACGAGTGCGCAGGCGTCCAGGGCAGGCTCGCCGAAAGCCTGCGTGAAGGCGCCAACCTTTTCGTCATAACCTTCTTCGAGAATCGCCGCGCGAATCTCCTCACGCGTCCTCTCCCACAGGCTCACGTCGCCCGGCAGGCCGCCCGGCGCGGCCATCCGCACGGCCCGGTCGAGCGCGACCCAGCAGAGCAGCTTCGAGTAGAGGAAGTGGCGCGGCCCGCCGCGCACCTCCCAGATGCCGTGGTCGGGCTCGCGCCAGCGCTCCACGGTCTGGTCGGCCATGTAGCGCAGGGCATCCCACAGCTCCGGCCGGACGGGGCGGCGCATCCGCTCGTGGTAGAGGTACGCGGCGTCGATCACCTCGCCGTAGATGTCGAGCTGCTTCTGGTCGAAGGCCCCGTTGCCGACGCGCACGGGGCGCGACCCGCGGTAGCCTTCGAGGTGTTCGAGCGAGCGCTCGGGCAGGTGCGAGCCGCCGTCGATGCGGTACATGATCTGTAGCTCGTTGCCGCAGGGGATGCAGAGGCGGTCGAGCCAATCGAAGAAGTCCGTGGCCTCTTCGTGGTAGCCGAGGAGTTGCAGCGCGTAGAGGATGAGCGACGAGTCGCGCAGCCACGTGAAGCGGTAGTCCCAGTTGCGCACGCCGCCCGGCTCCTCGGGCAGCGAGGTCGTCGGGGCGGCGACGAGCGCGCCGGTCGGCTCGTAGGTCAGCAGCTTGAGGACGAGCGCGCTGCGCCTGACGAGCGGTTCGTACGGCCCCCTGTACGTGCACGTCTCAGACCACTCGCGCCAGTATTCGAGCGTCTGTTCCAGCTCAACGTCGGCGTCGAACTCCGGGGGTGATACGGAGGCGGCGTCGTCTCCGGCGAGGTAGGTGAGCGTGACCCACGCGCGCTGCCCGGCCGCGACTTTGAAGCGCGCGGTGACGACGCCGGAAGCATTCTCTCGGAAAGGGGCGGGGCCGTAGAGCGCGAGCGCCTCGCGGCCGCTGCGCGCGACGATGCCGCCGTCGTAAGGGTGGAATGTTGCTTTGGCGCGCGCGTAGTCGAAAGTCGGTCGGAAGCTGACCTCGACCTCGACCTCGCCCGAGAGCCCTTCGACCAGCCTGACGACGCGGTAATGAGAGGCGATGTCTTCGCCCTCGTGGCGCCGGTTCAGCCGCTCGACGGGCATGAGGTCGGTGAGGCGGAAACGGCCGCCGTCGGTCGTGAAGTCCGTGGCGAGCACGTTCGTCCCCTCGACGTAAGCGCGCGACGAAGTGGCCCCCCGCCCCGCCGGGCCGACGCGGAAGTACCCGCCCTTCTCACCGTCGAGCAGCCGGCAGAAGACGGCAGGGCTGTCGAAGCGCGGCCAGCACAGCCAGTCTATCGAGCCGTCGCTCGACACCAGCGCGGCCGTGTGGGCGTCGCCGATGAGCCCGTAGTCGCGGATGGGCCGGTACGTGTTCTCGCTCACGCCTCTCCCCGGGGTTCGTTTGACGACGACGTGCGGCCGTGCGTCCGACACCTCAGTGGCGCGTGACCCGCTGCGTCAGCCGCCGTCAACGCGGTAGGCGCCGCCCGTCACGTAGTCTGCCTCGGCACCGTCTTTCAGCCTCATAGTTCGTGCCCGGCTGAAACTGACATTGAATTCCTTCGGGGTTGTCTGCGGGTACGTTAGCACGCCTGATATTAATGATGGAAAGAGGGCGCGGTTCACATGGCGCGCGGATTGAACCGGGAGACGCGGCGCAGCTCTTCGTACAGGCGCCGCTCTTCGCCCGCCGTGTGGCGCGGCACGACGACGCTCAGTTTGACGTAGAGGTTGCCGCGCCCGCCCTTGCGCTTGTTCAGTCCCTGCCCACGGAGTCTGAGACGCTGACCCGTCTGCGACCCGGCCGGGACGGTCATCTCCACCTGCCCGTCAATCGTGGGCACCTCGATCTTCGCCCCGAGCACGGCCTCCCAAGGGGCGAGCGGCGTCTCGACCTCAAGGTCGTCGCCGCGCACGCGGAAGACCGTGTGCGGCCGCAGGCGTATGCGCAGGTAGAGGTCTTCGAGCGCGAGGGACAGCTCGTCGTGCGCGCCGACCTGCCCGGCCTGAAGAAGGAGGACGTGAAGGTCGAAGTCTCGAACGACACGCTCACCATCTCGGGCGAGCGTAAGAGCGAGCACGAAGAGAAGCGCGAGGGCTTCTACCGCAGCGAGCGTTCGTACGGCAGCTTCCAGCGCCAGATTCCGCTGCCCGAGGGCGTGAACGCGGACGACGCCCGGGCGACGTTTAATAACGGCGTCCTGGAGATAAGCATCCAGGCCCCGCAGCGCGAGTCGCGGAGCCGCCGGCTGGAGATAAAAGATGGCGGCGCGGGACAGGAACAGTCTCGCTCGAAGGCCGCAGGGCGTTAATCGCCCCGTGGCGGCCGGCGACAACTCGCGCCCGGCCGCCACTCTTATAAGGCATAGGACAAGGAGGTCGGACTTATGACAACTCAAGGCTTGATTCTTCAGAAGAGACGGGCCCTCACGCGGGTCGGCAGTCTGTTCTTTTCAACTGTTCTAATCCTTCTCTTCGCGCTCACCGAAGGGCGGGCGTCCACAGAGACCGCCACGATGGCGGATGCGGGCACGACAGTCGGCGCGGGGGTCATGGCGGAGCCGCAGAACTCTTACGCCGACGTGGTCGCGCGCGTCACGCCCGCGGTCGTCACCATCCGCGCCTCGCGCCGCACGCGCGAGCCGCAGCAGTTCCCGTTCATGGACGACCCGCTCTTCCGCGACTTCTTCGGCGAACGCTTCCGCCGGCAGGCACCGCGCGACGAAGAGCGCATCCAGCGGGGCCTCGGCTCGGGCGTGATAGTCAGCGCAGACGGATACATACTCACCAACCACCACGTCGTGAACGGGGCCGAGGACATCCGCGTCGAGCTCAACGACGGGCGGACGCTCGCGGCCAAAGTCATCGGGTCAGACCCGCCGAGCGACCTCGCCGTGCTCAAGGTCGAGGCCGCGGGGCTGCCCGTCCTCCCGCTGGGCGACTCTGACAAGACGCGCGTCGGCGACGTCGTGCTCGCCGTCGGCAACCCTCTGGGCGTCGGGCAGACGGTCACCTCCGGCATCATCTCCGCGAAGGGCCGGCAGACGGGCTTGAGTGACGGCAGCTTTGAGGACTTCATACAGACCGACGCCGCCATCAACCGCGGCAACTCCGGCGGCGCGCTCGTCAACACCCAGGGCGAGCTCGTCGGCATCAACTCGCAGATTTTCAGCCCGACCGGCGGCAACATCGGCATCGGCTTCGCCATCCCGGCCAACATGGCTAAAGACGTGATGGGGCAGTTGACGAAGACGGGGCGTGTGCGGCGCGGGATGCTCGGCGTGACCATCCAGCCCGTCACGTCCGACCTCGCCGCGAGCCTTGGGCTTCAGCAGGTGCGCGGGGCCATCGTCAGCGCCGTGCAGGCGGGCGGCCCGGCCGACCGCGCGGGCGTGCGGCGCGGCGACGTAATCACGGCCTTCAACGGCGCGCCGGTCACGGACAGCAACTCGCTGCGCAACGCGGTCGCGCGCACGCAGCCCGGAAGCCAAGCGACGTTAACCATCTCGCGCGATAACCGCGAGCAGCAGTTACGACTCACGCTCGGCGAGCTACCCGCCAGCAGGGACAGGGCGGCGGCGGATGGCGGCGGCGGCACGGGTGACGCCGGCGGGCTCGGGATAGACGCCGAGCCGGTCACGCCGGCCCTCGCGCAACGCTTCGACCTGCCGGCGGGGACGCAGGGGCTCGTCGTCACAGGTGTCGAACAGGCCGGGCCCGCGTCCGAGGCGGGACTCAGGGAGGGAGACGTGATTGAGGAAGTGAACCGCCAGCAGGTGCGCTCGGTCGCCGACCTACAGGCGTCCCTCCGGCGCACGGGCGCGGGGCGTCCGGCCCTCCTGCTCGTCAGGAGGGGCGACGCCAGCCTCTTCCTGACCGTGCGCCCGCGCGGTTGAGCGCTATCGCTAAATCAAAGGGGTGGGAATGAGCATGAGCGCTCTTGAACAGCACAATCTGCGCGGCGTCCCGCCCGTCCAGACCGCCGGGACGCCGCGCCACCAGACGAAGGCCGAGGTGCTGGCCGCCCTGCTCGAAGCGCACCGCGGCGAGCGGCACATCGTCGTGCTACAGAGTTTCCCGGACCCGGACGCCATCTCGTCGGCGCTCGCGCACCGGATGATCGCGGCGCGCTATGGGATCGAGTGCGACATCGCCTACGACGGGCTAATCAGCCACCACGAGAACGTCGCGCTCGTCGAACTGCTCGACATCCCGGTCGTGCGCATCGGCGACGGCGACGACCTGAAGCGGTATCAGGGCAGCGTCTTCGTCGACACGCAGGGGACGACGACGGGGCTGACCGAAAGGCTGGCCGAGGCGGGCGTGCCCGTGCTCGCCATCGTCGACCACCACGAGCTTCAGGGAGTCATCGAGGCGGAGTTCACAGACATCCGGGAGGTGGGCGCGGCCGCCAGCATCTACGCCGAATACATGGAGGGCGGCCTGCTCCGTCTGGAGCCCGCCGACCCCGATCACGCGCGGCTGGCGACGGCGCTGATGCACGGCCTGAGGAGCGAGACCTGCGGGCTTCTGACCGCGGGCCGCCCCGACTACGCGGCCGCCGCCTACCTCGCCGAGTTCGTGGACAGGTCGAAACTGTCTTCCATCCTCTCGGTCGACCGCTCGCGCAACGCCATGGACGTGATAAAGCTCGCCCTCGGCAGCCGCGTAGTGCTCGACAACTACTCGGTCGCGGGCGTCGTAGACGCCCCAGTCCAAACCTTCAGGGTCGACATACTTGAGCGGGTTGTTATCGTCCAGGTGTAGCGGTTCCAGCCTTTCGGCATCCCGGGCCTGGCGCTTGCGAGGAGTGGGTCGGGTGAAGTGAACCGCCCTTATACACTGGCATAACCCCTTGCCCGTGCGAAGTCGAGCCCCGTTTCGGCATCCTGCTCGTAGCCGGTGAACTGCTGCCGGACGGCATCGCCCGCGCCGTCGTACCCCTGCGCCGGCGTCCTCCCGCCCGCCCCGGCCGACAGCTCCTCGCCGAACGGCAGGCAGTCGTGCCTTGTCACCCCCGCCAGGCTCCCCGTCTTGTCGAAGACCGTCCGCGGCGTGCCGAGGTGGTCTGAGACGAGCCACCGCACGTCGCCCTCCGCGCCCGCCGCCGCCGGCCCCCACGCCTCGACCTCCGCCCGTCGTCGTCGTAGGCGTAGGAGCTGACCACGCCGAGGTCGGAGTCCTTGGCCGCCGTCAGCCTGTCAACGGAATTCTTAGCGCGCGGGGTTCTCACGCCGCGAAGGGAGACAAAAGAGTTAACCGGCGCTGCCGATGCGGCGCCTTCGACTGCCGGGTTACGCTTCGGTCGGGCCGGCACCAACCGCCGGCGGCGCCGGACAATAGCTGGTCTTTGAGGGGCCGCATGTCGGAGGCCACACCGAGCTTCCGGGGAGGAACGGTCTCTCGCGGCGCTGTGACCAGTATTAGCCGCGGCGGCCCAAGCCACCATGCCTACTGTCCCAGGCGGCGCTCATGTTTTATGACAGCGTCCATGTCCGTCCGTAGCAATCCGCTCTCTTGTTGACATTCGACAAGTAATCGAATACAACCCCGCCTTGTCGGATGTCGAGGGGAAGAGGACGGGGGGAAGACAGATGGACCTATTGCAGGGGACGCTCGACCTGCTGGTGCTCAAGACGCTACAGGCCGGGCCCACACACGGCTGGGACATTGCACAGCGGATTCAGCAGGTCTCGCGGGACGTGCTGAGGGTGGGCCAGGGGTCGCTCTACCCGGCGCTCCACCGGCTGGAGGCGCAGGGCTGGATCATCTCCGAGTGGGGGGCTTCGGACAATAACCGCCGGGCGAAGTTCTACAAGCTGACGGCCGCCGGGCGCAAGCAGTTAGCCGCCGAGACCGAGTCGTGGCAGCGCTTCACCGGGGCGGTGGAGTTAATCCTGAAGACCACCTGAGGGGGAGGACGCTGGGATGCTTTCCGGGCTGAGAGTGCGGCTGCGTGCGTTGTTTAGCAAGGCTGAGGTGGAGCGGGAGTTGGACGAGGAGCTGCGCTTCCACCTGGAGAAGGAGACCGAGCAGAACCTGGCGCGGGGGATGGGCCCCGAAGAGGCACGTCGCGCCGCGCTCGTGAGCTTCGGCGGGGTCGAGCGGGTGAAGGAAGAGAGCCGCGACGTGCGGGGCTTCCGGTTTTTCGAGGAGTTGTGGCAGGACCTGCGCTTCGGCGTGCGCGCGCTGCGTAAGCAGCCCGGCTTCTCCCTCGTGGTGGTGCTGACGCTGGCCATCGGCATCGGCGCGAACAGCACCATCTTCAGCTTCGCCAACGGCGTCTTGCTGCGCCCGCTCCCTTACGCCGACCCGGAAAGCCTGGTGGCGCTCGACGAGACGTCACCGAAGCGCAACGTCACCTCGATGGGCGTCTCCTTCCCGAACTTCCTTGACTGGCGCGCGCAGAACCGAGTCTTCGAGGACATCGCCGCCTACACCGAGGGCACTTACACGCTGGTCGGCGGCGGGGAGCCCGAGCAAATCCGCGGGGCGGGAGTCTCAAGCGGCCTGTTCGAGATTCTGGGCGTGACGCCGGCGCTGGGCCGAACCATCACGCCCGAGGAGGATCGCCCCGGCAGCGAGACCGTCGTCATCTTGAGCCACGGCCTCTGGCAGCGTCGTTTCGGGTCGGAGCCGGGCGCCGTCGGCCGGACGATTTCCGTCAACAACCGCCCGCACACCGTCGTGGGCGTGATGCCGCCCGGCTTCAAATTCCCGGAGGTGGCCGACCTGTGGGTGCCGCTCGCCCTCGACACGCAGAAGTGGACGCGCAACGACCACGGCCTCGGGGCCATCGCGCGGCTCAAGCCCGGCGTCTCGCTCGGACAGGCGGCGGCTGAGATGGAAGCAATCGCCCTCCGCGTCGAGGAGCAGAACCCGGTCACGAACGAGGGCCTGAGCGTCAGCGTCACGAACCTGCGCGCGGGGCTCGTCGGCGGTTACCGGCAGTCCATTCTGATCCTGCTCGGGGTGGTCGGCTTCGTCCTCCTCATCGCGTGCGTGAACGTCGCCAACCTGCTTTTGGCGCGGGCCTCGTCGCGCCGGAGGGAGGTCTCAATCCGCGTCGCGCTCGGGGCCGGCCGGTGGCGCATCTTCCGGCAGTTGATTACGGAGAGTTTGGTGCTGAGCGCGGCGGGCGGCGCGCTGGGCCTCATCCTTGCCCTCTGGGGGCTCCAACTTCTTCTGACGGCCGTGCCGGTCGAGCTGCCCTTCTGGATGAAGTTCGACCTCGACGGCCGCGTGCTCGCCTTCACGGCGGCCGTCTCGCTGCTGACGGGCATCGTCTTCGGCGCGGCCCCGGCGCTGCAAGCCTCGAAGGTAGACCTGAACGCCTCGCTGAAGGAGGGCGGGCGGAGCGACGCACACGCAGGCGCGGGGATGCGGCGTCTGCGCGGCCTGCTGGTGGTGGGGGAGGTCGCGCTCTCGCTCGTCCTGCTCGTCGGGGCTGGGCTGATGATGCGCAGCTTCCTGCGGCTGCAACAGGTGGACGTCGGGGTGAACCCCGCGAACGTCCTGACGATGAGCGTCCCGCTCCCGTCGGCCAGGTACCGCGAGCCGGAGAGGCGGAGCGCCTTCTTCCAGCAGCTCGT
This sequence comes from Pyrinomonadaceae bacterium, assembly GCA_036387455.1. Taxonomy (GTDB): domain Bacteria; phylum Acidobacteriota; class Blastocatellia; order Pyrinomonadales; family Pyrinomonadaceae; genus QHXN01. The sequence goes on along the minus strand of DASVTS010000106.1, from coordinate 12,518 downwards.
CGAGCGCGTCGGGGCTCTGCCCGGCGTGCGCGAGGTCGGCGCCGTCTCCAACCTCCCGCTGAGCGGCTCGCGCTGGGGCCGGAGCCTGACGGTCGAGGGGCGGGCGGCGCTCTCGGTCGGCGCGGCCCCGGTGATTAATCACTGCGTCGTCACGCCCGGCTACTTCCGCGCGATGGGCATCCCCGTCCTGGCGGGCCGCGACATCGCCGAGGCCGACGCTAAAGACGCCCCGAAGGTGACGGTCGTAGACGAGCGGCTGGCCCGCGAATACTGGCCGGGCGAGAGCCCCCTGGGGAAGCGCGTCAGGTTCGGCCCGCCGGAGAGTAACGAGCCGTGGCACACGGTCGTCGGGGTCGTCGGGGGCGTGCGCCACGAACGCCCCGACGCGGCGACGAGGATGAGCGTCTACGTGCCCTACCAGCAAATCCCGGTGCGGGAGATGACGCTCGCGGTGCGCACCGGGGGTGACCCGGCGGGACTGGCCGTCGCGGTGCGGAGTCAGGTCAGAGGGTTAGACCCGGATCAGCCCGTGACCGACGTGAGGACGATGGGGGAAGTCATCACGAGCGCGATCTGGCAGCCGCGCCTCCACGCCATCCTGTTCGGGGTCTTCGCGGCCGTGGCGCTGGCGCTGGCTTCGGTCGGGATTTACGGCGTGATGTCTTACGCGGTCACGCAGCGGACGCACGAGATCGGCATCCGCATCGCGCTGGGGGCCAAGCCGCGAGACATCCTCCGCCTGGTCGTCGGGCACGGCCTGGCGCTGACGCTGGTCGGCATCGCGCTCGGCGCGGCCTCCGCGTTCGCCCTGACGCGCGTCATGACGAGCCTCCTCTTCGAGGTCAGCCCCGCCGACCCGGCGACCTTCGCGGCTAACGTGGCGCTGCTCACGGCCGTGTCTCTGGTGGCCTGCTACATCCCGGCGCGCCGGGCGACCCGCGTCGACCCGTTAGTCGCGCTGAGGTATGAATGACCCGCCGCGCCCGATGCGGACTACACTGGCTGCGCGTTTATTTGCCACAGGCGCCGTACCTGTGAGCCGGGCTCGTTCCATCTTCACCCTTAGTTTTATGAAACCATCCCGCGGGGTTGCGCGTTTGGGGCGGATATGCACGCCTCTTACCCTGAGGCATTCGCACTTTTCACACCGCCGGGCGGACGTTGGAAGGGGTTGGGGCGGCGCACCCGATGGGGAAGGGGCAGGTCAAAAGGTTGGATGGGAGGGACGCGGCAGCTCGGGCGAAGTTCGTCGGGAGCCTGTTTAAAGTAGCCGCATAGCGTCCGGGCGTTTCACGGCCTCACCTGACTCTAATCAATCTTTGCAACAGAACCTTATTTTTCGCGGCGTTTGAGCAGTTCCATCACGGCCTCTGCTATCTGCGCGGGGTTCCTCAGCGCGGCGGTCTTCACCCACTCGCCCGTGGCCTCGTTGCCGATGACGAGGATGGCGCTGTGCTGCATCTTGTCTTCGACGTAGCCCCCGAGTTTGTAGAGCACCCAGTCCACGTTCTCCTTCTTCCCCGTCAGGAAGTACCAGCCGGGGCCGGCCTTAAAGCCGCCGGCGTACTTCTTCAGCTTCTCGGGTGTGTCCACGGTCGGGTCTACGCTAATCGAGACGATGCGGACGTCCTTGCCCATGCGGTCGCCGAGGTAGCTCTGCACTTTCGACAGGTTGGCCGTCATCGGGGGGCAGACGCCGGTGCAGGTCGTGAACATGAAGTTGATGAGGACGACTTTGCCCTTGATTACGTCGTCGTAGAAGCGTACGGGCCGGTTGTCCTGCGTGAGCAGGACGTGGTTGGGGAAGTACGCGGCCGAAGCCTCGGCGGTCGTCTTGCCCCCCTCGGCGACGGGCAGCTTCTCGGCGGCCGGGGCCGCCTTCGCGGGGGCGGCGGCTTTGGCGTCGGCGGTCTCCTCGATGACCTTGAGGAGCGCGGAGGCGGGCGAGAGCCCGTAGGCGCGAGTCCAGCGGCCCGCCGCGTCGTTGCCGACGAGAATCAGGGGCGTGTGGTCATTCTTGTCGGCCGTCGCGGCGCCGAGCGCCTTGAGCAGCGCGCCCACCTCGGGCTTACCGCCGGTGACGAACGTCCAGCCGGGGCCGGCCTTGAACTTCTCGGCGAAGCCCTTCAGCCGCTCGGGCGTGTCGGTCGTCGGGTCAACGCTGATGGAAATCAACTCTATGTCGCGCCCCGCGCGCGCGCCCAACTCCTGCTGCACCCTGCGGAAGGTGGCCGTGAGCGGCGGGCAGACGGTCGTGCAGGTCGTGAAGATGAAGTTGATGGCGACCGTCTTCCCGCGGACGAGGTCGGTGTAGAAGTTGAGGCGCCGCCCCTGCTGGTCGAGGACGGGCACGTCGGGTATCTGCGGCGGCGCGACCGCCCCGGCCGCCGCCCCGCCGGGCTTGGCGGGGGCGGGGGTCGGCTCGGCCGCGGGCGCCGTCTTCTCGGCGGCCGTCAGGTTCATGCCGCACTTCGGGCACCGCCCCGGCTTCACCGAGACCACGTCCGGGTGCATCGGGCAGGAGTAGCTGCCCGCCTCGTGGACGTGCTTCGCGGGAGGCCGCCTCGGCGTGCGCGCCCGTGCCCGCTGCGCCGAGGCGTCGGCGGGGGCGAGCGCGAGCAGGCAGATGATGGACAGTGCGAGCGCGGCTTTGAACCTCTTAGTCATTGGCGGGCGACCCCTCCTCCTGCTGCTGCTGCGGCGGCCGGCTGACCTTGCCCTTGTCCTTGTCCCGCGCGCTCTTCATCTTGCGCTCCTCGGCGCGGCACTGCGGGCACTTGCCGGCGCTGCGGGCCTTGAACTCGGGGTGGACGGGGCACGATTGCAGGACGGTCTTGGTGTTCCTCTCGCCTGTGCGCGCCGGCCCCTGTTCGGTCTGCGCGCCGGCCCACGCCGTCACGCTGAGGGCGAGGAGGGCTGCGGTGGTGAGTGCGGTTGCGAGTCTGCGCTTCATGGTCTGGTGGTCCTTCCTTGGGTTGTTCCGTCGTTGGTCGTGAAAGTCTATTTTTCGACCGCCTCCGCGCCGCCGACGACGGGGACGGGGGTGGCCTGCAAGTCGGCGAAGGTCACGCCGCGCGAGGCGATGCGCAGCATCATCTTGTAGAGGCCGGGGCGGGGGAACGTCTGCGTCACCTCGTACTCGCCCTCGCCGACCTCCTTCGCCCACTGGCGCTGCTGCCAGACGCCGGGCGGCTCGAAGGCCAGCACCTGCACGTCCTGAAGCCCCTTGAGCGGCTGACCCGTCGCCGAATCCGTGACGCGGAAGCGGAGCGCCGCAGGCTCGCCGGCCCTGTACTGCCGGCCGTCGAAGAGCGCGCGGGCGGCGACCGAGACGCCGGTCGCCTTCGTCTCCTCGTCGGGCGAGGGCGCGACCTCCATCTGGAAGCAGTGCGAGACGCGCGGCTGGGAGGTGAGCATCGAGACGTCGAAGCGCCCCGCGCTCTTCAGCCTGACGGGCACCGTGTAGACGCCGGGCGCGGTCTCCGAGAGGCTGCGGTCGAGAATCATCGCGGCGTAGGGCCGGCGCTTGTAGTTCGAGAGCGTGCCCATCGGGGCCATCATCCCCTCGACGTAGTAGTAGACCATCCCGTCGGGCGTGTTGGCGATCATCGCCGCGTTGCCCTCGGGCGTCGTCGCTATCATGTCCGAGACGCCTATCTCCGCGGGCAGCGCGCTCGGCGGCTTCTGCCCGGCCGTGACGTCGACGGCCGTAAACCTGCCCTTCGACAGTCCCGCCAGCTCGACGAGCGAGAACTTCTCCGAGCCCGTCCCGCGCACGTAGGCGTAGCGGTCGGTGAAGGTCACCTGGTCGGGGCCTTTCACGACCTCGACGACGCCGGCGACCTCCCCGGCCGAGGCGTCGATGACGGCGACGCTGTTCTCGACCTGGTTGACGGCGAACCCGAAGCGCCCCGTGTGGTCGAAGCGGAGCGCGACCGTGCCCCGCTTGACGGGGACGCTCTTAACGACCTGCTGGCGCGCGGGGTCGATGACGCTGACGGCGGCGCCGTTGATGGCCGCCACGTAGACGAGGCGGCTCGCCGTGCTGTAGGCGACGGGCACGGGCGTCTTGCCGACGGGGATGTCCGCTAACTTCACGAGCTTCTGCGCGTCTATGGCGGAGACGGTGTCGGCGGCGCTGTTGGTCACGTAGGCGAACGCGCCGTCGGGCGTGAAGGCAATCTGGTGGAGGCCGGCTCCGGCCTCGACGGTGCCGGCGAGCTTGTTGGTCCGGGTGTCGATGACGGCCACCGCGGGCGAGCCGTCGAGCCCGACCCACACGCGGCCCCCGCCGGGCTGGAGCGCGATGCGCATGGGCCGCGCCTTCTCCCCGACGGGGACGGTCGTCAGAACCTTCCTCGTGATGGTGCTCACGACCGCCACGGCCGACTGCTCGGGCAGCGTGACGTAGAGCGTCTCCTTGTCCGGCGAGAGCACCCAGTCGGCCCCGGTGCCGGGCAGGGTGATGAGGCTTTCGAGCTGAGTCCGGCTGAAGGAGACCAGCGGGTTGATGACGGAGATGGTCTGGTCGTGGTTGAGCGTGAGCAGGAGGTAACTGTTGAGGTCGACGTCGGGGCGCGCGCTCAGGAGTCCGCCCATGAAGGTGCGTATCTTGTCTTTACACTGCTCCTCGTTCGGCGGCTCCTCGGCCCTGCGCGAGCTGACCCAGGCGCTCGGCCGCACGCCCGCGAGCGGCTGCCCCGTGCGCGCGTCCGTGACGCTGAAGGTGACGACGGCGTCCTCGCCGGCGACGAGTCCCCTGCCCGCCTCGCGCGGCTTCGCCGAGAAGTCTACGCGGACGCCCTCTTTCTCGACGCGCCCCGAGGCGGAGGCCGGGGCGGCTTTCTTCGCCCCTTCGCCGGCCGCCTTCGGCTTCATGTCTTTCGGCCCGCCTATCTGCGCCCCGGCGGCCGAAGCGCAGGCCGCGGCCATTACCAGCGCCCGCAGAAACGCCCTGACGTTCGGAGAGAAATCTCGATTCATGGTCACCTGAAACCCGGACTTAAATTGACTGATGAGGGATAAAAGTTAACGCCCGCTTGAGTAACCGTTTTGATGCCGGCCGCCGCCCGCCGACTGCCTCGGGCGGCGGCGAAAAAATCCGCCCGGCGAGTTTTAGAAGCCGGGGCCGGGAAGCCTGTGCGGCTCCCCGGCCCCGGGAAAGGTGCGCCGCGCCCGACTACGGGGCGGTGGTCGTCGGCGTCACGCGGAAGACGCCCCACAGGCCGCCGGTGAACTGGTAGCTCTCCTGCGTCCGGTACATGTAGTCGCCCGGCTGCTTGAAGGCCCCGCCCGCGCTGCGCAGGACGATGTTCCAGTGGCGGCGTGCGCTGTGGCCGCCCTGCGTGCCGATGGTCATCGAGGGGGGCTCGGCGACGCCGGGCGACCAGATGACCGTCGAGTCCTGAGTCCACGGCTCGTGGAACCAGTTGTGGCCGAAGAGCGTGAACGCGTGCTGCCGCGGGTGCCCGGTGGGCTGCACCACCCGGAAGCGGACGGCCGAGCCCGCGGCCGCGGAGAAGACCGGCGTCTCGGGGTCGCCGTTCGTCGCCGAGCTGAAGACGCCCGCCTGGTTCACGTTGTTGAGCAGCGCCGAGACGTCCTGGAACGTCGTGTGGTCGCGCTTGGTCATCTCGTCGCGGTACCCGAGCCTCGCCCACAGGGGTTCCGACCTGTAGTTGAAGCCCTTCGCCCCCGAGTCCTCGGAGTCGGACTCCGTGGTGAAGTTGCGCACCGGGTTGACCATGGGCAGGCCCAGGATGGTGCGGCCCTGCGCGGCGCTGGGGCCGACCATCTTCAGGTCGTCCTGGAAGACGAGCACGAACTCCTTGAAGAGTACCGCGCCGGTCGAGCTCTTGACCTCGGCCTCGGCGTAGGAGTTGGTCGGCGTCGTCCACGTCGCCCCCTTGGGCTCGACGACGAGCACGCCGCCCGCGCCGTGCGACCCGTGCTTCATGATGTCGCCGTAGTCGGTCAGGTTGATGGCGCCGTACTCGATGGGCGTCGCCGTCCGGGACTGGTCGGCGTTGACCGTCACCTTGCCGGCGTACCAGCGGTACTTCCTCGTCTCGCCGGGCGCGACCGTCTGCCGGTCGTTGAGGCCGACGTTGGCGCCGTCGCTGGTGCGCACGTCGTACTCGACGAGCTGCGGGTGGAGGCTGACCTCCTTCGAGGCCCTGACCTGGTTGAGGTTGAAGTTCGGAACAATCATCGGCATGAAGTTCCAAGCTTCGTAATCGGGCATCGGCACGGCCGCGTCGAGCGGGAGCCTGTTGGTCAGCTCCACGTTGATGCAGTCGCCCGCGTTGGCGCGCAGGACGAGCGGCTCCAGCTTCCGGGTCTTGGCCTTGACGGCGGCGACGTCGTCACGCTGGACGAAGACGATGCCGGCGGGGTCCTTGAGCCCGAACCGCTGGTTGTAGGTGATGCCGTCGGCGCCGACCAAGTCCTTGGCCAGCCACGCCTCGACGTAGTACGGCCTCTGGGTCGCGCCGGCCGGGCAGAAGTCCGACCTGAGGCCCGGGTCGCTGCTGCTCACCACGCCCGCCGAGTTGTTCGGGAGCGCCTTGAGCCCCGTGCGGAGGCCCTTGTAGGAGCGCAGGATGCCCCACATGCCGTTCCACAGGTTGTCCGTGGCGAAGCTGCCGTACATGAAGTCGGCCACGTCGGGGTTGGCGCCGCCGAGGTTGCCCACGGCGGGAATCGGCGGCACGTCGAACTCGAAGTGCTCCGAGATGCCCAGGCCCTGCGCGTTGTACCAGCCGGAGTTGGCCGCCGAAGGCTCGTGCAGCCACTTCCCGCCGTGGAGGCTGAAGACGTGCTGCTCCTCCTGCGCGCCCTGAATCAGGCGAATCTGCACCTTGTCGCCCTCGTAGGCTTCGAGGAGCGGGGTGAACGGGTCGCCGTGGAGCGTGTTGCCGAGGTTGTCCTTCGAGCGGAACACGTTCGCCAGGTCGCCGAGCGGGCCGGTCTTCTGCGTGTTGCCGGTGGCGATGCGCAGCGGAATCGGCTCGTTGCGGTAGTTGATGAGCCCCGTGCCGGGGTCGTCGGCCGAGATGGACTCGGGCTGCGGGACGGCCGGCGCCTCCAGGATGAAGGGCAGGCCGACTTCGTTGCGGCCCGGCGGGTTGACCGGCGTCAGGTCGGGCCGGTAGACGAGGGCGAAGTCCGCGACGGCGAGGTTGAACTCGCGGTAGCTCTTCGTCGCGTCGCCCGGCAGGATGTTGGCCGCGTAGGAGGTCGGGCCGCCGTCGGTGCGGGTGGCCATCGCCGTGCCGGCCAGCGTCTCCCACCTCGACCCCTGCGGCTCGACGACCAGCGCGCCGTAGAGGCCGTGGTGCTGGTGCGAGCTGGGCCCGAAGTGGTCGTGCGTGAAGACGGTGCGGATGGTGCGGTCGGCGCCCGCGTTGTTGAGCAGCGGGTCGGCCCACCACCGCTGGACGGTGGTCTGCGCGCCGACGTAGTCGCCGAGCCCGTTGCCGTCGAGGTCGGGCCCCGAGCCGAACTTCAGGTTCGTGGTGAGCGAGAGCGTCCTCGTCCCGCCCGTCACGGACTGGAAGTGGTTGTTGGCCTCCACGCGCTCCTGCACCTCGCCGGGGCTGAACGTCCCGTCCTCGTAGTTCCAGCCGTTGCCGGCGCCGTCCGACGAGGTGACGTCGAACTTCACGAGGTGGATGTGCTGGCCGATGGTGTCGGTCGGCGTGAAGATTTGGAAGTCGTCAAGGTTCAGGACGTGCGGGACGAGGTTCGTCGCCGCGTACTTGACGCAGTCGTTCGAGTTGGCGCGGAAGAAGAACGGCTCGGGGGCGCGCGCGCCGTCGCGCGTCGCAATCGCGTCGTCTTCGAGCGTCGTGATGCGCGCCTGGCGGTCGTGCCACCCCGCGCGGTTGACGGTCATGTCGAACTGGATGTAGGCCGCGCGGTAGTTGCGCGTGGGCGTCCCGGGGGCGCAGGGCTCCGCGAAGGGCGCGCCCGGCTGCCGGGGCTGCCCGTTGACGAGGAAGAGGCCGGACGCGCCCGAGGGCGTGTAGGCCGGGAAGCCCTTCGCGGGCCACCCGTACTGCGTCATGACGCTCACGCCGCCCTTGCCCTCGTGGAACTCCATCGCCTTCTGCTCGACCGGCGTCCCCTTCGGGTCGAGGAACACGAGTTCCGCCGAGGTGAGCCTGCGGGCGAAGTTGAGGAGGTTCGGGTCGGTGTTCTTCGTCATCACGCGGTTGGCCACGGGGTCGGCCAGCAGGGCCGGCTCGATGGCCGCCTTGCCGTCAATGAACTCCGACTCCGCGATGCGGTGGCGCGGCAGGCCGCCGTCCTGCTCCATGTCGAGCGGCGGCTGCGGCGGGCGGTGCCCGGCCTGCGCGTCCACGAAGAAGGGGAAGCCCTTGAACGTCGCCGAAGGCATCGGGGCCATGGCCCTGTTCGGCAGCGGGACGAGGCCCGGGTTCGGCGTGCCGCCCGCGATTTCGGCGTCGGGCAGCCGGCGGTCGGCCGTGCCCGACTCGAAGACGTCGTGGACCCTCCACAGCTCCCACATCCCCTGCGCGAAGTGCGGGTAGAGGTGGCAGTGGAAGATGGAGTCGCCGACGGTGAAGTTGCGGTTGCCCGACCCGCCGTAGTTGATCTCGTAGGTGAACGCGCCGCCCGGGCCGATGGTCTGCGAGTCGAGGTAGGTCGAGTCGTCCTCGCGCGGCTCGTGGAGCCACTGGTGCGCGTGGAGGTGGAAGACGTGCGTCTCCTTCGGCCCGACGTGGATGTTGCGGAAGCGGACGGGGTCGCCCAAGTACGAGTGGTGGACGTTGGACGGGTCGTCCGGGAAGAGGGCCTCGTTCACCCGCCCGTACGAGTCCTTGCGCACGACCATCGACGGGTCGCCGTTGGCCCAGGATTCGAGGAAGAACTCCTCGAACTTGCACTCGCCGCAGTCCTTCGCCGGCCCGAGCTTCTTGCGGTTGGCGATGAGCGGCGCGCCCAGGGAGTTCGAGCCGTAGTTGATGGCGAAGCCGTCGCGCACGCCGTGGAACAGCTCCTGGTCAAGCTCGGGGAACGCCTGCACGGTCTTCGTCTCGTCGTGGAAGATGACGACGAACTCGCGGAAGGGCTGCCCGCACGTCGAGGAGGGCGGCGCGTTCGTGCAGTTCTCCGCGAAGCCCGTGATGAGGGCGTTGACGTCCGTGTGGACGATCTCGTTGGCGGCGGAGAGCATGTTGAGGATCGGCCCCCGGGCGTCGGCCGCCTCGAAGTTGATCTTCGGCGTGCCGTCCGGGTTGCGGCCCGTCGTGACGGCCGCGAGCTTGTCGGCCGTGACCTGCGAGCGGTACCACTTGGCGCCCTGCGGCTCGACGACGACCGCGCCGAAGAGGCCGAGCACGGTCTGGCCGCCGTCGCCCTCGCCGCCCACGGGCGCGCCCAGCGAGTGAACCATGTACTGGCCCTGCTTGCGGCCGTACCAGGTGTAGGTCTTCGAGGCGTCGGGCTCGACCAGCGAAGACGTGTTGTTGCCGACGTGGGCGCCGTCCGAGGCGGACGGGCCGTTGACGTATTCGAGCCCGTTGACGTGCATCGAGGCCGTGCGCGTGAACGTCGTGTCGTTCTGCAGCAGCTTGACGGGCGCGCCCGTGTAGGTCTGCTTGTCGGGCTGGTTGGTGAAGTTGATGCCCTCGACCGCGGGGCGGGACGTCGTGAGCAGGTTCCGGAACGTCACCTGCAAACAGTCGCCCTCGTTCATGCGGAGCACCAGCGGGCGCGGGCGCTTGTCCGGCCTGAGCTGGACGTTGCCGGAGACGAGGCCGCGCGCGCCGTCAATCGCCACCACGTCGCGCTCGAGCGCGTACATCATGCCGCCGGGGTTGAAGGCCCCGAAGCGGTTGTAGGTGTAGACCTGGTCGAAGGCGACGACCTTGGCGGTGAGCGTCCTCGCGCAGGCGGCGGCCGGCGGGTTGACGACCTGCGCCTTGAGCGTGACGGGGACGTCGGCCGAGGCGGCCGTCGCCAGCGCGCTGTCGGTGACCTTCGCGGACACGACGTAGCCGCCGGCCGTCGCCGGCGCGCTCCACTGGATGCTGTAGGGCGCGGCGGCGTCCGAGCCGATGAGCGTCTTCGTGGCCGGCGTCGCCGCCGCCGCGTAGAAGAACTCGACCTTGCTGATGGCGTTCGTGTTGGCCGCGGCCTCGGCGTTGATGGTGACCTTCGACGAGGTGTCGAAGGTGGTGCCCGCGGCCGGGCTCACGACGCTGACGCCGAGCGCGGGGGTGACGACGACCCTCGACGCGGCCGAGGTCGCGGTGGCCCCGCGGTCGTCGGTCGCCACGGCCGTCAGCGAGTAGGTGCCCGCGCCGACCGGCGTCCAGGAGAAGCTGTAGGGCGCCGCGGTGTCGGTGGCGAGGAGCGTCGCGCCGTTGTAGAAGGCGACTTTGGTGACGGCGCCGCCCGCGTCGGTCGCGGTGGCGGTGAGCGCGATGGTGGCCGGGGCGGCGTACTTCGTGCCGTCCGCGGGGGCCGTCAGGCTGACGGCCGGGAGGTTGTTCGGCGTCGCCGTCACCGGCTGCCAGTCGGGGAGGTTGTCGGCCGAGAGGTCGAAGGAGACGTTGGCCGCGGCCGAGCCGTCGGCGTTCGCCGCGTAGACGTCGGAGTTGCCGCCGCGCGTGGTGGCGAACAGCAGCTGCTCGCCGTCGGGCGACCAGTCGGGCGCCTCGTCGGAGGCGGGGTTGTTCGTCACGTTGACGCCGTTGGCGTTCGGGCTGATGACGAAAATCTCGTTGTTGCCCGTGATGTTGGACTGGAAGGCCTGCTTCGCGCCGTCGGGCGCGGCCACCGGGTTGGTCTCGGCGGCGGCCGTGTTGGTCATCCGCCACTGGTCGTCGCCGGTGACGGCGCTGATGCGGTGAATCTCCGAGTTGCCGTAGAACGTGCTGGCGAAGAGGAGGCTGCCGCCGTCGGGCATCCAGGCGGGGCGCGAGTCCGTGCCGACCTGGTAGGTCAGGCGGACGGGGTTCGTGCCGTCGGCGTTCATCACGTAGATTTCGTTGTTGCCGTCGCGCGCGCTCTGGAACGCGATGCGCGCGCCGTCGGGCGACCAGCGGGGCCAGGTGTCGGCCGCCGTGTTGGCGGTGAGCTGCCTCTGGTCGCCGCCGTCCTTGTTCATGGTGAAGATTTCGCTGTCGCCGTCGCGCGTGCTGGCGAAGGCGATGCGCCCGCCCGTGCGCGGCGTGCGCAGGACGACGGTGCCGGCCTCGCCGTACCAGCCGTCCACCGCGATGTAGTAGACGGTGCCGGCGACGGCGTCGAAGCTGACGCGGCTCGTCATCAGCCCGGCCTCGGCGTCGTCGTCGTTGGCGGCGACCCTGGTCAGGGCGCTGACGCCCGTGCCGGTGTAGACGGCCATCTGCGTGTCGAAGGTGCTGCCGAGGGTGTCGAAGGTGACGCGGCCGCTGCCCGGGGCGCGGAAGCGGTACCAGACCGAGGCCCCGCCCTCGCCGTCGCCGTGGATGGGCTCGCCCGTCTCCTTCGTCGCCATCCAGTTGTGGCCGACGATGCGCCCCTCGTCGCCGTTGATGACCTGGGCGGCGGCGAAGTTGTTGTTGGCGGCGGCGCCCGGCCCGGCCTGCCACTTGAGCGTGACGTCGCCGAAGTCGCCGTAGAACCCGTCGACCGCGATGTAGTAGACGGCGCCGGCCGTCGCGTTGAAGATGACGCGGCTGGTGTGGAGGCCGGCGTTCCAGTCCTCCTCGTCGTTGGAGGCGACGCCGGTCAGGGCGCTGACGCCCGTGCCGGTGTAGACGGCGAGCAGCGTGTCGAAGTTGCTGCCCCTGGTCGTGAACTCGAAGCTGCCGGCCGAAGGGGCCTGCCACTTGTACCAGACGGATTTGCCGCCGTCCGCGTCGGCGTGGTAGGGCTCGCCGGTTTCGAGGGTCGCGCCACGGGTCGTGCCCGTCGCGGTGCCCGAGGCGGCGGCCGCGAGCAGTTGCGCCGCGGCGAAGTTGTCGTTGGCCGGCCTCGGCGTGGCGCTCCAGGCGAGGCTGATGCTGCCCGAGCCGGCGTACGTGCCGTCGAAGTAGCCGTCCACGGCGATGTAGTAAATCTTTCCGGCGACGGCGTCGAAGCTGACGCGGCTGGTGTTGACGCCGGCCGCGCCCGAGTCGTCGTTGGCGGCGACCTCCGTGAGGGTGTCGAGGGTCGTGCCGGTGTAGACGGCGAGCGTCGTGTCGAAGCCGCTGCCCTCGGTCTTGAAGTCGACGGAGCGCGTGCTCGGCGCCTGCCACTTGTACCAGACCGACGCGCCGCCGCGGTCGTAGGCGTGGTCTAACTCGCCGACCTCCTTCGTCGCGCCGACGTTGGAGCCGGTCGTGGTGCCGGGCAGACTGGTGATGACCTGCGCGGAGGCGAAGTTGTCGTTAAGGGGGGCGATTGCCGCGGCGGCCAGCATCGCCACGGCGCCCGGCGCGGCGTTCGCGGCCTCGCGGCCCATGAGTGCCGACGCCTCCGCTTCCGTCAGCGCGGCGGCCTCGGCCGCGGCGGCGTCG
>DASVTS010000105.1:0-3673 GCA_036387455.1 Pyrinomonadaceae bacterium | reverse complement strand
CACGAGCAGACCGACCAGCAGCTCGCCGCCCGCAGCGCCGAGTGCGCCGAGATGCTCGACCGCGTCCTCAAGACGCGCAGCGCCGTCGAGCAGGTCACCCCGACCATCTCCATCTCCTGAAAGCCCCGCCCGCGCCTCCGGCACGCCGAACCGCCGCGCCCGAAGCCCCGTATTAATAAGACGAGAGGAACGACTTTCATGCTCCACCGCTCGAAGAAGGACGCGTGGCTCGTCGGCCTCGTCTGGGGCGGGGCGCTCGCGCCGCTCGCCGCCGGCCTCTTCCTGCTGCTCGCGCGGGGCGGCGACCCCGGGCCGGGCTGGGCGCTCGTCAGGGCGGGCGTCGTCGCCGCCGCGGCCGTGCTGCTCACGACCTACCCGCTCAACTACGAGGTCACGTCGGCGGAGCTGATCGCGCGCAGCGGGCTCCTGCGCTGGCGCGTGCCGCTCTCCGCAATCGAGGAGGTGCGGCCGTCGCGCAACCCCGCGAGCGCGCCCGCGTGGTCGCTCGACCGCCTGCGCGTCGGCCACCTGAAGCGCGGGCGCCCGCGCGCCCTCTACGTCTCGCCGGAGGACAAGGCGGCCTTCCTGCGCGACCTCGCGGACGCCGCGCCGGGGCTGGAGCTGAGGGGCGACCGCGTCGTGCGGACGCCTTAGACTGTCAAGCGCGCGGGCGAAATTTTTCGGGCTCATTTTCTGACGCGCGGGCGCGGCGTGTGTTAGTATTTCGGCAGGCTGAGGGAGTCGCTTCTGCGCGGTTCGCCACCGATTTACAATGGTTGAGCCTATGTCGTGAATTAGGGAGACCGATGCCGTCCACCAGTGCAGCCCCTCAATGTTAGGGATTGCCGGAGGTGGCGGCTTTAACCGCAAGGTCAGGTCACCCACCTGTCAACGCAGGTTCAATTACGACTTCGGAGCGGCCGTCGCGGTTCTTCCCCCGGCCACCTTTTTTAGTGAACCGTAAACCGTAAGCCGTGACAAGATAAGAACTGCCTTCTTCTTGTCACGGTTTACGGTTTACGGTTCACGGCTTTTAAAGCCTATGAAAATCCTGATGATCGGCGACGTGGTGGCGCGCCCGGGGCAGGTGGCGGTGCTTGAGCGCATACAGGACTTGCGCGAGCAGCATTCGGTAGACCTCGCGGTGATGAACGCCGAGAACCTCGCGGGCGGCTTCTCCGTCACGCCGCAGGCGTGCGAGGAGCTGTTCGCCGCCGGCATCGACGTGATGACCTCGGGCAACCACATCTTCGACAAGCGAGAGGCCGCCGCCTACATCGCGCGCCAGCCGCGGCTGCTGCGGCCGGCGAACTACCCCGGGGGGACGCCCGGCGCGGGGCTCTGGGTCGGGGAGGCGCGCGGGGGCACGCGCGTAGCCGTCCTCAACCTGATGGGGCGCGTCTACATGCCGCCGACGCACGACAGCCCGTTCGCGGCCGCCGACCGCCTGCTCGCCGGGCTGGACGAGTCGGTCAAAGTCCGGCTCGTGGACGTGCACGCCGAGGCCACGTCGGAGAAGGCCGCGCTCGGGCGGTACATGGACGGGCGCGTCTCGGCGGTCGTCGGCACGCACACGCACGTCCAGACCGCGGACGAGCGGATACTGCCGCGGGGCACCGCCTTCATCACCGACCTCGGGATGACCGGGAGCCACGCGGGCTGCATCGGGATGGAGGCCGACGGCGTCATCGCGCGCTTCCTGAGCCCCGCCACGCCGCGCCCCGAGCACTCGCGCGGCGGCGTCCGCATCTGCGCCGCCCTCATCGACGTGGACGACGCGACCGGCCGCGCCCGCGAAATCTCCCGCCTCGACCTCCCGCACGAGTCCTGAGGCGGCGCGCCGCCCCGGGCTGTCGGTTCGGACGGCAGCGGCCTTATACTCTGCGGCGAGGCCCCGCGCACGGCGGCCCCCGGGCGGGGCGGCCGCGGAGCCCGAACTGCCCCCACCACGGAAGGAGGACCCCGTGAGAAGAACCTGCCGGCCGCTCGTCTCGCTGTCGCTCTGCTGTGTCTGTCTCGCACACGCCCTAGGGCAGACGGGCGCGCCCGCGCCGCCTGCCGTTGACGACGAGCAGGTCGTGCGCGTGACGTCGAGCCTCGTGCAGGTGGACGCCGTCGTCCTCGACGCAGAGGGGCGCCAGGTGACGGACTTGCGCGCCGAGGATTTCGAGGTGTTCGAGGACGGGCGCCCGCAGGTCGTCACCAACTTCGCCTACGTCGGCGGCGCGGCGGGCCCGGCCGGGGCGCCTTCGGGCGCGGCGGGGAAGGCGGCGCCCACGGCCGCGGCAGGGGCGTCAGTGCCGCCCTCGGCCGCGTCGCCCTCCGCGCCGCGCTCCTTCTTCGTGGTGGTGGACGACCTCGCGCTCTCGCCCGCGAGCGCCTCGATGACGCGTCAGGCGTTGCTCAAGTTCGTCGAAGGGCAGTTGCTCCCCGGCGATCAGGTGGTCATCTCGCACACGCGCAAGGGCACGGGCGCCTTCCAGAAGCTGACCTCCGACCGGCAGGTGCTCCACGCCGCCATCGAGAGCATCTTCTACCGCTGCCCGAACCGGGTGGGGTCGTGCGTCCCCACCGACCCGTCCTACACCCCGCGCTCCCGCGCCGAGTCGCTCGAAGCCATCAAGCTCGTGCTCACGAAACTGCGCGGGCTGCCCGGCCGCAAGTCCCTCATCATCTTCAGCGACGACCTCGTCATCACGCCGCAGCCTGACGACGCCCTGTTCTCCGAGGGGTCGCCCCTTGAGAGGGACCTCGACGCCGCCGTCGAGCGCGCCGCGCAGGGGCCGCCAAAGAGCGTGGACGAGGGGCACGCGCCCTACGCGCCCTACGGGATCGCCCGGCAGGTGATCGACCTGGCCAACCGGGCCTCGGTGACCATCCACGCGGTGGACACGCGCGGGCTGGTCGCCTACGCGCCGGGGTCCCCGGACGCGGCGACGCCGGGCCGCTCCCTCTACGAGACGATGCGCGCGCGCGGGTTCCCCACGGCGCAGACGCAGCAGGGGACGATAGACAAGGAGTCGGCGAAATTGCTGGCGACGCAGGAAGGGCTCCGGCTGCTGGCCGAGGGGACGGGCGGGCACCTCACCTATAACACCAACGACCTGAGCCGCGGCACGGCGCGGATGCTCGAAGAGGCGCGCGGCTACTACCTGCTCGGCTACCGGCCCGAAGTCGAGCCGGCGGGGGCCGCGGGCGAGCGCCCACGCTTCCACCGGCTACAGATTCGCGTCAAGCGGCCCGGCCTCACGGTGCGAGCCCGCAAAGGGTTCTTCGACGCCCCCGACGCTCGGGGTCGCACGGACAAGTAAAAAGTGGCGGGGCGGGGACGGGCGGCGCGGGCGCTTCAGGACTCGCTCTCCTCGGGGGCGAGGGGCGGGGAGCTGAGGGCGAGGCGGTAGCTCTCGGGGAGGGAGATGACGCGGTTGTTGGCGTCGGTGACGACGTGGCCGGTCTCGCCCTCGGCGATGATGCGGCCGTCGGCGGCGTTGATAATCTCGTAGCCGAAGCGCACCGACCGGCGGCGCAGCTCCGTGATGTGCGTGCGGACGACCAGCTCGTCGTCGTAGCGCGCGGGCGCCTTGTAGCGGCAGTAGCTTTCGGCGACGACGAGGAAGGCGCGGTCGTTCTCCTCCATGTCCTTGTAGGCGAAGCCGCGCGCGCGGCAGAACTC
>DASVTS010000104.1:0-22361 GCA_036387455.1 Pyrinomonadaceae bacterium | reverse complement strand
GCATGACGACCGTGCCGGCGTCCGTAATCTGCGGCGTGATCGAGAGCCGCAGCGGCACGGCGACGAAGGTCGTCGTGAGCACGGAGCCGCCCCCGCCCCCGCCGGTCTGCGGCGTGATGACGGGGATTTGCGAGCCGGCCTCGATCTGTGCGGGCCGGTTGTTGAGGGCCGAGACGCGCGGCGTGGCGACGATCTTGGCCTGGCCCTTCTCCTCGGCGGCCGTAATCAGGGCGCTGATCTGGGCGGTGCCGAAGATGCCGGTCGTCAGGCCGATGACCGTGCTGGCGCTGGGCGCGGCGAGCGCGGGCGTCGGCGGGGTCGTGCCGAGGAGCCCGCCGGGGACGCCGTTGCGGACGGGGCCGGCGCCGGTCGTCGAGCCGGGGATGGTGTTGAGGGCGCCGAGGCCGCCGCGGCTCGGGTTCCCGACCGCGGCCGCGAGCTGGACGCCGAGGTCGCGCGAGAAGTTGCGGCTGGCGATGACGATGCGCGTCTCGATCTCGACCTGCGGCTCGGGCTGGTCGAGGAGCTGGACGAGGCGGCGCACGGCCTCGATGTTCTCGCGGACGTCGGTGATGATGAGCGTGTTGCTGCGCGAGTCCACCTCGATGCCGCCGCGGCGCGAGAGGCGGCGGGCGATGATGGGGAGGATGCCGGCGTCGCCGCCGCTGCCCGCGCCCGCGCTGGAGCTGCCGCCGCCGACGAAGGCGTCGGCGCCGGCCGAGGCCGAGGCGAGCGAGCCGGAGGCGCGCGCGTAGTTGAGCCGGATGAACTCGGTGACGAGCGGCGCGTTCTCGAGCTGCGCGGCGCGCAGGGAGGTGCGCGCGGCCTCCTCCTCGGCGCGAATCTTGGCCTCGTCCTTGAGCACCGAGAGCGTCGCCACGCGCAGGATGTTGCCGTTGACCTCGATGCCGAGGCGGTTCGCCTTGAGGATGGAGTCGAGCGCGAAGTTCCAGGGCACGTCCGTCACGTTGATGGTCACGGGCACGCGCTGGACCGAGGAGTCGACGACGAAGTTCACGCCGTACTGCTCGGTGATGTAGTTGAGGATGTCGCGGATGTCGGCGTTGACGACGTTGAGGTTGATGGGCTCGCCGACGAAGCCGGGCTGGCCGAACTGCGAGCCCTGGGTGGCCTGCGTCGCCTGCGAGCCGCCCGAGGGCGTCGGGCTCGGGCGCGTCTGCGCCGGGTCTTCCGAGGCGGCGGGCGCCGCCTTCGAGTCGCCGGGCACGAGTTCGAGCACGAGGTGGCTGCCTTCGAGCCGCGAGCGGTCGCGCACGGGCGCGCGCAGCGAGACCTGGAGGCTGGCGACGGGCTCCGAGCCTCTGAGCGACTGCCTGACCGTCAGGCCCTCGACCAGCGGCGAGGCGACGCCGTAGGCGGGCGAGAGCTGCGAGCCGTCAACGCCGGGCAGCTCGACGACGATGTGGCGGTCGTCGGGCCGGCGGACGGTGTAGGCCATCGGGGCCGTGGCCTCGACGGTGATGAGCGTGGCCGCGCCGGAGGTGACCGCGCGGACGGAGGTGGCGACGAGCGGCCTGCCAGCCGCCGCGCCGACGGGGCTGCTGCCGAGTGCCAGTGGGCCGCAAGCGAACACGAGCAGGAGGACGAGCGCGCCTCGGGCCGTGGCCGCGGATAAGATTTTGGTGTGTGACATGTTCTTCATCCTTCGGGCATCGCCGGCTCGCCTCCCGCCACGCGCTAACGCTCGTGCGGGCCGGCGGCCTCTTCGCAAAAGCCGCCCGACCCTTCAAGCGCGCGCCGCACAACGCGGTACGCCGCCGGCCATGTTGTCAAAAAGAGTCGCCGCGGGGCGCGGCCGAGCGGGTTGCTTCACCTCCGTTCGGGTCTTCGGCGGGTCGAGGTTGCGGGGTCGGGGCTTCGGGTGGGCGCGCGTGCGCGCCGCGGGGCTTCAGGGCTTGGCCTGCGTGCTCGCGCCCTGCGCTTCGGCGCCGCCCTGCTGCTGGGCGGGCTGCGCCTGCGGCTGCTGCGAGCCGGAGGAGGAGGCGAGCGCCTTGAGGGCTTCGACGAGGACGGTGAGTTCGGACTTCTTCTCGGCGGCGGGCGCCGACGGCTGCTCGGCGCGCTGCGCGGTCAGGGCGTCGGCGGCCGTGGGCTGGCGGAGCGGCTTGGTCTCGACGGCGACGTCCGTGCGGCCGTCGGTCCAGCGCGTCTGCTTGCGGAAGACGAGCCGCGACTCCTCGATGGCGACCAGCATCCCGTCGTAGAACTGCTCGCCGGGGTAGACGACGTAGGAGAGGTTGATCGGCGTGGCCTCGACCATCGCGGCGTAGCCGCGCGGCGTGCGGAAGATGCCGATGACCTGCACCTCGGAGAGGAGCAGCGCCGTGGTCGGCTTCGGCGCCGCCTGGCGGAGGTTCATCGCCGCCAGCTTCTGCGCCTTGTACTTGTCGATGCGCGACTGGATGGCGGGCACGGCGACGGGCGCGGCGACCTTCTTCTCGACCTTGCGCTTGAGCTTCGGCTTGTAGGTGTTGAAAGGGTCGCGCTGCGCGCCGTGGTAGCTGCTGCTCGCGGTCTGCGCGGGCGCGGAGGCCGCGGCCGCGGCGACGAGCGCCGCCGCGAGGAGTCCCTTGAGCGTGCTGGGCGTGTGTCTGTTTCTCATAACCTCTTCCTGCGTTCCGGCTCCGGGGTCCTTTAAGACCGTCCTGTTGTCGTCGCGGGCGGCGGCGCCGCGCCGCCCTATTCGGCGGGCTTCGCGCCCTTCTCGTCGGCCGCGGGCTTGGGCTTCTTGTCGGGCGCGGCCGGCTGGAGCTTCTCGGGCGAGACGTAGTAGGCCGTCACGAGGAACTCGGCCGTGACGGTCTGCCCGTCATCCTTCCCGGCCTGCTTGTCCTTGCCGAGCTTCGTGACCTTGAAGTCCGTGATCGAGACGATGCGCTGGTAGGTCGCCATCTGCGCGAAGAACTGGCCGATGTTGTTGTAGCTCCCCGTCACCAGGACCGAGACGGGCTTGCCCGTGTAGAAGTCCTGCTGCACCTCTTCCTTGGGCAGGAACTTCTTGAGCGTCAGGCGGCCCCGCGCGCGGTCCTGCACGTTCTGCAAGACCATCGTCAGCTCGCGCTGCTCGGGCAGCAGCAGCTTGAGGTCGTCGTAGTCGGCCTTGGCGCGCTCGTAGTTGGCCTTGAACTCGTTGAGGCGCTGCGAGGCGACGACCGCGCCGGCGTTGGCGCGCAGGAGCTGTTCGACCTTCGCCTCGACCTCGGCCGTCTCGGCGCGCGTCCCCGAGGTGACGAAGTACCAGAAGGCGCCGTAGGCGAGGAGCGCCACCGCGCCGAAGGCGGCGAGGTGCACGTACCAGGGTTTCTCTTGGAGTGCGTCGAGTTTGAGCATCGTTCGTTTCCTTCCGGGCTTGCTCCCGCGGGCCCCGCGGCCGGGCGGCTACTTCTGCGCTATCTGTTCGGCGGGCTTCTTCTTCGGGTCCTGCGGCGCCGGGGCGTTCGGCCCGTACTTGCACTTGACCCTGAACCAGAAGACCTCGGGCTTGACGCTCAGGTCCACGGGGCCGTCGGCCGGGGTGTAGTCGGCCGCGTTGACCTCGACGGCCTTGCGCTCGGCCTCCAGGCTGACGTTGACGAAGACGCCGTCGGAGAATTCGAGGCTGCGGCCGAACTGCGTCACCGCGTACTCGTTGGGCGACTGCCCCTCGATGGTCAGCTCGCCGCCCTTCTGCTCGATGACGTCGAGCCGGAAGTCGGGGTCGGCCGGGATGCGCGAGTTGAGGTCGGAGAGGAGCGAGACCGGGCCCTGCTGCGAGCTGCGGAGCTTCTTGATGACGTCTATGCGCGACTGGATGTCCTTGAGCTTCTTCTCCAGGTCGGCCTGCTCCTTGTTGACGGCGGCCATCTGCGCCGCGATCTGCTGCTGGCGCTCCAGCTCCTGCGCGGCCTTCGCCTGCGAGGCCGAGGCGCTGTAGTAGTCGAAGACCATGGCGAGGCCGAGCACGGCGCAGGCGGCCGCGCCGAGCATCCAGAAGCGGGCGGCCGGGTTGGCGACCTTCTCCTCGACGACCGACGCGCTCGACTGGCGCTCGGTGACGGAATCCAAAAGGTTGACCTTAATCATTTAAGCATCCACTCCTCTCAGGGCGAGCCCCACGGCGACCGCCATCTCGGGCACGACCTCGCGCATGTACTCGGGGTCGAAGCGGCGCGCGTCCACGCGAATCTGGCGGAAGGGGTCGAGCCGCTCGACCGGCATCTCGAAGCGGTTGGAGAGGAACTCGGGCAGGCCCCTGAGCTTCGAGCCCCCGCCCGAGATCAGAATCTTCTGGACGCTGCCGTCGTTGTCGTCGGCCGTCGCGCGGTAGAAGTCGAAGGTCTTCGAGATTTCCAGCGCCAGCATGTCCGAGACGGATTCGAGCGCGCCGGCGATGTCGGCCTCCTGCACGTGGCTGGGCGGCGCGCCGCCGCGCTTGACCGCCTCGGCCTGCTCGTAGGTCAGGCCCAGCTCCTTCTGGAGGAGCGACGTGTACTGGTTGCCGCCGACCGAGACGTCGCGCGTGAAGACGCTGCGGACGCCGCGCAGGATGTTGATGTTCATCGTCGAGGCGCCGACGTTCAGGAGCGCCACGACGAGGTTCGCCGGCGGCTGGTAGTTGACCTCGTAGCAGTTCTGGAGGGCGAAGGCGTCCACGTCGATGACCGCCGGCTGCTTGCCGGCGAGCTGGATGGCCTGCTTGAGGTTGGCGACGAAGTCGCGCTTGCAGGCGGCCATCAGGACGTGGAGCGAGTCGGCGGCGGAGCCGACCACCTGGTAGTCGAGGCTCACGTCGGAAATCTCGAACGGGATGTGCTCCTCGGCGTGCCAGTCGATTGAGCCCTCCAGCTCCTCGCGCGTCATCTGCGGGACGATGATGTTCTTGACGATGACGGAGCTGCCGGAGACGCCGGCCGCCACGCGGTCGGTCTTGAACTGGTGCTTGGAGAAGACGCCCGAGATGACGCCCGAGACGTCGTTCAGCTCCATGATCTGCCCGTCCACCACGGTGTCGGGCTGGAGCCCCTCGAAGCCGAGGTTGACGAGCGAGAGCGCGCCGGGCTTGCCCGCCAACTCGACCGCCTTGACCGAGCTCGAACCGATGTCCAGGCCGACCAGGCCCTTGTTGCCGAGTTTCTTTCTGAACATAGACTTATCCGTTCCTCGAAGACCGAACCTGTCGCTGTCGGTGGAGTTGGCGGAGGCGCGCGCGTGCGCGCAGGAGCCTCGCGTGGGTGGTGCGCCACTGCGGCGCTTGCGTGTTGGGCGTGTCGGACTTCATCTCTCGCGGGGACGTTCCGCGCTCGCGGCGCGTGGGCCGCGCGGGCGCGTGCTTGAGGAGGGGGTGCACGGCTGACGACTGGGCTGAAGCTGTGTGCGTCCGAAGGCGGGGGTGCGTCGCGGGCACCGGCGTGAGCGTCGAAGTGGCTCCGCTGCGGCTCAAAGAATCTCCCCTTCGGTAACCCGGCCGAGTCGAACCCGAAGGCGCGACTCCCGTGGCTTTGCGGCCCACGCTCGCGCGTGGTGTGCCTTTGTCGGTTGGGTTTCGGGGGCGGCCCGTTCCAACTGCTGCCTCCCTTTCGGGACGCGGCCGCCTCTCAAGTCTGCCCGCCGCGCCCCACGCCGCAAGGCGGAGAGTGGGCGGAACAACTTCCAAAGAAACTATAAGATACATGGCTAAACTCTGTCAACCAGTATTTTGTTTAGTTTAACTCCTGACATTTCATAGTTTAACTGCCATTCCTGAATTATTGGGGAGACTTTTCCAGAATTTTCAGCGTCTCAAACAGGTGTCGCGCAGGAGGTTTTAACCACCCGAACGTCGGGTCTGAATTTGAGAATTGAGATTTCAAATTTCAAATCTCAATTCTTAATGCCCCGATGTCTCTCTCCCGCCGAGATTTAAAGCCGGGCGGCGTAGTTTCTTGCCTCGCGCGAGCGACGAAAGTTAGGATGGGAGGGTATGGTCAAACTACGGAGGGCGCTCGTCGCCGTTCTTATTCTGGCGCTGTTAGTGCTGGCGTGGCTTTGGTTTACGCGCCCGGGGCGGGTGGAGATGGCCGCTTACGCCCCGGCGGACTCCATCGTCTACGTCGAGGCGGACAGCCTGCCGGACGTCCTGGACGCCTTCACCTCGACCGACGCGTGGCGCGAGCTGGCGCCGGCGGCGGGCGTGGACGCTGGGCTGGGCCGGAAGGGCTGGCTGCCGGGCTTCCTCTCCTTCACGGGGCTGGGCACGAGCGACGCCGTCGTCACCGCGCGCGCGCAGCTCGCCGTCTCCGTGCTCGGCTTTCAGGCGGCCGAGGAGTCGGACACGACGCTCAAGTTCTCGCCGCGCGCGGCGCTCGTCGCCGAGACGCACACGAGCGAGTGGCGCGTGCGGGCGGCCGTCGAGAAGCTGGTCGGGGACTTCGCGCGCAGAAGTCTGGGCGCGCCGCCGGTCGAGCGTAAGGAGGTTGACGGCGTCCCCTTCTACACGTGGGCGGAGGCGGCGGGCGCGCGCCGGAAGATTGTGGCGGCGGTTCGGGGGAGCGTCGCCGTCGTCGGCAACGACGAGGCGGCGGTGCGCGCGTGCCTGGACGTGAGGCGCGGGGCGCGGCCGAGCCTCGCGGGCGACGAGGGGCTGCGGGAGATGCGCGCGCGCGTCGGGGGCGAGGGCGCGCTCGCCTTCGGCTACGCGCCGCGCGGGAGCGTGGCGAAGGCCGTCGAGGTCTTCGCGCCCGCCTTCGTCGGCGGCATCTCCGAGGAGCCGCACGTGCAGAGCGTGATGGCGACGCTCGTGCCGCAAATCTTCAACCGGACGCTCGGCGCCGTCGGCTGGAGCACGCGCGCGTCCGGCGGCGGCATCGAGGACGTCTTCTACGTCGCGCTCGCCGAAGGCGTCGCCGGGCGCCTGCAAGGCCCGCTCGCGCCGGCGCCGCACGCGGCGGCCGCGGCGGAACTGCTCCCGGCGGACACGTATCAGGCGACGTTCTACGACTTCCGCAGCCCGGAGGAGGCGTACCGTGGGACGGGCGCGGCGCTCTCCTCGCAGGTGGACGTGTCGAGCGCCATCCTCGTCTCGCGCGGCCTCGAAGCGTTCTTGAAGCCTTACGGCGTGGAGAGCCCGCGCGAGTTCCTGCGCGCCTGCGGGACGCAGCTCGTGACGGCGAGGCTCGGGCCCGCGAGCGAGGGCAAGGTGCTCGTCGCCTCCGTGCGCGACCGCGCGGCGCTGCGCGAGCAGGCGCTGGCGCACCTCGGGCGCGGGGCCCGTGCGGAGCGCGCGGGCGACGCGGAGATACTCGTCTCGCAAGACCCGGAGCGCGGCGCGGCCGCGTTCGCGGGCGAGCTGTTGTTGATGGGGCAGGAGGACGACGTGCGGCTCTGCGTCCGCGCGCGGGCCGAGGGGCGGACGCTGCGCGGGGGGGACGTGCTCAAGTCGGCGCCTCGGGAATTCACCTCGGGCGACGCGCTCGCGCGGACGCTCACGGACGACCGCGAGGCCGCGCGCGCCGTGCTCTCGCGCCTCGGGCGGCGCGGGGACGCGGGCGGGCTCGAAGCGGCGCTCGCGCGGCGCGGCTACAGCTTCTCGCAGACGCGCCTCGCCGACGGCGGCTTCGAGAAGCGGACGCTCTCCGCGTTCGGCATGTTCGGCGAAATCTACGCGCGCCTCACGACGCGCCGCGGGGAGCAGTAGGCGTAGGGCAGTAGGCGGTAAGTGCGGAGCAGCCGCCGCCGGCTCCACGCCTTCTTTCCTTAACTGCCGACCGCCTACCGCTCCTCCTGATTCGGGTCGAAGGGGTGGTCGGCGAGGACGGCGCGCATGTTGACCTGGCCGAAGAGGGTTTCGAGGTACGCCTCGAAGCGGTGGAGCGTGCGCGACAGCTCGCCCGCGCCGCGCGCCGTCTCGACCTCCTCCGCGAAGCGTTCGAGCGATTCCCAGTCTTTGTACATCAGGTAACGCTGGCCGCCCTCGCCGAAGGCCGCGAGCGCTTCGAGCACCCGCGGCGCGTGCGCGCCCTCGGCCGAAGACTGGCGCACGAGGCGGACGAGCCCCCAGAGCTCGCGCCGTAGTTCGAGCGACTGTTCGAGCTTCGTCCGGAACGAGCGGAAGAGCCCGGCGCCGTCGAGCGACGGGTCGAAGCTCTGCGCGAGCGCGACGACCGACTGCTGGTAGCAGTCGCGCAAAAGCCCCGCGGCGTTCTCGACCTTGGCGAAGAGGTGCGGCGGTTGCCGCAGGGTGCAGAGCCCCGTCAGCTCGTGCTCGAAAGCCTTGCGCATCTCCATCCTTACCGCGTAGGCCGTGCCGTCCAGAATCTCGCTCGCCCCGCTCCCGACGCCCTCGACGCGCAGCGCGCGCCCCTCGATGAAGTCGAGCAGGGCGCGCGTCTCCTCGTGGATGAGCGTGAAGACCGGCAGCAGCCGCTTCAACTGCGCGTCGCCCTTGAGCGAGAGTTCGACGAAGCGCAGGTGCGTGAGCAGCCGCGAGAACGCCTGAAAGATTTCGAGCAGGTCTTCGCCCAGGTCGTCGGGCATGAGCCCGTGCGCCAGCGCGACGAGCCGCTCCTGCAAGTCGGCGGCGTCCGCGCCATGGCCCGCGGCGACTATCAGCCCCGCCGCCTCGGAGCGCCGCAGCTCCCGCTCCAAAATGCTCCCGATGCTCGACCACGCGGCGAAGCCGACGGCCTGCGCTTCGAGCAGCGCGTCGCACAGCCTGCACGCGTCCTTGAAGACGTCGGCCAGCTCGGCGAGCGAGTCCTTCGCGCCGACGAGCCCGAGCGAGCCCCGCCCGCCCTCCCTGTCGGCGCCCGGCGCCGTCCGCGCGGCCGCGGCGTCGTCACCCGCGGGCGGCCCCGACGGCGGCTCGCCGTGCGCGACGCTCCCGAGCAGGTGCAGGCAGCGCACGAGCGCGTCGCGCACGACGCCGGTCTCACACTTGAAGCTGCGCTCGCCTATGGCGGCGCGCTCCGCCTCGCCGAGCGGGAGGTTGGCCGCGTTGAAAAAGCTCTGGAGCGAGCGCAGCCACACGGCGAGTTCCTGCGCCGGTGGGAATGCCTCGGGGTGTGTGAGATGTTGGGACAGTTCGTTCACTCGTTCGGCGGCGCCCGGCGCGGCGGCGGCCGCGCGCGTGCCAAACCGCGCGGCCTGACTCTAGAATGATTGCGAGAGCGTGGGAGTCTGCGGGCTCTGTCGGCCCGGGAACGATTCTAAACATGAAAGCCGCGGGGGGCAAAGTTTCCCCGCGGCCGCGGGTGCGAACGCCGGTACACTGAAGCACGCCTCAACCCCTCTATGGCTGAACACGAGGAGCTGCTGGTCGCCACCAACAACGCGGGCAAGGTCAGGGAGCTTTCGCGGCTCCTCGCAGGGGCGCCGCTCCGGCTGCGCCTGCTCGACGAGTTCGAAGGCGTCGAAGAGGCCGAGGAGACGGGGACGACCTTCGCCGAGAACGCCGTGCTCAAGGCGCTTCACTACTCCGCGCACGCCGGCCTGCTGACGCTCTCCGACGATTCGGGCCTCGCCGTGGACGCGCTCGGCGGCGCGCCCGGCGTCTACTCGGCCCGCTACGCGGGGAGGGGCGCGACCTACGCCGAGCGCATGTCAAAACTGTTGGGAGAGATAGAGGCGACGGGTGACGCCGAGCGGCGCGCGCGCTTCGTCTGCGTCATCGCCGTCGCGGACCCTTCGGCCGGGACGGTCGAGACCTTCGAGGGCGTCTGCGAAGGCCGCATCGCCCGCGAGCCGCGCGGCACCGGCGGCTTCGGATACGACCCCATCTTCATCCCCGAAGGCCACGACCGAACCTTCGGCGAGCTGCCCGAAGAAGTCAAACACTCCCTCAGCCACCGCGCCCGCGCCCTCGCCCGTGCCGTCCGCCACCTCCGCGCGCGATACACGGACACCGGCTTGACCCTTGAGTGAAGCGGTCTGTTAGAATGCCGACGGTCAAACGGCGAGGGCTTTTGTCGCACCTTGACGGCGGGGCGTAGCGTAGCCTGGTAGCGCGCTCGGTTTGGGACCGAGAGGTCGCAGGTTCAAATCCTGCCGCCCCGATTACCTTCCCTTCCTCCCAACCATCGGTCAACTCCCTTTCGAGGCGACGGGCTCCTCTTCGGGTTCGAGCGTGGTGAACTCGGCGATGACCATGCGCTCGCCGGTCTCGGCGCAGCAGACCTCTTCGTCGGGCGGGGCGACGCCGGAGTCGCCCGCGCGCGGAAGCCAGAAGGCGACGACGAACGCGAGCCCCGCGAGCGCCGTCCCCGTCCAGAAGACTTTGTGAATCGCGGCGGCCATCGCCTCCTGTAGCTCGTCGAGCACGGCGGGCGGCAGCGCGGCGCGCGCCTCCGGGTCGATGAGCGCGTTCGGGTTCGAGGCCAGCTCCGCCGCGCGCTCCGGCGAAAGCGTCCCCGCCGACGTGCGCGCGAACGCCTGGAGGTGCGAGGCGAGGCCCGCCGAGAGCACCGCCCCCATGACGGCGACGCCGACCGCGCCCCCTATCGAGCGCGAGAACTGGTTGAGCGAGGTGGCGATGCCCAGCTGCGAGCGCCCAACCGACTGCTGCACCGCGATGAGCAGCGTCAGCATCGTCAGCCCCAGCCCCGCCCCGATGAGAATCAAATCCACGTAGAGCCACACGCGCGGCGTCGAGCGCTGGAAGCTCGACAGCAGCGCGAAGCCGAGCGTCAGCAGGAAGAGGCCCGCCAGCGTCGTCGGCCTGTAGCCGACCCGCAGCAGGAGCCGCCCGCCGATAATCGAGAGCCCGACCCAGCTCAGCATGAGCGGCGTCAAAAGCGACCCGGCCTCGGTCGCCGTCGAGCCCAGGGCGCCCTGCGCGAAGAGCGGCACGAACGAGATGGCGCCGAACATCGCCACGCCCGCCAGGAACCCCGCGGCCACCGCGACCGACACGACGCGGTTGCGGAATAACCCCAAAGGCACGATGGGGTCTTGCGCCCGCCGCTCGACGTAGAGGAAGAGCGCGGCCAGCACGGCGGCGCCCGCCACCAGCGCGAGGTTGCGCGCCGAGGCGAACTCGCTCAGCGTCGCCCCGCCCTCGACGAGCCCCAGCATCAGGAGCGTGATGGACGCCATCAGCAGCGCCGCGCCCGCGTAGTCAATCGAAGGCCGCTCGGTGCGCCTCGGCTCCCTGAGCGAGAGCTGCATGATGACGGCGGCGAGGATGCCGAACGGCACGTTGATGTAGAAGACCCAGCGCCAGTCGAGCTGGTCGGTGATGAACCCGCCGACGACGGGGCCGACCACGCTCGAAATCCCCCACACGCCGCTGAAGAACGCCTGCATCCGCGCGCGCTCCTCGACCGTGTAGACGTCGCCGATGATGGTCATCCCGAGCGGCACGAGCGCGCCCGCGCCGAGGCCCTGCACCGCGCGGAAGACGATGAGCTGCGTCATCGTCCCCGCCATCCCCGAGAGCACCGACCCGACGAGGAAGACCGCGATGCCGAGCTGGAAGAAGAGGCGGCGCCCGTAGAGGTCGGAGAGCTTGCCCCAGACCGGCACCGTCACGGTCGAGGTGATGAGGTAGGCCGAGAAGACCCAACTGTAATGGCTCAGGCCCCCGAGCGCGGAGATGACCGTCGGCATCGCCGTCCCCACCACCGTCGCTTCGAGCGCGGCCAGGAACATGCCCGTGATGACGCCGAGCGTCACGGCCAGCCGCCTGCGCGAAGACATCGCAAGCGTCGGCGCGCCGTCTAAAATATGACCTTCCATAAAGCGGCGATGATACTACGCGGCGCGGGGCGCCTCTGTGCGCCCCGCCTGAAGATTGTGGGACAAAAGCTTCACCGCCGCGGGCACCTACGTCACGACCGTCGGCTCGTCCGTGCCGAAGCGCTCGCGCAGGCGGAGCATCTCCCTGACCCCGCGCGTTAGCGGGCCGAGGACCTCCTCGACGTCGCTCTCGCCGCCGTCGTCGCGGTAGCGTTCGAGGTAGACGCGCAGCGTCGCGCCGGCCGTCCCCGTGCCCGACAGGCGCAGCACCGCGCGCGAGCCGTCTGCGAGGAAGATGCGCACGCCCTGCCGCGAAGTCCTGCTGCCGTCCACCGGGTCTTCGTAGCCGAACTCGTCGGCGCGCTCGACGCGGCTCCCGCCGAGCGGCGTCCCGGCCAAATCAGAAAGGCTTTCGGTCACGCCCGCCATCATCTCCGCGGCCGCCGCCGAGTCGAGCGCCTCGTAGTCGTGCCGCTGGTAGTAGCTCCGGCCGAACCTGCGCCAGTGGGCGCGCACCACCTCCTCGACCGACTTCCCCGTCTTCGCCACTATCGAGAGCCAGCAGAGCACCGCCCACAGCCCGTCCTTCTCGCGCACGTGGTTCGAGCCGGTGCCGAAGCTCTCCTCGCCGCAGACCGTGGCGAGCCCCGCGTCCAGAAGGTTGCCGAAGAACTTCCAGCCCGTCGGCGTCTCGAAACACCTGATGCTGAGCGCCTCCGCGACGCGGTCGACGGCCGTGCTCGTCGGCATCGAGCGCGCCGCGCCCGCCAGGCCCCCGCCGTAACCGGGGACGCACGCGCGCGCGTGCTCGGCGATGACGGCCAGCGAGTCGCCCGGCGAGACGAAGAAGTCGCGCCCGAGAATCAGGTTGCGGTCGCCGTCGCCGTCGCAGGCCGCGCCGATGTCGGGCGCGTTTTCGCCGCTCATCCTCAAGACGAGTTCGGCCGCGTGGACGAGGTTCGGGTCGGGGTGGTGGCCGCCGAAGTCCGGCAGCGGCGTCCCGTTGAGCACCGTCCCGGCGGGCGCGCCCAGACGCCCTTCGAGGATGTGCGCGGCGTAAGGCCCGGTCACGGCGCTCATCGCGTCGAAGAGCATCCGGTGCCCCGAGGCGAAGTAGGCGCGCAGGGAGTCGAAGTCGAACAGCTCCTCCATCAAGGCCGTGTAGTCTTCGAGCGGGTCGATGACGACGACTTCCGTCTGGCCGACGCGCTGGCTCCCCTCACGTTCGAGGTCTACGTCGGCCTGGCTGAGCGTGAGGTAGCGCGTGATGCCCTGCGTCTCGGCATAGACGCGCTCGGTGACCGACTCGGGCGCGGGGCCTCCGTTGCGCGTGTTGTACTTGATGCCGAAGTCCTCTTCGAGGCCGCCGGGGTTGTGGCTGGCCGAGAGGACGAGGCCGCCGAAGGCTTCGCGGCGGCGGATGACGGCCGAGACGGCGGGCGTCGAGAGGATGCCGCCGCGCCCGACGAGCAGGCGGCCGAACCCGTTGGCGGCGGCCATGCGGATGATGGTCTGGATGGCCTCGCGGTTGTAGAAGCGCCCGTCGCCCCCGACGACGAGCGTCTCGCGGCCGAAGCCGCCCTGCGCGTCGGCGCGCACGGCGTCGAAGACCGACTGCACGAAGTTCTCCAGGTAGCCCGGCTGCATGAAGACGCGGGTCTTCTTCCGCAGCCCCGAAGTGCCCGGCCGCTGCCCTTCAAATGGACTCGTCGGGACGGTCTGCACGCCCTCTCGCATCGGAGTCAAGGCTCGCACCCCCTGTTTGTTGATGAAAATCGCTTTGCGGACAGTTTATTCCCTTCTCACCCCGGAGGCAAAACCTACAGTGGAATTCGCCCCGCGCCGGCCCGCCCATAAAGGGCCGAAATCATGTAACCCAAGCCGCGTCATCACTTAACCTCTAAAAAAGCCTTGCCGGCTCGGCCCCTTTCGGGGTGAAAGTCCGCAAAATTCGCGGGGCGGGGCGGGGCGTCGCGCGGTCGGGCGGCCTTTTTCTAGTATTTTTTTTAGAAAATTGGCGAAAAGAGGCATTTTTTCGAGACGCAAGGTGGCCGTGTGTGATATATGTCCTGACGCAAGCTTTTTGATTTCTTCCCGATTTTTAGGAGGTAGTGCACAACCCAATGGCTTCGAAAGCAGGCAAGAAGCGCATGTCACAGTCCGAAGTAATCAACCACTTCGCCGAGAAATACGAGTTGAAGCGTTCGCAGGTGAAGGAGCTCTTCGAGGAGCTTTCGAGCCTGGCCACGGACGAGGTCAAGTCGAACGGCGAATTCGTGCTCCCGGGCTTCGGCAAGCTGGTTCTCTCCGAGCGCAAGGCTCGTGAAGGCCGTAACCCTCAGACGGGCGAGACGATCCAGATTCCGGCCAAGACGGCGCTCAAGTTCCGTCTGAGCAAGGGCATCAAGGACTCGGTCGTCCCCAAGAAGTAGCAGCGGCTCACCAACACAGGTCATACTTCTCCAGATACCCGAAAAGACCGCCGGCGGGTTTTGGCAGGCATACTTTTGCCTTCCGACTTCGCCGGCGTCTTTTCGTCCCGCCGACGCCCTCCGCAACGTCCCCGTGCCCTGACTCCGTATCCACTTCGACGTCAATCATTTAACCGCCTTTCCGCCTGCTCCGCGCCCCCTCCCGGCTCCCGCCGTTGGCACCACGCTCCCCGCCGAAAAAAATTCTGGCAATCTAAATAAAATCAATGTAGAATGCGTTTTTCTTCTAGCCCCCTTTTCCCCTACAGGGTTGTGGTGCTTTACATACGGCGGGCTGGATTGTGTGAAAATTCGGGGATTGCAACGGATTCGCATCCCTTCATTTCCCGGATGCATCTAAATTGTCACTAATACAGAGCCCTCCGTCGGAGCTGGATATACGGGGGCCCGAAAAAATAAGGAGCTGACGAAAAGTGATTGCTACTGAGAGATTTCCGCTGGCAGAACGGCTGAAGATGATTGACCACATCCAGGCGCGCCGTTACTCGAAGCTCGGCGGCCCTGCCCTCGACATCGCGACCGAGGGAATCATCCGTCACCTGCGCGCGTGCGACCGCATGGACGTTAACCCGGACGTCGCCGCCGTCCGCGAGATCATCGATGACGCCCTCAACGGCCGCCGCGTCTTCGCCGAAACCTTCAACAACGCCGCCTAAAAGCGACTTTCGGCAGCTTTTCAGGCAAAAATTCGAGGATGCCGCCAGAGCAGAACTGGCGGCATCCTCTTTTTTACCCGCAGGGTTCGACGGCCGGTGACGAGAAAGTCCGTCAACGAAACTCAACCAAGTTGTTGACCGAGTAAGAGTTGCTGTATTGCGAGCAGGCTTATCGCGTCCGTAATCTCCCCCGAGCCGACCATCGCCCACGCCTCTTTCAGGCTCACGCGCCGCACCTGTAGTTTTTCCGTACCCTCCGGGCGGCGCTCGCCCTGCTCAAGCCCTTCGGCAAGGAACCACACCGCCAGCTCGTCCGAGACCGAGTTGGAGAGGTGCGCCTCGCCCATCTTCGTCCAGCGGCGCGCGCGCAGGCCCGTCTCCTCCTCCAGCTCCCTCTGCGCGGCCCCCAGAGGGTCGTCGCCCTCCGGGCAGCCGCCCTCCGGAATCTCCCACGAGTAGCGTTCGAGCGGGTAACGGTACTGGCCGACGAGGTAGAGCATCCCGTCTTCCACGGCGAGGACGCCGACGGCGAGGTTCTTGAAATGAACCACGCCGTAGATTCCCGGGAGCCCGTCCGGGCGCACCACCTCGTCCTCACGCACACGTATCCAGGGGTTGTCGTAGACGACCCGCGTCGAGACCTTCTCCCAGGGGTTTTCGAACTCTTCGGCGCTCATCGGCTGGGCCTTCAGGACGCGCCTTTGGGCTCGGCGCGCAGCCCGGCCTGCTGCTCTATGAGGGTGTCTCGCTCGGGCGGCTCCCTCTTCACGCCTTCGGCCTGGCGGAGCACGTCGAGGAGCGCGATGGTGATGGCCACGATGACCGGGCCGAGGACGATGCCGAGGACGCCGAAGACCTGTAGGCCGCCGAGCACGGAGAAGAAGACGAGCAGCTCGTGCAGCCGCGTCCGCTCGCCGACGAGCTTGGGGCGCAGGAAGTTGTCCACGCTGCCGATGAAGAGCCCGCCCCACACGGCGAGGATGACGGCCGACACCCAGTGGCCCGTCAGCGCGAGGTAGACGGCCGCCGGCACCCAGACGATGAAGGCGCCGAGCATCGGAATCATCGAGAGGAAAATCATCACCACGCCCCACAGCAGCGGCGACGGCAGCCCCAGCGCCCAGAAGGCCAGCCCGCCGAGCACGCCCTGGATGACGGCGATGACGAGCACGCCGTAGACGCTCGCCGAGATGACCTCGCCCGTGCGGTCGAAAATCTCGCGCGCCTGCGGGCCGCTGAGCGGGACCATGTCGTAGGCCGCCTCGCGCATGCGCTCGCCGTCGCGGAAGAGGTAGTACATCGTGAAGATGACGAAGAAGACCTCGACGACGAAGCCGACGAAGCCGCCGACGAAGCCGAGCGTGCGCGAGGCGATGGCGCCGCTGACGCCCTTCAGCCGCTCGGCGAGGAACTCCTGCGAGCCGAGGCCGCTCAGGTCGACGTACTGCCCCAGCCAGCGCACGGCCGGGCCGAGGTAGGGCGAGTTGGGGTCGAGCAGCCCGGCCGCCGCGCCCGCGGCGCCGCCCGTCCCGTCGGGCTTCTGCTGAAGCATCTGCGCGAAGTTCCCCAGCTCGTTGACGACGGCGAAGGTGAGCAGCGTGAGCGGGACGAGGATGACGACGATGACGAGCAGGCAGGAGAGCACCGCGCTCCAGCCGGGGCTCCCGACGCGCGCGCGGATGCGCCTGTGCACGGGGAAGAAGACGATGACGAGGACGACGGCCCAGAGCACCACCTCGATGAACGGCTGGAGCATCAGCCAGCACAGGTAGAGCGCGACCAGCGTCGCCGCCAGCAGCCCCACCCAACGCAGCAGTTTGCCCCTCTCTCCCGCCGACTCAGCCATAATCCGCACACTGTACCACAGCCGCGCGCGCCGGCCTTTTCAAATTCCTGTCACGGGACACTTCTCTCATCCGCCCCGCCCGCGCACAGTTTTGCCGCGAAATGGCCGCGTGTTAACATCACGCCGTTTCGACGCGCGCTCCCGTAGCTCAGTCGGATAGAGCATCTGCCTTCAACAGAGGAGCCCGTGCGGAGAATAGAAATCCGTACGGTGGAGGGTGCTATATCGGTGGAACTCTAAAGAAGCGGTCTCGCTTCCATGACAATACCGAGGAAACCTTGCGGTCGTCTTTAAGCAGGTAGTGCAAGGGAGGGATCAACGAATCCATGCACCACACAAAGGATAAAGGCGACTTAGGAGTTGCTAAGGCTTACCGTGATTTGGTCGAGAAGGGTTACCTGGTTCTTTTCCCCTCGACCGAACATGCTCCCTTCGATCTTGTCTCCTACGACGGAAGTAAGTTCGTGAGGATACAAGTGAAGTACAGGAGCGCTGTCAGAGGCGTCCTTCAGGTCAACCTGATTAACTGGTGGGCGGACAGGAACGGCTCTCACGGTAAGGCTGTTGACAAAGGTCAGGTGGATGTTTTCTGCGTCTACTGCCCGGAGACGGACAGGTGCTATTACTTCAAAGCGGAAGACGCAAAAATATCAATGACCTTAAGGGTCAGTGCTCCTAAAAACAATCAGTCCAAAAACGTCAGGTTCGCGGATGATTACGCGGGGGTTCCGTAGAGGCCATACGCACCCGGGCTGAAATGCCCAAGATATGGTCCAGACTACAACCCGACGGCGGGGCCGGGGAAATCCGGAGTGGTAGGCTAAGCAGAGGGTCGCTGGTTCGAGTCCAGCCGGGGGCATAAATGAGGGAAAGGGCCGCGGCGGCTAACTTGTCAGCGTCAGGCGCGGTTGGTAGTATAAGTTTTCAGTTCGCATTCCCCTTCGTGGCGGCCATAGCTCAGTCGGTTAGAGCGCCTGACTGTGGATCAGGAGGTCGCGGGTTCGAACCCCGCTGGCCGCCCCATCAAATTTCCGGGGACGCGCGGCCGCGCGTCCCCCGTCACGCCACAACCTTTCGGGCAGAGGGCTTCTTCAAAGATGAAAGTGCCGCAGTTCACGCTCTTCGGTTTCAGGCGACCGCGCGAGGTGGTCGGCTCGGCGCTGGGCAAGCTGGAGAAGACGGTGATGGAGGAGGCCTGGCGGCGCGGGCGCGTCAGCGCGAGCGACATCTACCGCGGCTTCGGCGAGCGCACGGCCTACACGACGTGGATGACGACGCTCGACCGGCTCTTCAAGAAGGGCCTGCTCGCGCGCGTGAAGGAGGGGCGCGCCTACCTCTACTCGCCGCGCGTGACGCGCGAGGAGTTCGAGCGCGGCGTGGCCGAGGACGTGCTCGGCGACCTGCTGGGCCGGAGCGGCGGCGCCGAGCCCCTTCTCGCCTGCATCGTGGACGCCGTGAGCGAGCACGACCGCGCGCTCCTCGACGAGCTGCACCGCCTGGTCGAGGAGAAGCGGCGCGAGCTGCGCGGACGGGGGTGAAAGGCCGTGTACCTTCTGCTCGGAATCTGCCTGGCCCTCTCCGCCCTCCTTGCCTTCAACGCGCTGGCGTCGGCGCTGGCCGCGCTGGTCTGGCGCGCGGTGGCGCCGCGCGTCGCCGGGCGGCCCGCGGCCGTGCGGGCGCGGCTGCTCTTCGCGCTGCGCGTGTCGCCGCCCGCGCTGGCCTCCGCGCTGGTCTTCGCGCTGCTCCTGCCCGCCTACTTTCTGCACGAGCCGACGAACACTAAGGGGGAGGTCGGGGCCAAGCTTCTGCTCCTCGCCGCGGTGTCGGCGGGCGGGGTGCTTCTGGCGGGCTGGCGCGTCGCGGGGACGTGGCTGGCGACGCGGCGGCTCCTGCGCGACTGGATGCGCCACGCCGAGCCCCTCGCGGCCGAGGCGGCGGGCGTCCCCGCCTACCGCATCAGCCACCGCTTCCCCGTCATCGCGGTCATCGGCGTCCTGCGCCCGCGCCTCTTCGTCGCCTCGCAGATTTTCGACGCGCTGACGCCGGGCGAGCTCTCCTCGGCGCTGGCGCACGAGCGCGGCCACGTCGTGGCGCGCGACAACATGAAGCGCGCCGTGCTCCAGGCCGGGCAGGACGCGCTGCTGCTCCTGGCGCCGCTCGGGCGCTCGCTGCGGCGCGAGTGGCAGAGCGAGTCGGAGCTGGCCGCGGACGAGTTCGCGGCCGGGGGCGGCCCCGCCGCGGCGCTCGACCTCGCCTCGGCCATCGTCAAAATCTCAAGACTCATCCCCGCCGGCGCGACGCCGACGCTGCCCGCCGGCGCGCACCTGCTCGGCGAGGGCGAAGACGGGCTCTCGCGGCGCGTGCGCGCGCTGCTCCGCCTCGCCTCGTCGCCGGCCGACGCGCCCTCCCCGGCGCGCCCACACACGCGCCGGCCGCTGAAGGCCGCGTTCTGCCTCTGCGCCGTCGCCGCCTCGCTGCTCGCGCACCCCGAAGTCCTCCGGGTCACGCACGAGGCGATTGAGCGCGTCGTCGAGCACCTGCGCTGAGCCGCGATTCCCCGCATTCCCTTTCCCCAGGACGAGACGCGCGCCAGGGCCCGGGCCCGCCGCCGGCGACTACGGCGGCTGGTAGTAGATGGGCCGAGCGTTTAAGTTGACTTGTTCGGACTGGCTTAACGACTTCACCAAACCGGGCGGCTCGCCGGTTCCGCCGTAGAGACTTCACGCGGGGTAAAGGATGATGAAAGCAAGGCTGTTGAAAATCTGTCTGTGCGCGCTGCTGCTGTCCGGGTCTTCACTGCCGGCGCTGGCGCAGGGGGCGCAGGGCGCCGTCGAGGGCACGGTCACGGACGCCGCGGGCGGCGCGCTCGCGGGCGCTCGCGTCTACCTCATGGACGCGCGCCAGGCGCTGGTCGCCTCGGGCGAGACTGACGGCGCGGGTCGCTTCCGGCTCGAACGCGTCGCGGCGGGCACCTACCTCCTGCGCGTCGCGCGCAGGGAGTTCTCCGGCCGCCGCCTGCCCGTCGAGGTCTCGGCCGGGCGGACGGCGAGCCTCTCGGTCGCGCTCGACGTCGAGGGACTCGCCGAGCAGGTCACGGTGACGGCCGAGGCCGGGCAGGCGGTCGCCGCGCGCAACACCGCGCAGCCCATCAACATCATCGGCGAAGACGAGGTCGTCGCCCGCGCGCCCGAAGTCGTCGCGCAGGTGGTGGACGAGGAGCCGGGCGTCAACTTGCAGCGCACGAGCCCGTCGCTGAGCGCCGTCTTCGTGCGCGGCATGACGGGCCGGAACGTCGCCGTCTACGTGGACGGCGTGCGCTACACGACGAGCGCGCAGCGCGGCGGCGTCGGCACCTTCTTCAGCCTGATCGAGCCTTCGAGCCTCGAAGCGGTCGAAATCCTCCGCGGGCCGAACAGCTCGCAGTACGGCTCGGACGTGCTGGGCGGCGTCGTCAACTTCATCTCGCAGATGCCCTCCTACGGCGGGGCCGACCGCGAGTGGCACGGCGCGGCCAACGTCTTCTACACCTCCCCGACCAACGGCTTCGGCGGGAACCACCTGCTGACCTACGGCACGCGCAGGTACGGCCTGCTGTTCAACCTCAACGCGCGCCGCATCAACCGCCTGCGGCCGGGCGCGGGGCTCGACACGCACGCGGCCGTGACGCGCTTCCTCGGCATCCCGTCCGACGTGCTGGGCGAGCGCCTGCCCGACACGGCCTTCACGCAGTACGGCGGGTTGCTCCGCACCAGCCTCAACCTCGACGGGACGACCCAGCTTCTCCTCAGCTACTCGCGCAACCACCAGGACGGCGGGCGTCGCTACGACCAGCTGGCGGGCGGCGACGGCAACCTCATCGCCGACCTGCGCACCATCATGGTCGACGTCTTCTACGCGCGCCTCGTCAAGCAGAACCTGGGCTTCTTCGACGACGCGCAGTTCACCTTCTCCTACAACGGCCAGCGCGAGGAGCGCGTCAACCAGGGCGGTCAGGGCAACCCCCTCGGCGCCGTCACCAACCAGCGCGAGCGCACCAACGTCCTCGGCTTCAACTTCCACGTGGACAAGCGGCTCGGCGAGCGCAACACGCTCACGCTCGGCTCGGACGTCTACCGCGACAAGATTGCCGCCCCGGCCTTCACCTTCGACCCCGTGACGCGCGCGACGGTCGCCTCGCGCCCGCGCATCCCCGACGGGGCGCGCTACCTGACTTACGGCTTCTTCGCGCAGGACGTCTACACGGCCGTCCCCGACCGCCTGCGTTTGAGCGGCGCGCTGCGCTACAGCGTCTCGTCCTACAAGTCGCGCGCTTCGAACGCGCCCGTCGTCGCGGGGCGCCCGCTCTTCCCCGACGACAGCGAGCGCTTCGAAGCCTTCTCCGGCCGCGTCGGGGCCGTCGTCACCCTCGGGAAAGGCTTCGACGTCGCCGGGAAGTACGCGCGCGGCTTCCGCGCCCCGAACACGACCGACCTCGGCATCGTCGGGCTCGTCGGCACCGGCTTCGAGGTCAACACCGCGACGGCCGCCGCGCTCGGCGGCCTTATCGGCACGACGGCCGGGGGCGACGCCGTCTCGACCGGCATCCCGGTCACCGCCCTCGTGCCGGAGAAGAGCGACAGCTTCGACCTCAGCCTCCGCTACACCCACCGGCGCTTCCGCGCCGAGCTGACGGGCTTCACGAGCAAGCTCTCCGACGTCTACTTCGACCAGGCGCTCGTCCTGCCGCCGGGCGCGACGGGGCAGTTCCTCGGGAGCGAGCAGATAGTCCGCCAGACGGCCAGCGGCCTCGTCTTCGTCGCCGCCGCCACGAGCCCCGTGCTCGTCCGCGTCAACTACGACGACGCGCGCTTCAACGGCGTCGAGTTCGACACCGAGGGGCGTCTCGGCCGCGACCTCACCGCGCGGGGCAACTTCACCTACGTCCGCGCGCACAGCCTGCTCAACGGGCTGCCGCCGAACATCGAGGGCGGCGTCCCGCCGGCCACCGGCTTCGTAAGCCTGCGCTACCGGCCGCGCGGCTCCGCGCGCTTCTACGTCGAGCCCTACGCCGTCCTCTCGGGGCGGCAGACCCGCCTCTCGTCGCTCGACCTCTCCGACCGCCGCACGGGCGCGGCCCGCTCGCGCGCGCAGATACAGAACTTCTTCCGCCGCGGCGCCTGCGTGCGCGGCGTGACGACGCCGGGCGCGGCCGGCTGCGGCTCGGCCGGCGGCATCCTGATAGCGACGGGCGAGACCTTGGCGCAGGTGCAGAACCGGCTCCTGCCCGTCGGCGCCACCGTCAACGGCGTGACCGTCGTCAACAACGACACGGCCGTCCCGCTCTTCACCGCCGTCCCCGGCTACGGGCTCGTGGGCCTGCGCGGCGCCCTCCGCTTCGGCGAGCGCTCCGAAGTCTTCTTCGATTTCGAGAACGTCGCAGACAAGCAGTACCGCGGCATCAGTTGGGGCGTGGACGGCGCCGGCCGCGGCCTCACGCTCCGCTACCGCTACAAGTTTTAGGCGCCGCAACGGGGTCGACGAAAAAAAGAATGTTTAGACCAAGCGAAAATGACAGTTAACGCCCAAGCGAAAATGTCAGTGGTTAGACTCGGTCGTTTGGCTGGCTCTTGGCTCTACTCCGTCTCTTCGCCAGCGCCTTGAGCTGCTCGCGGCTGAAGC
>DASVTS010000103.1:0-2599 GCA_036387455.1 Pyrinomonadaceae bacterium | reverse complement strand
AACTACGTCAACATCGAAGACGAGATGCGGCGCTCGTATCTCGACTACGCCATGTCGGTCATCATCGGGCGCGCGCTGCCGGACGTGCGCGACGGGTTCAAGCCCGTCCACCGGCGCGTGCTCTGGGCGATGCACGAACTCGGCAACCAGCATAACAAGCCTTATAAGAAGTCGGCGCGCATCGTCGGCGACGTCATCGGCAAGTACCACCCGCACGGCGACACGGCCGTCTACGACACCATCGTCCGCATGGCGCAGGACTTCTCCATGCGCTACCCGCTCGTCGACGGCCAGGGCAACTTCGGCTCCGTAGACGGCGACTCGGCCGCGGCCATGCGCTACACCGAGGCGCGCATGTCGAAGATCGCCGGCGAAATCCTCGCCGACATCGAGAAGGAGACCGTCACCTTCAACCCCAACTACGACGAAAGCTTGAGCGAGCCCTCGGTCATGCCGTCGCGCGTGCCGAACCTTCTGCTGAGCGGCTCCGAGGGCATCGCCGTCGGCATGGCGACGAAGATTCCGCCGCACAACCTGACGGAGGTCGTGGACGCCACCATCGCGCTCATCAAGAAGCCGCACATGAAGGAGGCGGAGCTGCTCGCGCTCGTCCCCGGCCCCGACTTCCCGACCGGCGGCTTCATCTACGGCCGCGAGGGCATCCGCTCGGCCTACACCACGGGGCGCGGCATCATCCAGATGCGCGCGCGCGCCGGCATCGACCGCATCGGCCGCGGCACGACCGAGCGCGACGCCATCATCATCACCGAGATTCCGTACCAGGTGAACAAGGCGCGGCTCATCGAGCGCATCGCCGAGCTGGTCAACGAGAAGAAGATCGACGGCATCTCCGACCTCCGCGACGAGTCCTCGCGCGACGGCATGCGGGTCGTCGTCGAGCTCAAGCGCGACGCCATCCCGCAGATCGTGCTGAACAAGCTCTACAA
Organism: Pyrinomonadaceae bacterium; assembly: GCA_036387455.1. Classification (GTDB taxonomy): domain Bacteria; phylum Acidobacteriota; class Blastocatellia; order Pyrinomonadales; family Pyrinomonadaceae; genus QHXN01. The sequence goes on along the minus strand of DASVTS010000103.1, from coordinate 1,652 downwards.
GCTGACGCCGATGCAGAGCACGTTCGGCGTCATCAACCTCGCCATCGTGCAGGGGCAGCCGCGCGTGCTCACCCTGCGGCAGATGCTCGACCACTTCATCGAGTTCCGCCGCGAGGTGGTGCGCCGCCGCACCGAGTACGACCTCCGCAAGGCGCGCGCCCGCGCCCACATCCTCGAAGGCTTGAGCAAGGCGATTGACGCGCTCGACCACATCATCCCGCTCATCCGCAACGCGCGCTCGGTGGACGAGGCGCGGCAGTGGCTGACGAACAACACGGCGACCATGCCCGAGGTCAAGCAGTGGAAGGGCACGCCCGCGGACGCCACGGTCGCCGGCTACATCGACAAGCTGAGGAAGGTGATGCGGCGGCTCGAATTCTCGGAGGCGCAGGCGCAGGCCATCCTCGACCTGCAACTCCGCCGCCTCTCGGCGCTCGAACGCCAGAAGATTATCGACGAGTACGAGGGCATCATCCGGCTCATCGCCGAGCTGGAGGACATCCTCGCCAACGAGGCGAGCCTCAGGCGCGTCATCGTCCATGAGCTGGAGGACGTCAGGAAGAACTTCGGCGACGCGCGCCGCACGCAGATCATCGACGAGGGCGTCGAGCTGTCCATCGAGGACATGATCGCCGACGAGGACGTCGCCATCACGGTGACGAAGAACGGCTACGTCAAGCGCACGGCGGTCTCGACCTACACGCGGCAGGGGCGCGGCGGCAAGGGCCGCTCGGGCGCTTCGACGGGGAAGAACGAGGACTGGGTCGAGCACCTCTTCATCGCCTCGACCCACTCCTACCTGATGATCTTCACCGACGACGGGCAGGTCTTCAAGCTGAAGGTGCACGAGATACCGGACGCGCTCCCCTCGGCGCGCGGCAAGGCGGTCGTCAACCTCATCAACATCCCCTCGGTGCGGAAGCTCGCCGGGGTCATCCCCGTGCGCGAGTTCGCCGAGGGCAAGTACGTCGTGATGGTCACGCGCAAGGGCGTCATCAAGAAGACCGAGCTGTCGGAGTTCCGCAACATCCGCTCGAACGGCATCAACGCCGTCAACGTGGACGAGGGCGACGAGCTGCTGGACGTCGTGCTGACCGACGGCACCAAGCGCATCTTCATCGCCACGCACGACGGGCTCGCCATCCGCTTCGACGAGTCGGACGTCCGGCCGATGGGGCGCACGGCGCGCGGCGTGCGCGGCATCGACCTGCGCAAGGGCGACTACGTCGTCTCGGTCGCCGCCGTCTCGGCCGAGGACAACGAGAAGATGCTCTCGGTCTCCGAGTGCGGGTTCGGCAAGCAGACGCCGATCACGACCTACCGGCTCCAGACGCGCGGCGGCAAGGGCGTCATCAACATGAAGACGACCGAGAAGACGGGCAAGGTCGTCGCGGTCTTCCCGGTGGACGAGGAGTCGGAGATGATGATTATCACCAAGAACGGCAAGCTCATCCGCATCGAGGCCGGCGAGATTCGCAAGACCGGGCGCTCCGCGCAGGGCGTCCGCCTGATGAAGACCGACGGCAGCGACCGGGTCACCTCGGCCTCGCTCCTCGACGCCGAGACGCAGGCCGAGGTGGTCGAGGTTTAAAGGCCGGTCACTCCGGGGCGGAGACAGAAACGCGGCGGCGGGTTTTGTAGTAATTACAAAA
>DASVTS010000102.1:0-7270 GCA_036387455.1 Pyrinomonadaceae bacterium | reverse complement strand
GCCGCGCGCGAGTCTTCGAAGACTCGCGCGCGGCTCTCTGGTGTCGCCCCGAAGCGGGCGGGCGCGCGGCGGCGCTCCTATTTTGTGACGGCCGGCGGCGGCAGGCGCCAGGGGCGTTGCAGGCGCGCGTACTCGGACTCGGGGAGTTGGACGAGCAGAGGAGCCTTCGCGGGGTCGAGCCAGCGGAGGAGCGCTTCCAGATTCGTCTGCCCCATCGCGGTGCAGCCGGCCGTGCCCTTCCCGGGGCCGGCCCAGACGTGGAGGAAGATGCAGGAGCCGAGCCCGGCCGCGGGCGGCGCGGCGTTGTGCGCGACGACCAGCCCCCAGCGGTAGCCCTCCACCTCGCGCATGCGCTCCGAGCTGTTCCAGTCCGCGTCCTTCAGGGCGTCCCTGTCGACGATGAGGTTGTAGCGGCGCGAGGCCGCGTCGTCCACGCACTCGGTCGAGGGCGTGAGCGGCGTGTAAGGCAAGCGCAGCCACGCAGCCTCCGCGCGGCCGGCGAAGCCGAAGGCCGGCCCGAGGCGGAAGGCGCCCGCGGGCGCCTTGCCGTCTCCCTCGCGCTTGCGCGGCCCCGCCGCCGCGCCCGTCCCGACGAGACCGACGCCCCACCCCAGCCCCGCGCGCCCGACGACCGCGGGCACGTCCGCGCCGACCTGCGCCCAGGCCCCGGCCGCGCCCCTCCGCTCGAAGCGGCGCAAAGTCCCGCCGACCGCGTCCCAGTCGCGCGTCGTCACCAGGATTAACTGCCGCGCGCGGCCGAGCGGCGCGGGCGCCTTCGAGGGGTGTGGCGCCTCCTGCGCGCGCGCCGCCGTGCAGGCGAGCAGCGCGCAGGCGAGCGCGGCGATGGCGAAAATCCTTCTGCGCATGGCCTTGTCCTCCGCCCGCCCCCTCTAAGTCCCCGCCTTCAGGTGCGCGTCGAGCCAGTCGAGCACCTGCGAGTACCAGTAGAGCGAGTTGGCGGGCTTCAGAATCCAGTGGCCCTCGTCGGGGAAGACGACGAGCCTGGACTCGACGCCCTGCCGCTGGAGGTAGGTGAAGAGCTGGAGCCCCTGGTCGAGGGGCACGCGGAAGTCCAGCTCGCCGTGCGTGACGAGCGTCGGCGTCTTGAAGCGCGCGGCGAAGCGGTGCGGCGACCACCTCTCGTAGAGCAGGGGGTTCGCCCACGGCGTCCCCTTGAACTCCCACTCGACGAACCACAGCTCCTCGGTCGCGCCGTACATGCTCGTCAGGTTGAAGACGCCCGCGTGCGAGACGAGCGTCTTGAAGCGCACCTGCGGGTGGTCGTTGTGGCCGAGCAGCCAGTTGACCATGTAGCCGCCGTAGGAGGCGCCCGCCGCCGCCACGTTCTGGCGGTCCACGAACGGCATCGCGGCGACCTTGACCACGCCGTTCATGATGTCCGTGTAAGCCTTGCCCGCCCAGTCGCCCGAGATTTCGTTGGTGAACTGCTGGCCGAAGCCGACCGAGCCGCGCGGGTTCGGCAGGAAGACGACGTAGCCGCGCGCCGCGTAAATCTGCGGGTTCCAGCGGTAGCCCCAGTTGTTGTTCCACACGCTCTGCGGCCCGCCGTGGATGAGCACGACGAGCGGGTAGCGTCTGGACGGGTCGAAGTCGGGCGGGCGGACGAGCCAGCCCGAGACCTTCGCGCCGGCCCCGCCCGTCCACGTCAGCTCCTCGGCCGCGCGCAGGCCGTAACGCCTCATCTGCTCGTCGTTGTGGCGGGTCAGCGCGGCGGCCTGGTTGCCCGCGCCGCCCGGCGGCACGACGCCGTCCATCCGCGCCGTGTAAATCTCGGCCGGGGCGGCGGCCGTGGAGCGCGTGAAGACGAGGAGGCGGCCGTCCGCGGAGACCTTCACGTCGTCGTTGAAGCCGTCGAGCAGTTTGGCGGGCGCGCCGCCGCCTTCGAGCGGGGCGTTGAAGACGGGCTGCGAGCCGCGCTGGCCCGCGACGAAGAAGACCGAGCGCGAGTCGGGCGCGAAGGTGAAGCCCTCGACGTTGGCGTCGAAGCGCGGCAGCACCTCGCGCGCCCTCTGCGTCTGCCGGTCGTAGAGCATCAGGCGCCAGCGGTCGGCCTCGAACGTGGGCGTGGCCTGCGAGCGGTAGGCGAGGTAGCGGCCGTCGGGCGAGTAGACGGGCGAGGAGTCGGCGCCCTTGTTGTCGCCCGTGATGCGCCGGGCCTCGCCGCCCGCGACCGCGACGACGAAGATGTCGCTGTTGGTCGAAATCGCCTCCACGCGGTCGGTGTTGCGCGCGAAGGCCAGCTCACGCGAGTCGGGCGAGAAGGCGTAGTCGGGCGGGCCGCCCAGGGAGAAGGGCGGGGCGTCCCAGTCGCCGGGCGTCAGGTCGCGCTCCTGCCCGCCGCCCGAGGGGACGACGAAGACGTGCGTGCGCTTGCCGCCCTTCCACTCCGTCCAGTGGCGGTAGAGCAGGCGCTCGGCGACGTGGGCCTTGACCGGGTTCTTCGCCGCCTCCTCCTCGCGCCGCTTGTTGCAGGCGTCGTCGCGGCAGTCGGGGTAGACGTCGGAGACGAAGGCGATGAGCTTGCCGTCGGGAGACCAGACGGGGTCGGCCGCGCCGGTCGAGATGTCGGTCACCTGCTCGCGGTCGGAGCCGTCGGGCTTCATCGTCCAGACCTGTCCGCCGGTGGTGAAGGCGAGGCGCCGCCCGTCGGGCGACCAGCGCGGCGCGGAGGCGTTGGCCGCGCCGTCGGTCAGGCGGCGGGGCTCGCCGCCGGCCGCGGGGACGGCGTAAATCTGCGTGCGGCTGCGGTTGGCGGCCACGTCGGGCGTGCTGACCTGGTAGGCGACCCAGCGCCCGTCGGGCGAGAGCTGCGGGTCGGCGACACGCTGGAGCTTGAGCATCTCCTCGACGGTGAAGCGCGCGTTCTGCGCCTGCGCGAAGGCCGGCGCCGTGAGCGCGAGGGCCAGGGCGCACGCGCGTGTGAAGAGAAGTTTCATCGGTTCCCTCCTGCGGAAAGTCTCGGCTTGAAAGATTGGGCAGGTTCGCGGCGAAATTTAACACAGCCGCGCGCCGGCCACTACCCGGCCGCAGCCGCGGCTCGCACTTCCGGTTTCAGCCCCGGCACGCCCGTCGCCCCGGGAAGTCCTCTTCAGGGTCGTCTCCAACGGCGCGCAAACCCTTCGGCCTTCGAGCGCGTCAACTACATGAAGACGCTCGCCTCACACCGGGCGGCGCGCTGAGCCTTTCGCCGCCTCCTTTCAAGCTCGGACGCGTGTATAATGCCGGGCGCCCGGCGGCCGAGGGTTCGGCAAACATCGGGAACCCGGGCGCCGCCGGGGCGTGTCTGCACGGGCGCACGCGGTCACACGCTCTCGGCCCGCGGAATAGAGAAAGGGCTCTCCATGAAAGTAAACTTCAAGGCTTCGGGCAGGCTCCTCCTCGCCCCGTGCCTCGCGGTCGCCCTCGGCGCGGCGGCGCGGGCACAGCAGCCGCAGGCGGCGACGCAGCCGCAGGCGACGCAGCCCGCCGCGCCGAAGACCGCGGCCGAAGCGCTCGCCCGCTACGAGCGGGCTTTCGCCGCCGCGGCTGACCCGCGGCAGAAGTTCTTCCTGCTGACGAAGCTCGCCGCGACGGCCGTCGAGGCGGGCGAGGCGGAGAGGGCGAAGGCTTACGCCCGCGACCTTCTGGCCCGCGCCCCCGAGATGCGCCAGGACTGGAACTACGGCAACGCCGTCCACGTCGGGAACCTCGTCCTCGGGCGCGTCGCGCTCGCCGCGGGCGACGCGGCCGAGGCCAAACGCCTCCTGCTCGAAGCCGGCAACACGCCCGGCTCGCCGCAGCTCAACAGCTTCGGCCCGAACATGCGGCTGGCGAAAGAGCTTCTGGAGAAGGGCGAGCGCGACGCGGTCGTTCGCTACCTCGACGCGGTCGCCAGATTCTGGAAGGCGAAGACGAACCGGATTGACGACTGGAAGGCCGCCATCGCGCGGGGCGAGACGCCCGACTTCGGCCCCAACCTCGACGTCCAATTCACCACCTGGCGCTTCCAGAAGTGGGAGAAGCTCCAGCCCTGAGCCGCGCCGCCGCACGGCGGAAGGGGTGAGGGGCGGCGGGCCCCGGCGACTTTCTGCCTTCTTCTCTTAACCGCCTGCCGCCGTCCGCCTACTGCCCTTCCCCCCTCACCTTTTCCATCGTGCGGCGGAGGAGGTCGGCCGAGGCGCGGAGGCCGTCGCGCTCGCGCTCGTTGAGCGGGATTTCGATGACGCGCTCGACGCCGGCGCGCCCGACGACGCAGGGCAGGCTCAGGTAGACGTCGCGGATGCCGTACTGCCCCGTGAGGAGCGTCGAGACGGGCAGCACCGAGTGCTCGTCGCGCAGGACGGCCTCGCAGATGCGCGCGACGCACGAGGCGATGGCGTGGGAGGTGTAGCCCTTGCGCTCGATGATGTCGGGCGCGGCGCGGCGCACGCGCCCGAGCATCTCCTCGAAGTCGGGGCACCCGACGCCCGCCCCCTCGCAGAACTCCCGCACGGGCACGCCCGCCACGCGCGCCGAAGACCACGCGGCGATCTCCGAGTCGCCGTGCTCGCCGACGACGTACGCGTGAACCGAGCGCGGCTCCACGCCGAGGTAGCGGCCGAGCATCGCCCGCAGCCGCGCCGAATCCAGCACCGTCCCCGACCCGACGACCCGCGCCGCCGGCAGCCCCGACGCCTCCTGCGCGAACTGCGCGAGCACGTCCACGGGGTTCGTCGTCATCAGGAGGATGCCGCCGAAGCCCGCGCGCAGAAGGTTCTCCGTCACCTCGCGGACGACGACGACGTTGCGCCCGAGCAGGTCGAGCCGCGACTCGCCGGGGCGCCCGCCGGCCCCGGCGGCGACGACGACGACGGCCGCGGCGGCGGCGTCCGACCAGTCGCCGGCGCGCACCTCGACGGGGCGCGCGAGCGCCGCCGCCTGCTGCAAGTCCATCGCCTCGCCTTCCGCGCGGCGCGGGTCGGCGTCAATCAGCACGACCTCGCGCGCCACGCCCCGCATGAGCAGCGCGTAGGCGCTCGCCGCGCCGACGTGCCCGCACCCGACCACGCACACGCGCCCACGGTTCGAGTCAACCGAATCAACCATCAGGTAAAGTCACCCCACAGACCGAATGTGCGGCCGCCCGTCCCGCCCCGCGGCCCGCTCAGCGTTTCGCCAGCGTCGCCAGCTCCTCGATGCGGGCGCGGACGGCGCGGGCGAGCAGGCGCGTCTCCTCGGGCGTGTAGTTGGCCGAGCGGAAGACGGCCGCGAGCTGGCCGTCGCTGAGCCGGGAGAGGTGCTGGCCGATCCAGCGCGCGTGCTCGACCTTGACCTTCTCGACGACCCCCTTGTTGACGCCCGTGAAGTGGAAGTCCACGTAGCCGTCCTCGACCTTGTCGATGAACTTCGAGTCGGCGAAGTCCTCGGGGTTGTTGCGGCTGCGCGTGAGGCGCCACAGCGGCCCCCCGCCGCCCGTCTTGCCGAAGGTCGCGCCGAGGTCGCTGATGGCGTAGAGCAGTTGGCCCGAGCCCTGCGGGTGGAGGATGACGTTGTTCTCGTCCTTCAAATCCCAGTTGTTGAGGAGCACCATCAGGACTTTCAGGCCCTCAAGCTCGCGCGTCCCCTCGAAAGGGTTCTGCGTCCAGACCCACTCGCCGAGCCGCTTGACGTTCTTCGGGCGCGCCTCGAAGCGGACGTTCTCGAACGTGCCCTTGCCCGGAATGGTGACGCGCGGGACGAGGTAGGTGATTTCGGTCTCGTAGCCCGCGGCCCAGACGAGGCGCACGGCCGCCGTCTCCGACTGCGCCTCCTTGCCTATCTTGGCGACCCACTCGCGGCCGTTCGCGTCGAGCACGCGGTACTTCTTCGACCAGCCGCCCTTCTCCTCCTTCAGGAACCGCAGGCGGCGCGTGGCCGGGCGCATGGCCGCCCCGCCCGGCCCCGCGGCGAGGTCGAGCGTCGCCGGGTCGCGGTCGCGCCAGAGGACGGGCGTCCCGCGCGGCAGCGCCTTCTTCTTCTTCGACTTCTTCTGCGCCGCCGCCGACGGCGGGGCGAGCAGCGCCGCGGCCAGCACCAGAAGGGCCGCGAGCGCGGCGACCGTGCGAGTCTTTCCGTTCTTCAAAAGCATCTCTTCCTGACGAGCAGGGCGGCTCGGAAGGCCGTACGGACGTCGGTGCCCTGCCGCCTGTCCTCCTTCAACTTGATGCGGGGAAAGTCTGGGAGATACTACCAAAGGCGAGTAGACGGTAGGAAGTAGTCGGTAGAAAAACCTTCTTTAGCCGAATCGTCCGGGTGTCGGCGGCGCACCGGCAGAGCGGAGCCTACCGACTACTGTCTACCGTCTACTGTTTCAGCCCCGGCCGCACGGCGCGCTCCTTCTGCGCGGCCTGCTCGTCGGGCGGGAGGAGCGACCAGAGCCAGCGGACGGCCTCTTCGAGCTTCCGGCGCTCGCCCGCCTCAAGGGCCTCGTGCCCGCGGGCGACCCAGCGCGCGGCCTCCTCCGGGTTGACGAACAGGCGGCCTGGGCGCGCGAGGTGGCGGAACCAGTCGTCCCAGAACCACGCCTGCGCGTAGAGCACCTCCGTCCGCAGCGCGCGCAGCGCCGAGGCGGCCTTCTTCACCCCGCGCGCGTCGCCGCGCGCCGCCGCCTCCGAAAGCTCGCGCCTGAGCGCCGCCAGCCGCTCGCGCTGCGCGTCCGTGCCGTAGGCGCTGACGGTCTCGGCGGCCGAGTCGGAGAGCCGCGCGGCCGTCTCCGCGTCCGAGCCGGCGGGCGCCAGCCCCGCGCGCCGCTCCAGCGCCGCGACCCGCGCGCGCGCCTCGCGCACGCGCTCGACGACGCGCGCGGCGTGGTCGTGGTCTTCCATGTCGCCCGTCGGCCGGTGCGCGCCCATCTCGATGTCGAAGTCTTCCAGCTCGCGCCGCAGTCGCTCGACCTCCTCGCGCCGCGGGTCGGGCGCGGGGGGCGCGGAGCCCGCCCCGCCCGAGCCGAAGCCGTCGTCGTAGACGACCTCGGGGAAGTCGAAATCCTCGGCGCGCGAGGCCGCGAGCATCAGGTGCGCCTCGACGCGCGCGAGCCGCGCGAGGCAGTTCTCGATTTCGAGGTGCGCGCCCTTCAGAAGCTCAACGTAGTCGGGCTCCTCGTCCTTCGGTATGAAGATGCGCTCTGTGAAGTGCTCGTTGAGGTGGGGCACGAAGACTTCCACCGTGATGAGCCGCGAGGCGTCAACCTTTATGTGTAGCTGAAGCTCGGAGCCTTCGGGCACGGGTCGGCGGACGGCGTCGCTACGCACGT
>DASVTS010000101.1:0-38718 GCA_036387455.1 Pyrinomonadaceae bacterium | reverse complement strand
CGAGCTCTACGGCGCGCTGGCGATGGAGCAGTCGGGCGAGAGCCTGCTGGTCTTAAACGGCTTCAAGGACGAGGAGTTCATCGAGCTGGCCTTCCTCGGCGCGCGCTCGGGCAAGCGCGTCGTCATCGTCATCGAGAAGCTGAACGAGCTCGACCACGTGCTCCGGATGGCCGACCGCTTCGAGGGCGGCGACCTGCCGATCATCGGCCTGCGCGTCAAGCTCTACTCGAAGGGCTCGGGGCGGTGGGAGAAGTCGGGCGGCGAGGCGGCGAAGTTCGGGCTCACCACCACCGAGATTCTGGAGACCATCCGGCGGATGCAGGAGGCGGGGCGCATCGACATGCTCAAGCTCCTGCACTTCCACATCGGCTCGCAGCTCACCGACATCAAGCGCATCAAGAACGCGATGAAGGAGGCCGCGCGCGTCTACGCCAAGATCGTCCAGATGAAGGTGCCCGTCGACCTCCTCGACGTGGGCGGCGGGATGGCCGTGGACTACGACGGGTCGAAGACGGCCTTCGACTCGTCGGCCAACTACACGGCGCAGGAGTTCGCCAACGACGTCGTCTACACCATCATGCAGGTCTGCGACGACGAGAACGTCCCGCACCCGACCATCATCCAGGAGTCGGGCCGCTACCTCTCGGCCTACCACGCCATCCTCGTCACCAACGTCCTCTCCGAGATCGAGACGGTGGTCGAGGACATTACGCCCATCGAGGTGGGCGACGACGACCCGCAGGTCGTCATCGAGCTGGCCGACCTGCGCGAGAACATCACGGTCAAGAACTACCGCGAGTTCTACCACGACGCCCTCGAGCACCGCGACGAGCTGTTCACGCTCTTCAACCTCGGCCTCATCTCGCTCGAAGACCGCGCGAAGGGCGAGGTGCTCTTCTGGGACGTCTGCGAGCGCGCCGACAGGCACGCGCAGACGGCGAAGTACGTCTCCGAGGAGTTCACCGAGCTGCGGCGGCTCCTGCGCGCCAAGTACCTGACGAACTTCTCCGTCTTCCGCTCGGTGCCCGACCACTGGGCCTTGGACCAGCTCTTCCCCATCATCCCCATCCACCGCCTGAACAAGCCGCCGACCGAGTACGCCACGCTCTGCGACATCACGTGCGACTCGGACGGCGTCGTCGACAAGTTCGTGGACCTGCACGACGTCAAGCAGGTTTTGGAGCTGCACTCGCTCGTCGAGGACGAGCCCTACTACATCGCCCTCATGCTCGTCGGCGCCTACCAGGAGGTGATGGGCAACAACCACAACCTCTTCGGCGCTCCCAACGAGGCGCACGTCCACATCGACGAGGACGGCTACCTGATTAAGAAGGTCGTCAAGGGGACGACCGTCGGCGAGGCGCTCTTCCGCGCGCGCTACGAGCCCGGCCAGCTCCACGACGGCTTCCGCCGCATCGTCGCCCAGCGCGTCAAGCGCGGCGACCTGACCGAGGCCGAGGGGGCCGAGATGGTCGAGTTCTACGAGTCGCGCATCAACGCCTACACCTACCTCGCCGTCAACGGCGAGCCCGAAGAGAAACGCCGTAAGCGATAAAGCCGTAAACCGTGAGCCGTGAACCGTGACGCGATAAAAAACTGATTTCCTCCTGCCACGGTACACGGCTCACGGCTCACGCTCTTCCAAAGGATTGAACATGGTCACCCAACGTAAACCGCGAGCCACGAAGTATCTCACCGCGCCGATCCGGCCCGTGCAGGTCGACCGCGACCGCTCGGTCGCGGGGCTGCTGGAGAAGATGGAGGGCGCCGGCCTCGGCGCGCGACAGCTCGCGGAGGCGCACCGCATCTGGCTCGACATGCTCGGCGACAACACGACGGTCGTCGTCGCCGCCAACGGCGCGCTCATCCCGGCGGGGATGCGGCGGCTCCTGGCCTACGTCATCAAGAACCGCTTCGTGGACGTGATGGTCTGCTCGGGCGCGATGCTCTTCCAGGACCTGCACGAGACGCTCGGCCGCCAGCACTTCCAGGCGCACCCCTCGATGACCGAGGCCGAGCTGGAGGCGTCGCAGATCAGCCGCCTGTGGGACGTCCTCGCCAGCGAGGAGGAGTACAACGAGGCCAACGAGTGGGTCGGCGGCTTCACCAACCAGCTCGACCAGACGCGCGCCTACTCCACGCGCGAGTTCCTGCACCTCCTCGGCCGCGAGCTGGCCGAGATCGCCACCGACGACGGCATCCTGACCTCGGCCTACAAGGCGCGCATCCCCGTCTTCTGCCCGACCATCTCGGACAGCTCGATCACGGTCGGCATCGCCGGCGCGCGCTTCGAGAAGAAGAACTCGTTCTGCTTCGACATCGCGCAGGACACGCTCGACCTGATGCAGATCGGCGCGCGCTCGCGCGTGACCGGCGTCATCAACCTCGGCGGCGGCACCAGCCGCAGCTACGTCCAGCAGATGGAGTCGGCCTCCGAGATCATCAAGACGCCCGCGCGCGGGCACAAGTACGCCATCCAGATTTCGACCGAGCAGCCCGCGCACAACGGCCGCACCAGCCCCAACACGGACGACGAGTCGCTCGTCTTCGGCAAGCTCCAGCGCGGGGCGGCCGCCGCCTACGTCTCCTGCGACCCGACCATCGCGCTCCCCATCCTCGTCACCGCCCTCTCGCAGACCGCCGCCAAGTACATGAAGGGCCGCAAGCGCCCCACCTTCACCTTCATGGGCAAGGAGCTGACGGTCGAGGTTCCTTAATGTAAGCCCGCGCCCTCAGAGATTCACGTGGTAATCTCCGCGGCGTCGGGGCACAATGCGTGCCCCGATTGACAAGCAAACAGGGACTACAGAAAATTTCTGAAGCCCGCCACTAGCAAGACGCCTGCGACGCGTCTTCAGGTGGCGGGCTTTTCTCGTTTTCAGGAGAGGTTAAGCAGATGGCCGGCAAACTTCCGGTGCTAAAACCCAAACGGGTTATTAAGGCGCTTGAGCGCGGCGGATTCGAGGTTCATCATGTGACAGGTAGTCACTACATCATGAAGAAGGGCAGGCAACGGGTAACCGTGCCCTACCACGGTAAAGATTTAAACCCCCGACTGCTGGCAACAATCATCGCGCAGTAAGGGCTAACGGCTGATGAGTTTTTGGCATTACTCTAAAGACTGGCTCAGGCGACCTCAACGGCTACCTCTTCGATGATTGGGTTATCGGAAGGGATGGACTCCCCGTCCTTCTGGAGGCTTTCGACGTAACCGCGAATCGCATCTGCGGCCATCTCACGCGCTTCTTCCAACGTGTCTCCACCTGTCACCAGACCTGGCAGCGCGGGACAAGTAACGACGTACCCGCCAGCCTCGTCAGGCGTCATAATCACGGTGTAGTTCAGAACTTTCATCAGCCGTACTCTCTACTAAGTAATTTCACTTTCCAGATTATTCAGACGCGGGGGCACCGGCTCCCACGTTGGAAGGGTTTCCTGCAACCAGCGGTCAACCTTGTCTTCGAGTGCTGTCAGGCGCGAGTCAACCGAGTCCAGCAGCGTGAGGATTTGCCTCACGCCGTCTTGAGAGAGGTTTTGTGTGGGTTCTTCATTCATGCGTGCATTATCCTCCCTGCCGGGCGCGCTTTCAAGGGTGTTCGCGGTTGGGAAACGCGCTGCGCTATACTCCGGGGCATGTCTGAATCAGCGAACCTTCCGATGAACTTCGGCGGCATCGAGGACGAGGGGCTGTCGAGCTTCGAGAACGCCCGCGTGGTCGTGTGGCCCGTCTCGTACGAGGGCACGGTCTCCTACGGCGGGGGGACGGGCGCGGGCGCGGAGGCCATCGTGGACGCGTCGCGCAACATGGAGTTGTACGACGAGGAGACCGACGCGGAGGTCTACCGGCTCGGCCTCCACACGACCGAGGTGACGCCGCCGGCCGCGACGCCCGAGGCGATGATGAAGTCGCTGCTGGAGAAGGCGCGCGGGCTGGTCGCGGCCGGCAAGTTCGTCTGCATGATCGGCGGCGAGCACTCGGTGAGCGCGCCCGTCATCCGGGCGCACGCCGAACGTTACGAGAACCTCTCCGTCCTCCAGATAGACGCGCACGCCGACCTGCGCGACACCTACGACGGCACGCCGCACTCGCACGCCTCCATCATGGCGCGCGTGGTCAGGGACCTAAAGCTCCCGGCCGTGCAGGTCGGCATCCGCTCCATCTCGGCCGAGGAGGCGCGCTCGCTCGACGAGTTCCCGACGCGCATCTTCTGGGCGAAGGACGTCGCCGGGCGCACCGACTGGTGGGAGGAGGCCGTCGCCGGCCTCACCGAGAACGTCTACCTCACGATTGACATCGACGGGCTCGACCCCTCGCTCGTCGCGCAGACGGGGACGCCGGAGCCGGGCGGCCTCGGCTGGTACGAAACGCTCGGCCTCATCCGCACGCTCGCGCGCTCGCGCCGCGTGGTCGGGATGGACCTGACCGAGTACGCCTACGTCGAAGGCTTCAGCGCCTCGGCCTTCCTCTGCGCCAAGCTCATCTACAAGTCGCTCTCCTACATCTTCGAGCCCGAGACCGAGCGCGTCCGCGGCGGCCGCGCCTCGCGCGCCGGCGCCTAGACGCGCCCCCGCGGTTAAAAAATTCTTGACTTCCGCCCTGCCCGCGTGTGAAATCGCCGCATGGTTAAAGGCAAGGGCACACGCTTCCCTCCCTGGTAAGAGCCTTCCGTAGAGGCGAGCCCGTCCGCGGCGACGGCGCGCGGCGCACGCAGGGGTGCGCGCGTGACGCCTCGCTTGCGGCGCGCGCTCGCCCGCTCGGTGATTCCGCCCCCACGGCCGGGACGTTTTCAGGCGCCACGAAACGAAAACGTTCCGGCTTCCGTGGAAAGGAGAATCACCGTTCATGTCATCCGCACAGGAGGCGGCGCGCGGGCGCGCGCCCGCGCGCCGCGGCCTCTCACTCTTCGTCTTCACGCTGCTCGCTGCCGAGTTCCTCGACGAGCTGGTCTTCGGCGTGCGCGAGGCGGCGTGGCCGCTCATCCGCGACGACCTGCGCCTGACCTACACGCAGGTCGGCGTCGTCCTCAGCGTGCCGCCCGTCGTCGGGAACATCGTCGAGCCGGCGCTCGGCATCCTCGGCGACGTGTGGCGGAGGCGCGCGCTTGTCCTCGCGGGCGGGCTCGCCTACGTCGCGGGGACGCTGCTCGTGGGCCTCGGGCCGAACTTCGCGGCGCTGCTCGCGGCGTCCGTCCTCTCCAACCCGGCCTCGGGCGCCTTCGTCGGGCTCTCGCAGGCGACGCTGATGGACGCGGCGCCCGCGCGGCGCGAGCAGAACATGGCGCGCTGGGCGCTGGCCGGCTCAATCGGCAACTCGGCCGGGCCGCTGGTCGTGGGCGCGTGCGTGTGGGCGGGGGTGAGCTGGCGCTGGGGCTTTCTGGCGGTGGGCGCGCTGATGCTGCTGGCGGTCGCCGCGGCGTGGCGGCAGCCGTTCGAGACGCCCGCGGCGGCGCACGCCGGGCGGCGCCACACGCGCGCGGCGCTCGCCGAAGGGGTGCGCGAGGCGTGGCGGGCGCTGCGCAGGCGCAGCGTGCTCCGCTGGCTCGTGCTGCTCGAGCTGGGCGACTTCACTTACGACATCCTGCGCGGCTTCCTCGCGCTCTACTTCGTGGACGTGGTCGGGGCGGGCGAGGGGGGCGCGGCGCTGGCCGTGGCGGTGTGGACGTGGGTGGGGCTGGCGGGCGACTTCGCGGTGGTGCCGCTGCTCGAACGCGTGCGCGGGCTGAGCTACCTGCGCGTGAGCACGGCGGCCGTGGCGCTGCTCTTCCCCGCCGTGCTGCTGGCCGAAGGGTTGACGTCGAAGCTGTTGCTGCTCGGGCTCCTCGGGCTCGCCAACGCGGGCTGGTACGCGGTGCTGTCGGCGAAGCTCTACGAAGAGTTTCCGGGCCGGAGCGGGATGGTGATGACGGTCGGGAACGTCTACGGCCTCGCGGGCGCCTTCGTCCCGTTCGCGCTCGGCGCGTTCGCCGAGCGGTACGGGCTCGCGCCGATGATGTGGCTCCTCGCCGCCGGGCCGGTGCTGCTGCTCGCCGGGCTGCTCGCCGTGAAAGAAAGGGTGGAGGATGAATGATGTGGGATGAGGTGAAGGCGGTATGCCTTTCGTCCTTCACCCTCCCGCCTTCGTCCTTTCGTCGAGCGCGGCGCGGATTTCGTCGTCGGAGGGGCGGCCGAAGTCTCTGTACCAGAGGCCGACGTGTCCGAAGGGCTCGGGCGTGGCGAGGCAGACGAACTCCCCGACGGCCGCCGCGACCTCCGCGCTCGCGGCGGCGTCGGCGACCGGCGCGGCGGCGACGAGGCGCGCGGGCGAGCGCGAACGCACGCCGCGGGCGGCCGCCAGCATCGTCGAGCCGGTGCGGACGCCGTTGTCCACGAGCAGGACGGTCCTGCCCGCGAGGTTGAGCGCCGGCCGCCCGCCGCGGCAGGCGCGCACCTGCGAGTCGAAGAGCGAGAGCACGTCGTTGAGGAAGTGACGGAGCGCGGGGTCGGGCGCCCCGGCGGCGGCGGCGGCCAGCCCCTCGTCGAGGAAGGTCGCGCCGGCGGCGCTCACGACGCAGTCCGGCTCCCGCGGCCCGCGCGGGGCGAGGAGGCGGCGCAGCAGGACGAGGTCGAGCGGGAGGCCGAGCAGCCGCGCGACCTCCGCGCCGACGCCCACGCCGCCGCGCGCGAGCGCGAGGACCACCGCGTCCTCGCGCCCGCGGTATGCTTCGAGCGCGGCGGCGAGGGCGCGCCCCGCCGCGCGTGCGTCGTCGAAACGCATGTCGAATCAACCCCCTCCGGCGCGGCGCCCGTGCCCGCGCCCGCCCGCCGTGCTATCTTGCCCCGGCACTTTTTCCGAGCGCGGCACGGGCCGCGCGCCGGACACCAACACCGGAGGACAGTCGAGAATGTCCGCGAGACCGACCGCAGAGGATTTCAGGCCGCACGTCGGCACCAGGTTCGGCGTGCGCGTCCAGACGCCGAGGCCCGTGGAGCTGGAGCTGACCGAGGTCAGGGAGTACCGGCCGCAGGCGAACGAGCCCGACGGGATGGAGCGCTTCTCGCTCTTCTTCCGCGGCCCCGGCGACATCATGCTCAAGCAGGGCACCTTCACGCTCGAACACCCGGCGCTGGGCGAACACCTCCTCTTCATGGTGCCCATCGCCCAGGAGCCGGAGGGCTTCCGCTACGAAGTCGTCTTCAACTACTTCAGGAGCGAGAAAGAGCCGTGAACCGTGAACCGTAAACCGTGACAAGAAGAAACGTGTTCTTTCTTGTCACGGTTTACGGTTCACGGTTCACGCCCTTCTCGCCACTCCATGTGGAGGTGCGTGCCGCCCACCTCCTCGAAGACGACGAAGCCGAGCCGCTCGTAGAGGCGGCGCGCCCCCTCGTTCATGACGAAGACCATGTGGCGGAGCTTTTTGCCCGAGGCGCGCGCCTCCTCGATGAGCCCGCGGACGAGCGCGGTGCCGACGCCCTGCCCCTGCGCCCAGGGCAGCACGGTGACGTCGAGCATGTGTATCTCCTCGCCGTCGCGCCCGACCCAGAGACGGCCGGCCGTCCGCCCTTCGAGCAGGATCAGGTCGTGCTGCGCGCCGGGGTAGCGCGCGTCGTACTCCGTCTTCTGCGCGTGGTACTGCATCCGGCAGAAGGCGAGTTTCTGCGCGTCGTCCCACCACGTCACCTGCGCCAGCTCGGCGGCGCGCGTGCTGGCGTAGATGCCGACCAGCTCCTCGTAATCGTCGGCCGTCACGGGCCTGAGCGCGACCTCGCGCCCGCCGGCCGTCTCGTACCTGCCCCCGACACTCGACATTCTAAGCACACCTCCGAGCGGGCGACCGCCGCCCGCGCGCACCCCGGCGCGCCCGCCGCGGCCGGGAAGTGAGCCGCGGCGGACGTGGGAGTTTTATTACGCGAGGAGATTTAAGCGGAGAGGGTTGTATCAGGCGTGGTTAAAGACCGCCTCGTAGAAGTAAGTCCCGTTCGGGCCTTCGCGCTCGGTCAGGAAGAGCGCGAACTTGCCGAGGGCCGCGTGCTCGACGTCGTAGATGGTCGTCAGGTCGGAGAGCTTGTCGTCGGCGGTAAAGACGAGCGCGAAGCAGTCGGTCTCGCGCACCTTCTTCGCCAGCCCGCGGCCGCGCGCGCTGATCTCGCAGCCGCGGACCTTCGTCAGCGTCATGTCGAGGCCGCGGGCGCCGGCGCTCACGTGGAACGTGCCGCCGACGTAGGGCTGGAAGGTCTCGCGCTTGAAGAAGAAGAGCGGGCTCTGCTGCGCCTGGAAGGGGACGGGGAAGTCGCGCTTGGGGTCGGGCTTGGCGCCGATCTGCGCGAAGGCTAAGGGGGCGGCCTTGAGCGCGACAGCCGTCGTCAGGGCGGCCGTCGCCCCCGACTTCAGAAAGCTGCGTCGTGTAACGGGCATTTTGGTCTCTGTGCTCCTACTGTTTAGGGGTGGGCGGCGGGGCAAAAACCCTTCTTCCCCGCCTACGGGCTGTGCAGTGTATGTCAGGGGCGCCCCGGCTGACAACCTTTAATATTGTTCGCGGCCGTTAGTCCTGTGCCGCCCCCCGGCCAAATCCTTTGGCTCCGGGTGAACATCCTTCTTGCAAAATCCTTTTTGCGAGGTTAAAATTCACGCCGCTTCGCTCAGCGGACGCCCGCTATACAAGTCCACGCCGCGAGCAGACTTTCCCGGAACTACACAAACTCGCCAGAACCCAGGGCGCGCCCAGACAGAACTTCCCGGCTTAACAGCTACTTCCCCGGCCGCAACGCCGGCCGCCAGACCCGACAAGCCTTTTGGACAAAGATCTCGCAGCAGACACGCTAAGGAGTGAACCATGTCCACACCTTTTCTAGGTGAAATAAAGATTATCTCCTGGAACTACGCCCCCAAGGGCTGGGCCTTCTGTAACGGCCAGTTCCTCCCCATCAACCAGAATCAGGCGCTCTTCTCGCTGCTCGGCACGATGTACGGCGGTAACGGGCAGACCACCTTCGCGCTGCCCGACTTCCGCGGCAAAGTCCCCATGCACGTCGGCTCCGGCCACACGCAGGGCGAGACGGCCGGCCAGGCCGCGCACACGGTGACCATCAACGAGATGCCGCAGCACATCCACTTTCTCAACGTCACGAACAACAACGGGACGGCCACCGCCCCCGACGGCACGGTCGTCGTCTGCGCCTCCCCGAGCAACGCCTACGGCGCCGCGACCAACCTGGTCGCCATGGCCCCCACGGTGGGCAACGTCGGCGGCTCGCAGCCGCACGAGAACAGGCAGCCTTTCCTGGTGCTGAACTTCATCATCGCCCTCCAGGGCATCTTCCCGTCGCGGAACTAGAGGAGGAGGAGGATAGACATGCCGGAACCGTATATCGGAGAGATTAGAATGTTCGGCGGGAACTTCGCGCCAGCCGGGTGGGCCTTCTGCGACGGGCAGCTCATCCCCATCTCGGAGAACGACGCCCTGTTCAACCTGATCGGCACCACCTACGGCGGCGACGGGCAGGAGACCTTCGCGCTCCCCAACCTCCAGAGCCGCGTCCCCATGCACGCCGGCACCGGCGGGGGCATCACCTACACGCTGGGCGAGTCGGGGGGCGTCGAGGAGGTCACGCTGACGGTCAACCAGATTCCCCTCCACACGCACCAGCCCTTCGGCTCTAACTCCGGGGCCTCGCAGACCACGCCTGGCGGTGCCGTGTTCGCGCAGTCCATCTCAAACCTCTACGCGGAGGTGTCGCCGATCAACCTCTCGCCGCAGGCCATCAGCCCCGTGGGAGGCAGCCAGCCGCACACGAACCTCCAGCCGTACCTCTGCATCAATTTCATCATCTCGCTCTTCGGGATTTACCCCCCGCCACAGTAGGAGGACAGAGAGAATGTCAGACCCTTTCGTCGCCGAAATCCGCATGTTCGGCTTCAACTTCGCCCCCACGGGCTGGGCGCAGTGTAACGGCCAGTTGCTGCCCATCTCGCAGAACACGGCGCTCTTCTCGCTGCTCGGCACCACCTACGGCGGGGACGGCAAGTCCACCTTCGCGCTGCCCAACCTTCAGGGCTCGACGCCCCTGCACCCGGGGCAGGGGCAGGGGCTCTCGCTCTACGACCTCGGCCAGCAGAGCGGCTCCGAGTTCGTCACGCTGCTCGAATCCGAGATGCCGTTTCACAGCCACTCCTACGGCGCGACCGAGGAGAACGGCGTCAGCAACAACCCCGGCAACAACGCGCCCGGGGTCGGCTCGGCCATCTACGCCACCCCGGCCGCCTTGGTCCCGATGGCCTTCCAGGCGCTGGCGCCGGCCGGCGGCAGCCTGCCGCACAACAACCTGATGCCCTACCTCGTCGTCAACTTCTGCATCGCCATGCAGGGCGTCTTCCCGCCGCGCACCTGAGGCGCGCGTTCCGCGGGGCGGGGCGGGCCGCCGGGCCCGCCCCGCCCTCGACACTTCGACCGCCCCTTACGAGGCACTCACTCACCCCAGGGTTTCACAGGGAAGTTCTTTACCCGCGACCGCCGCGGTTCAAGCGAGCCAGTCAAGGAGATTTATGAGCCACCGGACTTCGATTCTTCGCCGCCGCAACCTCAGGGCCTACGCCGCCGCCCTCATCTCGTACCTCATGCTCGCCGGCCAGGTCGCGCCGCTGGCCCTCGGGGCCGCCGCGCCGCGCGCCGCGCTCCCCCGCCCGGCGGCGGAGGCCGGCTCGCCCGCGCCCGCGGCGCCCGCGAGCGCCGCCCCCGCGTCGCTCCCCGCCCCCGCGGCGTTCGCCGTCGGGCCCGTCGTCACGGCGACTAAGGTGGACTCCTGGGACGACACGGCGACCCCCGACCAAAGGGCCGAGCCCGGCCAGACCGTCACCTACACGGTGACCATCACCAACAACGGCCCCGGCTCCGCCACGGACGTCAAATTCACCGACGCGGGCGACCCCAACACCACCATCGTCCCCGGCTCGTACCAGACGCAGCCCGTCACGTTCGCCGACACCTACACCGGCAGCGGCAACATCCCCGTCGCCGCGGCCGCCCCCGGCGTGCTCTCGAACGACGTCGACCCCGACGGCAACACGCTGACCGTGACGAAGGTGCAGGGCGACGGCACCAAGGTCGGCGCCTTCGTCGACACGACGGCCACGGGGCGCAACAGCGTCAAGGGCTCGGTCAAGCTCAACTCCAACGGCTCTTTCGACTACGAGCCGCCGCCGGGCTTCGAGGGCGCCGACACCTTCACCTACGAGGTGAGCGACGGCACGGGGAAGACCGACACCAACACCGTCACCGTCAACATCTCGGGGATGGTCTGGTTCATCCAGAACAACGCGGCGGGCAGCCTCAACCGCGGCACCTTCACGAACCCGTTCCTCTCCATCGCCTCCTTCAACGCGGCCAACACCGGCAGCGCCCCCGGCGCCAAGCCGAACGACTTCATCGCCCTGCGCACCGGCACCGGGACTTACGCCGAGACCGACGGCATCAACCTGCTCAACCAGCAGAAGCTCATCGGCGAGGCCATCCAGTTCGGCACGGTCTTCACGGCCGCGACCGACAGCAGCGCCGCCTACACGACCTTCGCCAACGGCACGAACACCGCGCCGACCATCACGACGACCACCGGCGACGGCATCGACCTCGCCGCCGACAACGTCGTGCGCGGCCTGAACGTCGGCAACACCACCGGCTTCTTCAAGATTGACGGCGGGGCGGTCGGCTCGCCCGTCATCAACACCGTCAACCTGACGGGCGGCGGGGGCGCCCTCCGCGTCACGACCAGCGGCGCCTTCGGCACTAACGTCACCTTCGGGACGCTTGAGTCGAGCAGCTCGCCCGGCGCGAACCTCGACCTCACCGCCGTGACCGGCACCCTCGCGCTCACGTCCGCGGGCACCGGCTTCGCGGGCAGCCTGGCCTTGTCGCCGGCCATCAACATCGTCGGCGGCGGCGTCACGTTCACCTACCCGGGCAACGTGACGAAGAACACCACCGGCGCGCTCCTCTCGGTCTCGGGCGGCCACAACGGCACGCTCACCTTCAACACCGGCACGCTCAACGCCTCGCTGGGCACCGGCCTCCAGTTCAACGACGCCGACGGCACGTACAACTTCAGCGGCACGACGACGCTCGCGGGCGGCGACGCCGGCGTGGACATCACCAACGGCTCGGGCGGCACGTTCACCTTCAACTCCTCCACGTCCATCACCAGCCCCACGGGCACGGCCTTCAACGTCGCCAGCACCCCGGGCTCGCCGAACGTCACCTACGCCGGCACCATCACGCAGAACACGACGGGGCAGCGCGCCGTCAACATCGACGGCACGGCGGGCGGCTCCATCAGCATCGCCACCGTCACGGCCGGCTCGACCGCGGGCGGCGTCGCCAACACCGGCGTCAACATCAACGCCGCCAACGGCAGCGTCTCGTTCACCACGCTCAACCTCGGGACGAGCACCTCCCGGATGACCGCGCAGGCCGTCACCATCACGGGCGGCTCGGGCGCCAAGAGCCTGGGCACCGTCAGCATCTTCACCGCGGGCGTCAAGGGCATCAGCGCCACCGACAGCATCGGCGCCGTCAGCAACACCACCGGCGCCGTGGACACGAACGGCGCGGCGGCCGCGACCGCCGTCTTCATTGACGGCCCCGGCGGCCGCACCCCCATTGACCTGCTCTTCACCGCCATCACGACGAACGGCGTGGCCGAGGCCGTCCGGCTCGTCGAGGTGTCGGGGACGAAGTTCCAGGTGACCGGCACGACGCAGATCAACTCGCGCAACACGGCCAACGGCGGCGCGGGCGTCTTCGTGGACAGCGCGACGACCCCCACCATCCAGTTCGCCACCGTCAACATCCCGAACCCGAGCAACGCGGGCGGCCACGGCTTCCACGTCGAGGACTCCTCCTCGGCCGTCACCGTCGCCACGGCCACCATCGACAACGCCAACCAGACCGTCAGCCAGACCGACGGCAACAACGACTTCATCCCCGACACGGACGGCGACGGCGACGCCATCTTCCTGCGCGGCAACACCGGCTCGTTCACCCTGAACGGCGGCACGCTCTCGAACTGCGGCAACGACTGCATCGACGTGCGCGCCTCGCAGAACCTCGCCCTCTCCGGCGTGACCATCGACTCGCCCGGCATCGACAAGGCGGGCGCCGACCCGTCGGGCCAGGGCGGCCACGGCATCCAGGCCATCGACCTGACGGGCACCAACTCCATCACCAACTCGACCATCACCGACTGGGAGACGCAGGCGCGCGACGGCCTCCGCTACATCGGCCACAACTCCTCGACGGCCTCGACGATGACGCTCCACGGCGTGACCTTCTCCAACTCGGCCGCCGGCTCGAACGCCATCCTCGTCACGGGCCGCAACAGCGCCAACATGACCCTGAACGTCGGCGGCACCAACCCCGGCGACCCTTGCACCTTCTCGCAGGTCTTCGGCGCGGCCATCACGCACAACGCGGGCGACACCCTGGACTCGCCCGCCACCGTCAACCTCAACGTCCGCAACAACACCTTCGCCGGCACGCCGAACCTCGGCCAGAACACCGTCTCGGCGAGCGTCAAGGAGGCCGGCAAGGCGACCGTCAACATCACCGGCAACACCTTCGACAACGTCGCCTTCGGCCTGGCGGACAACTCCGGCGTCATCGACATCGGCGGCGACGGCCTCAAAGCCGGCAACTCGTTCGCCGTCAACGTCAGCAACAACATCATCAAGAACATCGGCACGAACACCGGCGACTGCGACGGCGCGAACTCCGGCACCCTGCCCTGCCAGAGCCGCCGCGCCATCGACGTGTCGATAGACGACAACACCAACATCAGCGGCACCATCGTGATCGACGGCAACAACATCACGAACGTCGTTAAAGAGGGCATCATCTTCGTCGTGACCGATATTCACAACGGCAGCGACACCGTGAACGCGAGGATCACCAACAACGTCGTCGGCACCAACGCCGCACCGGTCGGCACTTTGATCACGAACACCGTGACGGGCGCCGGCGGCGTGAGCGGCATCCGCGCCGAGAACTTCTCGGAGGCCGGGGTCACCCCGACCTTCCTCAACGTCCTCATCGACAACAACTCGGTGCGCAACGGCAACGGCACGGCGGGCAGCGCGCTCAACACGCCGGGCATCTTCGTGCGCGCGACGAACACCGCGACGATGAGCGCGACCGTCACGAACAATAACGTCGACACCAACGCCACCGTGGGCGAGCTCACCGCGCAGACGAACCTCGGCACGACCGAGGTCCTCTGCGTCGACATCAACAACAACACGCTCTCGAACACCGGCAGCGGGGGCGCCATCAACCTCGTCGAGCTCAACGGCACGCTCAACGTCGAGCAGAGTCAGGCCGCGCTCTCGGCGAACAACCACGGCGCGACCGTCAACATACCCAACAACCCGCCGACCTTCAGCGTGGGCTGCACCGCGCCCCCGTCCGGCCCCGTGGGCGGCCCCGGCAGCGACTCCTTCGTGAGCACCGTCATGGTCGGCGCGCCCATCGCCGCCAAGACCGGCGACGACTCGCCCGCCAGCAAGAGCGCCTTCAGCGGCGGCGTCACCGACCGCCCATTCCTGAGCCTGCCGCGCACGGCGCGCAACGCCCCGGCGGCGGCCCTCGTGGCGCCCACGTCCGCGGCCAACGCCCGCGCGGCCGCGCGGGCCGACGGCGCCGCCGCGGGCACGCAGGCGACGAACGCGAAGGAGGAGACCGCCCAGACCGCCGCCGCCGGCGCGGCGCCCGCCGCGGCGGGCAAGAACAGGCCGAACGCGCCCACCCAGACGGACGGGCCGGGCGCCCCGAACGGCACGGGCGTCGGCGTCACCAACTTCAACATCGGGACGCTGCCCGCGAACGACTCGGTCACGATCACCTTCCAGGTGGTCATTGACCCCACCATCAGCGCGACGCAGATTTCGAACCAGGGCCAGGTCTCGGGCTCGAACTTCTCCACGGTGGTGACGGACGACACGGAGACCGTGGGCGTGCCGAACGACGCGACCGTGACGCCGGTCAACGTGACCAAGATTTCCGTCAACAACGGCAAGGTCGCCGAGCCCGCCACGGGCACGACCCCGCTGCTGTTCACGGTGACGCTCTCGTCCCCGGCGCCGGCCGCCGGCGTCTCGGTGGGCTACGCGACGGCCAGCGGCGGCGGCACCCCGGCCACGGCCGGCGCCCCCGCCACGCCCTGCGACGGCACCTTCGACTACGAGCCGACTTCGGGCACGCTCAACTTCCTGTCGGGCGAGCAGGTCAAGACCGTCTCGGTCAACGTCTGCTCCGACTCGGCGGCGGGCGAGACCGACGAGACGCTGCTGCTCAACCTGGCGAGCCCGGTGGGCGCGTCCATCCTGACCGCCACGGCCACCGGCACCATCACGCAGGGCACGGCCGCCGCCCAGCTCATCATCAGCGAGCTGCGCACCTTCGGCCCCGGCCCGGCCAACGACCCGACCGACGAGTTCATCGAGCTGTACAACAACACGGACGCGCAGATCACGGTCACGGCCACCGACGCCTCCGGCGGGTTCGGCGTCTACAGGATGGGCTCGACGTGCAACACGCCGCCGGTGCTCGTCGCCACCATCCCGACCGGGACGACCATCCCGGCGCGCGGGCACTACCTGATTACCGGCGCGACCTACTCGCTCGCCGCCTACGGCGGCCCCGAGACCCCGGCCACGGGCGACCAGCCGCTGCTCGCCGCCGCCGACATCCCGTCGAACAGCAACGTCGCCGTCTTCACGACGGCCAACGTGGCTAACATCTCGACGGCCAACCGGCTCGACGCCGTCGGCTTCGGGTCGAACATGGGCGGCTCGGTCTGCGACCTGCTGCGCGAGGGCACCAACCTCCCGGCGGCGACGACCAGCCTCAGCACCCTCGGGCAGTACAGCTACTTCCGCAAGCAGTGCGACTTCGTCGAAGGCGTCGGCTGCATGGCGAACGGCAACCCGAAGGACTCGAACGACAACTCGGCGGACTTCCTCTTCGCCGACACGAACGGCGTCGAGGCGGGCGCCGGCCAGCGCCTGGGCTCGCCCGGGCCGGAGAACAAGCCGGGGCCGAAGCGCCGCGACAACATGGGCGTCTTCGTCACGCTGCTCGACTCGACCAAGCCGGCGAGCGCGGAGCCGAACCGCCACCGCGAGCTGACGGCGCCCGGCTACCTCAGCTCCGGCACGCTCTCCATCCGGAGGCGCGTGACGAACACGACGGGCGTGCCGGTGACGCGGCTGCGCTTCCGCATCGTCGAGCTGACGACGTTCCCGGTCACCACGCCGGGCAACGCCCAGTTGCGAGCCATCTCCTCGGGGCCCGCCGCCCCGGTGACGGTCAACGACCCGGGCACCTGCGGGGGCGCGGCGTCGTGCTCGCCGGCGGTGCTGGGGACGACGCTGGAGACGGTGACAGCGGGGCAGACCGAGGGCGGTTACAACTCGACGCTCTCGGCCGGCACGATCACGCTGGGCAGCCAGTTGCAGAACAACACGGCCATCAACCTCCAGTTCGTGCTCGGCATCGTGCAGCCCGGCAAGTTCCGCTTCTACATCATCGTCGAAGCGCTCCCGTAAATCAGGGGCTGGGGGCTAGAGGCTAGGGGCTGGTCGGAGAGTTACTACTCCGACCAGCCCCTAAATTTTTTCCCAGCCCCCAGCCCCTAGCCCCTACCCGAGCCAGGCGAGGGCGTCGGCGCCCGCGTCGCGCGTGCCGCCGACGACGCTGATGAAGTAGTCTTCGAGCGAGAGCGCCGCGCCGTCGCCCCCGCCGGCGACGCTGATGCCGCGCCGCAGCTCTTCGAGCGGCCCGGCCGCCGCCAGCCGCCCCGCCGAGATGATGGCGATGTGCGTGCAGAGGCGCTCGACTATCTCCAGCACGTGCGAGGTGAGGAAGACGGTCAGGCCGCGCGCGGTGAGGCGCGAGAGGAGGTCCTTGAGCGTGCGCGAGGCGACGGCGTCCACGCCCTCGAACGGCTCGTCGAGGAACAGCACCTCGGGGCGGTGGATGAGGGCGCAGGCCAGCGCCAGCTTCTTCTTCATCCCGTGCGAGTACTCGACGACGAGGCGGCGCGGCTCCGCGTCCAGCTCCATCAGCTCCAGCAGCTCGCGCGAGCGCGAGGCGGTGTCGTCGCGCCCGAGCCCGTACATCCGCCCCGTGAATGAGAGCATCTCCGCGCCCGTCAGCCGCTCGAACAGGTTGAGGTCTTCGGGCATGACGCCGATGCGCCGCTTGACCTCCAAAGGCTCGGCCGCCACGTCGCGCCCGAGCACGCGGACTCTGCCCCCCGACGGCGCGAGCAGCCCCGTCAGCATCTTAATCGTCGTGGACTTCCCCGCCCCGTTCGGCCCCAGGAAGCCGAAGAACTGACCGCGCCCCACGCGCAAATCTATCCCGCCGACCGCCGTGAAGTCCCCGAACCGGCGCACGAGTCCGAACGTCTCGACGGCCGGCGGGCCGTCACCCTGAATCTGCTCGGCCATATGACTTTTGTAAGCGTTGAGACTCCGGGCGGTCAAGCCTTTAACGCGGAAGCCCGGCCGTGTAGAAGGCGACGACCTCCTCGGCCATCTTCAGAACCTTGTCGCGCAGGCCGGGGGGCGCGACGACCTCGACGCGGGTGCCGAACGAGAGGGCGAGGCCGCAGGCGTCCTCCTCGAACTGGAAGCGCATGCGGACGACGGCCCAGCCTTCGGCGTCCGGCTCCGCGGCCTCCTCCAGCCGCGAGAAGCGCCCGGCGTAGTGGAGCAGGTGCAGCACAGACCTGTGCGCGCGGAAGGTGGCGTCGAAGCGCGGCATCTCTTCACGGAAGCGCGCGACCGACCCGGCCCAGAAGGCCGCGAGGTCGAACCCCTCGGGGCGCTCCGAAGGTTCGTCCGTCAGGCCCGCCGACGCGACGCGCGAGACGCGGTAGCTGCGCACCTCGCCGCCCGCGCGCGCGACCAGGTACCAGACGCTCCCCTTCGCCACCAGACCCAGCGGGTCAACCAGGCGCTCGGCGGCGGGCTCGCCGCGTCCCGTCCCGTAGGCGAGCCGGAGCTTACGCCCCTGCCAGACCGCCTCCTGAATCGTGTGCAGGTGCGGCAGGGCCTCCACGGCGCTGCCCCAGCCGGCGACGTCAACGTGGATGCGGCTGCGCGCGTACTCGGCGTCGGCGCGCGACGAGGCGGGGAGTGCCGCGAGCAGCTTGACGTGCGCCGCGTCCGAGGCCCGGCCGAGGTTGAGGTCGGCGAGCAGGCGCCCGGGGAGCCCCGCGAAGAGGGTCTGAATCTCCTCGCCGTTGAGCCCCGTCAGGTTGGTGCGGTAGCCGTCGGCGAGCGCCCAGCCGCCGCCCGTGCCGCGCTCCGCGACGACGGGGACGCCCGCGGTCGAGAGCGCGTCCATGTCGCGGTGAATCGTCCGCTCCGAGACTTCGAGCCGCCGCGCCAGCTCCGCGGCGGTCAGCCGCCGGTAAATCTGCAAGAGCAGCATGATGGAAAGTAGCCGGTCGGCACGCATCGCGCCCCCACCTCCCCGCCGAAAAGTTTTTTTTTGACGGCGCCCAATATGACACAGGTTGTCAGGAACAGGCGCGTATCTTACCACCCGAAAGGAGGGTTTAAGATGAAGACTCTGGAGGGCAAGGTGGCCGTGGTCGCGGGGGCGACGCGCGGGGCGGGGCGCGGCATCGCGTGCATGCTGGGCGAGGCGGGCGCGACCGTCTACTGCACGGGGCGCAACTCGCGCGAGAGGCCGAACACCGAGCCGCCTTTCGCGGGGCGGCCCGAGACGATAGAGGAGACGGCCGAGATGGTCTCGGCCCGCGGGGGCCGCGGCGTCCCCGTGCGCTGCGACCACCTCGACGCGGCGCAGGTCGAGGCGCTCTTCGCGCGCGTGCGCGGGGAGGCCGGGCGGCTCGACCTGCTCGTCAACGACATCTCCGAGGGCGAGATGCACGACTGGAAGCCCTTCTGGAAGACCTCGGC
The DNA here is from genome assembly GCA_036387455.1 of Pyrinomonadaceae bacterium. Taxonomy (GTDB): domain Bacteria; phylum Acidobacteriota; class Blastocatellia; order Pyrinomonadales; family Pyrinomonadaceae; genus QHXN01. Next base: position 19,760 of record DASVTS010000101.1, on the reverse strand, counting down.
CGAGAAGGGGCTGCGGGGGCTGCGGCGGGGCGTGGACACGCACATCATCACGACCCGCTACGCCGCGCCGCTCATGGTCGAGCGCAAGGGCGGCCTCGTCGTCGAGATCGGGGACGGCGACGCGCTCTACTACCGCGGGAACCTCTTCTACGACCTCGTCAAAATCAGCGTGAGCCGGCTCGCCTACGCGTGGGCCGAGGAGCTGCGCCCGCACGGCGTCGCCGCGCTCTGCGTCACGCCCGGCTTCATGCGCACCGAGGTCGTGCTCGAACACTTCGGCGCGACCGAGGAGAACTGGCGCGAGGTGGCGGAAAAGAGTTCTAAGGCGCGCGGCATGGGCTTCGCGGGCTCCGAGTCGCCCTACTTCGTCGGCCGCGCCGTCGCCGCGCTGGCCTCCGACCCGGACGTGCTGGAGAAGTCGGGCGGGCTCTACAGCTCATGGGGGCTGGCGGAGGAGTACGGCTTCACCGACGTCAACGGCGAGCGCCCGCACTGGTGGAACTTCTTCTCCGAAAACTTCCCGCAGATGACGGGCGCCAGACCCAACACCGGCCTCCGCTGGCGCCTGGAACGCGTCGCCGACGCCGAGCCCCCCGCGAAGAAGAGAAGGAAAAAGACGGTAGACGGTGGTCAGTAGTCGGTGGGAAAACCGAAGGCGGCGCATCCCTGCCGAAGGCTGAGACGCGCCGCCCGTTTTTTACCTACTGTCTACTTCTTCTTCATCCCCTCAGGACGGGGCGGGCCTCGCTGGAGCGGACGTGGGTGGGGAAGGTGCGGTGTGTGCTCATGAGGAAGGCGTGGGAGCTTGAGCGCAGGGCGTTGCCGTGGGTGGCGAGCAGGCGCACCATGTGGCTGAAGGAGGTCGCGCCGTAGTAGTAGCCGTCGCGCAGCGAGACGAGCACGTCCGCCGTGTGGCGCACGCGCGGCGAGAAGACCGAGCCGTAGACGTTGGCGGGCGCGTCCGGGTACGTGTGCCCCCAGGTGCGCGCCAGCCAGTCGGCGTCGCGCGCGAAGCCGTCGGCGTCGAGCCGCCCTTCGGCGCCGAGCGCGCGCGTTGTCTCGTCGAGGCCGAGCGGGTCGCCGTCCAACTGCTCGTAGCGGTAGAAGGTCTCGCCGCCCCTCTCGCGCCGCTCTATCCGCGCACGGCCCGACGCGCCCGCCACCAGCGCCGCCCCGCCGCCCTCCTCGCGGTAGACGCTGAAGTCCACACCCTCCAAATCTCGCAGGGCCTCGGCCAGCTCGGCGCGGCCCGTCTCCTCGCCGCAGTAGAGCGCCGCGTAGCCGCACAGCCCGAAGGCCGGCGCCGAGACGCGGCGGCGCCCGCGCGGCCGGCGCATGTTCGTCACCACCTCGTAGCCGCCGCGCCCGAGGTGCGTCAGGAGGTTGACGCGCCGGTTCTCCTCCAGGTTCATGCCGTGGTCGGAGAAGAGCACGATCTCCGTCTCCGAGCCCGCGGCCTGCTGTATCTCGCGCAGGAGGCGGTCGAGCGACTGGAGCGCGACCGTGAGGCGCGCGGGGCCGCCGATGTGGAGCAGGCCGTCGGTCGCCTTGAGGAAGCCGAAGAAGTCGCGCGAGGGCGGCGCCGAGAGGAAGCGCTCGCGGAAGCGGCGCATGTCGGCCCGCCACACGGCGTCGGTCGCAACGTAGATGAGGAACTCGAAGGCCAGGGGCTCCTGGTAGTCCAGCTCGTCCATGTAGGACGAGGGCACCTTGTCGGGCGTCCGGCGGCCGATGTACTTGCGCACGCCGCCGCGCAGCTCCCGCGCCTCGCGGTCGAAGTAGAGGCTCTCGTAACCCGCGGGCGGCGTCGCGCCGAGCATCTCGGCCAGCGCGACGTTCGTCAGCGTCGGGAACGGCGAGAGGAGCCGCGCCGGCTCTCTGAAGTTGTCGAACATGCCGCGCGACTTCGCCGCGCGCACGACCTCGAACGGCACCCCGTCCAGGCACAGCAGCAGGCGGCGCGGCCGCTCCTGCGGCCTGACGACGCGCAGGCGGCTTCCCGTCTCCGCTCCGCCCTCGGGCGCGGTCAGAAGGGGCGTGGGGTCTTGCGACTGGCAGATGATGCCCATTTTTAAACCTTCCCGCTCGTTCGCTCTAGTTGGCCTTCGCGTCCGAAGTCTCCGCGCCGCCGGCGCCGTTCTCGCTGACCTTGCGCGTCAGCTTGTACGGCTCCTTCAGCCCGCGCTTCGCGTCCTCGTGCGAGTCGTAGACGTTCGGGAGCGCGAGCACGGCCTTGTACTGCGCGACCGCCTCGTCGCGGCGCCCGGCGAGGTCGAGCGCCTGTGCGGCGCGCAGGCGCGCGCGCGTCACCATCGAGGCTTCGGCGCCGGGGACGGCGGCCGCCGCCGCCAGCTCCTTCGCCGCGCGCTCGGCCTGTCCGGCGACGAGCAGGGCGTCGCCGTAGTTGTAGTGGACGAGGTCAAGCGGCACCCTGGGCGCGTTCGCCCCCGGGGCGGGCGCGAGCAGCGAGTCGAAGACGGCGAACGCCTCGGCCTCGGTCTTGCGCGCGGCCTCGGGGTTCGTCGCGCGGTCCAGCTCGGCCTGCGAGACGAGCGCGTCGGCCGCCTCCATCTTGAGGAGGTAGTTGCGCGGGTACTTCGCCGCCAGCTCGGAGGCGTAGGCGTAGGCGTCGCGGTAGCGGCGCTCGCGCTTGAGCAGGGCGATGAGGAGCGACTTCGCGTCGTCGCGCGCCCAGCGCCCCTCGCGCGCCACCTCTTCGAGCGTGGCGAGGCCCCGCTTCTTCGAGCCGCGGTAGCCGAGCACCGTCGCGCCCAGCTTGGCGATGGCCGGCAGCGAGCCGACGACGTAGTCGTACATCCCGATGGTGACCTTCGCGTCCACGTAGGCCGGGTCCATCTTGAGCAGGTCGCGGTGGTGGCCCACCGAGTCCTTGCCGTTCGACATGGCGGAGATGAAGCTGCGCTCGACCATGCTGCCCCACGCGGCCTTCAAGCCCTCGACCGCGCCGAGGTAGTAGAGCGCGTCGGCGTCCTTCGGGTTGGACTTGAGCCGCGCCTCCGCCAGCTCCTCCGCCCTGCGGGTCAGGTCGCGGAACTCGCCCGCCACCTTCGGGTCAACCTTGTCGTCCTTCTCCTTGTAGAACCCCTCGTTGTTGTAGAGCGACGCCTGGAGGCGGCGCGACTCGTTGAGCGTCTTGAGCCAGAGGCTCGCGGCCAACAGCTCGTAGCCCGCCGGGTGGTTGGGGAACGCGGCGCTCAGCTCGCGGAAGCGGCGGCGCGCGCCCTCGTAGTCGAGGTTGTAGAGCGCGTCGAACCCCTCGGCGCGCAGCGCGTCGAAGCGCTTCTGGTCGAAGGGGCCGGCCGCCGCCGCCCTCTCCACCTCGGCCCCGGCTGGCTGCGCCCCCATCGCCGAAGCGCCCCGGGGCCTCCTGCCCTGCGCCGCGGCCGGCGCCGCCAGCGCCGCCGCCAGAAAGATTGTCGTCGAAAAATTCTTGAACTTCATAAAACCCGCCCGATAAATTGGCCCGGGACTTTTCAGCCCGCGCCGGTCTCGAAACTCTCCAGATACTTCACGCCTGCGCCCGTGTTGAAGAGCACGACGCGCTCGTCGCGCCCGACCTCGCCGCGCTCGAACAGCTTCCGCAGGGCGGGCACGCAGGCCGCGCCCTCCGGCGCGACGAACAGCCCCTCGGCGGAACCTATCTCGCGGACGGCGGCCAGCAGCTCCGCGTCGCTCACCGCGACGGCCGTCCCCCCGGACTCGCGCAGCGCGTCGAGGATGAGGAAGTCGCCCACGGCCTTCGGCACGCGCAGGCCCGAGGCGACCGTCGCCGCGTTCTCGAACTCGGGGGCGAAGCGCCGCCCCTCCTCGAAGGCGCGGACGATGGGGGCGCAGCCCTCGGACTGGACGCTGACCATCCGCGGCCGCCTGCTCCCTATCCAGCCCATCGCCTCCATCTCCGCGAACGCCTTCCACATGCCGACGAGCCCCGTGCCCCCGCCCGTCGGGTAGACGATGACGTCGGGCAGCTCCCAGCCCAACTGCTCGGCCACCTCGTAGCCGAGCGTCTTCTTGCCCTCGACGCGGTACGGCTCCTTCAAGGTCGAGACGTCGAACCAGCCCTCCGCCTCTTTGCGCCGCGCGACCTCCGCGCCGCAGTCGGTTATCAATCCTTCGAGCAGCGTGACGCGGGCGCCCGACTGCTCGCACTCGACGACGTTAGCCCGCGGCGTGTCGCGCGGCATGAAGATGTGCGCCTCTAAGCCTGCGCGAGCGGCGTAGGCGGCGAGCGCCCCGGCGGCGTTCCCGGCGGACGGGACGGCGAGTTTCCGCGCGCCCAGCTCCTTCGCCATCGAGACGGCCGCCGCCATCCCGCGCGCCTTGAAGCTCTGCGTCGGGTTCTGCGACTCGTCCTTGATGTAAAGCCGGCTCAGGCCGAGGCGCGCGCCCAGCCGCTCGGCCCGCAGCAGCGGCGTCCAGCCTTCTCCGAGCGAGACGATGTTTTCTTCGCGCTCGACGGGCAGCACTTCCACGTAACGCCATAAATCGGCCCTTCTCCCCCTCAAACTCTCCCGCGTCAGCTTCGCGGCGGCGGCCCCGAGGTCGTAGCGCACCAGCAGCGGCTTGCCGCACTCCGTGCAGAGGTTGTGCAACCGCCGTGCCTCGTAACGCACGCCGCACGCGGCGCATTCCAGGTGAGTGACGTTCATCCGTCCCGGCCCCTCCGATTTGCCTGATTTAACGAAGAATTAGATGCATTCCGCGGGGCGCCCGCTCCGCAGGCGCGCGGATTTTCCCGCGATTTTACGCCGCGCACTTCCCCGCCTGGCTCCCCCGCGACGCCTCCAAGTCTCTCACAACCCCGCTCGACCTGTCAGTTGGAGTACCCTTGCTGCGCACCCCCGCGGGGCGGAAAAGGGGGAGGGCCGCGGGACGGGTTTTTCGCCCCGTCGCGCGGCCCTTTTCCCTCGAACTGACGGGGGCGGCGTCCCGCCCCGCGGCCCTCCTACCGCACCTCGCGCGTGAGCCACGCGAGGATGGGGTGCTCGACCTCCTGCATGTGCTTCGTGGAGAAGACGTGGTCGACGTGCCCGTAGTCCTCCCTGTAATCAACGGTGACGCTGGCGTTCGTCAGCAGCGCCTTCGTGTCCAGCATCTCGGGGCCGAAGCCGCGACCGCCGGCGAGCATCAGGACGGGGCCGTTGAAGCCCCCGAGGTTGTCCGAGTAGGTACGCTCGCCCGCCAGCCCGCAGCTCACGTCGCGGATGGTGCGCGTCGCCACGTAGTCCACGAAGCCGCGGATGTTGGCGTGCACCAGCGCCTCGTCGGCGTAGGTGAAGCCGTCCGCCTCGACGCTCCCGGCGAGGAAGGCGTAGCCGGCGCGCGGCGTCGTCGGCCCGACGGGCGGGGCGACCATCGCCGCCACCCACGCGCGGTGGTTGGTGAAGCCCGGCGGGAAGCCGGGGAACGGCGTCGGGTCGTTTGGCGCGACCTCGGCCAGGTGGCTCAGCAGCTTGAAGCCGGGCGTGCCCTGGCCGTCGTAGAAGGCGCCCGCGGCCAGCAGGCCGTCGAACATCGAGCAGAAGCCGGCGTTGACGGCGCGCTCCGCGGCGTCCGTGGTGTAGAGCGAGCCCTCAATCATAATCGCCCCGGCGTAGTCCTGCGGGCGCTGGTTGAGGAGGGCGACGGTGGCGATGCTGCCGAGCGAGAGGCCGCCGACGACCGGCTTCTCGCCGGGGTGCGCCGCCTCAATCTGCTGGCGGATGAAGGCCACGTCGTCGAGGATGGTCTGCATCCCCCACCCGGCCATCGCCGAGCAGTCGACCGCGCCCGACTCGCACGCCCCCGCGGCGAGCCCCTGCACGCGCTGCGAGTAGCCCCACACGTCGAAGCCGCGGCGCGCGAAGAAGCCGACGAAAGACTTCTCGTAGTCGCCGCCGTCGCCGACCTCGTAGTTCTGGAAGCCGCTCCCGAGCGGCGGCAGCAGCAGGAGCGTGCCCCTGTGCGCCTTCCCCTTCGAGTCCTTGCGGACGCGGCTGATGAGGAAGCGGTCGAGCGGGTCGCCGCCCACCTGCACGGCGGTGACGGTCTTCTTCAGGTCGTTGGCGACGGCGGTGGTCTCCGTGCCGACGACCTGGTAGGTCTGTGCGTAAGTAAGGCGCGCGCAGGATACGAGCGCGAGTATGACGAAAGCTCTGGTGATTAATTTCATCTTCTGGTCTCCTCCGTAAGGCGTTTGAGGGTTGCGGGTCGGCGAGGTGGTGGGCTGAAGGAAGGCGCGGCGCGCCGCGAGTAAGGGACGGCGCCGCCCGCGCCGCCGTGGCATTATGTCTTCCCACGGCTAACGCGTAAAGCGCCGGCGGTAGGGATCAGCCGGCGGACCATTTTTTTTAGGGCGCCGGGGCGCGGATGTGCCTGTTGCGCGCGCCCGCGGCCGGGTGCTAGAGTCGGGGCACCGACGATGCCCATCCGCCTAATCGCCCTCGACCTTGACGGGACGCTGCTCGACTCCCGCGGCCGACTGTCGGAGCGCAACCGCGCGGCGGTCGCGGGCGCGCGCGGGCGCGGCGTCGGCGTCGCGCTCGTCACGGGCCGGCGGTTCCGCGACGCGCGCCCGCTCGCGCTCGAACTCGGCCTCGACGTCCCCGTCATCGCGCACAACGGCGCGCTCACCAAGCACGCGCACTCGCTGGAGACGGTGGCGGCCGTCCTGATGCCGGTCGAGGCGGCGCGCGCCGTCGTCCGCGTCGGCCGCTCGCACGGCGCCGACGCGCTCGTCAGCGACGACCCGGCCGGCGCGGGCGTCCTCCTCTACGACCACATCAGCCCCGGCAACACGGCGCTGGCGCGCTACATCGAGTGGTCGCGCCGCGTCGTGGGCGAGGAGGCGGCCGCGGCCATCCGCCGCGTCGAGTCGCTCGACGCCTACCTCGACCACGACCCGCTGCACGTCGCCTTCTCGGGCGGCTGCGCGGCGATGGGGCGGCTGGCCGAGGTGATGCGCGGGGAGTTGGGCGCCTCGGTGCGGCTGCTGCTGACGCTCTACCCGAAGACGGACTTTGCGCTCCTCGACGTGCTGCACCCGGAGGCGTCGAAGGGCGCGGGGCTGGCGGCCGTGGCCGGCGAGCAGGGGCTCGGGCGCGACGAGGTGATGGCCGTCGGCGACAACTACAACGACCTGGAGATGCTGGAGTGGGCCGGGACGGGCGTGCTGATGGGCAACGCCGACCCCGCGCTCGGCGAGGCGGGCCGCTTCCACGCCACCGCCACCAACGACGAGGACGGCGTCGCCGCCGCCATCGAGAGATTAGTATTGAACGCCGAACCGGTAACGCCGAACGGTGAACTGAAAGGCACGGCCTGACGGTTCGTCGTTCGGCGCTCCCGGTTCATACTTCCGGAGGAGACTTATGGCTAAACGCATTGCGAGAATCGAGACCAACCTGGGCACCATCCGCTTCGAGCTGCTGGAGGAAGACGCGCCGAAGACGGCGGAGAACTTCCGGCTGCTGGCCGAGGCGGGCAAGTTCGACGGCGTCATCTTCCACCGCGTCATCAAGGGCTTCATGATTCAGGGCGGCGACCCGACGGGGACGGGGCGCGGCGGCCAGTCGGCGTGGGGCGGCCGCTTCAACGACGAGATCAACCGCTCGTCCGAACTCTACCGCGGCGCCTACGAGCGCGGCACCGTGGCGATGGCCAACGCCGGCCCGAACACCAACGGCTCGCAGTTCTTCATCATGCACGCCGACTACCCGCTCCCGCCCTCCTACACCAAGTTCGGCCGCGTCGTCGAGGGCCAGGACGTCGTGGACAAAATCGCCACCTCGCCCACCCAACCCGGCGACCGCCCCAAGACCGACGTGGTGATGAATAAGGTCACCATCGAGGAAGAGTAAAAGCCGTAAACCGTAAACCGTGAACCGTGACAAGAGGAAGGCGAGCCCTTCCTTCTTGTCACGGTTCACGGTTCACGGTTTACGGCTTTACTGTCCGCCGGCGCTTTTGAGTAGCTCGACGACTTTGGCCTGGCCGTTCTCTTCGGCGAAGGAGAGGGCGGTGCGGCCGTCCTCGTATTTGGCGTTGACTTGGGCGCCGCGCTCGATGAGGAGTTGGACGGTCGCGGCGAGCCCCTTGTTGGCGGCGGCGATGAGCGCGCTGAAGCCCTTCGGCGTGCGCGCGTTGACGTCGCCGCCGCGGGCGAGCAGGACTTCGAGCGTGGGCACGCGGCCGTAGGCGGCGGCGAGGATGACGGGCGTCATCCCCGCGTCGTTGCGCGCGTTGACGTCCGCGCCTCTGGCGAGCAGCGCCTCGACCACCTCGTAGGCCGACGGGCGCGAGGCGGCGAAGAGCAGCGCCGTGCCGCCGCCGTTGCCCCGCGCGTTCGCGTCCACGCCCTTCACCCCGAGCAGCATCCGCACGACCGCGACCTGCCCCTGCGTCGCCGCCTTCATCAGCGCCGTGTCCCTGTCCTTGTCGGCCGCGGCGGCGTCCGCGCCGCGTTCGAGCAGCGCCTTGACCGCGTCGGCGTGCCCGAACCACGAGGCCCACAGCAGCGGCGTCCAGCCGTCGTCGGCGCGCGCGTTGACGTCGGCGCCCTTCGCCAGAAGCTCCTCCGCCACGGCCGCGAAGCCGTTGGCCGCCGCGAAGGTGAGCGCCGTCCTTCCGTCCTTGTAGCGGGCGTTCACGTCCGCGCCCTTGGCGAGCAGCGCGCGCACGACGGGCAACTGCCCCGCGGAGGCCGCGAACATCAGCGCCGTCCGGCCGTCCGCGGTCTTCGCGTTCGCGTCCGCCCCGGCGCGGACGAGCGCCTGCGCCGTCTCGGCGTCGCCCGCCTCGGCCGCCAGCATCAACGCCGTCACGCCGTCGTCGCAGCGCGCGCCGGCGTCCGCGCCCTTGGCGAGCAGCGCGGCCGCCGCCGCGGCGTTCTTCGCCGCGACCGCGAAGACGAGCGCCGGGCAGCCCTCCTTCGAGCGCGCGTTGGCGTCGGCGCCCTGCCCGAGCAGCTTCGAGGCCGCCGCCGCGTCGCCGCCCCCGGCGGCCGCCAGCAGGCGTTCGTCGGGCGTCGCCTTCGGCCCCGCCTTGACGGCGGGCGGCTTCGGCCTCGCGGCGACGACGACGCGCTCCTTCTTCGGCTGGACGGCGAACTGGCCGACGCCCCCCGTCAAGTCGCCCTGCGCGAGCGAGGCCGACGCCAGCCAGAGCGAAGCGCAGGCCGCGAGCGTCGCGCGCGCGGCAGTCCCGAGTCCGTTTCCGTATCTCATAACCTTCAAACCTTCGCCCGCGCCGCGCGCCTCACGCGGGCGCCGCGACGGCGTGGTTGATGGGGCCGTGGCCGCGGCCGAGACGCGGCGCGCGGCGGATGGCCTCGGTGACGAAGCGCTTGGACGCCTCGACCGCGTCGGCCAGACTCATCCCGCGCGCGAGGCAGGCGGCGATGCCGGCGGCGAGCGTGCAGCCGGTGCCGTGCGTCGAGGTCGTCTCGACGCGCGGGGCCGTGAAGGTCGTCACCTTCCCGCCTTCGTCGAGCACGTCGAGCGCGTCGCCTTCGAGGTGGCCGCCCTTGACGAGCACGGCGCGCGCGCCCAGCGCGCGGATGAGCCGCGCGGCCTCAAGCATCCCCGCGCGGTCGCGGATGCTTAAGCCCGTGATGCGCTCGGCCTCGGGCAGGTTCGGCGTGACGACGCGCGCGAGCGGGAGCAGTTCCGCCTTCAGCGCGTCGAGCGCCGCGTCGTCTATCAGGTCGAAGCCGGAGGTCGAGCGCACGACCGGGTCGACGACGGGCGCGGGCAGAGGGTTCTCGCGGAAGAGGCGCGCGACCTCGCGGATGATCTCGCGCGTGGGGAGCATCCCGGTCTTGGCGCCCGCCACGGTGAAGTCTTCGACGACGGGCATCACCTGCGCGCGCACGGCCTCGGCCGTCTGGTGCGCGGCGCCGAAGACGCCGGTCGTGTTCTGGAAGGTGAGCGACGTGACGGCCGCCGCCGCGAAGCACCCGAAGGCCGTGAAGGTCTTCACGTCGGCGACGACGCCCGCTCCGCCCGACGGGTCGAACCCCGCGACGGTCAGCGCCACCGGCGGCGTCTCTGTTAAGTCATTACTCATCTTTAACCGGGCGCGCTTCAGGCGGCGCGCAAACTCTCGATGAGATGCACCGTGCGCGGGAGGTTTTGTCCGCCGGCGAAGAGGCGAATCCCCGCGACGCCGGCCGCGCCCGCGCCGAGCACTTCGGCGGCGTTCGTCTCGTCCACGCCGCCGAGCGCGACGACGGGGAAGGGCGCGAGTCCGCGCGCGGCCTCTGCAAACGCCTTCAGCCCGATTGGCGCCCCGTACGCGCGCTTCGAGGGCGTGTCGAAGACGGGGCCGAAGACGGCGAAGTCCGCGCCGCCGTCGCGCGCCGCGCGCGCCTCCGCGGGCGTGTGCGCCGAAACGCCTATCAAAAAATCTTCGCCGAAGGCGCGGCGCACGGCCGCGGCCCCGAGCGAGCGCGTCGTCAGGTGGACGCCGTCGCACCCGGCGGCGCGCGCCACGTCGGCGCGGTCGTTGACGAGGACGCGCGTCGCGCTGCCGCGCGCGACGCGGGCGGCGGCCGCGGCCAGTTCGTACAGCACGCGCGCCCTCAAATCCTTCTCGCGCAGTTGGACGAGCGCGACGCGCGCCTCGACGGCGGCGCTGACGAGCGCGAGCAGGCGGCGGAACTCTTCGTCCGCGGGCGCCGTCGCGCTAGACGTCTCGCCGCCCGTGATGAGGTACGTGATCGTTCGCGGGAGCGCTCGCGGCATCGGCGTGGGCGTCCGTCGTCGGGAGAGAGTCTGCGGGAGGGAGAGAGTTGTCGTCCGTCGTGCGGGCCGGCGGCGGCGCGTCGGCGCCCTGCAACCTGCGCACGGTCTCGTTGAAGTGGAAAATCTCCCAGAAGGCCATCGCCAGGTTGAGCAGGCCGACGCCCGTCACCGCGCCGCGCACCCAGCCCGAGGCGACCGCGCGCTGGAGGCCGACGAAGCCCGTCTTCTGCGCGACCATCACGAGGAAGAAGTTGTCGCCCCAGTCGCCCATCCCCCACGGCTGCCACCACGGCAGGAGCGTCAGGAAGACGCCCGCCTCCAGGCACAGCAGGATGTAGAAGATGACTGTGAGCCTCGAAGCCATAAGAGCCGTGAACCGTAAACCGTAAACCGTGACGGGGAAAAGCCGTGAACCGTGAATCGTAAACCGTGACGGGAGAAGAACGGGTTTTATCTCGTCACGGTTTACGATTCACGGTTCACGGTCTTTTGCAGTTCGCGCAGGCGCTCGGCGACGCCGCGGTAGGAGACGTCGATGGCGTAGACCTCGGAGAGGACTTCGATGGCGCGGCCGTTGTCGCCCATCTGCTCGTAGGCCGTGCCGAGGTCGTAGCGCATGGCCTGGTACTCGTCCTCGGTGTGGCCGGGCGCGTCCAGGCCCCGCTTGAACCAGAGCGCGGCGGGGCGCGGCATCCCCTTCTCCATGAAGCAGTGGCCGAGCATGTTGCAGCACTGGAGGAATCGCGGCGTGCCGTCGCCCGCCGCGACCTGGCCCGCCGCGGCCTGAAACTCCTCGACCGCCTGATCCAAAAGCCCCATCTCGCGGTAGGCCAGCCCCATCTGGTAGTGCGTGTCGAAGTCGCCGCCCGACTCCTCCTCGCCGCCGTCCTCGACCGCCTCGCGGAACTCGTCGAAGATGGCCGCGAGCCCGGGGTCTATCCCGGCGCCCCCGGCCGCGGCCGGGTCGTTCGCCGGCACCTGCGCCGCGGGGACTTCGAAGGCCGCGACCGGCTCCGGCGCGTCGCCGGCGGCCGCCGGCCCGGAGTCCGCCGGAGGCTGGAAGGCGGGCGGGTCGAAGGCCGCGTTCGTCTCGAAGGCGGCGCCGGTGTCGAAGCCCGCGGCCGGGTCGTAGACCGGCGGCGAGGCGAACGCCTGCTCCGCGCCGAAGTCCTCGGCCGGCGCGACCCGCGTGCGCAGCGCGTCTATCTCGGGGTGCGCGCCGTACTGGCGTTCGAGCATGTCGAGCGTGTCGCGCGCGATGTCGGCGTAGCCCTGCTCGATGTAGAAGTCTACGCTCTCAAGCTCCTGCCTGAGCATCCGCTCGACGCTCGCGCCGCCGGGCGGGGTCGGCTGGGGCGCGCGCCCGGCGTCGGCGGGCGGCGCGGCGAAGTCGAACTCCTGAAAGCCGGTCTGCGGCGGCTGGTACTGCGGGACGGGGCGCGCGTCCGCGTCGTAGCCGCCGTCGGTCAGGTCGTTGAGGTCGGCGAAGGAGGCGCTGGCGTCCGAGGCCGGCGCCGCGGGCTGCGGCTCGGAGACCGAGTTCCACTCGAACTCGCCCGACGGCGTCGAAGGCGGGGCGGGCGCGCTTGAGGGGCCGCGCGCCGCGTCGTCGCCCAGCATGAAGCTCTCGAAGGTCGGCGCCTCGTCGCCGGCGTGGCCGGGCGCCCCGCCCTCGTCGAAGAGCGGCCCGCCCAACTCTTCGAGCCGCGCGAGGTTGACCTGGTCGCCCGCGGCGAGGCGCGCGAGGCGCGTGCGCGCGCGGCGCTCGTCCTCGACGGTGCCGGTCGCCTCGGCGGCGTCGGCGAGGCGTTCGAGCGAGGCGCGCAGGTTCGCGTCGTCGTGCGAGGAGGTGTAGGCGCGCACGAGGAGGCGGTGCGCGTCCATCTGCTCGGGGTTGCGCGCGAGCACCTCCTGGAGGAGTTCGGCGAGCGCCGCCTCCTGGCGCGCGGCCAGCACGGGCTCCGCGACGAAGTCGAGCAGGCGGGCCGCCGCGTCCGTCTCGCCGCGCCGCAGGTAGAGCCGCGCCACGTCGAAGAGGAGCATGAAGCTCGAAGGGTCGCGCCCGACCAGCTCGCGCGTCGCCGCCTCGGCGCGCGCGGCGTCCTCCGCGTCCACGTAGGCGCGCGCGAGCATGGCGCGGACTTCGAGGTCGCCCGGCCGCTCCTTGACGACCCGCTCCAGAACTTCGGCGGCCTCGTCGGCCGTGCCCAACTCGGCGTGGGCCGAGAGCAGACCGTGGAGCGCGGCGTGCGAGGCGGGCCGCAGCGCGAGCGACTTGGTGAAGGCGTCGAGCGCGGCCTCGAACTCCTTGCGCGCGGCGAGGCGCGCGCCGGCCTCGGCGTACGCCTCGGCGGCGAGGTCGGGCAGTCTCTCGGCGGCGAAGCTCTCGGCGAGGCGGAGGCGGATGTCGGTGTTCGAGGGGTCGAGGTCGGCGATGCGGCGCAGCACGTCGAGCGCCTCGCGCGAGCTGCCCACGCGCGCGTAGGCGTCGGCCGCGATGAGGTAGTGCTGGCGCGCGTCGACCATCAGCCCCTGCTGCTCGTAGAGCGCGGCGAGGGCGAGCGCCGTGTGGTGGTCCTCGGGGGCGAAGCGCGTCAGCTTCTTGTACATCGCGACGGCTTTGAGCGTGAAGCCCTGTTGGCGATAATGCTCGGCGACGCGGCGGTAGCACGAGGCGGCCTCGCCGCGCTTGTCCACGCGGGCGTAGAGGTCGCCCAGCGTGTTGAGCGCGTTGAAGTCGTCCGCGTCGTGCTCGACGATGCGGGTGTACTCCTGGATGGCGGACGGAATCTTGCCCGAGGCAAGGTACTTCTCAGCCGCACGGATGGCTTTTGCCTTGTCGAAACCCATCAGGGATATTGTAGCCGTTCAGAAGAGGTGTACCGCAAGCGGCGCGAGGGCGAACAGAAGAGCGACAGGGTGCTTCCGGGCCCGGCGGTAAAACTTATATGTCCACGGCACTTGCGCCCCTGCCTCCGAGGACGGGCAATTTTGTACGTTAGCACCCGCCGCGAGCGGGTGTCAACCAACTCTCCCTGCGAGGATTTATGCGCGCCGACGCGGCAGAAAACGTGACGCGGAGCGTGAACGTAACGGCCGCGGCCGCCGCTTCGGGCGCGGCGGGCGGGGGCCTCGCGCGGGCCGGCGGGCGGCTCGGGCTGGCCGGCTTCGCCGTCTACGCCGCGGCCGCGCCGCACTCCATCGCGGGCTCGTGGGTGGGGCTCTCGTTCGCCGTGCTCGGGTGGCTCGTGCGGACGCTGGCGACGCGCCGGACGGGTTTGCGGCGCACGCCGCTCGACCTCCCGCTGTGGCTCTTCTTCGGCTGGACCGTGCTGTCGTGCTTTCTGTCCGAGGAGCCGCGCCTGAGCGTGCCGAAGCTGGTCAACGTGAGCACGCTCCTCATGTTCTACCTGACGCAGGCGCTCGTCACGCGGCGGGCGGCGGTGTGGCTGGCGGCGCTGCTCGTCGTCTCGGGGTCGGCGGGCGCGCTGTGGGGGGCGGGCGAGCTGGCCGTCGGGCGCGGCGTCGTCGTGCGGCGCCTGAGCGTGGACAGCCCCCTGCGGAAGGGGACTCCGCTGCGCGAGGGCGACGCCGTCTGGCGCGTGAACGGGCGGCGCGTCTCGACCGTCGGGGAGATAGACGAGGCGATGCGGCGGACGCCCGCGGGCGCGCGCGCGTCCCTGAGCGTCGTCTCGCGCGGCGAGCACGCCGAGTGGCCGGGCGCGGTCGTCACCGAGGAGACGCGGGCGGCCGCGTCGCCCTCGGGGATTACGGAGGGCGGCGGGCCGACGCACAGCTTCCGCGCGTCGGGCTGGACGCGCCACTACGAGACGTTCGCCGAGGTCTTGCAGGCCGTCGCCCAGCTCGCGCTCGGCTTCGCCCTCGCCCTCCGGCTGCGGCGCGTCCGCGGTGACGAAGGGCCGGACGCCGGACGACTCGCCCGGACGCGGGTGTGGCTCCCGGCCGGGGCGTTCGCCGTGCTCGCGGCGGGCATCGCGCTGACGGCGATGAGGACGACGCTCGTGGCCTTCGCGGTCGGCGCGACCGTGCTCGCGTGGCGGGCGACCGGGAGGGGGCGCCAGCGCGCGCTGGTGGCGGCGGCGGTCGCGTGCGTCCTCGCGCTCGGGGCGTTCGCGGTCCTGCGCACGCGTGCGAGCGGGGCGCTCCGGCTCGGCGACGCGAGCGCGGGGCTGCGTTACGAGGTCGCGCGCGTGGCGGCGTCGCGCGTCGCGCTCCACCCGCTGCTCGGGCACGGCATGGACGCGGCGCACGCGCACTGGGCCGAGTGGGGCTTCCCCGGGCGCGACCTGCTGCACGCGCACTCGACGCCCGTCCAGCTCGCCTTCGAGCGCGGCCTGCCGGCGCTCCTCTTCTGGCTCTGGCTGATGTGGGCCTTCGCGCGGCTGGCGCTCGGCGCCGAGCGCGCGCGGCGCACCTCGGCGGACGCCCACGCGCACGGGCTCGCGCTCGGGCTCGTCGGCGGGCTCGCCGGCTTCCTCGCCAGCTCGCTCGTCAACTACAACTTCGGCGACGCGGAGGTGGCGCTGCTCGTCTGGTGGATGATGGGAGTGGCGGCGAACTTGAACGGCGGCGCCGTTAAGTCGTAGCGACCGGCTCGGGCTCGCCGGCGAGGCTCAACTCGTACCTGCCCTCGTGGCGTGCGAAGAAGTCGTGGAGGAAGGCGACGGCCTCGTCGGGCGTCAGGGAGTGGAGCGCCTCCATGTCCTGGTTGCGCGGGAAGCGCTCGCGGCGGTCGGGACGCTCGAAGTAGCCGCGGCGGTAGGCCGTTTCGGCGTCGAGGGCGGGCAGGTCGCCGAGCAGCTCGCGCGGCGCGACGAAGGCGTTGTTGTATTCGAGCGCGAGCAGCGCGTAAGAGTGGCGCGCGCACAACTCTTCGAGGCTGGCGATGCTGTAGCCGAAGAAGTGGTGTTGCAGGCGGAACCCGGGGTCGTAGCCGACGCGGAAGCGGACGGGCGGCGGTATCTTCTCGTTAATCTCCGTGACGACGACGCGCGGGCGGAAGCGTTCGAGCACGGCGTCGAGCACCCAGTAGTCGTAGCTGTCGATGTCGAGGCTGAGGACGCCGAAGTCTTCCGGCACGGCGTGCTCGCGCAGCAGCCCGACGACGTTCTCCGGCGTGACGAGCGCCTGGCGGGCCTCGACGCCCGCGAGGTTGCGGTAGGCGCGGGCGAGGCGGCGCGCGCGGCGGTCGTCGCCCTCGAAGCCGACGCCGCGCCACCCCTGGAGGAAGAGCGCGTAGGTGTTCGAGCCGCGGATGCCGTCGCCCGCGCCGACGTCCACGGCCGTGCGCGCAACGCCTTCCGGGTCGAGCCGCGCGACGAAGCCCGCGAGCATCCGCTCCTCGTCGAAGTTCGAGAAGCCGCTCCGCCGGAAGCGCTGCTTCGCGCGCTCCAGGTGGAGCCCGAGCCTGTTCAGGTAGCGCTGCGCTTTCTTCACCATGCCGCTTAAGTATCGGGGCGAGTTCGGAGGCTCAACTCCGCCCGCCTTTATGCCAAAGCCCCGCGGGCAAGTCAAACAGGCGCGTGAACCGTGAACCGTAAACCGTGACAAGAAAGAGCAGGCTTTCTCTCGTCACGGTTCACGGCTCACGGCTCACGCTCAGATTACGTCCGCGAAGTTCTTGCGGGTGCGGGCGAACCACCAGTAGCCGAGGAGGAAGGCGGCGAGGGCGAAGGCGGTGGTGTAGGCGAGGCCCGCCCAGTCGGGCGGGGCGCCTTCGAGCAGGGCGCGGCGGTAGCCGCGCACGAGCGGCGTGAAGGGGTTGAGTTCGAGCGCGGGGCGGAAGCGCGCGGGCACGACCTGCTCGGGGTAGATGATGGGCGTCAGGTAGAGCCACGCCATCAGCGCGAGCCCGAGCACCTGCGCCGTGTCGCGGACGAAGACGCCGAGCGAGGCGACGAGCCACGCGCCGCCGAGCGTCAGAAGCAGCTGCGGGACGAGCAGCGCGGGCAGCCACAAAATCGTCGCGTGCAGCTCGCGGCGGATGACGAGGGTCGCCACGACGAGCGCGGTCGTGCCGAAACCCTGCGCGGCCAGCGCGGCGAGCGCCTGCGCCACGGGCAGGGTCTCCAGCGGGAAGACGACGCGCTTGACGAGGTTGGCGTGCGCGACGACGATGCCGGAGGACTGCTGCAACGTCTCGGAGAAGGCCGTCCAGGGCAGGAGCCCGCAGAAGAGGTAGAGGGCGTACTCCAGAGGCGTCCCCGCGGGCGTGAAGCGCGCGCCGAAGACGCCCGCGAAGAGGAAGGTGAAGACGGCGATCATCACCGCCGGCGTCAGCAGCGCCCACAGCAGCCCGAGCGCCGAGCCGCGGTAGCGCGCCACCGTCATCCGCCGCGCCAGCGGCCAGATGAGGTCGAAGCGCCGCGGCAGCTCCCAGAGCGGCCGCCACACCGCGCGCCGCGCCGTCTGTGCCGAAATCATGCCGCGCATTGTAACAGGAACGTGAACCGTGAACCGTGAACCGTGACGAGAGGAAGGATGATCCTTCTCGTCACGGTTCACGGTTCACGGTTCACGCCCTCACAGGTGGATGACGTGCGACTTGCGCCACAGCTCGGCGGGGATGGTGCCGCGGGGGGCGGTGGTGACGAGGATGACGTAGCCGGCCTCGGCCGTCGGCGGCTCGGCGTGCTGCCAGAACTCGCGGCGCGCGAGCGGGTCCGCCTCGGCCGCCTGCGGCTCGACGAGCGCGAGCCGGCGCAGGCAGTCGTAGAGGTGCTCGCGCCCCGCGCCGTAGCGCGACTCGCCCGCGCCGTCGGTCAGGCGCACCTCGGCGCGCTCCTCGACGAAGTGTGCGACGAGCGAGGCGGCCTGCGTCACCGCGCGCTCGAAGCGCGCGGGCGCCCCCTCGCCGCCCTCGACGAAGGTGTCTAAGACGACGTGCACGCGGCGCTCGTCCTCGGCCGTGAACTCGCGCACGATGAGGCGGCGGTGGCGCGCCGAAGCCTTCCAGTGGATGTGGCGCACGTCGTCGCGCGGCTGGTACTCGCGCAAGGAGTGCAGGTCGTGGCCGGCGCCGCGGCGCTCGGCCTCCATCTGCCCGGCGTCGATGGGCAGGAGGTGCAGCTCGTCGCCCAGGCCCTCGGGCTTCGGGTAGACGATGATCTCGACGTCGCGCGCGCGCAGCCGCCGCCGCAGGCGGAAGAAGCCGAACGGGAAGCGGGTGGACAGCTCGAAGCCCGTGACGAGCACGCGGCCGCGCGCGGGGAAGGTCTGCTCGACCCTCTGCTCGACGCGCGCGCGGTGCGGCACGTACATGAAGTAGGCGAGGACGCGCTTGCGCTCGCGCCCGCGGCGCGGGAAGAGGGCGCGGCGCGGCGGCGCGGCCTCGGCGCGCTCGCGCGCCTCCACGACGACCGAGAGCGAGGGCAGCAGCCGCTTCGTGTTGTGGACGGTGACGACGACGGGCGCGGGGTCGCCCGCGAAGATGTGGTCGGGGAAGCGCGCGGTGACGACGAGGTCGCGCAGGCAGACGCGCCCGGCCGTCAGCGCGACGAAGAGCGCCGAGGAGAGGACGGAGAAGACGAGGAAGAGGAGGTTGTTGCCCGTGTTCCAGGCGGCGAAGGCGACGACGGTGTAGACGCTGACGAAGACGACGCCCCCGCCCGTCACCTGGAAGGCGAGGTCGAGCCGCGCCGCCTCCGCGCGCGCCGAGCGCGCCAGCGGCGGCACGACGAAAACCACGATGAGCACGGCGAAGGCGAGCGAGGCGAGGGCGCCGAGCCGCGTCAACTCCCAGTCGCCGCTCCTGCGCGCCGCCACCGTGATGGCGGCCGCGCCCACCCCGCTCAGCACGACCAGCGTGCCCAGGATGGTCCTGCCCCAACGCTGGAATGCCGGGCGGGACATCTCAGAGCGGGACGCTGACGGTCTTCATGATTTCGCGCAGCACCTCCTCGGCCTCCTCGCTGCGGCGGTGGAGCGAGGAGGAGAAGCGCGAGTTGACGACGAGGCGGTGCGCGAAGGCCGGGAGGATGAGCCGCTTGACGTCGTCGGGGACGCAGTAGTCGCGCCCCTCGGTGAGCGCCAGCGCCTGCGCCGCGCGGAAGAGCGCGAGCGTGCCGCGCGGGGAGACGCCGAGGTCCAGGGTCTCGGACTCGCGCGTCGCCGTGACGATGCGCATCAGGTAGTCCACCAGCGCGTCGTCCACCGTGACGTTGTGGACGGCCCGCTGCACCTCGACCACGTCCTCGGCCGTCAGCACCGGCCGCAGGGCTTCGAGCGGGTCGCCGCGCTCGCGGTCGCGCAGGATTTCCTTCTCGACCTCGAACGAGGGGTAGCCGAGGCGCAGGCGGAGCATGAAGCGGTCGACCTGCGACTCCGGCAGCGGGTAGGTGCCGTGGTGCTCGACGGGGTTCTGCGTGGCGACGACCATGAAGGGCGCGCGCAGTCGGTAGGTCACGCCCTCAACCGTGACGTGCCCCTCGGCCATCGCTTCCAGAAGCGCCGACTGCGTCTTCGGCGTGGTGCGGTTGATCTCATCGGCCAGCACGACGTTGGCGAAGACGGGGCCGGGCTTCCATTCGAAGATGCCCGTGTGCTGGTTGTAAACCACCAGGCCGATGACATCCGAGGGCAGCAGGTCAGAGGTGAACTGCACACGCTGGAAAGAGCAGTCAAGAGCGCGAGCCAGCGCCTGCGCGAGCGTGGTTTTCCCGACACCCGGCACGTCTTCGACGAGCAGATGGCCTCCGGCGATGAGCGCGACAATCGCAAGGCGCACCGCTTCCGGCTTCCCCTTGATGACACTCTCGATTGCCGCTTGCAGCCGTTCTACCTTCTCAATTGTCGCGGTCGAGACTCTCTCTTCTGCTCCAGTGTCCCTGTTGGCCGTCTGCAATCGTCTCATGCGTATACTTCTTCGGTCTCCCTGAATCCCCTGATGCTTCATTCTACATGGTAAGGCTTACGGTCGCACGCCCAAAAACGGCGCCTGATATTGAGGGGATGGATCGGCGCGCGTGGGTCGCAGGCTCGACTGCTCTCTGCGCGGCG
>DASVTS010000100.1:0-29435 GCA_036387455.1 Pyrinomonadaceae bacterium | reverse complement strand
AGAATTAAAAAGCGGCCTGCCTTCCGTTCTGCACTCTGCACTCTGACTTCTGCACTTCCTTCATCCTTTCGATAGCTGCCGCAGCGAGCGGCGGAGGAGCGTCTCGACGGAGAGGTCGCCGCCCTCCTGCATGGCGCCGGTGATGGCCTTCTCGGCGGCGGGCTTGGGGAAGCCGAGCTGGAGCAGCGCGGCGAGCGTGTCCTCGCGCAGCGCGTCCTCGGACTGCGCCGCCGTCGCGCCGCCGGCCGCCTCCTGTTCGAGCGCGGGGCCGGAGAGCGCGGCCATCTTGTCGCGCAACTCGATGACGAGCCGCTCGGCCGTCTTGCGCCCCACGCCGGGGATCGAAGTGATGCGTGCGTAGTTGCTCTGGCGGATGGCCGTCACGATCTCGTCGGCGCTCATGCCCGAGAGCATCGCCACGGCGGACTTCGGGCCGATGCCGCTCACGGAGATGAGCAGCGTGAACAGCTCGCGCTCGCGCAGCGAGCGGAAGCCGAAGAGCTGGAGCGCCTCCTCGCGGACGTGCGTGTAGATTTGCAGGCGGACGTTCGTGCCCGCCTCGCCGAGGTCGTAGAAGGTCGTGACGGGGATGGTCACCTCGTAGCCGACGCCGCCCACGTCCACGACCACGCTGGTCGCGTGCTTCGCCAGAAGGGTGCCTGAAAGGTGTGCAATCATTCTTTACTTGCTTTGACGAGAGAAGGAATTTCGGGAGCGCCTCACGTTACGGTAAGAAGTTTAGATGAACCGCCCGCGGTCGGCAACAACGCCCGACACGCGCGCCGCAACTTAACGTGAGCGCCCGCCAAACTTTCTCCAAAGTTTGCGGACGGGCCTGGCGCAAGCTCGCCCCGGCGTCGCGGGGCCGGCCCCGGCCGGCACGGCGGCGACTTCATGCGGGAGATTCTTCGTGTCGAGACGCATCGTTCTGGCGGGCTGCGCGGTCGTCGCGCTGGCCGCCCTCGTCAAGGCGGACAAAAGGGGGCGCGCGCCCCTGCGCGTCGTGCCGTCGGTAGACCTGGGGCGCTACGCGGGCACCTGGTACGAGGTGGCCCGGCTGCCGAACCGCTTCCAGAAGAGGTGCGCGGGCGACGTGGCCGCGACCTACTCCGTGAGGCCGGACGGCGGCCTCGACGTGCTCAACCGCTGCCGCAGGGCGGACGGCAAGCTGGCGGAGGCCCGGGGCCGGGCGCGGCTCGCCGACGGGGGCGGGCCGAACTCGAAGCTCAAGGTGAGGTTCGCGCCCGCCTTCCTCTCCTTCCTGCCCTTCGTCTGGGGCGACTACCAGATTATCGACCTCGCGCCCGACTACACGTACGCGCTCGTCGGCGAGCCCGGCCGCAACTACCTCTGGGTGCTCTCGCGCACGCCCCGTCTGGGCGAGGAGGCTTACGGCCGCGCGGTGGCGCGGGCCGCGGAGGAGGGCTTCGACGTGGGCAGGCTGATGAAGACCGAACAGTCCGCGCGCTGAAAGCCGAAGGCCGAGCCGGAGCGGCCGACGTTCGGCCCGGCCCCCGGCTCTCGGCCCTCAGCGTTTCCTTCTGTAGACGCCGTCGAAGGTGACGTTGGCGCCGCCGCACTGTTTGTTGTCGGAGGCGACGAGGTAGGGGCCGACGAGGCGGAGCGTGAGGCGGCAGTCGTCTTCGGCGCCGACGGTGAGGACGTTGCCGGCGGGCGCGGCCTCGCCCGAGACCTCGCCGACGTGGACGTTGCCGGGGTTGGCGCCCACCCACGTCGCGTCGCCCGCGACGCGCAGCGCGCCCGGCCTGCGCGCGCGGCTCAGGCGCAGCGAGTTGTCGTACAGGCCCCACGCGCCGAGCCACGCCGCGAGCGGCGGGCGCGCGGGCGGCGCGGAGACGGCGAGGCGGTCGGCGGGCAGCCACCCGACCGTCTCGGCGCCGCGCGCCGGCTGATACCACGCGCAGACCCAGTCGCCGAACGTGCGCGAGGTCAGGACTTCGTTGCCGGGGACGAGGTAAGCCTTCTGCCGGCACCTGTCCGAAGGGCCGGGGCACCCCTCCTCGTCGCCGCTGAAGTAGACGCGCGCGCCCTTCTTCCCCGTGACGCGCGCCGTACTGAACTCCGACGCGTCGCGCGTGAACGCGCCGTTGCGGCACCAGTTGGCGGGGTTGCCGCCCTCGCCCTGCGCCGACGCGCGCGACGCCGCGCAGCACAGGAAGAGGAGCAACCCGAGTGTGTAACGCACAGCTTTCTTCATCATCTCTCCGTCTGCCGGGCGCACCGGGAACGCGACGCCGATGTGGGGCGACGCCCGCGGCCCGTGCGCGGCGCCCGAACTGCTCGTGCCTGGTTTTCGTGTCGGGTAAAAATGTCGGCGTGGCGTCGGATGGCGGTCAAACGCGGGCCTCGTTTCGAGCCCTCTAACTCGTGGGCTTAGCTTCGAGCTTGTCCATACGCTTCCCTAGTTGCCTTTGCTGGGAGCGCAGAGTGAGCATGTCCTCCCAGTAGACGTCGAGCTTGTGCTCGACTTTGTCCACCCTCTCCGACAGGGCCTCAACCCTCTCCGAGAGGACGTCAACACGCTCCGACAAGACATCCACCTTCTGGCTGAGAACGGCGACCTCTTGCCTGACGGCCGCTATCTCGGCGAGCGCGCGCTCCCAGATTGGCTTCGTGTCCGCGGCCCTCCGCGCCGACTCGTCCTCTAAACGCTGCACGCGAGTCTCCAAGCTCTCCATGCGAGTCTCAAGACTGTCCATGCGAGTCTCAAGACTATCCATGCGAGTCTCAAGGCTAACCATGCGCACGTTCAGGTGGCGGAGTCCGGCGTCTACGGCGTCGAAGCGCGCGAAGACGCGCTCCTCGAAGGAGCGGCCGTCCGGCAGGTTGTGAGTTGTTTCTCCACTCATGGGCGGGATTATGAACCCCGCCCGGTTTCCGTTCAAGGGTCGTGTGGCGGGGACTACTTGACGAGCCGGTTGTATTTCCTGAGCACCTCGCGGAGGCGCTCGTGGGGGAGGGCGTGGACGGTGTTGCCGCCGATGCCGCGCATCGTGCGGGCGGCGACCAGGGCGTTGACGATGGCCTCCTCGGTGGCCTCGACCGTGGCGCGCAGGAGCGGGCTGATTCTCTCGTTCGGCAGCATCGTGAGCTGCGCCGTGCCCTCCGACCTGCTCGCCTCCGGGTTGGCGGTCGAGAAGGCGATGAAGATGTCGCCCGAAGTGTTCTCGCCGCGCCCGCCCAACACGCCGACGCCGAGCGAGACGCGGCGCGCGAGCCGCTTGAGCTGGTGCGGCAAGAGCGGCGCGTCCGTCCCGACGACGACGATGATGGAGCCGCCGCCGTCGTCCGCCTTGCCGCGCTCGGGCATGAGGTCGGCAATCTCCTTGCCGACGGGGACGCCCGCGACGCGCAGGAGGTCGCGCCGGCCGTAGTTGGCCTGCACCAGCACGCCCACCGTGTAGCCGCCCTCGGCCGCCGCGAGCACCCGCGACGAGGTGCCGGTGCCGCCCTTGAAGCCGTGCGCGACCATGCCGGTGCCGCCGCCGACGTTGCCCTCGGCCACCGGCCCCGCCTTCGCCCCGTCGAGCGCCTGGAAGGCGTGCTCCTTTTTGACGTGGAAGCCGTTGATGTCGTTCAGGAACCCGTCCCACGTCTCGGCGACGACGGGCAGGCTGAAGTCGCCCGAGTAGCCTTCGCCCGCGCCGCGGCGCGCGTTCCACTCGATGACGGCGTCGCGCACGACGCCGACGCTGTGCGTGTTGGTGATGAGAATCGGCGTGCCGAGGCTGCCGGACTCTTCGAGCCACGTCGTCCCCGTCATCTCGCCGTTGCCGTTCAAGGTGTGCCACGCGGCGAAGACGCGGCCGCGGAACTCCTTGCCCTGCGGCAGCACGGCCGTCACGCCCGTCCGCACGGGGCCGCGCCCCGCGACGGGCCTGCCCTCGCCGCTGACGAGCGTGACGAAGCCGACCTCCACCCCCTTCACGTCCGTGATGGCGTTCAAAGGCCCCGGCGTCCCCTCGAACGGCACGCCGAGGTCGCGCGCGCGCGGCGCGGTCTGCGCGAGGGCGGGCGCGAACGGGAGCAGCGCGCAGAGGGCGGCGTTCAGCGCGGCGGGGCGGCGGGCAACTCTTCTCATCTGGCTGGCCTCTCTTGAGAGTGGTTTTGACTGCGGAGCGGGCGGACGCATTATGGACGCGCGGCGCGTCGCGCGTCCACGCTTTTTTGCGGCGCGGGCGCACTTCTTCACGCCGCGCCCCGGGCGCGGTATACTCGGGGCCGGGTTCTCTCCCGAGTAAAGGTTGTCGGATGAAGTCGGAGAAAATTTCTGAGCTGACGACGAGCCGGCTGAGCGTGTACCTGCGCTGCCTGAACCTGCTGGCGTCGGCGGGCATCAAGACCATCTCGTCGCAGGCGCTGGCCGACCAGTTCCGCCTCAACTCGGCGCAGATACGCAAAGACCTCGCGCACTTCGGCGAGTTCGGCACGCGCGGCGTCGGCTACTCGGTGGACGAGCTGCGGCGCCACCTGACGCAGATTCTGGGCTTGGACAGCGCGCACCGCGTCGGCATCGTCGGGGCCGGCAACCTCGGCACCGCGCTCGCCAACTACAACGGCTTCCGCGAGTCGAACTTCGAGGTCGTCGCGCTCTTCGACAACGACCGGGAGAAGATAGGGCGCCGCGTCGGGCTGGCGCAGACGGCCGTCCACGACGTCCGCAAGCTCGCGCGCGTCGTGCGCGACGAGGCGATAGACGTCGCCGTCGTCGCCGTCCCCGCGCGCGTCGCCCAGCGCGTGCTCAACCAGATCATGAGCGCGGGCGTCAAGGCCGTGCTCAACTTCGCCCCCGTCCGCCTGCACGCGCGCCTCGGCGTGAAGGTCAAGACGGTTGACTTGACGGTCTCGCTCGAATCACTATCGTACTTTCTGGCGCGCCCGCAGATCACCTGCGTCACCAACCCGCGCAGCATCCTCCCCTACGAGGAGATCGCGCAGCGCGAGGAGCAGGAGTTGCAGCAGGGCTGACAAGGAGTTGCGTTCATGTTGTCGTTATTGCTCAAGAAGGCGCTTCCGTTCGCGCTGACCTTCGCCGTCGGCGCCGCCCTCGGCGGCCTGACGCGGCTGTCCGGCGGCCCCGGGGATGGGGCCGAGACGGTGCTCGTCACGCGCACCTACGACTTCGGCCCCCGCTGCGGCAACGCGCGCCGCCACCAGCTCGTCGCCGAGACGAAGCCGCTCCTCATCCTCTTCAAGCCCGACGCGCGCTGGCCGCTCGGCGCCGAGTCGGGGAAGGGGGGCGCGAGCCCCGCGCGGGTGCGGGTGACGTTCGGGGCGGACGGCACGATTCGGGACGCGAGGCCGCTCACCTTCGACTTCCGCGGGCGCGACGCGAGTCTGGTCGAGGTGAAGGAGAAGTGGGAGGCCGTCGAGCGCGCGGCGCGGCAGATTCGGTTCACGCCCGAGCTGGTCAACAGCGTCCCCGTCACCGTCACCAGGGACGTCGAGATAGGATTCCTGTCCGGCGGCTGAGCGGCGCCGGGCCGAAGAAAAGTTAAATGGACGAGCAGACAGCCCGGCGCGAGATAGTGCGCGTCGGCAAACTTTTGTACGAGCGCTCCTACGTCGTCTCCTCGGACGGCAACGTCAGCGTGCGCCTCGACGACGGGCGCGTCCTCGCCACGCCCACGCAGACCGGCAAGGGCCGGATGACCGAGGACTCGCTCGCGCTCACCGACCTCGAAGGCAGGCCGCTCAACGACCGCCGCGCCTCCTCCGAGCTGGCGATGCACCTGCTCATCTACCGCGAGCGCGAGGACGTCCGCGCGGTCTGCCACGCGCACCCGCCGCACGGCTCGGCCTTCGCCGTCGCCGGCCTCGCCATCGACCAGCCGATTCTCTCCGAGGTCATCCTGACACTGGGCTGCGTCCCGCTCGCCGAGTACGGCACGCCCTCGACCGACGAGCTGACCGAGGCGATGCTCCCGCTCGTCAAGCACCACAACGCGCTCCTGATGGCCAACCACGGCGCGGTCGCCTACGGCGGCGACGTGTGGCAGGCTTTCGACCGCCTTGAGACGCTGGAGCACACGGCCAAGATTGCCATCCTCGCGCGCGCCCTCGGCGGCGCGCGCGACCTGCCGCCCGACTCCATCGAAAAGCTCATCGACGTGCGCGAGCGCGCCGGCTACCTCGACGAGCGCGCCCGCTGCCAGGCCTGCGGCTACCTGCACCAGACGCGCGTCGTCTGCCCGACGGGCGAGCGCGACGCCGCCCCCGCCGCCCGGCGCGAGGCGCCCAACGGCGCCGCGCCGAACGGCAAAATCAGCCTGACGCGCGAGGAGTTAATCGAGCTTCTGAGTCAGGCGGCGCGCGCCGGCCGGTAGGGGCCGGCCTCATCCGCGGCGGACTCGACCACTTCACAGGCTGCTTCCCGAAAGGAGTCTCCGGCATGGCCAGTCGTCCACTCAAGGGGTCGGAGGTGGAGTTGGCGCGTCAGGTCTTTGAAGACAACCTGCCCTACGACAAGGTCCACCTCTCGAACCGCTTCTTCCCCTTCAACGAGGGGACGGCCGTCACGGCGGCCTCGCCCCTGACGTTCATCCCCGTGCGCACGCTGAGGAGCTACACCATCTTCGTCGGCCCCGACGTCCACCGGGACGGCGCCGACGGCCCGCTCTTCAGGGACACCTTCATCCACGAGCTGACGCACGTCTGGCAGGGCTACCACGGCCTGCTCGGCTGGGCCTACATGGCGCAGTCCATGCTCGCGCAGGGGTACGCCATCCTCACGGAGCGCAGCCGGCACAAGGCGTACACCTACGAGGCCGGCGCCCCCTGGGAGAGCTACAACGTCGAGCAGCAGGCGAGCATCGTGCAGGGCTGGTTCCGGGACGGGATGCGGACCGAGGGCGACAAGAGGTACGCCTACATCGTCAACCACATCCGCGCGGTGCGGAGATGAAGCAGGGCGTCCACAGGCCCGAGGCGGCGGCGCGCTTCCTGCTCCTTCTGGCGTGCTGCACGCTCCTGACGGCGTGCCCGCCCGACGGCGGCGACCTCGTCCCGCAGGCGCCAGGCGCGGGCGCGAGCCTCGCCACGAAGAGCTTCGAGGGCGACACGCTGAGCGTCACGCGCGGGGGGGTGACGCTCGGCGCGAGCGGCGTCTGGAGTGTGGCGGACGCCGCCACTTCGGTTATACTCGAAGCAAGCAACGCGAACGCGGAACCGGCGGTGATAGATTTCGGGCGCGGCCAACTGTCGCAGGACGGCGGCGGTGGGAGCATGACCCTCCAGTCGGTCACGCGCGAGTCGGGGCGGGGCGGCGCGGCCGTCTTCCTCCGGGACAGGCGCGCGGAGGTCGGCGGCGGCGCGGCCGCCACGTTCGTGCTCCAGTTCACGACGGACTCGGGGGACGGCCGGTCGAGCGTGCCGAGGGATTTGACCGGCAAGTCAGTCACGCTGCGCCTGCCCGTGGAAGTCGGACGCGGGGCGGCCGCGTCCGAGTTCGTCTTCGGCTTCAGGTACGCCGAGCGGCGTCCGCGGCGTTGAGGGCGGGGATTTAAGTTCTGCACGGGCGTTAACATAAATCAGAGAGCGGATCGGAGAAGGAAGCATGGCTCAGGAAGCACTCGGGATGGTTGAGACGAAGGGACTCGTGGCGATGATTGAGGCCGCGGACGCGATGGTGAAGGCCGCCAACGTGACGCTGGTCGGCTACGAGAAGATCGGGGCGGGCTTCGTCACGGCCATCGTCCGCGGCGACGTCGCCGCCGTGAAGGCCGCCACGGACGCGGGCGCCGCGGCCGCGCGCCGCGTCGGCGAGCTCGTCAGCGTCCACGTCATCCCGCGCCCGCACGGCAGCGTGGACGACGCGCTCCCGGTCGGCGCGGACAAGTAAGGGCCGTGAACGGTGAACCGTGAGCCGCGACAGGACGTGTTCGGCACGGTCGCGGCTCGGGTTCCCGCATCACGGCTTTCTCTTGTCACGGTTCACGGCTCACCGTTCACGGCTTTTTATGATTATCGCGCGCATCCTCGGCACGGTCGTCTCGACGCAGAAGGACGAGCGGCTGAAGGGCAGTAAGCTCATGCTCGTCCGCCCGCTCAACCTCGACGGCTCGGACGGCTCCGGCTACGTCGTCGCCGTGGACACGGTCGGCGCCGGCTTCCACGAGCGCGTCCTCGTCGTCGCCGGCTCCTCCGCGCGCCTCGCCGAAGGGCTGAAGGACAAGCCCGTGGACGCCGCCATCGTCGGCGTCATCGACACGGTGGACTTCATCAACGACTGACGATGCAACTCGCGCGCGTCATCGGCTACGTGGTGGCGACGGTGAAGAACGACTCGCTGGAGGGGCGCAAGCTCCTCGTCGTGCAGTCGCTCAACGCCGAGCTGAGGCCGCAGGGGCAGCCGCTCGTGGCGCTCGACGCCATCGGCGCGGGCGTGGGCGAACTGGTCTTCTGGTGCAGGGGCAAGGAGGCGAGCTTCCCCTTCCGGCGCGAGGACACGCCGACCGACTGCACCATCGTCGGCATCGTGGACTCCGACGCGCACGTGTCGAAGGGGAGGGGCGGCCGTTGATTCTGGCGCGCGTGGTCGGCAACGTCGTGGCGACGCAGAAGAACGAGCGCTACGCGGGCGCGCGCGTGATGGTCTGCCAGCCGGTGACGCCCTCGGGCGAGGAATGGGGCGCGACCCTGCTCGCGCTCGACTCGGTTGACGCCGGCATCGGCGACACCGTGCTCGTCGTGCAGGAGGGCTGGGGCGCCTCGACCGCCGCCACGGGCGAACAGGGCGCGGCGATAGACTCGGCCATCATCGGCGTCGTCGACCGCGTAGACCTTCTGGAAGAAGAGAAGAAGTCAGGATGAGCAGCGAGCAGGACAGGGTGCGGGAGTTGGCCGAGCGCGTCGCGCGCCGCCTCGCGGAAGCACCGCGCGGGCGCGAAGGGGCGGACGCGGGCGGCGGCGAGATTGCCGCGCTGCGCGCCAGCCTCTCCGAGATTCAGAGCCGGCTCGCACACATCGAGTCGCACATCACGCAAGGCGAAGGGCGCGCGCACGACGACGCGCGGCCGGAGGAAGTCGCGCCGCGCCAGAGCCCCCGTCCGGCCGCCCCGGACCGCGGCCCCGCCCCGCCGACGCAGACGCGCTCGACGTGGCTGAGCGGCACCTACGTCCCCGCGACCTCGCACCCGAGCCAGGAGCAGTTCGCCGGCCTCGGCGAGGCCGTCTCCGAACTCGTCGAGTTCTTCGAGAGCGAGAAGACCTGCACGGTCGAGCCCGGCGGCAAGCCCTGCGACCACTGCGGCATGTGCAGCGCGCGCGGGTTTTAGGCGGAGGCGGGAGCCCGGCCGTCAGGATGGGCGTTGTGGAAACGCAGAAGGCGGGAGGACGGGAGGCAGCGTGCCTCTCGTCCTCCCGCCTCGCTTTATCAGGCTGCACGCCCTCCCCGACGGCCGGGCTCCCGCCTTACTTGTTCGTCGACCCGCCGTTGCGGCGCATCGCGTTGGGGTCGATGCGGGGCGCCTGGCGCGCGCCCTCCTCGGCCTTGAAGTAGGGCTCCTCCTTGAAGCCGTACATCTTCGCGGCGATGACCTGCGGGAAGCTGTTGCGCGACGTGTTGTAGTCCTGCACCGACGCGTTGTAGTCCTCGCGCGCGACGTTGATGCGGTTCTCGGTGCCGGAGAGCTCGTCCTGCACCTTCATGAACAGCTCGTTCGAGCGCAGTTGCGGGTAGGCCTCCTGCAACGAGAGCAGGCGGCCGACGGTGCCGCCGAAGCTGTTGGCCGCGTCGATGACGGCCTGCCTCTGCTCGGGCGTCTTGTCGCCGCCCTCGCCCTGCGGCGCGGCGCTCGTGGCGTTGATGAGCCGCGAACGCGCCTCGGCGATCTGCCCGAAGACCTCCTGCTCCTGTATGCCCGCCGACTGCGCGGCGGCGACCAGGTTCGGCACGAGGTCGGCGCGCCGCTGGAGCCGGCTCTCGACGTCGGCCCACGAGCGCCTCACGTTCTGCTGCTTCGCCGTGAGCGTGTTGTAGCCGCAGCCGCTCGACGCGAAAGCGACGAGGGCGACGAGCGACACCAGCAACACCCTTCTTGTTTTCATCATACTCCTCCTCAAATCTGACGATGCCGCCGCGGGGACTGAGCCCGCGGCCGAAAAACTACCTCCCGTTTGAAACTCGCTACTGCCTCTCACCCGTAACCTCCAGGCGGTCTACCGCCTCGATGACCTTCTCGATCTGCGCCATGTAGGAGGCGAACAGCTCGTCCGCCTCGCGCTCGCCCGGCGCGTGCGCGCCCGCGCCGCGCAGCGCGAAGACGCGCTCGAAGACCTTGCCGTCGAGCCCCAGCAGGCGGACGGCCGCGCGCACGATGTCCTGCCTGAGCACGGGCGGCTCCTCGCCGTGCAGCAGCAGGACGGGCGCGAACAGACCCGCGAAGCTCGTCAGGCTGTCCGCCATCAAGTCCCGCAGGCGCTCGGCCGACGAGGACGCCGGGATGTAGAGCCGCCGCAGTTGGATGAGCTTGCTGCGCAGCTCGTACTCGGTCTGGTGGCGCAGGTTCTTGTCCGAGAAGCTGAAGCCCTCGAACGGGTCCGCGCCGTGGAGCACGACGCGCGCGCGCTCCATCCGGTGGAACTCGACGGGGAAGACGTCGGCCGCGTCGCGCAGCTCGGCGAAGGTGAAGTAGACCGGCAGGGGGTGGCCGAGCCTCTGCCACTCGCGCATCGGCGCCTGCGCCTGACGCAAGTCCTCCGGCGTGATGCGGTGGAGCGCGATCAGGAGGTTGTAGTCCGACTCCGACCGCACGAACTCCCCTGACGCCGCCGACCCGTACAGGACGACCGACGCCAGGTTGTCGCCGTGCGTCGCCTTCAAGTCGCCGATGAGCTGGCTGAAAGCCTCCTGCGCCACTCTATTCGCCATCACGCTTCCTCTTTACCAACTTCCGCCCGAGCCGCCGCCGCCGAAGTCGCCGCCGCCGCCGAAGCCGCCGAAGCCCCCGCCGCCGCCGCCCCCGCCGCCCCAGCCGCTCGAACTGCCGCGCCCGCCCCCGAACGCGCTGCCTATCGCGTTGGCCACGAGGATGGAGGAGAGCAGGCCGCCGCCCCCGCCGCCGCCCCAGCCGCCGCGCCCCCCGCGCCCGCCGCGGCCGCGCCCGGATAACGAGAACAGGATAATGATGACGACGATAATCACGCAGCAGGTGCCGAGGCCGAGGCCGCTCGCCTCGCGCGAGCGCGTCGTGCGCGTCCGCCGCACGGGCTCGCGGTAGGCGTAGCTCTGGTCGATGCCTTCGAGCTGGAAGCCGCGCTTCTCGGCCAGCGTCGCTATGGCCCCCTGCACGAAGTCGTCGATGCCCTGCCCGTAGTTGCCCTGCCGGAACTGCGGCACGAGCCTCTGCCGCGCGATTGAGCCCGCGAGCGAGTCGGGCATGTCGCCTTCGAGGTGGCGGCTGACCTGCACCTGCCACTTGCGGTCGTTCACCGCCACGACCAAAAGCAGGCCGTTCTTCTCCCCCTCCGACGAGCCGATGCCCCAGCCGCGCGCCAGCGAGAGCGAATAGTCGAAGATGTCCGCGTCGCCGGTCGTGGGGACGGTGACGACCGCGAACTCTATGTCGGCGCGCTCCTTCAGGCGGTTGAGGACGGTCGCCAGCCGCTCCTTCGTCCCCGCGTCGATGACGCCCGCCTCGTCCGTGACGTACTTATAAAAGCCTTCGGGCTGCGGGAGCGGCGCCTGCGTGTAGGCCCGCGCGTTCTGCGCCCTCGCCGCCCCCGCGCACGCGAAAACACACGCCAGCATGAGGCACGCCGCGCGCAGGGCAGAGAGTCCATTTCCGGTCAATTTCACTCTTATCATTAACGTTGAATGGTATTACGAAAATCTCAAACCGTTGTTTATTATCTGTACGCCGTCGTTCAAATTGACACGCCCCCGGGCCGCCTTCAGCCTTCGATGAGGACGTGCAGCAGGTAAAAAAGCGCCACCCCGCCGAAGACAACCAGTGAAACGAAAGGGTTTCTCTTCTCCATGTGGTTGACCTCGGGGATGAGGTCGCTCGCCGCGACGTAGAGCGTCACGCCCGCCGAGAAGGGGAGCGCGTAGGCCACCGCCTCAGCCACGCGCGCCTGCAAAATCGCCACGGTCAGGACGCCCGCCAGCGTCGCCCCCCCGATAATCAGCGTCGCCACGACCGCCCTGCGCGCCGAACGGCCCGAGGCCAGAATGATGGACGCGGCCGTAAACCCTTCAGGCACTTTATGTAACAGCACGGCCACGAAGACCAGAAGCCCTACCTTCCGGTCTACCACGAAGGCCGAGGCGACCGACGCCCCGTCAAAAAACGTGTGAATCGAGAGCCCCCCGATGGCCGTGTAGGCGGCGGAAGAGCGCACGACCGCCTCTGGGTGCGTCTCCTCGCCGAAGTGGAAATGGGGCGCGATGGTGTGTTCAAAAAAATGGATGAGCAGATAACCCGCGAGCAGAAGCGTCATCGCGCCCAGCACGCCGTGAACGCCCTCGGCCCCGTTTTTTCCCCACAAAACGACGACTTCCGGGACGATTTCGATGAAAATCGCCGCCAGCATGAAGCCCGCCCCGAGCGCCACGAGGTAGCCCAGGAGGTGTCGGCTGCGTTGGAAAGTGCCGGGGCGGGCCAAGAGAAGCCCACCCCCGACGTTGGCCAGCGCCACGAGGCCGCCGAAGAAGAGAAGTTCGCCGAAACCCATCCGAAGATAAAGAGACCGCCGCCCGCCTGTCCTTAATATTTATATCCTTGCGCGCCAATATACAGGATACGGGACGGGTTGGCTATGGGAAGCTTAAAGACGGGTACACGAAATGGTGCTTAAAAATTTTGTTTTGACCCTGTTTTTGCTCTTGACAGGTGCTTAAGCACAGGCGTACTATTCGCCGCGGGTGGTCAAAAGTGGCTGAAAGTGGGTTACAGTGAGCAGCTTGCCGCCGATGCTTAGAGTTTCACTTTAAGGTTTAAGCAGTACCCGTCCCCGGCCGCCGCCGCAAACCCTTATGTTGAGAGGAAATTACACGGCGCGGGTTGATGAAAAGGGACGACTCAAAATTCCGACGGCCTTCAGGCGCTACATTGAAGAGAAGTATAACACCCAGGAAGTTTACGTTACGAGCCTGACCGGCGACTGCGTACGGCTTTACCCCTTGCCCGAATGGGAGTCCATCGAGCAGCGTCTGGCGCTCCTACCCTCGATGGACCCGGCGAGAAGAAAGTTCCTTGACAGGACGAACTACTACGGCCAGCAGGCGACCGTGGACGGGCAGGGCCGCGTCCTCATCCACCCGCTGTTGAGGAAGACTTCGGAGGTCGTCGGCGACGTGGCCGTGCTCGGATATTTGACATACCTGGAAGTCTGGGAACTGGAGCGCTTCGAGCGCCGCCTCCTGTCCGACCCCTACACGGAAGAGGACGAGGCCGCGATAGCGCGACTGGGAATCTGAAAGGCCGCGGAAGAGTGGAAAGTGTTGAGCGATAAGGCAAAAGCAAAGTTTCGAGAGCTAAGGCTCGGACGCCTGTCACGCGACACCCGAAATTCCAAGCGACTTTTCAAGACCACGGGGCGGTGGTAATGGCTGCGTCAGGAGGGGGGCCTGAAGCGCCCCATCGCCCCGTGTTGCTCTTTGAAGCGGTGAACTTGCTCGCGCCGGAGCGCGGCGGGCTGTTCGTGGACGCGACGCTCGGTCTTGGCGGGCACAGCGAAGCAATCCTCGAAGCCTCGCCCGACACGCGCGTCGTCGGCATCGACCTCGACCGCGAGGCAATACGACTCGCAACGAAGCGTCTGGCGCGTTTCGGCACGCGATTCCGCGCCGCCCACGCCAATTTTCGGGAAATAATCCGGGTTTTGGAAGATGCCGGCGAGAGCGCGCCGAGCGGCATCCTGGCCGACCTCGGCGTCTCATCGCTCCAGTTCGACAGCCCCGAACGCGGCTTCAGCTTCCGCCACGACGCGCCGCTCGACATGCGGATGGACGCCGGCGGGGCGGGCGAGACGGCGGCCGAGCTGCTCGAACGGCTGCCGGAGGAGGAGATCGCGCGCGTCATCTACGAGTACGGCGAGGAGCGCAAGTCGCGGCGCATCGCGCGCTGGATAGTCGAGCGGCGGGAGCGGGGCGAGCCGCTCAGGACGACCGCCGAACTGGCCGCGCTGGTGGCGCGGGCCGTCGAATACAAGCGCGGCGAGCGGATTCACCCGGCGACGCGGACGTTCCAGGCGCTGCGCATCGCCGTCAACGGCGAGCTTGAGGGACTGGACGAATTCGTCGAAACGGCGGTCGGTCTTTTACAGGGTCAGGGGCGCCTGGCCGTCATCAGCTTCCACTCGCTGGAAGACCGCGTCGTCAAGCGCGCGCTCCGGAGGCTTTCCGGCCAGTGCGAGTGCGGCCGGCGCGTCCCGGTCTGCGCCTGCGGCGCGCGCAAGGCCGTGGAAATCCTGACGCGCCGCCCCGTCGTGGCGAACGAGCAAGAGGTGGAAGAGAACCCCCGCGCGCGGAGTGCCAAACTGCGCGCCTGCTTGAAACTGTAGACGCCGCCGCAAGGGCGGGGCCGGGGCGAGTCCGCAAGGGACTTAGTAAACCCTCACGCCCGGTCTGACCTTATCAACCAACTGACCCGAGTCCGAGGCCCGATAACCGATGAGAAGAGTGCCCCAGCAGTACCCCAACCCCCACGTCCGACGCGAGCGGGACCCGCGCGCCGCCAGAAGGCAGGCGCTCCTGCTCGCGGGGTGTCTGGCGCTGGCGTGCGGCTTCATCTACGCCGTGCGCCAGCAGGTTCTGGCCTTCGACTACGGCTACAAGGCCGAGGCGCTGCGGCGCGAGCGCGAGGAGTTGCTCGACGAGCAGCGGCGCCTGCTGCTGGCGGTCGAGGAGAGTTCTTCGCCGGCGCGCCTTGAAGCGGCGGCCGCCGAGTTGGGGATGCAGCCGGCGCGCGCCTCGCAGATAGAGACGGCGGCCCCGCGCCCGGCGCGGAGCGAGGCGGGCGTCTTCGTCGGGGCGGCGGGGGCGGCGACGGTTCTGCGCCGCTAGGCGAAGGAGGATTTTTAGAGGGCGGGACGAAAGACGCGCGGCCACTTTTTCTGCGGGCGGCGCGGCGTGCGAAAAGGGCGGCCACGCCGACGACACAGCGAGGCGCCACGGGGGAGTCGGATGAGAAGGCCGCTGACCGAAATGCTAGACCGCTACGGCTCTGATCGGACTCTGCGTCCCGACGTTTCACGGCGACGTGCTTTAGTAGTCGCCGTTTTTCTTTGTCTGTGGATGGTGCTCATCGGGGCGCGGCTCGCCTACCTCCAGACCTCGCAGCACGAGTGGCTGACGAAGAGGGCGCGCGCCCAGCAGCTCGACGTCGAGCCGCAGGCGGCGCCGCGCGGCCTCATCCTCGACCGGCAGGGGCGCGAGCTCGCGCGCAGCGTGGACGTGGACTCCTTCTACGCCGACCCGCGCGAGGTGGAGGACGTCGAGGCGGCGGCCGCGGCGCTGGCGCGAGTCCTGAAGGTGGACGGCGTGGCGCTGGCGGTTCGCCTGAGGGAGGCGAAGCGGGCGCGGCGCGGCTTCGTGTGGCTGGCGCGCAGGGTCGGGGAGGAGCAGTCCCGCGCCGCGAGCGCGCTGAAGATTAAGGGCGTCTACTCGACCGAGGAGCAGAGGCGCCGCTACCCGAACGGGGCGCTGGCGGCGCACGTGCTCGGGTTCGTCGGCGGCGAGGAGAAGGGGCGCGACAAGGGGCTCGCTGGCGTCGAGCAGATTTACGACGCGTCGCTCGTGGGCGAGGCGGGCCGCCTCGTCCTCGACGCCGACGCGAAGCGGAGGGCCTTCGAGAGCGCCGGGAGCGAGGCGCGCGACGGCCGGACGCTCGTGCTCACCATCGACCAGACGGTGCAGTACATCGTCGAGCGCGAGCTGGCGGCGGCGTTGGAGACGACGCACGCGCGTTCGGCCGCGGCCGTCGTCCTGGAGCCGCACACGGGCGAGGTGCTGGCGCTCGCCAACGCGCCGTCCTTCGACCCGAACGAGGCGGGCGCGGCCAGCCCCGAGTCGCTGCGCAACGACGCGCTCCAGAACATCTACGAGCCGGGCTCGACCTTCAAAATCGTCCCCTTCACGGGCGCGCTCGAAGAGGGGCTGATTACGCCCGAGACGCGGATTGACTGCCCCGGCTCGATAAGCCTGCCGGGGCGCGTCGTCCACGACCACGCGCGCGGGTCGCTGACGGCGACCGAGGCGCTGGCGAAGTCCTCGAACGTCGCCGCCATCAAGCTCGGTCAGAGGCTCGGCAACGAGCGCCTCCACGACTACATCCGCCGCCTCGGCTTCGGGGCGAAGACGGGCGTCGAGCTGCCGGGCGAGACGGCCGGGCTCATCCGCCCGGTCTCGAAGTGGCAGCCGGGCTCCATCGGCTCGATTCCCATCGGGCACGAGGTCGGCGTGACGCCCTTGCAGATGGCCGCCGCCTACGCCGCCGTCGCCAACGACGGCGTGCGCGTCGCGCCGCACCTCGTCCGCGAGGTGCGGGACGCGGAAGGGAGGACGGTCGAGAGGGCCGAGCCCGAGTCGCACCGCGTCGTGAGCGCGGAGACGGCGCGTGTGCTGCGCCGGATGATGGAGGAGGTGACGCTGAAGGGGACGGCGCGGGCGGCGCAGCTCGAAGGCTACACGGCCGCGGGCAAGACCGGCACGGCGCAGAAGATAGACCCGAAGACGCGCGCCTACTCGCACACGAAGTACGTGGCCTCTTTCGTCGGCTTCGCGCCGCTTGAGAACCCGGCCGTCGTCATCATCGTCGTCATAGACGAGGCCGTCGGCCTGCACCAGGGCGGGCAGGTGGCCGCGCCCGTCTTCAGGGAGATAGCCAACCAGGTGCTCCCGTACCTCGACGTGATGCCCGACCAGGAGCCGGGGGCGGCGACGCCCGCGGGCCAGCTCGCGGGCGGCCACGCGCCGGCGCCCGTGCTGCCCACGGCGACCGCGGCGGGCGCGGCGGGCGAGCATGAGGGCGACGACGCCGCGGAGCGGAACCTGCCGGTCGTGGCCGCGGGCGGCGCGGGCGGCATCGGCGAGGTCGTCTACGCCTCGGCGCGCGAGCGGGCGCTGGTGATGCCCGACCTGCGGGGGCGCAGCGTCCGCGACGTGGCGCGCATCTGCGACCGCCTGGGGCTGGAACTCGAAGCGCGGGGCGAGGGGCGCGCGCTGCGCCAGAGCCCGGAGGTCGGCGCCGCCGTCGCCCCGCGGCAGACCGTCCGCATCGAGTTCGGCCGGAGCGACTGAAGCAATTTTCGACTTTCGATTTCTGATTTGCGATGCGAAAGCCGCCGGCCCCCCGACGCAAAGCCGAACGCTTTCCCGACCCGAAGGCCCGGAGTGAGCCCGGAAGTTGAGATGAGAAATCAGAGGATGCTGGCCGTTTCTTCGCCGTTCGAGGCTTACCAGGGGGCGGAGATGAGACGCAGGATAACCGACTGCCGCGAGCGTTTGCGCCGCAACCGCGCCGCGCGCAGAATAGCCGAACGCGCCACCCCCCACACGCTCCAGCCGGCGGACGAGTTGCCCGAGCTGGCACTGGCCTCCGCCGGGACGGACGTGCGGGAGGGGGAGACTTAAAAGGCGGCCCGGCTCTCTTTCGAAGGCGCGGCGGGCTTCCCTTAGAACGCCAGCGTCCGGAGGAAGAGGCCGAGTGAGAGTCTTTGATGCGGCAGAGTTCATGCGCGCCCCGGCCGGGGCCGCGCGAGGGGTCTTTGACAAGGAAATAACTGGTTTTTCCATCGACTCGCGCGCCGTCCGGGCGGGCGAGCTGTTCTTCGCGCTCTCGCCCGAGGACTACCGGCGGCACTGCTTCACCGCCGCGTCCTTCGCCGACGCGCACCGCTTCATCCCGCAGGCGCTCGAACAGGGCGCGGTCGCGGCGGTGGCGCGCGCGGCCAGCGTCGAGCGGGACGAGGGGCTGCGCCCCTTCGCCGACCGGCTGCTGCCGGTCGAGGACGTCATCGAGGCGCTCCAGCAGGTCGCGCGCGGCGTGATTGACAGGTGGGGCCGCCCCGTCGTCGGCATCACGGGGAGCGCGGGCAAGACGACGACGAAGGACCTGACCGCGCACGTCCTCGGCTCGACGGGCCGGAGGGTCCTGCGCAGCCGCAAGAACTACAACAACGAGCTGGGCGTCGCGCTCTCCGTCTTGCAGATGGAGTCGGGCGGCGCGCGGCCCGCGGAG
This sequence comes from Pyrinomonadaceae bacterium, assembly GCA_036387455.1. GTDB lineage: Bacteria > Acidobacteriota > Blastocatellia > Pyrinomonadales > Pyrinomonadaceae > QHXN01. The sequence continues at coordinate 11,232 of DASVTS010000100.1, read as the reverse complement.
TTCGACGCGGCGGTGCTGGAGATGGGGATGTCGATGCCGGGCGAGATAGCGCGCCACTGCCGGGTGGCGCCGCCCGACGTGGCCGTGCTGACGCTGGTCGCCCCCGTCCACCTCGAATTCATGGGCTCGGTCGAGGCGATTGCCGCGGGCAAGGCGCAACTGGTCGAGGGGATGAAGGCGGGCGGGACGGCGGTGCTGAACGCCGACGACGAACGCGTGGCGGCGATGCGCTCGAAGGCGGCGCACGCGGGCCGGGTCATCACCTACGGGCTGGGCGAGTCGGCGGAGGTGAGGGCCCTGGGCGTCGAGACGGCCGGGGTCGGCGCGAGCCGCTTCACGCTGAGGACGCCCGGGGGCGAGGCGGAGGTGTTGCTCCCGATGCACGGGCGCCACAACGTCATGAACGCGCTCGCGGCGGCGGCGGCGGCCTTGAGCTTCGGCGCCGGCGCCGGGGAGATAGCGGCGGCGCTCGCCACGGCCGCGCCGTCGGAGATGCGCGGCGAGGTCTTGCGCTTCCGCGAGGGGTTCACGGTGGTGGACGACTCGTACAACTCGAACCCGCGCTCGCTGCTGAGCATGGCCGAGGCGGTGGCCGGGGGCGGCGAGGGCGTCACGCGGCGCGTCGTCGTCGCGGGCGAGATGCTGGAGCTGGGCGAAGAGGGGCCGGCGCTCCACCGCGAGGCGGGGGGCGAGATAGCGGGGTTCGGCGTGGACGTGCTGTGGGGCGTGCGCGGGCTGGCGCGGGAGTTAATCGAGGGCGCGCGCGCGTCGGGCATGGGCGACTCCGCGACGCGGTTCTTCGAGTCCTCCGAGGAGGCGGCCGCGGCGGCGGTCGAGTTCGTCCGGCCGGGCGACCTCGTCCTCGTCAAGGGCTCGCGCGGCGTCCACACCGAGCGGGTGGTCGAAGCCCTGAAGGAGCGGTTTGAACTGAAGTACTGAGGACTGAGGACTGAGTGAGGGCGGGTTTTTAACTCAGCCCTCAGTCCTCAGCACTCAGTCCTCCGGGCACAGATGATTTACCACATCTTCTACGAATGGCTCTTCAAGTCGCTCTCGGCCGGCGGGAGCGGCGAGTCGTACTTCGTCAAGGCGCTGAACGTCTTCCAGTACGTGACGTTCCGGACGGCCTACGCGGCGGTGACGGCGCTGCTGATTTCGCTCGTCTTCGGCGGGCGGGTCATCAACGCGCTGCGGCGCCTCAAGGTCGGGCAGGAGATACGCGAGGAGGGGCCGCAGGCGCACCAGGCCAAGCGCGGGACGCCGACGATGGGCGGCGTGCTCGTCATCGGCTCGGTGCTCATCTCGACGCTCCTGTGGGCGCGGCTCTCCAGCCTCTACGTCTGGATCGTCCTCATCGCGACCGCGGGCTTCGCCGCCATCGGCTTCGTGGACGACTACCTGAAGGTGGCGAAGCGGCAGAACCTCGGCTTGCAAGGGCGCTGGAAGCTCGCCGGCCAGCTGGCCATCACGCTCTTCGTCTGGGGGGCGCTCTTCTTCTTCACCTACCAGGGCTGGGCCGACTACTCGTGGAACCTGAGCCTGCCGTTCTTCAAGCAGACGGCGCTCAAGGACATCACGAACATCGGCCCCGTCCTCTACCTGCCGTTCATCGCCGTCGTGCTGCTCGGCTTCTCGAACGCGGTGAACCTGACGGACGGGCTCGACGGGCTCGCCATCAGCGTGACGGTCATCGCGATGGCGACGCTGACGGCCTTCACCTACGTCAGCGGCGACGCGCGCTGGGCGCAGTACCTCGGGCTCGAACACCAGAAGGAGATCGGCGAGCTGACGGTCTTCTGCGGGGCGATGGTCGGGGCCAGCCTCGGCTTCCTCTGGTACAACGCGCCGCCGGCCGAGGTCTTCATGGGCGACGTCGGCAGCCTCGCCATCGGCGGCGCCATCGGCACCATCGGCGTGCTGACGAAGCAGGAGTTGATTCTCGTCCTCATCGGCGGCGTCTACGTGGTGGAGGCGCTGTCGGTGACGCTCCAGGTCAGCTTCTTCAAGCTGACCAAGCGGCGGCTGGGGACGGGCAAGCGGCTCTTTAAGATGACGCCGCTGCACCACCACTTCGAGATGTCGGGCTGGAAGGAGCCGAAGATCGTCTTCCGCTTCCTCATCATCGCGATTCTGTTCGCGCTGCTGAGCCTGTCCACGTTGAAGCTGCGCTAGGGCGTGATGGAACTCGACGGCAAAAAAGTTCTGGTCATCGGGGCGGGCCGCAGCGGCGTGGCGGCGGCGCGCTTCCTGGCCGCGCGCGGCGCGCTCGTCGTCTTAAACGACCGGAAGGAGTTCATCGACTGGTCGAACGAGGCGCTGGCCCTGAAGGGCGAGGGCGTCGTCAAGCTGCTGGCGGGCGACGTGCCCTCGTGGCTCTTAGACCAGATAGAGCTGGTCGTGGTGAGCCCCGGCGTGCCGACGAAGGGCATCCCCGTCCGCTACGCCGAGCGCGCGGGCGCGGAGGTCGTCGGTGAGATCGAGCTGGCGTGGCGCTTCCTGCGCGGGCGCGTCGTCGGCATCACGGGGACGAACGGGAAGACGACGACGACGACGCTCGTCGGCGAGTTGTTGAAGGACGCGGGGCTGCCCGTGCAGGTCGGCGGCAACATCGGCACGCCGCTCGTCTCGCTCGTCGAGACGTCGCGCGAGGACGGCTGGACGGTGGTCGAGCTTTCGAGCTACCAGCTCGAAACCGTCCGCACGTTCCGGCCGACCGTGGCGCTGGTGCTGAACCTGATGCCCGACCACATGGACAGGTACGAGACGCTCTCGGACTACGGCGCGGCCAAGCACCGCATCTTCCGCAACCAGACGTCGGCCGACGTGGCGATCCTCAACGCGGACGACCCCGTGGTCTCGACCTGGGCCTCGGGGCTCGAAGCGCACGTGACGCTCTTCAGCACCGAACGCGAGCTGGACGAGGGGCTGTTCCTGCGCGGGCGCGAGCTGGTGGCGCGCACGTGGTCGGGCGAGCGCGTGCTCCTGACGCGCGACGAGATGCGGCTGAAGGGCGTGCACAACGTGCAGAACGTGCTGGCCGCGCTCGCGGCGGGGCTCGCCTGCGGGGCGGGGCCGGACTCGATGCGCGCGACCGTGCGCCGCTTCGCGCCCGTCGAGCACAGGCTGGAGCGCGTGGCGGAGGTCGGCGGCGTCACCTTCTATAACGACTCGAAGGCGACGAACGTGGACGCGGCGGTCAAGGCCGTCGAGGCCCTAGCGGAGGAGCCGGGCCGGATAGTCCTGATTCTCGGCGGGCGCGGCAAGAACGCGCCCTACGCGCCGCTCGCGCCGCTGGTCGAGAAGAAGGCGCGCGCCCTCGTCACCCTCGGCGAGGACGCCGGGCGCATCGAGGCGGAGTTGAAAGAGTTCGCGCCGGCCGAGCGCGCCTCAGACATGGCCGACGCCGTCCGCCGCGCCTACCGGGCGGCCGAGCCCGGCGACACCGTGCTGCTCGCCCCTGCCTGCGCGAGCTTCGACATGTTCCAGAGCTACGAGCAGCGCGGGCGCGTGTTCAAGGACGAGGTGGGAAAGCTGAAGAATTCAGGAGTCAGGAGTCAGGAGTCAGAAGAAAAGCCGGTGCCTTCCTTCTGACTCCTGACTCCTGACTCCTGACTCCCGATTTTATGGCCCGGAAGTTACAGGCAGACGAGTGGTTGTTCGCGGGCGTGGTGGCGCTGGCGCTGTTCGGCGTCATCATGGTCTACAGCGCGTCGGCCGTGGTGGCGACGGCCGAGAATCACAGCCAGTACCACTACGTCATCCGGCAGAGCATCTGGACGGCGGTCGGGCTCGCGGCGATGTGGGCCGGGATGCGTTTCGACTATGGCCGCCTGCGGAACGGGAGGCTGGCGTGGGGGCTGCTGGGGCTGACGCTGGTGCTGCTCGTCGCGGTCTTCGCCTTCCCGCCGATTAACGGCGCGCGCCGCTGGATCAGGATGTCGGGCATCTTCTCTTTGCAGCCGTCGGAGATTTCGAAGCTCGCGCTCGCCATCTTCCTCGCGCGGTTCCTCGAAAGGCGCGCGGGCCGGGAGGGGGAGTTCTGGGCGACGTTCGTCCCCGCCGTCCTGGTCACGGCGGTGCTGGCCCTGCTCATCGTGGTCGAGCCCGACCTCGGGACCTCGATGATGCTGGCGGTGGTCTGCACGGCGATGCTCTACACGGCGGGCGCGCGGCTCAGGCACATGGCGCTGGCGGCGGCGCCGGCGCTGGTCGGCGTGGCGGGGCTGCTGCTGTTCGTGCCGTGGAGGCTGAAGCGCGTGCTGGTCTTCTTAGACCCTTGGGCCGACCCGCAGGGGTCGGGCTATCAGGTGGTGCAGTCGCTTCTGGCCGTGGGCTCGGGCGGCGTGCACGGGCTGGGGTTCACGGAGGGGAGGCAGAAGATGTTCTTCCTCCCGTTCGCGCACTCGGACTTCATCTTCGCGGTGGTGAGCGAGGAGTTGGGACTCTTCGGCGCGCTGGCGGTGGTGGCGCTCTTCGGGCTCTTCCTGTGGCGCGGGATGCGGGCGGCGTTGCGCGCGCCGGACAGGTTCGGGATGCTGCTCGGCGTCGGCATCGTGACCGGGATAGTCGCGCAGGCGCTCTTTAACATGAGCGTCGTCCTCTCGATGCTGCCGACGAAGGGCATCCCGCTGCCGTTCGTCTCGTACGGCGGCTCTTCGCTGGTGCCGACGCTCTTCTCGGTGGGCGTGCTGCTGAACATCTCGCAGCAGGCGAGCGCGGGCTACGGCGCGGCGCTCTTCGAAGGCGACGCGGCGGCCGCGCGGCGCGCGGCGCAGGCGCGGCCGAAGGCGTCGGCCGCCTCGACGATGCGCGCCCTTCTGGGCGGCGGGGCGCGGGGTTAAGGGATGCGCGTGCTGATTGCCGCGGGCGGGACGGGCGGGCACATCTACCCGGGCATCGCCGTGGCGAAGGAGTTGATGCGGCGCGACCCCTCGTCGGTCGTGCGGTTCGTGGGGACGGCGAAGGGGTTAGAGAATCGGCTCGTGCCGCAGGCGGGGTTCGAGCTTTCGCTCATTGAATCGGCGGGCCTGGTGAACATGGGGCTGGCGGCGCGCCTGCGCGGGCTGGCCGTCCTGCCGAAGAGCTTCCTCGGGGCGCGGCGGCTCGTGCGGGAGTTCCGGCCCGACGTCGTCGTCGGCGCGGGCGGCTACGTCTCGGGGCCGGTGCTTTTAACGGCGGCGCTGATGCGCGTCCCGACGCTCGTCATGGAGTCGAACGCCGTGCCGGGGTTTACGAACCGGCGGCTCGCGCGCTTCGTGGACGCGGCGGCGGTCTCGTTCGAGGCGGCGGTGCCTTACTTCGGCGGCAAGGCGCAGGTCATCGGCAACCCCGTCCGCCGCGAGTTCTTTGAAGTGCCCGCGAAGGAGCGCGACCCGGCGCGCTTCTCGCTGCTCGTCTTCGGCGGGTCGCAGGGCGCGCGCGCCGTCAACGAGGCGGTCGTCGCGGCGCTCCCGCACCTCTCGGGGCGGCGCGGCGTGCTGCGCGTCGTGCATCAGACGGGCAAGCTCGACTTCGAGCGCGTGCGCGCCGGCTACGAGGCGGCCGGGTGGGGCGAGTCGGCCGACGTGCGCGAGTACATAGACGACATGGTCGCGGCCTTCGGCGCGGCCGACCTCATCGTCTCGCGCGCGGGCGCGACGACGAGCTTCGAGCTGATGGCGGCGGGCAAGGCCGCGCTGATGGTGCCGCTCCCGGGGCAGCTCGAACAGCGGCGCAACGCCGAGGTCATGCAGGAGGCCGGCGCGGCGCGCATGATTCCGCAGGACGAGCTTTCGGGCGAACGCCTCGCCCGCGAGATAGTTGAGTTGGTTGACGACCCCGGCCGGGTCACGCGGATGGAGAGGGCCGCCCGCTCGCTCGCGCGCGGCGACGCCGCCGCGGCGGCGGTAGACATTATGGAAAGACTGGCAGGCAAAGGAACGTAGGCATTTGTTCAGGCGAATCCAACACGTCCACTTCGTCGGCGTCGGCGGCATAGGCATGTCCGGCATCGCGGAGGTGCTTTTGAACATGGGCTTCCGCGTGACGGGGTCGGACGTGCGCCGTTCGGACGTGACGGCGCGGCTCGAAAGTCTGGGGGCGAAGGTCTACGAGGGGCACGCGGCCGAGCATGTTAGTGGGGCGCACGTCGTCGTCCGCTCGACGGCCGTGCGCGGCGACAACCCGGAGGTGCTGGAGGCGCGGCGGCGCTCCATCCCCGTCATCCCGCGCGCGGAGATGCTGGGCGAGCTGATGCGCCTGAAGCCGCACACGGTCGCCGTCGTCGGCTCGCACGGGAAGACGACGACGACCTCGATGGTCGCCACGGTGCTGGCGCACGCGGGGCTCGACCCGACGGTCGTCGTCGGCGGCGTCGTCGGCGCGATGGGCTCGAACGCGCGCCTGGGCAAGAGCGACCTGATGGTGGTCGAGGCCGACGAGAGCGACCGCTCGTTCCTGATGCTCTCGCCCACGTTCGCCGTCGTCACCAACATCGACCGCGAGCACATGGACTCCTACGCCGACATGGACGACGTGCGGAAGTCATTCGCCGACTTCGTCAACAAGGTGCCGTTCTACGGCGCGTCGGTGCTGTGCCTGGACGACCCGCACGTGCAGGCCGTCATCCCCGAGGTCGTCCGCCGCCGCATCACCTACGGGCTCTCGGCGCAGGCCGACATCGCCGCGCGCGAGGTGCGCTACGACCAGAAGTTCGGCTCCCGGTACCAGGCCCGCCTGATGGGCGAGCCCGTCGGCGACGTCTCTTTGCGCGTGCCGGGGCTGCACAACATCTACAACTCGCTGGCGGCCATCGCCATCGGGCTCGAACTGGAGGTGCCCTTCGACACGATAGCGAAGGCGCTCTCCGAGTTCACCGGCGTCGACCGCCGCTTCCAGCTCAAGGGCGACGCCGCGGGCGTCATCGTCGTGGACGACTACGGCCACCACCCGACCGAGATTCGCGCGACGCTCGTCGCCGCCAAGCTCGGCGCCGCCGGCCGCCGGATGGTCGTCCTCTTCCAGCCGCACCGCTACACGCGGACGCAGGACCTGATGGACGAGTTCGCGCGCTCCTTCAACAACGCCGACGTCCTGATGGTGACCGACGTCTACGCGGCGAGCGAGCGGCCCATCGAGGGCGTGTCGGGCGAGGCGCTGGCCGACGCCGTCAGCAGCTTCGGCCACAAGGACGCGCGCTACGCCGGCTCGGTCGAGGACGCGACGCGGGCGCTTCTGGAAGAGGTGCGCGAAAACGACATGGTCATCACGCTCGGCGCCGGGAACGTCTACCGCGCCGGCGAGCGCCTGGTCGAGCTTTTGAAGGAGCGCGAAGGGCAGGCGGGGGAGGCGACGGCGCAGTGACACCTTCCGCCGCCGCCGCACAAAGGGAAGTGATGGGCGAAGAGAGGGACACGTCCGACGTGGCGGGGCGGGACGCGCTGGTCGAAGAGGTCGCGCGCCGCACGGGCGTGCGCGCCGAGCGCGGCCGCCGCTTCGCCGAGCTGACGTCGCTGCGCGTCGGCGGCCGGATTGACTGGCTCTTCGTGCCGGAGACCGAGAGCGAGGCGGCCGCGGTCTCCGGCGCGCTCGAAGAGGCGGGCGTCGCGTGGCGCGTGCTCGGCGCGGGCAGCAACGTGCTGGCCGACGACCGCGAGCACCGCTACGTCGTCGTCTCGACGCGCGAGGTGAAGGGTAAGGCCGAGTTCGACGGCGAGCGCGTCTCCGTCAGCGCGGGCTTCTCGCTCCCGCGCCTGTGCGTCGAGGCCGCGCGGCACGGGCTCTCGGGGATAGAGGGCTTGGGCGGCATCCCCGGCACGGTCGGCGGCGCGCTCTGGATGAACGCGGGCGCCTACGGCCACGAGATCGGGCAGGTGGTCGAGACGGTGCGCGTCGCGCGCGGCGGGAGAGTCGTCGAAGTCCCGGGCGGCGAGGTGACCTGGGACTACCGCCGCACGTCGTTTAAGGAGGGCGAGCTGCTCCTGGGCTGCACGCTCAGGCTGAGGGCCGACGACCCCGAAAAGATTAAGGAGCGGATGGAGGAGGCCAAGCGGAAGCGCTTCGCCACCCAGCCGCACGGCGCGCGCTCGGCCGGCTGCTTCTTCAAGAACCCGCCGGGCTCGGGCCTGAGCACGGGGAAGATGATTGACGAGATGGGGATGAAGGGCGAGCGGAGGGGCGGCGCCGTCGTCTCGCCCGTCCACGCCAACTTCATCGTCACCGAGGGCGAGGGCGCGCGCGCGTCGGACGCCTACGCGCTGGCCGAGGAGATACGCGAGCGCTTCCGGCGCGAACACGGCATCGAGCTGGAGTACGAGGTCGAGCTGTGGGGGGCCGAGCCCGGCTCGGACGGGAAGGCGGCGGACGCGGACGCGTTCGTCGGGACGAAGGGCGCGGCGGGTCGCGCGGGGGAGGGGCAGTGAGAGAGCAGGTCATCACGCCGCGCGCGGGCCGCGCAGGAGGCGCCGCGTCGAAGGGGCGCGGCGCGGTCTCCGTGCAGCGGCCGGGCGGCCGCCGCGCGCGGCCCGCGGCGCAGAAAGACTCGGGGCTGGGGGGCTTCGACTGGAAGTCGGCGCTCTCCTACGTGCCGGCCGTGCTCAAGGCCGCGCTCGCCGTCACGCTCGGGCTGCTCGCCTACCTCGGCTACAGCACGGCCGTCTCGGCCTCCTTCTTCAAGGTCAGGGCGGTGGACGTCTCCGGCGCCTCGCGCGCCTCGCGCGAAGAGATTCGCGCCGCCGCGCTCCGGCTGTCGAACGCGGGCGCGTGGCAGGCCGACCTCGACGTCATCTCGAAGGAGCTGAGGGGGCTGCCGTGGGTGCGCGAGGCGGTCGTGACGCGCGTGCTCCCCTCGGGCCTGCGCGTCCGCGTCACTGAGCGCGAGCCGCGGCTCATCGCGCGCGCCGCGAGCGGCCGGCTGGTCTGGGTGGACGACGACGGCGTGGCGCTCGGCGCCGCCTCGCCCGACGAGGAGGACTTCTTCGTCCGCGGGCTCGACGAGGGCCGGGACGCGGAGTCCGTCAAAAACAACCGCGCCCGCGTGAGCCTCGCGCGCGAGCTGACGCGCGAGTGGGCGCAGGCCGGGCTGACGAAGCGCGTCAGCGAACTCAACCTCGAAGACCTGAACGACGTGCGCGTGCAGCTCGCCGGCCGGGACGCGGCGGTCGAAGTGCGGCTCGGCCGCGAGGACTTCGGCAAGCGCTTCCGCCAGTCGCTCGAAGTCCTCGACGCGCAGCGCCAGACGCCGCGCGGCCCCTACATCGTCGGCGTGGACGTCTCGCAGGGCAAACGCGCCGTCATCAGCACCGGCCCGACCGCGCAGTACCGCCCCGACTCGGACGCCCCCGCCGCCGCAGAAGCCGAAGCCGCGCCCGACCCGGCCGACACCCCCGTCGATGCCGCGCCGCAGCCCCCGGCCGCGGCGGCGCGCGCCGCGGCCCCGCGGGCGACGGCCGAAACGGCGCGGCCGGCCACGAAAGAGCAGAAGAAGGCTGCGGCGGCAACACGCCCCGCGGCGAAGGCCGCCGGGCGGAAGCCCGACGCGCAGCAGCAGACACCGGCGAGCGCGGCGGTGCGCCCCCGCCGCGTCGGATGAGCCGAGAACTTGAATTTCGCGCCGGACGAAGACGAAAACCCCCGGTCGGTGAAGGAGCGAAACCCGGATGGCTAAAAACCTGACCCACACGGTCGGCCTCGACGTCGGAACGAGCCGCGTGACGTGCATCATCGGCGAGCCCGGCGACGGCGGCCTCATCGACGTCGTCGGCATCGGCGAGTCGGAGGCGCGCGGCCTGCGCAAAGGCGTCGTCGTGGACCCCGAGGCGGCCGTGGACTCCATCACGCGCGCCGTCGAGGAGGCCGAGCGCATGAGCGGCATCGAGGTCGAGGAGGTCGCCATCAACCTCTCGGGCTCGCACATCATGAGCTTTAACGGGCAGGCCATCGTCGCCGTCTCGGGGCGCGAGCGCGACCCCGTCTACGAGTCGGGCCACGGCCGCCGCAACGCGCACGCCCCCGTCATCGTCGCGGGCCGAGACCGCGAAATCACGCAGGACGACGTCCGCCGCGCCATCGAGTCGGCCTCGGCCCAGCAGCTCCCCGCCGGGCGCGAGATAGTTGACCGCCTGCCGCAGGAGTTCATCGTCGACGACCAGGACGGCATCAACGACCCCGTCGGCATGATCGGCGCCAGGCTGGCCGTCAAAGTCCACATCGTCACCAGCCCCGTCACCGCCCGCCAGAACGTCATCAACGCCGTCAACCGCGCGGGACTGGTCGTCGGCGAGATGGTGCTCGAACAGCTCGCGGCGGCCGAGGCCACGCTCACCGACGACGACAAGGAGTTCGGCGCCGCGCTCGTGGACATCGGGGCGGAGACGACGGGGCTCATCATCTACCAGCGCGGCGCCGTCCAGCACACGGCCGTCTTCGCCCTCGGCGGCTCGCACTTCACGAACGACATCGCCTTCGGCCTGCGCACGCCCATCCCGGAGGCCGAGAAGATCAAGCGCAACGTGGGCTGCGCCTCGTCGCTCTGCCTGTCCGAGTCGGAGCGCGGCGAGCTGGTCGAGGTGCCCTCGGTCGGCGGGCGGCCGCCCCGGCAGCTCTCGCGCCAGATTCTCTGCGACATCCTCCAGCCGCGCGCCGAGGAGGTGCTCTCGCACGTCGCCGACGAGATACGCGAGGCCGGCTGGGAGGGGCAGCTCTCCAGCGGCGTCGTGCTCACGGGCGGCGGCTCGCTCCTGAACGGGATGGTCGAGACGGCCGAGCAGGTCTTCGACGCGCCCGTCCGGCTCGGCTACCCGGAGCGCGACCGCTTCGGCGGACTCGTCGAGGACGTGCAGAGCCCGGCGTGGGCGGCCGCCTCGGGCCTGTGTCTGATTCGCCAGCGGGCGAAATCCGCGGAAATGCGGGCGTCGCTCGCGCGGGCGCAGGCGTCGGGCGGACTCGGGGCCCTGGTCACGAAATTTCGCAATCGTTTTGGTGGTATTTTCTGAGTAGATGTTGTATGCTGCCGCGCCAGCCGGCACAAGATGTAGCCCTCAATATATTGGTACCGGCGGCGCGCACAGCCCAAGATAACCGCACGACACCTTCGGGGCGGTCGGTAGCTTCGGAAGGAGAGAGGAAATTGCAGAATATGACACCGGAAGGCCGTCCGGCGAGCGGGATCAACATTTTCATCGATGACGACCCTCCCATCACGGGCGCGCGCATCAAGGTCATCGGCGTCGGCGGCGGCGGCGGCAACGCCGTCAA
>DASVTS010000099.1:0-44280 GCA_036387455.1 Pyrinomonadaceae bacterium | reverse complement strand
CTAAAGAAGGCTCGCCTTCATTCTGCACTCTGCACTCTGACTTCCGCACTCCTGGTAAGGGCTGGTGATGTAAAGGCTGCATAGAAGTCTTGCAAACTTCTTGTGAGGGTTCGAGTCCCTCCCGGTCCATTCCCTTGCGGCGTAGCTCAAACGGACAAACAGAGCGCTCGTCTAGTAAACGAGACGGTGCGGGTTCGAGTCCCGCCGCCGCAGTAGTCGCGCGTGCGGGGATGTGCCCTGGTGGGCACGGCGGTCTCATAAGCCGTCCCGAAGGCGGGTTCGATTCCCGCCCCCGCGACCCTCCGATGTGGTGTAGCCAAGCTGGTAAGGCACCGCTCTGTTAAAGCGGCCACCGTGGGTTCGAATCCCACCGCCACAGTTTCTTAAAAACGAAGGCCGGTAGCCAAGCGGCCCAAGGCACCCGCCTTTTAATTTCTCAGCAGAGATTAAAAACCTAAAATGCTATGCTCTGTTTATGAGGAAGACATGTACCTTATGTCACAGGCGGCTTGAGCCGAAGTTCTTCAATAAAAACGTGGCACGGGCTGATGGTTTGCAGTCGGCTTGTCGTGATTGCAACAAAGAAAAATCAAGGGCTTATTACCGCGCTAATAACGCCCGGCATAAAGTGAAGGTATTAGCCAACAAGCAGTGTCGTATTAAACAGAATCAGGGAAGACTCAGAGAGTATCTACTATGTCACCCCTGCATTGATTGTGGCGAAGAGGACTTGGTCGTTTTGGAATTCGACCATGTTAAAGGGCAAAAACTGCGTGATGTCTGTGGGATGGTACAAGCCGGATACAGTTGGACGAAAATTTCGGCCGAGGTGGCAAAATGTGAGGTGAGATGCGCGAATTGTCATCGCCGTAAAACGGCCCGCGCAGAAGGTTATTACTCATGGCGCACACTCAGCTAATAGCTGGGCGCCCGCTTACGGTGTAAGGAGACAATGAGTATGAGTTCTGAGGTATACGCAAATGTTGATCCTATCCTTCGTGAGATTGGGCGGCTGGTGTTCAATTTTAACTCAGCTGAACACTCTTTGCGTCACCATCATTGCTGTTGATTAACTCAAGTGATGAAAGAATAGGCGAGATCACTCTTGATCGACTTGGCGCAGCAGGCATTGAGGAGTTAGTTCTTGCCCTAACCGCTTACCTCATCTCGGATGATGACAATCTTGTCGAACGTGTTGTCTTGGCTGTAAGGCGTTTTGGAGAAGCCCGCATCCGTCGGAATAACATTGTCCACGCTGTTTGGGTACTCCCAAATAATTCTACTGAGCCTGAGCAAATTGAGGCCGTACGTCGACAATTTCGGAAGGGCATCAATACCTAGTCAGCACTTTTTCTCCGGAGAATATTGCAGCGGCAGCTTCGGATGCGTCACAGATCGGACAAGAACTTCAAGATTTATATGATGAAGTAAGTCAGGTCCTTTCAGCTTGACAGTAACCTGTGCCTCTCGGCCGCCCAACAATGACACTCACCCCACCGCGGCTTGTCACACAATCGGGGCCGAAGCTCTAGCGGCAGAGCATTGGACTTTTAATCCAGAAGGTGAGAGTTCGAGTCTCTCCGGCCCCATTGCTTATTAACCACGTCGGTTCGAATCCGACCCGGCCTATATCAATTCTTTACGGCGCGAAGCTCAGACGGCCGAGCACTCGGCTGATAACCGAGAGGCCGGAGGTTCGAATCCTCCCGCGCCGACTTTCACGTTGCGGAGTCAGCCAGCGGCAGGCTGCCTGTCTCTGAAGCAGGTCACGGAGGTTCGAATCCTCCCTCCGCAGTTCAAACCTCAAGGCGCTTCGGTTCCCTTCGGCAAGACCTTTGAACTTTCGTCAAAGGGGGGACATTAAGATGGCGAACAAGACTCTCTTCAAGTCGCTCGTGGGCAAGCTCATCCCGGCGGCGGACGCGCGCAACGCGCACGGCGCGCCCGCGTACGCGCTGACGCCGAAGCAGGCGCTCGCGCAGTACGCCGCGACCGGCTGCCTCGGCGCGACCTTCTACGCCGGCGCCGGGGAGCAGCTCGCCAAAGTGCTCGAACTCTGCGAGCGCGTCGAGCCGGAGTTCGTCGCCAAGACCGCGGTCTACGCGCGCGAGCGCGGCCTGATGAAGGACATGCCCGCGCTCCTGCTCGCCGTCCTCGCGGCGAAGGACGTGCGCCTGCTCGCGCAGGTCTTCCCGCGCGTGGCGGACAACGGCAAGATGCTCCGCAACTTCGTCCAGATCGTCCGCTCGGGCGCGGCCGGCCGCAAGTCGCTCGGCACGGCGCCGAAGCGCCTCGTGCGCCAGTGGCTCGACGCCCGCGCGCCCGAGGCCGTCTTCCGCGCGAGCGTGGGCCGGTCGCCTTCGTTCGCCGACGTGGTCAAGATGGTCCACCCGAAGCCGCGCGACCCGGAGCGCGAGGCGCTCTACGGCTACCTCGTCGGGCGCGAGTTCGACGCGGCGGCGCTGCCCCGCCTCGTGCGCGAGTTCGAGGCGTTCAAGGCGGGCGACCGCGCGCAGGTGCCGGACGTGCCGTTCCAGATGTTGACGGCGCTCGACCTCGGCACGCCCGAGTGGACGGCCATCGCGCGCCGCGCGCCGTGGCAGATGACGCGCATGAACCTGAACACGTTCGCGCGCCACGGCGTCTTCGACCAGCCCGGTCTGACCGAGCTGGTGGCCGGCCGCCTGGCCGACCCCGAGCAGGTCCGGAAGGCGCGCGTCTTCCCGTACCAGCTCATGGTCGCCTACGCGTCGGCCGACCCGCGCGTGCCGGCGGCGGTGCGCGACGCGTTGCAGGACGCGATGGAGGTCGCCATCTCGAACGTGCCGGGCGTGGGCGGCAAGGTCTACGTCTTCCCGGACGTGTCGGGGTCGATGCGGTCGCCCGTGACGGGCGACCGCAAGGGCGCTTCGACGGCCGTGCGCTGCGTGGACGTGGCGGCGCTCGTCGCCGCGGCGGTGCTGCGCCGCAACCCGCGCGCCGAGGTGCTGGCGTTCGAGCACGAGGTCGTGAAGGGGTTGCAGTTGAACCCGCGCGACAGCGTGATGACGAACGCGCAGCGGCTGGCGGCGGTCGGCGGCGGCGGCACGAACTGCTCGGCCCCGCTCGCCCTGCTCAACCAGCGCAAGGCCGAGGGCGACCTCGTCGTCTACGTCTCGGACAACCAGTCGTGGGTGGACGCGGGCGCCGGCCGCGGCACGGAGACGATGCGCGAGTGGGCGGCGTTCAAGCGACGCAACCCGGGCGCGCGGATGGCCTGCATCGACGTCCAGCCGTACCAGACGGTGCAGGCGGCCGAGTCGGCGGACGTCCTGAACGTCGGCGGCTTCTCGGACCAGGTCTTCGAGCTGCTGGCCGACTTCGCCGCCGGCCGCCTCGGCCCCGACCACTGGGTCGGCGTGATCGAGCAGACCGCGCTCTGAAAGGAGGAGGGCGGAAGGCGGAAGGATGAAGAAGCCGCCGCCGGAGTGACGGCCGTACTGCCGTCACTCCGTCCTTCCGCCTTCACCCTTGCCCTTCGGGGCCGAATGCGTTCGTGACTACATTCGTTTTGAGAACGGAAAAGTCGTCACGAGGAAACCTTTGTCGGCCTTCCAACTACGGTCAGTGATACGTGGCGAATGCTGGTGTGAGTACATGGTGAAACGAAGGCTGATACCCTTTGTGAGCAGGTTCAAACCCTGCGGCCGGGCGCGCGAGCGTCCGGAAACCTCACGCCGATTTTGTCGCCACACCAACCGGGGATGAATGCCGGGAGGACTACATCTCCATGGAACGCCTGAAACGTTCCGGGCCTCGCGTCGGGGTGATGCCCGCGGCGGCCTGAGTTGCCGTGCCCAAGCGTCCTTTCAAAACTTGTCACCCTTTTCTGGTTCGGGCGGGCGGCGAATGCTGGCGGAACTACATGCTTCATAAGCCGCGGGTACCGGGTTCGACTCCCGGCGGCTGCGACCAATGACGCAGCCGTAGCTCAACGGTAGAGCAGCGAAAAGTCGTTTCGTCGAAACCTTGTCGCCGCGCGCCCGAACCGAGACACATTTTTTTCGTATCTGTCCGCAGGAGTGAAGACGATGTCCGCGCTGACGATTGACGCCGTGAGGTTCCGCACCAACGAGGAGATTTTCTCGCTCCTGCGCCGCTTCGACGACTGCACCCTGCCGCGCGCCGAGTGGACGCACGCCGCGCACCTCGTCGTCGCGCTCTGGCACCTGCTGGAGTTCGACTGGCCGGAGGCGACCGCGCGCGTGCGCCGCGGCATCAGGCGCTACAACGCCGCGCACGGCATCCCGACGACGCCGACGGGCGGCTACCACGAGACGCTCACGCTCTTCTGGCTGCGCGTCGTGCGCTCGTTCCTCGAAGCCGAGCGCAACGAGGCGCGCGCGCTCGTCAGCCTCGCCAACGAGCTGGCCGCCGCCGCCGACAGCCGGCTCCCGCTCCGCCACTACACGCGCGAGCGCCTCTTCTCGCCCGAGGCGCGCGCCTCGTGGGTCGAGCCCGACCTCGAACCCGTCGGCTAGAGCCCGGCTTCGGCCGCGGCGCGGCACAAATAACTTCCAACTCAAACACGCCCCCGCGCAACCAACTGACACGCGCGCCGGACGCCGCGGCACAGCGGGCCGGCGCGTTTTCGTGTATCTTTAAAGGAAATCATTACTTCAGGGGGTTCGGCCGATGTCTCTTCGTCAAAGTTTACTGCTCCTGTTTCTCTCCTCCGGCGTCCTGCTGCCTCACGCCGCCCCGGCGCGGCAGCGGCAGACGGCCGAGCGGACGGTCGAGGCGAGCGGCTTCCCCGGCGCCGACCTCGGCGCGAAGATTAACGCCGCCGACCGCGCGCTCGGCTCGGCGGCGGGCGTCATCGTCGCGCGCGGCGGCGGGCGCATCTCGACGCCCGTCGTCATCTCCGAGCGCCACACGCTCCGCCTCATGCCCGGCACCTACGCCCCCTCCACGAAGGAGATTCCCGTCCTGCTCAAGTCGGGCGCCTCGCTCGTCGGCGCCGGCCGCGAGAACACCGTCCTGCTGGAGACGACCGCGCCGGGCCAGTTCTTCGTCGTCGCCGCCTTCAACAGCGCGCGGCGCAACGGCGACTCCGACTCGGACATCGCCGTCCGCGACCTCCAGATCAAGGGCGCGAACCCCGGCTTCGACTCCGCCCAGCAGGCCATCGCGCTCGGCAACTGTAAGAACTGCGTGGTCGAGCGCGTCTGGCTTAACGCCACGCGCACCATCGGCATCCAGCTCGGCGGCTCGGCGCAGTACGGCAACTTCGCCGAGAACTCGCGCGTCACCGACTGCCTCTTCACCAACGTCGCCTCGCAGAACCTCGCGCTCGTCAACGGCCGCAACATCACCTTCGAGAACAACCGCTTCGTCAACCCCGGCCAGCCCGGCGGCCCCGGCTCGACCGTCATCGACCTCGAGCCCAACGGCGCCGACGACCACCTTGAGAACGTCGTCATCCGCAACAACCTCATCGACGCGCGCACGCACACCATCCAGGCCGGCAACGGCATCGTCATCCAGTCGGGCTCCGGCACGCGCTTCGTCGGCCCCGTCCTCGTCGAGGGCAACACCATCTACGGCGGGAGCAACCAGGGCACCATCACCAACATCCTCAGCAACGGCATCTACGCCTTCGGCCACACGATGAAGGACGTCACCATCCGCAACAACAAGGTCATCCGCACGGGCCAGTCCGGCCTGCGCATCGAGGGCACGCGCTTCACCATCACCGGCAACGAGTTCACCGACGTCGGCGGCGGCGGCATCCCCGGCTTCTACATGGGCGACGTCAGCGACAGCCGCATCGAGGGCAACAGGGGCTTCTACAGCGGCAACGGCCCCTCGGACTTCAACGTCCAGATCGTCGGCCAGTTCAAACGCAACACCGTCCGCAACAACGGCGGCATGGGCTTCCCGCCCAACGCCGGCAGCCAGTAGCCAGTAGAAAGTAGCCAATAGAATATCCGCGGCAACGTTCTGCGGGACTTGACCCGGTAGCGGTCAGTACAAACCCGCTACAGCGGGTGGTTATCACTTACTGCGGCGCCCCGCATCACGCCACCTCGCCCCGCCCGCAACCGCAGGCGGTAGGAACCGCCGCGGCAGTTGCGCCCCTTTGCACTCCGCTGTAACAAGTCACCGGGGATAACCGCCCTCAGCCTTTCGACTGTCTACCCAACTTCCTGAAAAAAGACAGTCTCACGGGGTGCCCGCCTGGAGTTTCAGGAATGCGTCGGGGACGATGTGACCCGTCCGCGAGTAGTGGTGGCGCAATCGGCCGAGAGTCTCTCGGCCGAAAAAGTGTCGGCAATATTTCGAGCCCAGCATGTAATCCAGGTACGCGGGAACCAGCCGGATTGTGTCGCGGAACTTGCGGTATGCTTCGGCCTGGACTTTATGGGCGGTGACGTTGGACTGCACGAGCGGAACTGGAGTTGGTAACCCGAGAAATCCCGCCAACGCCTCTGATTTAACCTCATCCGCCGCGTCCGTCCTCAATATCAGAACCTCATAAGGATCGGCCTTCACCTCGTCGAAGCCTGCCTCCATATTCAACCTGTAGTCGTACAGGTTGATGCCGGTGACCTCTTTGAATTCATAATCGAACCACGTGAGTGGGTCATCCGAGTAAGGAAACTCGACCGGAAAGCCCCTCACCAGTTGCTCAACCGGAATCGAAGCGTGCGCGTTCGGCGTGCCGCAAATCTTGTCAAGGTTCTGGAAGTAGTAGGAGAAGTTTCGACCGACCGGCTCTCGCACAAGGGTGATGATCTTCAACCGCCTGCGGGGGTCAATCAGCCGCTCGCGCAACCCTTTTGCCTCGCGGTCGGGTTGCGGCTGAGCCCACCCGCGCCTTTCGTGCTCGCGCTTGACACGGGCGATGTTATCGGGGTTCAAGCGGTGCACCTGGTAGGACTCGAACCGCCTCAGCCCGTCGAGCGAGTGCTTGACGGTTGACGAGCCAACTCTGCCCATCTGGTAGATCAAAATCGGGTCGCCGCGGGACGGCCACATTCTCCGAACCCTGCCTAAGAAGTTTTTCATTGCAACTCCCGTTAAGGCTGGCCGTTGTCTCCCTCCTCCTCACTGCGCGCGCAGAATCCCGAGAGGCTTGCGGGTGAGGACGTCGAGGCTGGAGAGGGCGCCGACGGCGCAGACGAGGAGGACGGTGGCGGCGACGCCGACGGCGTTGAGGCCGGGCGCGAACGCCCAGCGGACGTCGAAGACGTAGCGCGCGACGGCGTAGGAGAGCCCGTTGGCCGCGGCCGCGCCGACGAGTCCTGCGACCAGCCCGAGCAGCCCGTACTCCGCCAGCATGATGGTCAGAAGCATCCGCCGCTTCGCCCCGAGCGTCTTCAGGACGGCCGCCTCGTAGACCCTCTGGAACTTCGTCATGGCGATGGAGCCGACGAGGATGAGGGCGCCGCTCAGGAAGACGAAGCCGCCGATGAACGAGACGGCGAGCGTGATGTTCGAGAGTATCCGCCCGACGCCGCGCACGACGTCGGCCACGTCAATCACGCTCACGTTCGGGTACCTGTCCACCAGCGCCCGCTGGAAGCGCGAGCGCGCGGGCTCGGCCGAGGGGGCGTCAATCGCCCCGACGAACATCTGCGGCGCCTTCTCCAGCGCGCCGGGCCGGAAGAGCACGAGGAAGCCCGTCCGCGAGTTGCGCCAGTCCACGCGCCTGACGCTCGTCACGCGCGCCGTCATCTTCCGCCCCTGAATGTCGAACGTGACGTCGGAGCCGACGTCTATCCCGGCCGTCCCGCGCAGCGTCTCCTCGACGGAGATTTCCGGCGCGTCCGACGGCGTCTCGTCCCAGAACCGCCCGGCGACGAGCGTCTCGTTGTATTCGAGGCGGGGCCGGTAGGTGACGACGTACTCGCGCCCGAGCCGCCCGCGCTCGCCGCGCACGCCCGCCGCGTCCAGATCAATCTCGGCGCCGTTAACGGCCACGATGCGCGCGCGCACCGTCGGAATCAGCTCGGCCCGCCCGCCCGCCTCCCTCTCCACCAGTTGGCGCACGCCCTCGACCTGGTCGCGCTGCACGTCTATCAGGTACATGCTCGGCAGGTTGCCGCGCCGCGCCACGTCGAACTCGTCGAGCAGGCTCGACTGGAGCGACTGCACCGACAGGACGAGGAAGGCCCCGAGCCCCACGGCCATCACGATGACGCGCGTCTGGTTGCCCGGCCGGTGCATGCTGTTGACCGCCTGCCGCACGGCGAACGTCCCCCACCCGCGCGCGCGGCGCACGAGGAGGATGAGCAGCCACGCCGCCCCGTAGAGCAACAGCGCCGTCAGCCCCAGCCCCAGCAGGAAGACCACGCCGACGCGCAAGGAGCCCGCCTGCCACGAGGCGAGGAAGACGAGCCCGGCGAGCACGCCGCCCGCGACGGCCGCGCGCCAGAGGTCGAGCCAGCGCCGCGGCTCCGGCTCGGCCGCCTCGCGCAGGAGCATGTTCGGGCGTATGCGCCGGATGCGCAGCAGCGGCAGCGCCGAGAAGAGCAGCGAGATGAGCAGCCCGAGCCCGAGCCCCTGCCCGACCGCGCCGGGCTGGAGGTCGTAGGAGAGGTTCGGCGGCAGGCTCTCCGCGAAGCGGGCGCGGACGAGCACGAGCGCCAGCTTCGCCAGCGCCACCCCGAGCAGGCTCCCCGCCGCCCCGAGCGCGACCACCTGCGCGAGGTAGGCGGCCGTCAGCCTGCTCCCCGTCGCGCCGACGCACTTGAGCACGGCGATGGTCTTCCGCTTCTGCTCGACGAAGACGCGCGTGACCGACGAGACGCCGATGCCGCCGAGCACGAGGATGACGAGCCCCGTCAGCGAGAGGTAGTTCTCCGCGCGCGAGAACTGTTCGGACAGACTCTCCTCCGAGTCGCGGTACGAGCGGACGTTGACGACGTTGTTGCCCAGCTCCGCGCGGAGCGAACGCACCAGCTCCTCCATCCTCCCCTCGCCCGCGCGGAAGAGAATCTTGCGCCGCGCGCGGCTGCCGAAGCCCGTCAGGCCCGCCGCCTCAAGGTCTGCGCGCGCCACGAAGACGCGCGGGCCCAGCCGGAACCCGCCGCCGCTCCCCGGCTCCTGCCGCGTGACGCCGCGTATCTCGAACTCGCGCTCGCCGACGCGCACGCGGTCGCCGACACGCATCCCGAGGCGTTCGAGCAGAAGCGGCGCCACGACCGCCCCGCCGCCCTCGACCAGCGCGAAGTCGAACGGCCGTCCGTCTTCGAGCAGGAACTCGCCGTAGAGCGGGAAGCCGCGCTCGACGCCCTTCAGCTCGACCATCAGGGCGCCCTCGCGCGCGGCGTCGGCGGGCCGGAGCATCGTCGGCGCCTCGACCGTCTCTGTGCGCGCCTCCGCGAGCGGCGGGCGGGCGATGCGCCCGATTCTGGCGAGCGCGTCCGCGGGCCACTCGCGCGTCGTCTCGGCCTGCACGTCAGCCGTCATCAGCGCGCGCGCCTCGCCCGCCACCGCGCGGTTGAGGCTCTGAATCATCGAGCGCAGCGCGACGATGCTCCCCACCCCGACGCCGATGCAGAGGAAGAAGAAGAGCAGCCGCCGCCAGCTCGCGCGTAGCTCGCGCCGCGCGAGGTTGAAGATGAACTTCAAGGCCGTGCCGCCTCCTCCAGCTCTCGGGCTTCCGGCGCGGCCGGCCCGGGCCGCGAGGTCTCGTCGGCGACGACGCGGCCGTCGCGCAGCGAGATGCGCCGGTCGGCGCGCGCGGCAAGCTCGTGGTCGTGCGTGACGAGGACGAGCGTGGCGCCGCGGCGCCGGTTCATCTCGACCATGAGGTCGAAGACGTGCCGGCCGTTGCGCGAGTCGAGGTTCCCCGTCGGCTCGTCGGCGAGGAGGATGGCCGGCTCGTTGGCGAAGGCGCGCGCGACGGCGACGCGCTGCTGCTCGCCGCCCGAGAGCTGCGAGGGGTAATGGTGCGCGCGGCCCGTCAGCTCCACGTCTTCGAGGAGGCGCCGCGCGCGCGCGCCCGCGTCGCGCCGCCCGGCGATTTCCAGCGGCGCCAGCACGTTCTCCAGCGCCGTCATCGAGGGGATGAGGTGGAACGACTGGAAGACGAAGCCGAGCTTGCGCCCGCGCAAGCCCGCGAGCGCGTCCTCGCCCATGCGCGTGACCTCCTCGCCGTCAATCACGATGCGCCCGGAGGTCGGCGCGTCGAGCCCGGCGACGAGGCCGAGCAGCGTTGACTTGCCGCTGCCCGAGGGGCCGACGACCGCGACGAACTGGCCGTCGGGAATCGTCAGGTCAAGCTCGCTGAGAATGGTCAGGCGCTCCGCGCCGGACTGAACCGTCTTGGAGACTTGGTATAATTCAATCATGAAAACCCTGCTGCCCTTGATTAATAAGGTGCTTCCCGCGGCCATTCTGTTCGCCGCCGCCGCGCTCGCCCCGGCCTGCGGCGGCCCCGCGCGCGACTCCTCGACTCCGAAGGACGCGCGGCCCGCCGCGACGCCGGCGGCGCGGGCGCCTGCGGAGAATGTACCTAAAATCGTCGCCTTCGGCGACAGCCTGACGGCCGGCTACGGCCTCGCGCCGCGCGAGAGCTACCCGGCGCTGCTGCAAAAGATGCTCGACGAGGACGGCTTCAAGTACGAAGTCGTCAACGCGGGCGAGTCGGGCGGCACGTCCGCGGGCGGCGTCCGCCGCGTCGACTGGGCGCTCGACGCCGGGGGCGTCCGCTTCCTCATCCTCGAACTCGGCGCCAACGACTTCCTCCGCGGCCAGCCCGTCTCGGAGACCAGAAAGAACCTCGCCGAGATTATCAGGAAGGCGCAGGCGCGCGACGTCGAGGTGCTGCTCGCCGGGATGCTGACGACGACCGAGTTCGGCCGCGACTACGAGGTCGAGATACGCGACGCCTACCGCTCGCTGGCCGACGAGTACAAGGTCACGCTCATCCCCTTCTTCCTCGAAGGCGTCGCGGGGATTGACCGGCTGAACCAGGACGACCGCGTCCACCCCAACGCCGGGGGCACCCGGATGGTCGCCGCCAACGTCTACCGCCACCTCAAGCCGCTGCTCGAGCGGGAGGCGAAGAAGTAAACGCGCGTGAGGGTTGACGTCATCGTCATCGGCGGCGGGGCGGCCGGGCTGATGTGCGCGTTCGAGGCGGGGCGGCGCGGGCGGCGCGTCGTCGTGCTGGAGCACAACGAGCGCGTCGGGCGGAAGATAGAAATCTCGGGCGGGGGCCGCTGCAACTTCACGAACACGGGCACGACCGCCGCGAACTTCGTCTCGCGCAACCCGCACTTCGCCAAGTCGGCGCTGGCGCGCTACACGCCCGCGGACTTCGTCGCGCTCGTCCGGCGCCACCGCATCCGCTACCACGAGAAGAAACTCGGGCAACTCTTCTGCGACGAAAGCTCGCGGCAGATCGTCTCGATGCTGCTCGCCGAGTGCGCCGCCGCGAAGGTCGAGATTCTGACGGGCTGCCGCGTCGAGGGGGTTGAAAAAGAGGAACGCTTCCGCGTGCGGACGAGCCGGGGCGCCTTCGAGTCGGGGTCGGTCGTCGTCGCCACGGGCGGGCTCTCCATCCCGAAGCTGGGCGCGACCGACTTCGGCTACCGCGTCGCGCGGCAGTTCGGGCTGAAGGTCGTCCCGCCGGAGCCAGCGCTCGTGCCGCTCACGCTGGCGCCGCGCGACCTCGAAGGGTTCCGGCCGCTGAGCGGCGTCTCCGTCCCGGCGGTCGTCCGCTGCGGCGGCGCCGAGTTCGCCGAGAACGTCCTCGTCACGCACAGGGGCTTAAGCGGCCCGGCCGTCCTCCAAATCTCCACCTACTGGACGCGCGGCGAGCGGCTTTCGGTAGACCTCCTGCCGGGCGCCGACGCGCGCGCGCTGCTCCTGCGCAGGCGCGCCGACGGCGCGGAGTTACCGACGGCGCTCGCCGGCCACCTCCCCCGCCGCTTCGCGCAGGTCTGGTGCGAGACCTTCGCGCCCCGCAAGCCGCTGCGCGCCTACACCGACGCGGAGGTCGAGGCGACGGCCGAGCGCCTGCACGACTGGCGCGTCACGCCCGCCGGCACCGAAGGCTTCCTGAAGGCGGAGGTGACGAAGGGCGGCGTCTCGACCGACGAGCTTTCGTCCAAAACGATGGAGGCCCGCCGCGCCCCCGGCCTCTACTTCGTCGGCGAGGTGGTGGACGTCACCGGCCACCTCGGCGGCTACAACTTCCAATGGGCCTGGGCCTCCGCCCACGCCGCCGGAATCGCGGTAGACAGTAGTCAGTAGAAAGAGGGGGCGGCGCGCCCGGCTCCCGGCCGTGACGCGCCGCCTTCGTTTTTCCTGCCGTCCGCTTTTTTTCCCGCCACAAATCTCCGACCCGCGGTGTTTACACAGCAGAGAAACGGTTCGTTTCCAGATTCGACCACAGGAGAGGAGTGTGACTGAGATGAGAAGCCGGATGATTTTGAGCGTGGTGGGTGCGTGGGTGTTCTGCGTGGCGGCGGCCGTGGGCGCGTCGGCGCAGGACTTCCAGAGGAGCTACAACCTCGGCGAGGGCGGCGCGGTGCAGATAGCCAACGTCTCGGGCGACATCGAGCTGAAGGGCTACGACGGGGGCGCGCTCGTCGTCACCGCCTACAAGACGGGGCGCGACCGCGAAGACGTCTCGGTCGAGGACGAGAGCACGCCGGGGCGCGTCAGCCTGCGCGCCAGGTACCCGAACAACTGCCAGTGCGACGCCGGCCTCAGGTTCGAGGTCAAGGTGCCGCGCTCGGCCAACCTCAACATCGAGAAGATTACGACCGCGAGCGGCAACCTCTTGGCCGAGGGCTTCACGGGGCGGCTCACGCTCTCGACGGCGAGCGGCGACGTGACCGTCCGCCGCGTGGGCGGCCAGATTAAGGCCTCGTCGGCGAGCGGGACGGTGCGCGTCTCCGACTCGACGGGGACGGTCAACGCCAACAGCGCGAGCGGCGACGTCGAGGTCGAGCTGACCCGGCTCGAAGGCGACGGCGACATGCGCTTCTCGTCCGCCAGCGGCGACGTCCACGTCCGGCTCCCCTCGAACGTAGACGCGCAGGTGAGCATGTCCACCGTCTCCGGCTCCATCGAGACCAACTTCCCCATCGAGGTCAAGACCAGCCGCTACGGCCCCGGCAGCAGCGCGCGCGGACAGCTCGGCGGCGGCACCCGCACCCTCAAGCTCTCCTCCGCCTCGGGCAACATCAGCCTCAAGAGCATCTAGGTAAGGTCAAAAGGCGAAAGGCGAAAGTGAAGACGCGGGGCGTGCCCCGCGTCTTCACTTTCGCCTTTCTACTTTCGACTTCCTTTAGAGCGCGGGTGGTGGCGCTCGTAGACGCTGCGGATGCGCTCGCTGGTGACGTGTGTGTAGATTTGCGTGGTGGCGAGGTCGCTGTGGCCGAGCATGGCCTGGACGCTGCGGGTGTCGGCGCCGTGCTCCAGCAGGTGCGTGGCGAAGCTGTGGCGCAGGACGTGCGGCGTGACGCCGCGTATCTGCGCCCGGGCCGCGGCGCGCTTGAGCATGGCCCACACGGTCTGGCGCGTCACCGGGCGGGCGAGGTAGCCGACGAAGAGGCGCTGCGACTCGCGCCCCGCGAGCAGGACGCGCCGCGCCGCCGCGTAGCGCCGCAGCCACTCCACGGCCGAGCGGCCCACGGGGACGCGCCGCTGCTTGCTCCCCTTCCCCGTGCAGAAGAGGACGCCGCCGTCGAGGTCCACGCTCGAAACCGTCAGCCCCGTCAGCTCCGAGACGCGCAGGCCCGTCGCGTAGAGCAGTTCGACGAGCGCGCGGTCGCGCACGCCCTCGGGCGTCGTCGTGTCGTGCGCTCCGAGCAGGCGCTCCATCTCCTCCTGCGTCAGGAAGCGCGGGAGCTTCTGCCCGCCCTGCGGCGCGCAGATGTCCGCGGTCGGGTCGGCCCTGACGTGGCCGTCGAGCAGCAGGAAGCGGTAGAAGCCGCGCACCGCGCTCAACGCCCGGCTGACCGAGCGCGGCGCCAGCCCCTCCCGCGACATGGACATCACGAACTGCGTCACCTCCGGCTTACCCAGCAGGTGTGGCTCGCGCCCCTCCGCCTCGGCCAGCGCCCGCAGCCGCCCCAAATCGCGCCGGTAGCTCTCGATTGAATTCTTCGAGAGCCCCTTCTCCACCTGGAGGAAACTCAGATATTCACGAATCAAATCTCTGGGCATGGGAGTCGGTTTCAGCTCGTCGCGCGGTCGGCCATCGGGAGCGTGACGCTGAAGTCGTGGAGGAAGCGGCGCACGTAGGCGTCGAGGAGGTGTTCGACGCGCGCGGGGTCGTGCGAGGCGACGAGCAGGCCGGCGTGGTGGAGCTTGCGGAGGCGGAAGACGATCTCGGGGTCGTCGTAGGCGGAGGTGTCGGGCCACTCCTGGCGCGCGAGCGAGATGACGATGCCGGCGTGGTCTTCGCGCGTGGGCGGCAGGTCGTAGCGGCCGTGCTCGCCCGCGACCTCGATGCGCGCCCACTCGCGCCAGAGGTTGACGCCGCGCGCGGCCTCGACCACCTCGGCGATGTTCGCGCCGCCGACGCGCGCCGCCGTCTCAAGGAAGTAGAAGCGGCCGTCCGCGCCCTTGATGAACTCGGTGTGCGTGACCCCGCGGACGAGCCCGAGCTTGCGGTGCAGCTCGTGGTCGAGCGATTCGAGCGCCCGCGCGTCCGGCGACTGGCGCGGGATGGTGCGCGTCATGAAGACGCCGCCGCCGTGCGCCACCTCCATCGGCGGCTTGCCGTACTTGCACACGGACGTGAACAGCGGCTCGCGGTCGGAGATGATGGAGTCGACGTGGAAGATGTCGCCGGGGATGAACTGCTCGATGAGGTAGGAGGACTGGCGGTCGCCCAGCTTTTCGAGGAGGGGCCACAGCCCCTCGGCCGACTCGACCTTGCTGATGCCGACGGCCGACGCCTCCGAGCGGGGCTTCAGGACCCAGGGCGGCGCGACGCGCTCGGTGAACTCGCGGATGCGGTCGTGGTTGAGCGCGTGGACGAACTCGGGGACGAGCACGCCGTTGTCGCGCGCCTTGACGCGCATCGCCAGCTTGTCGCGGAAGTAGCGGGTCGTCGTGTCGCCCATGCCCGGGATGCGCAGGTGCTCGCGCAGGGCGGCGGCCGTCTCGACGTCGAAGTCGTCGAGCGGGACGACGCGGTCGATGTCGCGCGTGCGGGCCAGCCAACTCACGCCCTTCCTGACGTCTTCGAGCTTGTAGTCCTGCGGCAGGTAGAAGAACTCGTCCACCGCCTCGCGCGGCCAGTCGGCGTCGCGCAGCTTCTCCATCGTGACGAGGAAGACGCGGCAGCCCAGCCGCTTGCACTCGCGCAGGAACTCCTGCCCCTTCTCGAAGGTGGCGATGCAGAGGACTGTGAGCGGTCGGTTCTCGGACAAGTCTGTCTCTCCCGCAGAAAAGTTTTAGACGAGCTGAAGGGCGTGCGGCCGGGGCGCGCGTGAATGATACCGCATCCGCGCCCGTCTGCAACAAGTAGCGCGCGGGCCGTAAACCGCGAACCGTGACGAGAGGTAATCTGCTTTCCCCTCGTCACGGTTCGCGGTTTACGGCCCGCGCTTCTTTACAGCTTCGGCGTGATGCCGAGGTTGTGGAAGAGGAAGGAGTAGATGTCGGCGTTCTGCTCGATGGCCTTGGTCGTGCTGCTGGCGCCGTGGCCGGACTTGGTGTCGATGCGGATGAGGACGGGGGCGGCGCCCGCCTGCGCGTCCTGCAACGCCGCGGCGTACTTGAAGGAGTGGCCGGGGACGACGCGGTCGTCGTGGTCGGCCGTCGTGATGAGCGTCGCCGGGTACTTCGTCCCCGCCTTCACGTTGTGAATCGGCGAGTAGGCGTGGAGCGCCTTGAACTCGGCCTCGTTGTCCGACGAGCCGTAGTCCGCGATCCAGTTCCAGCCGATGGTGAACTTGTGGAAGCGGAGCATGTCCATCACGCCCGCCTGCTGGATGACGGCCTTGAACAGCTCGGGGCGCTGGTTGGCGACGGCGCCGACGAGCAGGCCGCCGTTCGAGACGCCGTGGATGGCGAGGCGGTCGCTCGACGTGTACTTGTTCGCAATCAGCCACTCGGCCGCCGCGATGAAGTCGTCGAAGACGTTCTGCTTCTTGAGCTTCATGCCCTGCTCGTGCCACTTCTCGCCGTACTCGCCGCCGCCGCGCATGTTGGCCGAGGCGTAGACGAAGCCCTGCTCCAGGAGCGCGAGCCGCAGGGAGCTGAAGTTGGGCGACGTGTTGACGTTGAAGCCGCCGTAGCCGTAGAGCAGCGTCGGGTTGCGCCCGTCGAGCTGGAGGCCCTTCTTGTGGACGAGGAACATCGGGACGCGCGTGCCGTCCTTGCTCGTGTAGAAGACCTGCTTCGTCTCGTAGTCGGCCGAGATGAAGCCGGGAATCTCGGGCGCGCGGAAGAGCGCGGACTTGCGCGCGGCGACGTCGTAGCGGTAGATGGACGGCGGGGAGTTGAACGAGCTGAAGGTGTAGAAGATGACCCGGTCGTCCCTGTTCCCGCCGAAGCCGCCGGCGACGCCGAGGCCCGGCAGCGGCACCTCGTTCTCCAGCTTGCCGTCGAGCGAGTAGACGTAGGCGCGCGTCGTCACGTCCTTGAG
Organism: Pyrinomonadaceae bacterium; assembly: GCA_036387455.1. Lineage (GTDB taxonomy): Bacteria > Acidobacteriota > Blastocatellia > Pyrinomonadales > Pyrinomonadaceae > QHXN01. Next base: position 27,674 of record DASVTS010000099.1, on the reverse strand, counting down.
GTAGGTGGCGAAGAGCTTGCCGCCGCCGGTGTTCGCGCCCTGGAGCGGCTCGGGCCGCTCGGGCAGGACGTCCTTCCAGTTCTTCTCCTCGGGGTTCTTCGGGTCGAAGAGGAAGACGCGGCCGTTGGGCGCGTTGCGGTTGGTCTCGACGAGGAGTTTGTCGCCGACGTTGTCCACGACGCCGAAGTCGTCGTCGCCGACCACGCCCACGAGCGGGCGCCAGGTCTTGTCGCCGGCCTTCGCGTCGCGGAAGAAGAGCGCGTTGCCCTTCCTGCCCTTGCCGCGGTCGGAGACGGTCAGGAGCGCGAAGCGCCCGTCGTCGGTCGTCGTGACGTTGTGGAAGCGCTGCGGGTTGGCCGGGTCCGAGAAGACCAGCTCGTCGGCCGACTGCGGCGTGCCGGCGCGGTGGAAGTAGACCTTGTGGTTCTCGTTCTTCGAGGTCAGCTCCTTGCCCTTCTCCGGCGCGTCGTAGCGGCTGTAGTAGAACCCTTCGCCCTGCCACGCGAGCCCCGAGACCTTGACCCAGTTGAGGGCGTCGGGGAGCTGCTTCTTCGACGCCACCTCCATCACGTAGCAGTCGCGCCAGTCCGAGCCGCCCGACGCCTTGCAGTAGGCGGCGTACTTCGCGTCCTGCGAGATGGAGAGCCCGCCGAGCTGCGTCGTGCCGTCGGCCGAGAACTTGTTCGGGTCGAGCAGCACCTCGGGCGCGCCGTCGAGCCCCTTCTGCATGTAGACGACCGACTGGTTCTGGAGGCCGTCGTTCTTCGAGAAGAAGTAGTAGTCGCCGCGGCGGTAGGGCGCCGTGTAGCGCGCGTAGTTGTAGAGCTTCGTCAGGCGCTCCTTGACCTTCTGGCGGTAGGGAATCTGTTCGAGGTAGGCGAAGGTGACCTTGTTCTGCTCCTCGACCCAGCGCGCCGTGTCGGGCGAGTTCTCGTCTTCGAGCCAGCGGTAAGGGTCGGCGACCTTCACGCCGAAGTAGGTGTCCACCTGCTCGCCCTTCTTCGTGGCCGGGTACTGGAGCTTCTGCGCGGAGGCCAGAGTGGACAGCACCCCGAGCGCGACCGCGAGGGCGGCGAGCCGCCTGAAACGCGTTTGTACTTTATTCATTTCTTTGTTCTTCTTCTGAAGTCCGGCCGTGTGGGGCCGGGAAAACGTTTGCAGCCGTCACTGGCCGAACAGCCCCGCGGAGGGGCAGAGTCCCGCTAATACGCACTCGCCGCACGCCGGGTTGCGCGCCTTGCAGATTTTGCGCCCGTGCGCGATGAGGAGGTGTGAGAAATCTATCCATTCGGGTTCGGGCACGACCGCCGTCAGGTCGCGCTCTATCTTCTCGGCCGTCTTCTCGCGCGAGAGGCCGAGGCGCGCCGAGACGCGCGAGACGTGCGTGTCCACGACGACGCCCGAGGCGATGCGGTAGGCGTTGCCGAGGACGACGTTGGCCGTCTTGCGCGCGACGCCGGGGAGTTCGAGCAGCTCGTCCATCCGGTCGGGGACGCGCCCGCCGTGGCGCTCGCCGATGAGGCGGCAGGCGCCCCGGATGGACTTCGCCTTGTTGCGGAAGAAGCCGGTCGGGCGGATGTCGCGCTCGAGCTCCGCGGCGGGCGCCGAGGCGTAGTCCTCCCACGTGCGGTACTTGCGGAAGAGGCCGGCCGTCACCGCGTTGACGCGCTCGTCCGTGCACTGCGCCGAGAGGATGGTCGCCACCAGCAGCTCCAGGGGGCTCGTGTGGTCGAGGCTGCAACGCGCCTCCGGGTACTCCCTCCGCAGCAGCCTTATCAACTGCCGGACTCGCCTCCGCTCCTCGGGCTTCGCCTCCAACTCTCGTGCTCCTTCGGGGCGTGAGCCGTGACGAAAAGATGCTTTCTCGTCACGGCCCACGGTTTACGGTTCGTTCACCTGCGGCGGCCGCGGCGGGCGGGCGGCTTCGTCGTCGTGGCGGCGGGCTTGGGCGCCATCTCCTTCCTGACGAGTTCGGCGACGACCTTCTGCGGCACCGAGACGCTCAGGTGGAGCGTGTTGCCCTCCGTCCGGTTGACGAAGCCCTTGAGGGCGTCGAGCGCCGTCCGCGTCTTCGCGTAGTCCTTGTGCTTGGGCGTCTGCTTGGCCGCCTCCGAGTTGAGCGCCGTCTGCGCCGCCAGCAGCCCCATGCGGATGAGGCCGCTGAAGGCGCTGGCGTGCTCGGGCGCGTCGGTCAGCACGGCCGCGCTCAGGCTGTAGTTGAGCGCGTCCATCCCCTGCGAGAGGCTGACCTGCTTGACCCAGCCGAGCATCTGCTCGGCCTCGGCGTTGGAGGGCGCGCCGGCCTTGCGCAGGTACTCGTTGAGGTTGGGCGGCAGCTCGACCGTCAAACTCCACAACGCCTGCGGGTCGTGCGCGGCGAGGTCGACCATCGAAGCCCTCAGCGCGCCCCGGCCGCCGGCCGCGTCCACCACCCCCTTGACGTACGAGGGCACGCCGGCGACGAGCGTGCTGGAGTCGAGCGCCATCACGGCGACCTCCGGGTACGGCATCGGCTTCGGCTTGCCGCCGTCGCCGCCGCCCGGCTCGCCGCTCCCGTCGCCCACCCCGCCGGCCGGCTTCGCGTTGAAGCTTTGCAGGTCGATGATTTCAAGGGTCTTCGAGCCGTAGGTCTCGCTCCGCGGGCGTATGTTCTGCGCGCCGGCGGCGACGCGCCCGAGCGCGAGCAGCGTGTCGGCGTTGAAGTTGCCCTTGATGACGACGACGACCTCGGGCAGGTTGTTGGCGGGCGGCGGGTTGGCGAGCCGCGCCCCGACGGCGATGTACTCGATGCCGCGCGCGTCGAACCCGACCTTCTGCGCCTCGGTGAGCATCTTCTGGTATTCGGCCGGCGGCATCAGGCGCGGCAGCACGTCGTTGACGATGCGTCGCGCGTTGATGAAGAGCACGGCCTGCGAGTCGGGCAGTGACGAGAGCGCGCGGCGCGCGTCCACGGGGGCCTGGGCCGCCGCGGCCTGCGCCAGCGCGAAGAGGAGGGCAAGAGGCAACAGGAGCCTCACGGGCTTCGATTTACTCATGACGAGTCGGGTTCCTTTCGGGTTAGAAGGGGGAGCGACGGAAAACGTGTGAACGCCGTCCAAAATAAAGCTTCGATGTCCAAAGTTCAAGACTGAAATTCAAAGACGAGCGCTGGACTGAAAACCCGCCGCCTTCGTTTCAGCGCTCGACGGGGACGTCGAGCGCGAAGCCGCCGACGCGCGCGCGGGCGCCCGGCTCCGTAAAGCGCAGGTCCGCGAACTGCACGATTCGCCCGCCCGCCCCGTCGCCCCGCACGCGCGCGGCGGGGAATCGCGCGAAGTCGAGCAGCACGCGCGCGGCCTCCGTCTCCGAGGCGCGGCGGACAACCTCCGCCTCCTCGCCCGCCGGCTTCGCGTACCTCACCACGTCCCCGACCTCGTCAATGGCCGGCGCGTCGAGCCTCATCCCGAAACGGAAGGTCGAACGGTCGGACTCCGCGAGGCAGCGCCACGTGAAGGGGTCGGCCAGCACCGGCGTTGCGGCCACCTTCAGCACACGCTCGTCGTCCGGGAACGCGAGTGCGCCCGCGAAAGATTCCGCCTTGGCCCGCGCCCTGGCCTGCACGACCGCCAGCGCCCCGCAGTAGACGACGACCAGCGCCAGCGCCACGGCCGGCGCGCGCCAGCCGAAACGCGCGCCCGCCCGCTTAAGATGGAGGACGAAGAGCGCGGCCAGCCCCACCACCCAGAGGACGAGCGCGCCGACGGGCACCCCCGAGTCCGGCCGCGACGAGACGCGGAAGAACAGCAGCGTGACGGCCAGCGCCAGCAGCCCCCACGCCGCCTTGCGCCACCGCGCCATCGCCAGCAGCGAGCACGCGCCGCCGAGCAGGAGCCACACCCACGGGTCTACGATGAAAAGCAGGTCGCCGTAAAACCAGCGCCCGTCCCACGGCAGCAGCGGCCGCACGCCGTAACTGTTCGTCCAGTCCAGAAGCGGGTGCGACGCCGACAGCAGCAGCGAGCAGAGCAGCAGCCCCTTCAAACTCGCCCGCCCCGCGCCCCCGCGCCGACGCGCCCGCAGCCTCTCCCCCGCACAGAGGAGCAGGGGGAGCGCCAGCGCCAGCGCCAGCGTGCCGACAACCGAGTGCGTGATGCCGCGGTGGTGTTGGAGGTAGAAGGCCGGGCCGCCCGCGAGCGCGACGACGTCAATGTCCGGCAGGTTCGCCGCCGCCACGCACACGACCGTCGCGTAAGGGCCCCGGCGTTCGAGCCCCGCCTTCGCGGCCGCCAGTCCGACGAGCGAGTGTGTGAGATTGTCCACGATGGGAACGCCGAAGTCAGAACGCTGAACGCTGAACTTAAAGGCGGAAGGTTATTAGTTCAGCATTCAGCATTCCTCGTTCCGCGTTTAGAGCGTGGGCAGGCCGGCCGGCGCGGGCTCGGGCGGGAGCTGGGCGTAGCGCTCGGGGCTGAGTTCCTGAAGCTTGTCGGCCGCCGCGCGGGTGACGGTCGAGGGCTGGAGCGGCTTGCCGTCCTTGCCCTTCGCGTCGCGCGACGCCTTGACCATGTCGAAGAGGAGGCCGACGGCCTCGTCCTTCTTCCCCTGCTTCTCCAGCACGTTGGCGAGCCGCAGCTTCACGGCGTTGGGCGAGACGGCGCCGCCCTTGTCTTCCAGCAGCTCGCGGTAGAGCGCGGCCGCGGCGTCGTACTGCGCGTCGGCCTCGCGCGCCTGCCCGAGCGCGAAGCGCGCCCGCGCCGCGACCTCCGCCTCGCCGCCCTTCGCCAGCGCCTCCAGCTCGCTCAGGCCCTTCGGCCGGTCCACGGTCAGGAGGTTGGCCGCGGCGAAGTAGCGCGCGAGCTCCTTGTAGGGCGAGCCGTAGTCGTTCTGCACCTTCTGGAACGCCTCGACCGCCTTCTGGGCGCGCTCGCGCTCGCTGGTGAAGGTCGGGCCGACCTGGTTCGGCTGGGGCGTCGGCGAGACGGGCGCCTCGGCGATCTCGATGGCCTTCCCCAGCGCGAAGCGCGCCTCGTCGGCGCGCCGCTCGCGCCACCAGTTGAAGGCGATGAGGAGTGCGACGAGCGCGACGGCCCCGGCGACCGCGTAGAGGATGGTGCGACCGCGCCCCTCGAAGCGGTGCTGGAGGCGCCCCGCCGCGTCGAAGGTCGTGTCGCGGAACCTGTCGTGCTTGAGCTGCTGCGCGCGTTTCTTTGTCGTTCTGGCCAAGGCTTTTATCCGGTGCAAGACCGCACTGTCGGGTGCGTTCTCTCAGGTGGAGTTCGAGGCAAAAACTCACTCTAGCGGGGGGTTTCGGGGATGTCAAGCAAGCGTTCGGGGCGATTTTCCATTGTCAGAGGCGGCGCGGCGGGGCTATGCTGTCGGACAGTTTCACCCCGCGGCCCCGTGGAAGAAAAGCGCATGAACATTTTACCGGAACAAAGTCCCGCGGCGCGGTGTCGAAGTTACCAGCCGGGGGAGGTAGGGGCCCCCGGCAGACCCTCCCGGTTCGACGGAGGACGCTTGTGAGCTTCGGGGAGCCAATCGCCCTCCGCATGGAAGCGGAACTGGAGAGAGGTGCCGACGCGGCAGCCTCGGCCGAGGCGCGTTTCCACACGGCGGCCGAGGAGCAGTTCCTTGAAAGGCTCCGGCGCGGCGAGGCGGCGGCCTTCAACCGGCTGGTCGAGGAGCGGCACGGCGACGTCTACGCCCTGCTCTACCGCCTGACGGAAGACCCGGAGGAGGCGCGCGACCTGACGCAGGAGACGTTCCTCCAGGCGTTCCGCCACCTTTCGAGCTTCCGCGGCGACGCGGACGTGCGGACGTGGCTCTACCGCATCGCGGTCAACCAGGCGCGCAACCGCTGGCGCTGGTGGAAGCGCCGACGGCGCGACCGCACGGTCTCTCTGGACGCCCCGGCGCACGAGGGCTCCGACGCCCCCCTCTCGGCCGGGCTCGAAGGCGAGCCGGGCGCCGACCCCGAGCAGCAGACGCTCTCGCGCGAGCGCGAGCGTGCGCTGCACGCGGCGCTCAAGTCGCTCTCGCGCCCCTACCGCGAAGTCCTCGTGCTCCGCGACATCGAGGGGCTCAGCTACGAGGAGGTCGCCTCTGCGCTCGACCTCAACGTCGGGACGGTCAAGTCGCGGCTCTCCAGGGGCCGCAACGAGCTGCGGCGCAGGCTCGAAGGCTCTTTGTAGATTTTTGATTTTCGATGCGGGCTCCGCCGTCAGGCGACCCGCCGATCAAAAATCAACCATTCCGGATGGCTGCCCCGCCCCGGCTTCGACCAACACACCCCGGTGCCATGTGGGTCAGGAAGCGGCGGACGCAGGCACGGACGCGGGCGGCTTTGAAAACGTGGCCAGCAACACCCGTTCTTCTCTCGCCGCCCCGCGTGCGGGCCCGCGACAACTGCTTCCTTTCAGCGAAGGGAGCAGCCGGGGTCGGCCAGCCATCCGGAACCAGTGGCTAGAGGCTAGGGGCTGGAGGCTAAGTATCACACCCTCGTCCCAGGGGCTCACGCGGAGAAAGCAGGCTCTTTCACTAGCCCCTGGCCCCTTAGTCCCTGGCCCCCTGAAATTATGATGACGTGTCTGGAATCACAGAAGGCGTTCACGCCGTACCTCGACGGCGAGCTGACGCGCGAGGCGTCGGCCGCGCTCGCCGAGCACGCCGGCGCGTGCCCGGTCTGTCGTCATCGGCTCGAAGAGACGCGCGCGCTCGTGCGCGGCCTCTCGCTCATGGCCCGGCCCGCGCCGCCCCCGGGGCTCTCGGCCGCCATCCGCGACGCGCTCGTCATCGAGCGCGCCGCACGCGTGGCCTCCCCGCGCCTGACGCCCGCCGAGCGCGCCGCGCTCTGGCTCCGCTCGCGGCTGATGCCCTACTCGGTGGGCGCGGTCTACTCGGCCGTGCTCTTCGTCGCGGTCTTCGGCGGCCTGCACCAGCAGCTCGTCGTCCTGCGCAACCTCGCCGAGGCGCAGGCGCTCGAAAGCGGCCACGCCCCGCGCTGGGCCGACGGGCGCGGCGGCTACGACGTGACCCGGCCGCTCTCGCCCGACCTCGCCGCCGCCGCCCGCGCCGCCTTCGGCCCCGAGTCGCCGACGCTGAACCCGCGCGGCGCGCTCGCCAAGCTGACGGTCGCGCCGCCGGGCGACGGCAACCCCGACGACGACGACATGATTGTCGTCGCCGACGTCTACTCGAACGGCACCGCCTCGCTCGCCGAGGTCGTCGAGCCGCCGCGCAACCGCCGCATGGTCGAAGACCTTCAGGACGCCCTGCGCAAGAGCCCGGCCTTCGTCCCCGCCTCGCTCGACCGCCGGCCGCAGACGATGCGCGTCGTCTTCGTCCTCCAGAAGATGAACGTCGCCGAAAACAGCTACTAAACAATTTCGCCACAGAGACACGGAGACACAGAGATTTAAAAGGAAATCTCTGTGTCTCCGTGTCTCTGTGGCGAACCGTTTTGACGCGGCTACTTCACGAGCGGGTAGAGCCTGTCGGCCATCGAGGCGTTGACCGCCTGGAGCCGCTTGTGCGTCTCAAGCGCCTTCTTCTTGTCGCCGCTCTTGCGGTAGGCGTAGGCGAGGTTGAAGAGGGCGCCCGCGTAGTCGGGCTTGAGCCTGACGGCCTCGGCGTGGGCGGCCACGGCCTCCTTGAAGCGCCCGAGGCTGCCCAAAGCGACGCCGAGGTTGTTGTGCGCTTCGGGCCAGTCGGGCTTGAGCGCGATGACCCTGCGCAGCGACTCGGCCGCCTGCCCGAACAACTCCTTGCGCTCCGCGTCGTTCTTCGCGCCCTTCTGCGCGAGGTGGCCGTAGGCCGTGCCGAGGTTGAAGAGGGCGGCCGTCATGTCGGGCCTCGCCGCGACGACCGGCGTGAGCGTGTCTATCGAGAGCCGGTACTGCCCCGAGTTGTTGTAGACCCAGGCGAGGTTGACGGCCGCCTCGCCGCCGCCGTCGGGCCTGAGCGCCACCGCCTTTTTGAGCGCGTCGGCCGCCTCGGGCCACTTCTTGTCGCGCCCGAGCGCGAAGCCGAGCTTCTGCAACAGCTCCGCGTCGCCCGGCTTCAGGCGCGACGCGTCGCGGTAGGCGGCGGCCGCCTCCGGCCAGCGCGCGAGCGCGCGGTACGAGTCGCCGAGGTTCTCGAACGCCTCCGCGTTCGACTGCGTGACGCGCGTGACGTGGGCGAAAGCCTCCGCCGCCTCGGCGTACTTGCCGCCCGCGTACAGGGCCTCGCCGAGGTCAAACTGCGTTTCGGCGTCGTCCGGGTTGACGGCCGCCGCGCGCTTCAAGGCCCCGAGGGCGCGCTCGGCGTCGCCCGCGGCGCGGTACTCCTCGCCGAGCGCCGCGAAGACCTGCGCGTTGCGCGGCGAGAGTTGCGCGGCCCGCTCGTAGGCGGCCGCCGCCTCCGCGTGCCGGCCGAGCCTGGCGAGCGCGGCGCCGAGGTAGAAGGCCGCGTCGGGGTCGGCCGCGTCGAGCTGGGTCGCGCGCCGCAGGGGCTCGACCGCGTCGGCCGTCTGGCCGAGCGAGTGGAGGGCGAAGCCGAGGTTGTACTGCGCCGCGGCGAAGTCCGGCTTGAGCTTGAGCGCCTGGCGCAGCGGCTCGACCGCCTCGTTGAAGCGGCCGGCGTCGATGGCGGCCTCGGCGCGCGCGTTGAGCGACTCGGCCGTCACGGCCGGCGTCGTCTTCCCCACGGGCTTCGGGGGCGTGGCGGCGGGGCCGGGCTTCGGCCTCGTGCGGCGCGGCGCCGTCACCTTCGGCGCGCTCCTCACGCGCGGGGCGGCGGCGCGCGCGCGAGCCGGCTCAAGGAAGACGCCCGCGCTGCCCGAGAGGTCACCCTCCTGCCCACAGACGCCCGCCGCCGCCGCCAGTAGCAGCGCCGCCGCGCCCAAGTAGCGTTTCGTAGCCCCGCGAATATTTTTCATGGCAACAACCTTTCGGCAGTCCGTGTGTGTCCACTGCCGCGCACATACTAGCGTGGGCGGTGGGAAAAGTTAACTAATTCCTTGCGCGGGCGCCGGCGGCGGCGGCGGGGGCGCGCGTGCGGAAAGTGTTGTCGGGGCCGGCGCGGCGTGGTAAATTGCGCCGCGCCGCGCGCCCTCCGGTAGACCTCCACGGTTGTTTTTCTCGCACGAGCACCTTCGCACGCGGCCCGCCCTCTTACGCACGTGGGGCGGACGCCAGGAACCTTATGAAAAGAACACACGCCAACAGAATCGTCGCCGCCTGTTCTCTCCTGGCCCTGGCCGCCGCGGGCTTCGTCGCGCGGGACGTGCGCGCGCAGGGCGCTAACGAGCGGGGCCAGCGCGCTCGCGCGTCGAAGCGCCGCGTCGAAGCGCCGCGCGGGAAGGAGGACGAGCGCGCACGCGCCCTCGTCGAAGAGGGGCTGGGTCACGCCGACGCGGGGAGGTGGGACGAGGCCGTCAGGGCCTTCAGGCAGGCCGTCGGGATTGACCCGCGCTACGCCGAAGCCTACCTCAACCTGGGCGACGCCTACATGAGTTCGGGCAAGTACAAGGAGGGCTTCGCGGCCTACCGGCAGGCGATTGCCGCGGCGCCGTGGAACGCCGACGCCTTCTACAGCCTCGGCGCCGCCTTCAACGACATGGGGCAGCACGGCGAAGCCTTCAAGCCGCTCGTCGCGGCCATCAACCTGCGGCCCGACTTCGCGGAGGCGCACTACGGCATCGGCTACGCCTACCTGAAGCTTCAGAACTACCGGGAGGCGCTCCCCTACCTCCGCGCGGCCGCCCGCCTCCGGCCCGACGACGCGGAGGCGCACCTCGCGCTCGGCCAGACCTACCTCGGCCTGCGCGACCCGAAGGCCGCCGGGGCGGAACTCCGTACGCTCAAAGAACTCGACGCGGGCGCCGCGCGCATCCTTGAGCGTGAGATGGGGGGCGCGGCCAACGTCACGACTGAGCCCGCCGCCGCGTCGCCCGCGCGTCCGGCCCCGCCCCCCGCGCGTGACGCGCAGGCGGTCGCGGAGACGCGCCCGGCCGCCCCACGCCCGGAAGTACAGAAAGTGCAGAAGGAGCAGAAGGAGGCGCCGCAGCGCAGTTCGCCTCCCGCCCCCGCCGCCGCGGCGCCCGCCAAAGCGGCGCGGGCTGACTCCGCGCTCGCGGTCGAGCTGAGCTTCTGGGACAGCATCAAGCACAGCTCCGACCCGGAGGAGTTCGCCGCCTACCTGCGAAAGTATCCCGAAGGGCAGTTCGCAGACCTGGCGAGAATCCGCGCCCGCGCGCTCGCCGCCAAAGCCGGCCCGGCCGCCGGCCCCGAGGCCACGCCGCAGCCGACGCCCGAACGCCCGGCCGAAGTCGCGGCCGCCTCAATCCCCAAGGACGCCGAGGCACCCGCCCCCACGCCGACGCCCACCCCGACCCCTGCTCCGACGCCCGCGCCCACGCCCGCGCCCGCCCCCGCCCCTACTCCGACTCCCACCCCTGAGCCCACGCCCGCCCCGGAGCCCGCGCCCACCCCGGCGCCGACGCCCGAGGAGCCGGCGCCGACGGTCGAGGCGGCGCTGTCGCAGTTGCGGAACCACTTCCCCGTCAGGTTCAGCTACAGGGCCGCCTCGCAGGGGCCGCCGCCGGTCAACTCGGAGGTCACCGTCAACTACGTGCCGCTCCGCTTCGACGGCTGTCGCATCGAGTGGAAGGACGCGGGCGACACGCTCACGGCGTCGCTCGCGGAACTCGACCCCGAATCGGTGAAGGTCGCGCCGCGCACGCGCCCCGGCACCACCTTCTCGCGCCAGGTCTGGGACGTGAGCCTCGCCGCGCTCGGCGGCGTCGGCGCCTTCACCGAGGCCAAAGGCGACGGCACCGGCGCGGTCAAACGCTACAACGGCCTCGACCTCCAATACGACGACAGGGCGAAGGCCGACACGGTCGCCTCCGCCCTCCGCCGCGCCATCGAACTCTGCGCGGGGAAGTAGACAGTAGACAGTAGACGGCAGGAAGAAAGGCGGCGCGCTCGGCTTGTGACCGGGACGCGCCGCCTTCGGTTTTCCTACCGTCTACTCTCTACTCGCGTTTCTGGTAGTTGACGAAGGCGAGGGCGAGGTCTGCGTTGAGGCCGGGGAGGACGCGCGGGTTCTGCTGGAGGCCGGTCTCCTCGCGCACGCGTGCGCGGACGTAGTCGAACAGCTCGCCGGCCGTGACGAAGCGGTCGGCGTCCGAGTCGGCCCCGCCGCGCAAGCCTTCGAGCAGCGCCCACGTGAAGACGCCGTGGCCGCCGCCCCACTTCGTCGCCTCGTTCGAGACCTCGTTGACGTCGGACGAGGTGATGACGGCCCGCCCCGTCTCCGTGAAGAGCCGGGAGGCGTAGAGGTTGATGAGGTTGTTCTCCAGCCCGCGCGTGCCCGTCGTCGCCGTCGGCCGCGCGCCGCTCAGCCCCGCGCTGTGGCACGTGTCCACGAAGACGACGACGCGGCGCGCGCTCACCTGCTGGTCGAGCACGTCCTGTAGCTCGGTCATCGGCAGCGCCGTCGAGGGCATGTCGGCCAGCTTCGTGTCGTGGAGGATGAAGTAGAGGTTCTGCCGCGCGTAGGGGTCGGAGTCGCCGTGCCCCGCGATGAAGATGAAGATGAGGTCTTCGGGGCCCGCCTTCGGCAGGAAGCCTTTGAGCGCGGCGCGGACGGCCTCGACCGTCGCGCGCTCGTCTTCGAGGAAGACGATGTCGCCCGCCGCGAAGCCGCCGCCCTCGGGCCGCACGAGGAAGTCGCGCACGGCGCGCGCGTCCGCGCCCGCGTAGGCCAGGTCGGTCAGCCCGCCGTCGTGATACTTGTACTTCGACACGCCCACGACGAGCGCGAACTTCCTCCCCTTGAAGGCCGACGACACGGCCGCCTCGCGCCGCCTGACGGGAATCGTCAGTCGCGTCAGGTTCCCCGCCCTGTCCCTCGCCTCTAGCACGACGGCCGCCGCCCCTTCGCCCACGGCCGCCGCCAGCTCGAACCGCGAAGCGTTCCTCAGCTCGCCCGCGCCCTCGCCCGCCCCGGCCGCCGCGCCCTGTGCGACCTTGAGCCCCCGCGTGCCCGCGTACGGCGTGAGGCTCGCCGCCTGCCCGTTGACCGTGACCGAGGCGGGCGCGCCCGAGTCGTCGAGCACGACCCCGGCGATCCTGACCGTGGCCGCGCCGGGCCGCAGTTGGAGCGGGCCGGAGGGCTGCGTGAGGTAGACGTCGGGCGGGCGGCGGTCGTCGCCCGTGGCCGCCGGCACGGACTCGACCGTGGCGCCGGCCCCCTGTTCGGAGTCGCCCCCCCGGCGGTCGGCCGTGAGCAGGACGTAGGAGGCGTAGTACTGGTTCCCGTCGTCCGCCCGGGCCTGAATCTCGACGACGTTCTTGCCCGGGCGGAGGCCGAAGCGCGGCTTGCTCCGCAGGTCGCCGTTGAGGACGTAGCCCTCGGTGTCGGAGTTGAAGTTGAAGACGGTGTTGGCCGACTCGCCGTTGATGCGCGTGTAAATCTTGCCGTAGCGGATCGAGTCGGCGAAGGGCTTGTAGACGCGCAGCCGCAGCCGGCTCAGGTTGACGTGCGGGATGACGGCCTGCTGCGCGGTGATGGCCTGCGGCCCGATCTCGGGCAGGACGAGCGCGAACGGCTTGCGGCCGTCCGCGTCCGCCGGCGCCGAAGACTTAGAGGCGGGCGGCGCGGCGGCCGCCGCCGCGAGGGCGGCGGCCGCGAGCGCCAGCGAGAGCAAAAGGCGTAGCCTGTTCATGGTGAGACTCCGGCCGCCGCGCGGCCTTCAGGGGCGACGGCCGACGGGCTGCGGCTCGGCCGCCGGGGCGGCCGGGCGCTGGCCCGGCATCGAGACGCTGACCGGCTCGACGTCGCGGGTCGAGATGTTGGTCACCTGCGCCGCCGACCAGGTCATCTCGCCGGCCTCCTGCATGTAGTCGTAGATGACGTCCATGTTCGGCGGGAGCGTCCCGCCGTGCCCGCGCTGGTAGAGCCCGACGTACTCCTTGAGCGCCGCGACGATCTCGGGCATCTGCGACGACTCCTTGTTCTCGATGAGGGCGAGGGCGCGGTGCAGCCGCGCCTCGGGCAGCACGCGCCGCCGGTCGAGCTCGATGGCGCGCACGAACTCGGCGAGTGCGCGCGACTTCTCGCCCGCGCTGCGCGCCGTCAGCTTCAGGACCTTCCCGTAGTAGAAGTGCGTGAACGGGTCGTTCGAGCGGATGTTGACGGACTCCTCAAGGTTGTCGCGCGCCATCTGGAACATGTCGTAGTAGAAGGCGCGGATGCCGTTGTCGCGCTTGAGCGCGGCCATCACGGACTCGAACTCGGCCGACGAGCCGATGAGCTCGCCCGAGTCGAGCTTGCGCTTGATCTCCGGCGAGAGCTGCGTGTTGATGGCGCGGTCGGCCGTCGCGGCGCGGACGGCGGAGTTGGCCTGCGGGTTGAGGGACTTGGTCGGGTTGTCGGTCGGCGGCGGCGCTTCGCGGCGCGCGTCGGCGAGGTTCATCGCGCCGACGACGAGGTTGCCCGGGTCGAGCGTGAGCCCGGCGAGGACCAGGTTCACGGCGGCGACGCGCTCCTGCATCCGCTGCGGGTCGGCCATGAAGCCGAGCCCCGCGCGCTTGTCGCGCTGCGTCGAGCGCTGCATGCTGGCGTAGAACTTCGGCACCTCGCGCGGGTCGTAGCTGCGGTCGAGCATGTACTTGAGGCCGAGCTGGTCCGCCTCGTCCTCCTGCAAACGGTCCCAGGAGTTGACGGCGTTGGGCACGACGAACTTGAGGAGCGTCGGGGCGATGGTCAGGCCGGTCATGAGGCCGAGGTTGACGGCGTCGCCCGCGTTCGCGCCGGCCGCGCCGGCGACGGCGCCCGTCGCCGCGCCGAGCACCGCGCCCCACATCCGCCGCTTCTTCTCCTGCTTCTCGTTGAACTCGACGACGCCGTTGCTGACCAGCGTGTCCTCGAACCAGTGCTCCTTCTCGACGTGGCCGATCTCGTGGCCGAGGATGTAGGCGAGCTGCGCCTCGTTGTCCACCTTCGAGAGGAGGCCGGTCGAGACGTAGATGGTGCCGGTGGCGAGCGACTTGGCCTCGGGGATCGGGTTGAGGGTGATCTTGAAGGCGTAGAGCTTGGTCGTCGAGGCGGGGACGAGCGACTGGCCGAGGCGGTTGACGTAGTCCTGCGCGAGCGGGTTGTCGTAGAGGGCGTCGTAGATGTTGAGCTTGTCGCCGTCGCGGCGGATCTGGCCGTCGAGGCCGTTGCGCGTGTTGATGTCGAAGGCGAACTTGGCGTGCTCGTGCATCTTGCGCTCGTAGGCCTCGTCCACGGTGTCGCGGAAGTCGGCGTCCTTGCCGTACAGCTCGTTGCTGAAGCGCTTGATCTCCTGGTACTTCTTCTCCTGCTTGGTGAGCTTCGGCTTCTCCTCCTTCTTGCCCTCGTCCTTCTTCTTGTCGTCTTTCTTGTCGTCCTTCTTGTCCTGCGGCGCGGCGGCGCGGCGGGCGCGCCCCGCGGGGGCGGCGGCGAAGGCGGCGGGCGGGGCGGCGGCCGGAAGCAGCGTCAGGGCTAGGAGCGCGGAGAGAAACATGCGGTCTATGGGTCTGGGCATCGTGGCCTCCTTGGGGCTGATGAGGGTGACAAAGCTGCCCGCGGGTGAGCCCGCGGAAAGGGTTTGCGGCGAGGTCCGAACGGCTGCCCGCCGGAATACCGGGCGCGGAAAACGCGCGCAAGCTATCACAAAGGGGGCCGCGCGCGCAAAGAAAATTCGGGCCGCCGGGCCGCGCGCGGCACTCGCTTGACGCGTTCTCGGGCGCCGTGTTAGGTTTCAGCTTCGTTCCATACACCAGAGATTTCAACGTGCCGGGCCGTACGAAGAGGCCGAGGAGACGGGTGTGAGCGCGACCCCTTTAAAGCAGACTCCGCTGAACGCGACGCACCGCCGTCTGGGCGGCCGGATGGTCGAGTTCGGCGGGTGGGACATGCCCGTCCAGTACCCCGCCGGCACCGTCGAGGAGCACACGGCCACGCGCACGCGCTCCGGCCTCTTCGACGTCTCGCACATGGGCGAGATAGAGGTGCGCGGCGCCGACGCCGTCCCCTTCGTCAACCGCCTCTGCTCGAACGACGCCTCCAAGCTCGTCGACGGGCAGGCGCAATACTCCGCTTTGACGACCGAGCGCGGCACGGTCGTGGACGACCTGCTCGTCTACCGCTTCGGCCCCGAGCGCCTCCTGCTCGTCGTCAACGCCTCGACCACCGAGAAGGACTGGGACTGGATTACCTCGCACAAGGGGGGCGAGAGCGTCGAGCTGACGAACCGCAGCTCGGACTTCTGCCAGATAGCCCTCCAGGGCCCCGACGCCCTGCGCATCCTCCAGACCCTGACCCGGACGCCGCTCGAAGAGATTAAGTACTACCACTTCCGCGAGGGGCAGGTGGACGGCCGTGAAGCCATCATCTCGCGCACGGGCTACACGGGCGAGGACGGCTTCGAGGTCTACGCCGCGCCCGAGCACGCCGAGCGGCTCTGGGACAGGATTCTCGACGCGGGCGGCTACGGCACGCCCGGGGGCACGCAGCCGGCGGGGCTCGCCGCGCGCAACACGCTCCGGCTCGAAGCCGGGATGGCGCTCTACGGCCACGAGATCACCGACGAGACGACGCTCCTCGAAGCCAACCTCGGCTGGATCACGAAACTGGGCAAGGGCGACTTCATCGGGCGAGAGGCGCTCGCGCGCCAGAAGGAGGAGGGCGTCCGCCGCAAGCTCGTCGGCTTCGAGGTCACCGACCGCGGCGTCGCGCGCGACGGGCAGGACGTCTACGCGGACGGCGCGCAGGTCGGACAGGTCACCTCCGGCAGCCCCGCGCCCTTCCTCAAGAAGAACATCGGGATGGCCTACGTCCCCGCCGAGCTGGCTCCGCCCGGCCGGCAAATCCAGATCGACGTCCGCGGCCGTATGGTCGGCGCGCAGGTCGTCCCCGTGCCGTTTTATAAGAGGAGTAGACAGTAGTCGGCAGGGCCCCGCCCTGCGCCCGTCGAAGCCGACAACGTCGCCGCCCGTCGGAGAAGGTTTTTCTACTGTCTACTGACCACCGACTACTTCAAGGAGACTCATGGCAAACGTTCCCGAAGGCTTGTACTACAGCAAGGATCACGAGTGGCTGAGGGTCGAGGGCGAGACGGGCGTGGTCGGCATCACCGACCACGCGCAGCACTCGCTCGGCGACGTCGTCTACGTCGAGCTGCCGAAGGCGGGCGAGTCCTTCGAGGCGCACGCCACGTTCGGCTCGGTCGAGTCGGTCAAGGCCGTCTCGGAGCTGTTCCTGCCCGTCGGCGGCGAGGTCACGGAGGTCAACGGGTCGCTCAACGACGAGCCCGAGAAGGTGAACAACGACCCGTACGGCGAAGGCTGGATGCTCAAGGTCAGGCTCTCGAAGCGCGGCGAGGTGGACAGCCTGCTGTCGGCCGCCGAGTACGAGGACTTCATCAAGGCGGACGGGGAGTAAGAGAAGGCCGTGCGCTACATCCCGAACTCGCCGGAAGAGCGGCAGGAGATGCTGCGTGGCCTGGGGCTGGGCTCGGCCGAGGAGCTGTTCGACTCGATCCCGGCGGACGTCCTCCTGCGGCGGCCGCTCGACACGCCGGCCGCGCTCTCCGAGCCGGAACTGCTCGAACGCTTCGAGGCGCTGGGCGCGAAGAACGCCGCCGCCCGCCGCCCGAACTTCCTCGGCGCGGGCGCCTACACGCACTACGCGCCGACCATCGTCGACAGCCTCATCCAGCGCTCCGAGTTCTTCACCGCCTACACGCCCTACCAGCCCGAAATCTCGCAGGGGACGCTCCAGGCCATCTTCGAGTTCCAGACGCTCGTCTGCCAGTTGACGGGCATGGACGTCGCCAACGCCTCGATGTACGACGGCTCGACCGCGATGGCCGAGGCCGTGCTGATGGCCGAGCGCGTCACCCGCCGCTCGCGCGTCCTCGTCTCCGACGCCGTCCACCCCGAGTACATGCGCGTCACCGAGACCTACGTCGCGCACGCCGGCATCGAGCTGGGCCGGCTCGGCTTCGACGAGGCGGCGGGGCGCACGTCGCTCGACGCGGCGCAGCTCGACAAGACGGTCGCGGCCGTCGTCCTCCAGTCGCCCAACTTCTTCGGCTGCGTCGAGGACGTGCGTGCTTTCGCCGAGCAGGTTCACGCCGCGGGCGCGCTGCTCGTCGTCGTCGTGACGGAGGCCGCGTCGTTCGGGCTGCTGCGGTCGCCGGGCGCGTGCGGCGCCGACATCGTCGTCGCCGAGGGCCAGTCGTTCGGCGTGCCCGTCTCCTACGGCGGCCCTTACGTCGGCCTCTTCGCCACGCGCGAGCAGTACGCGCGCCAGATACCGGGCCGGCTCGTCGGCGTGGCCTACGACCGGGAGGGGCGCCGCGGCTTCGTCCTGACGCTCGCCACGCGCGAGCAGCACATCCGCCGCGAGAAGGCCACCTCGAACATCTGCACCAACGAGGGGCTGATAGCTTTGGCCGCGACCATCTACATGACGACGATGGGGCGGCGCGGCCTGCAAGAGGTCGCCGCGCAGTGCGCGCAGAAGGCGGCCTACGCGCGCCGCCAGATAGCCGCGCTCGACGGCTTCTCGATTCCCTACTCCGCGCCCGTCTTCAACGAGTTCGTCGTCCGCGCGCCCGCGCCCGCCGAAGGGCTCCTGCGCCGCCTCGCCTCGGAGCACAACGTCACGGGCGGGCTCGCCCTCTCGCGCTACTTCCCCGGCCGCGAGAACGACCTCCTCGTCTGCGTCACCGAGACCAACCGGCGCGCCGACATCGACGCCCTCGTCGCAGGGCTCAAAGGGTCATGACCATCACCAAAGCGACCACGCACATCACGCAGAACGAGGCGCTCGTCTTCGAGCGCTCGCAGACGGGGCGCCGCGGCTACCGCCTGCCCGCGCTCGACGTGGAGGAGACGGCGCTCGACGAGCTGCTGCCCGCCGAACTGCGGCGCGACGACGACCTCGAAGGCGTGCCCGAGCTGTCCGAGCCCGACGTCGTGCGCCACTTCACGCGCATCTCGACGTGGAACTACAACATCGACCTCGGGCTCTACCCGCTCGGCTCCTGCACGATGAAGTACAACTCGCGCCTCAACGAGCGGGTCGCGCGCATCCCGGGCTTCGCCAACCTCCACCCGCTCGCGCCGGAGGAGGACGCGCAGGGCGCGCTCGAAGTGATGTACGAGTTGCAGCAGCACCTCGCCGAAATCACGGGCCTGCCCGGCGTCTCCCTGCAACCCGCGGCGGGCGCGCACGGCGAGATGACGGGCGTGATGATGATTCGCGCCGCCCTCGACGCGCGCGACGGCACGACCTCCGACGAGGCCAAGCGCCGCAAGGTGATGCTCATCCCCGACTCGGCGCACGGCACGAACCCCGCGTCGGCGCACCTCTCGGGCTTCACCGTCAAGACCATCCGCTCGACGCCCGAGGGTCTGACCGACCTCTCGCACCTGCGCGAGCTGTGCGCCGGGGGCGACGTGGCCGGGCTGATGCTGACGAACCCGAACACGTGCGGCATCTTCGAGCGCAACATCCGCGAGATTTGCGAGGTCGTCCACGAGGCGGGCGGCCTCGTCTACATGGACGGCGCGAACATGAACGCGCTCGTCGGCGTCGCGCGCCCCGGCGACATGGGCGTGGACGTCATCCACCTCAACCTGCACAAGACCTTCTCCACGCCGCACGGCGGCGGCGGCCCCGGCTCCGGCCCCTGCTGCTGCACCGCGGAGCTGGAGCCGTTCCTCCCCGTCCCCCGCGTCACGCGGGACGGCGACGCCTTCAGGCTCGACTCCGAGCGGCCGCAAAGCATCGGCCGCGTCAAAGCCTTCTACGGCAACTTCGGCATGCACCTGCGGGCGCTGGCCTACATCCTGACGCACGGCAACGACGGGCTGCGCGAGGCGACCGAGGCGGCCGTCCTGAACGCCCGCTTCATCGCGCACGGCCTCGCCGACACCTTCGACCGCCCCTTCGACTCGGCGCCGATGCACGAGTGCCTCTTCACCGACAAGCGGCAGTCGCGCAAGGGCGTCCACACGCTCGACATCGCCAAGCGGCTCATCGACTACGGCTTCCACCCGATGACCATCTACTTCCCGCTCATCGTGCAGGGGGCGATGCTCATCGAGCCGACCGAGTCCGTCGGGCGCTCCGAGCTTCAGCAGTTCGTGGACGCGATGAAGGAGATAGCGCGCGAGGCGGTCGAGGAGGCCGACACGGTGCTCGGCGCGCCGCACACCACGCGCATCGGCCGGCTCGACGAGGCCGCCGCCGCCCGCAAGCCCGTCCTCCGCTGGCGCCCCGCCGGGCAGGCCGCCGGCGCCTGACACCGCGGGGGCAGCCCCGCGAGTAAAAACGTCTCACTGCCGTCCGGCACGCCGCCGGCCGTCTCACACACGGAGGGACAATGCAAAGAAGCTTCGCCGAATACCTCATACAGTTCGCGCGCTCCGTGGACATCGTCAACGAGGACACGTTCGAAAAGATTAGGGACTTAATCGAACGCTACGTCCAGAATACTCTCAGGGTCACGTACTTCGAGTTCATGCGCGAGAGCACGGTCAGCGAGAGCGGCGAGCTGGGGCTGAAGACGACGTGGGCCACGGCGGAGGGCGACTTCTCCGAGCGCATCAGGACGGGCGGGGGGGAATACACGAACCAGATCGCCTACTCGTTCGACCAGAATGCGGAGCTGTGGGTGGTGGCTAAAGACATGTCGCCGCTGGCCTCCGCGGAAGAGTACGTGGATTTGTGGTCGGGGCGGACTTCGCTGCCGAAATACACGCGCCCAAAGATAGACGTTGACATCCACACGGCGATAATCATCCCGGTGAAAAGGAAGAACGGGCTCGGCCTGCTCGGCGTCCTGGATTTCGAATCGATCGATTACCTCGAAGTCACCCCCGTCGCCAGAAGGGAGCTGTCCCTCATATCCGAGGCCCTGTCGATTATCTCCGAGCTTCAATCAACCGCCCTCAACCAGAAAGAGAGCACGAAGAAAGCGCTCTCGGAGCTGGAGGGCATCCTCGCCAGCAAATACCTTCCCCACCTCTCCAAGCCTAAGCTCTTCTTCGCGGCCCCCTCCGAGTCCGACCCCGTCGTGGTCGCGGCGATCCAGGACGTTCTGGCCGACTACACCTCCAAGCTGGACGTGGTCGCGTGGGACAAAATCTCCGAGTCGGGGAACATAAACGAGCAGATAATCACCGAAGTCCTGAGCAGCCGGTACGGGGTTTGTTACTTCTCAGAGCGCGTGGAGCGCAACCCGGAATTCCACTTCCGCGACAACGCGAACGTCCTGTTCGAGGCCAGGATGTTACATGTCCTCAGTCACGCCGACCAGAGTTTGTCGGAGGGGTGGATTCCCATCAGGGAGAGCGACTCGCCCGCCGTCCCGTTCGACTTCGCCTCCGAGCGCATACTGCTCGTGGGGCGTCTGCCGGATGGGAGGCTCGACGAGGAGGGGTTCAAGGCGGAGTTGCGGGAGAGGATTGATAAACTCATCGACACGCGCTGGTCTTAAGGACGGGCCGCGCCCGCCCCGCCCCGGCCCGTGAAGCGCGCGCCGGGGCGGCTCAGTCGTAGTCGAGGGGGTTGCGGTAGGGCTTGTCCTTGTCCTTCCCGGCGCGCTTCATGGCCTCCTTGAACTTCTCTTCGAGGAGGCGCTCGCGGTCTTTGACCGAGCCCAGCTCCTGCGAGAAGACCTGCTCGCGCAGCTTCTTCTGGCGCTCCATCTCCTTCGCCATCTCCTCGAAGGAGGCGAGCGGCTTCGCCTTCTCCTCGTGCGAGATGATGACGCCCGTCTGCGCGTCCACGACGATGGCGGCCTCGCAGCACGGGCAGATTACCGTCCAGCTCTTCGTCTCGGCCACGGCCTTACCTCCCTGAATCTGGCGCCCCCGTTAAAACAGCGCGGGCGCGTTTCGGCGGCGAGTATAACACCAAGCGCGGTGCCCGCTCCGTGTGCGAAAGAAAAAGGCGCCGGAAAGGCGCCTGAGTCTGTTTGAAACTGAAAGCGGGAGACGGGACTCGAACCCGCAACCCTTAGCTTGGGAAGCTAATGCGCTACCATTGCGCCACTCCCGCTTAAGACCAACGGCCGGAGGAGGTAAAACTCGGCCCAGCGAACTCCCTGAGCCTGCCCGTTCAGCGTCGGTGCGAGCCGTAACGAAACGTCCGTCACGCCGACCTCATCCACCGGGACTAAGTATACCCTATCGTCCTCCGGATTGAGAACCGCGAACAGGTCTGCCAGACCGCGGTAACTCGTCTTCACCCCGCCGTTGCCGGACTGACTGTAGGCGTTAAAGAGAAGGACGTTGTTCTTAACCCGGCCCGTCTTACACTGCACGCGCAGCAGGCGCGCCGAGTCGTCAACCACGAAGTCGTATTTGTGGCCCGACCCGAAGGGCACGGACACGAGGTACCCGGCGGCCACGAAAGCCGCCAGGATTCTGGCCTCGGTTAAATTTCCCTTCTCTCCGGTTTGCAAAAGACCACGTCCTGCGGCTGAGGAATTCACGCCGGGACGCCCGAAAAGATACCCAACCCACCCCGGCGTGTCAACTTCATCTTAAGCGGCGGGGCGGGTGTGTGTTCGGCCGCAGTCGGGGCAGGTGTGGAACTCTTCGATGGCGCCGCCGAGGTCGGGGTCGAAGCCTTCGGCGTCGGGCGCGGCGTCCGTGTAATCCACCTTCTCGGCGTGCAGGTTCATCTCGACGCCGCAGGCGGGGCAGACCATTTTGCTTCCCTCAGTCATGCTCGATTCCCTTCCCTTCTAAGGCGTCCGTCAGCCCGCTTCGAGCGGCACGTGTTCGCGGCCGTGGCGGAGGACTTTGGCCATCCAGATTAGCTCTTTGAAGAACTTGTCGAGCCGTCGGACGTAGGCCGTGTCGGTCAGGTTCCCTTCGGCGTCGAACGCCTTCTGCACCGAGGAGAAGTTGCCGTCCCAGAAGATGGCCACCAGCCCCAGCTCGCGCAGCACCGGCAGGAGGTTTTCGATGACGCGCGTCCCGCCGAACGGGCCGGCCGAGACGCCGCAGACGCCGACGGCCTTGTGGACGTACTCCTTCAGGTTCGTGTCGAGCGCGTGCTTGAGCAGCCCCGGGTAGCCGTGGTTGTACTCCGGCACGACCAGCACGAGCGCGTCGGCGCGCGCGACCGTTTCCGCGAACCGCTCGTCCTTCGCGCCGCCGCCCTCGTCGGCGGTCGAGAGTTTAAGCGTGCGGACGTCCACCAGCTCGCTCTCGACGCCGGGGCGCTTCAGCAGCTCGGCGTGGACGAACCGCGCGACGTGCTCGCTCATGCGTCCCCGCCTGACCGTGCCGAGGACGACGGGGATGAAAAGCGGCCGCGTGTCTGCCATGTCTCCCCCCTTTCAGTCCGAACCCGCGCGCAGTTCTTCGAGCGCGCCCGCGAGGCGGGCGACGTCCGACTCGTCGTTGAAGAAGTGCGTGGCGGCGCGGAAGCCCTCCGGCTTGATGGTGACGGCCACGCGGCGGCGCGAGAGGTGGCGGACGGCGGCGCGCGGGTCTTCGGCGCGGACGAGCGTCTCCGCCGAGCGCCAGCGCTCCTCGCCGAGCGGCGAGAGGACTTCCCAGCCGGCGGCCGTTAGGCTCTCCGTCAGGCGGCGGTTAAGCGCTAGCGCGCGGCGCTCGACCGCTTCGACGCCGAGTTCGAGCGCCTGCCGCGCGGCCTCGCCGAGCGCGAAGATGCCCGCGAAGTGCGGGCAGCCCGTCTCGGCGCGGGCGGCGGCGTCGGGGCGCAGCGTGTAGGAGTCGTTGCGCATGGCGAAGGGGTCTTCGACGCTCATCCAGCTCACGGCGCGCGGCCGCGTCTTCTCCAGCAGTTCGCGCGAGAGGTAGACGAAGCCCGAGCCGTAACCCGCCAGCATCCACTTGTGCCCCGTCGAACAGAGCGCGTCAATCTTCATCCGCTTGACGTCTATGGGGAAGACGCCCGCCGACTGGGCCGCGTTGACGACGAACAGGTGACGCCCCTTGTTCGCGCCCACCTCCTCGACCGGCGTGCGCAGCCCCGTAGAGTACTGGACGTGGCTGAGGCAGATGACGGAGCGCTCCGCGCCCGCCGCCGCGAGCACGTCGTCGGCGCGCAGCACGCCGCCCGGCGCCCGGACCATGCGGACGCGGGCGCCGCGGTGCAGCCACGGGAGGGTCGTGACCGGAAACTCCAGCTCGCACGAGACGACGCGCCCGGCGCCTTCGAGCGCGTCCACGATGAGGTTCATCCCCGAGGAGGTGTTCGTCGTGAAGGCGACCTCGTCGGGCTCGGCGCCGATGAGGCGCGCGACGTCGGCGCGTGCGCGCTCGCGGCGCGCGAGCCACTGCTCCCAGAGGCGGTCGCCCGACTCCTCCGTCTCGCGGTAGAACCGCGCGGCCGCTTCGGACACGCGGCGCGAGACGGGCCCGGCGCCCGCGCTGTTGAGGTAGGCGTAATTCTCCGCCGCCGGGAACTCCGCGCGCAGGCGCGCCCAGTCGAGCGCGCCCGCGGGCGTCTCGCTTACGTCCTTCGCTTCTGTCGTCATGATTGCGCGTGCTTGACGCTCGCCACCTCACGGACTATCTTCGCTAGCACTCACAGCGGACAAACTTTTTTCGGACGGAGTTGGCCAGATGTCACAGACGACGGTCGCCCCCGCTTGGGCGATCCCCGGTTACCTTGAGGCCCGCGAGGGGCGGCTCTTCATCGACGGCGCGGACTCGGCGGCGCTCGCGCGCGAGTTCGACACGCCGCTCTTCGTCTTCTCCGAGCGGCGCGTCCGCTCGAACGTCGCGCGGCTCCGGGCGGCGGCCGCGGGCGTGGGCCACCCCGTCCGCTTCTTCTACGCCTCGAAGGCCAACTCGACGATGGGGCTGCTCTCGGTCGTGCGCGACGCCGGGATAGACTGCGAGGTCAACAGCGGCGGCGAGCTGTTCAAGGCGCTGCGCGCCGGCTTCCGCCCCGACCAGCTCATCTTCAACGGCACGAGCAAGACCCCGCAGGAGGTGGACGAGGCCGTCGCCGCCGGCATCTACTCCATCAACGCGGACTCGGTCTACGAGATCGAGCTGATTGAAGCACGCGCCCGGCACTTGGGCAAGCGCGCCCGCGTCGCGCTCCGCCTCGTCCCCGAGATAGGCACGCGCTCGCACCTCGGCCTCCAGACGGCGCTGATGACTTCGAAGTTCGGCATCACCTCCTCCGAAGTCCTCGGCGCCTTCCGCCGCGCGCTGCGGAGCCCCGAGCTGCTCCACGTCTCGGGCATCCACATCCACGTCGGCTCGCAGACGCCCGACGTCGAGCCCTTCGCCGCCGCCTTCAAGACGATGTGGGAGCACCTGAAGACCGTCCACGCGGAGTCGGGCCACGCGCTCGAACACATCAACCTCGGGGGCGGCATCCCCGTCAACTACCTCCGCGACCGCTCGCAGGCCGACGAGCTGCCGCGGGGCGAGCGCGAGATGCTGGGCGCCGAACTCGAGCCCGCGGACGTGCTCGCGGCCGCCTTGCAGGCCGCCCGCGACTCGGCGCGCGACGCCGCGGCCGAACACCTGCTCGACGGCGTGACCATCCTGTTGGAGCCCGGCCGCAGCGTCATCGCCGACGCGGGCACGCTGCTCACCTCCGTGCGCAACATCAAGCAGCGGCCCGAGACTGGCGACGTCTGGCTCCTCACCGACGCCGGCTTCAACCTCCTGCTCTCGATGACGACCTACAAGTGGTACTACCACGTCATCTCGGCCTCGCGCGCCGACGCCCCGGCCGACGAGCCCTACAAGGTCGCCGGCCCCCTCTGCGACTCGGGCGACGTCTACTTCGACATCGAGCGCGAGGGCCGCCTCCCCGACTACCGGCGCCTGCCCGCGGGCGTGCGGCCCGGCGAGCTGCTCGCGCTCCTCAACACGGGTGCCTACACCGTCGCCCAGATGTTCCCCTACAACGGCCGCCCGCTCCCCGCGGTCGTCCTCGTCCGCGAAGGCGGCCTGACGGAAGTCATCCGCCGCCGCGACACCTACGAAGACCTGCTCGCCAACGAGGTCTGGTGACACGCCGCGCCCGCCGCGAGAAACTTCATGCCTGAAACTCCGAACAGAAACGTCACGCTGGTGCGCGGGCTCGGGCTCGTGGCGGCGGTGTCCATCATCATCGGGAACGTCATCGGGACGGGCGTCTTTTTGAAGGCGCGGGTGATGACGTGCAACGTGGGGACGCCGGGGAAGGTGCTCGTGGTGTGGGTCGTGGCCGGGCTGCTGAGCCTGGCGGGCGCGCTGACCTACGCGGAGCTGGCGGCGATGATGCCGCGCGCGGGCGGCGAGTACGTCTTCATGCGCGAGGCGTACGGGCGCGGCGCGGGCTTCCTGAGCGGGTGGATGCAGATTCTCATCGCCAAGACCGGCTCGCAGGCTTCGGTCGCGCTCATCTTCGCCGCCTCGCTCAACGACCTGACGGGCAAGGCGGTCGAGGGCGTCGGCGGCTTCGGCGTGCAGTTGACGGCCATCCTGGTCATCCTAATCATCACGCTGCTCAACTGCGCCGCCGTCAGGGTGAGCGGCTGGGTGGCGACGGCGCTCACCGGCGTCAAGATCGCGCTCGTCCTCGGCGTCGGGCTCGGCGCGTTCGTGCTGGCGCAGGGCAGTTGGGGCCACTTCGCGCTCGCCAACGCGGGCGGGGCGTGCGAGGGCGTGAGCCCGGGCGCGATGTTCGGGGTGGCCGGCTTCGGCGCCGCGATGCTCGGCGCGCTCTGGGGCTACGACGGCTGGAACAACCTGACCTTCGTCGCGGGCGAAATCAGGAACCCGCAGCGCAACGTCCCCGTCGCGCTCATCGGCGGCACCATCCTCATCATGCTGCTCTACGTCTTCATCAACGCCGCCTACTTCTACGCGCTGCCGCCGACGGCCGTCGCCAGCGTCTCGGCCAACTCCTCGGTCGCGGCCGAGGTCACCAACTCCTTCATGGCGCCCTTCAGCGCCTACGCGAAGGCGCTCGTCGCGGGCCTCGTCGCCGCGGCGCTGATGGCCTCGTCGGTCGGCACGCTCCACACCTCGGTGCTGACGGGGGCGCGCGTCCCCTACGCGATGGCGCGCGACGGCCTCTTCTTCGACCGGCTCTCGAAGGTCTCCGAGAAGACGCGCGTCCCCGCCCGCGCCGTGCTCGCGCAGGGGCTGTGGGCCTGCGCGCTCGTCCTCATCCTCCAGCGCTTCGACAAGCTGACCGACTACGTCGTCTTCGGCTCCTACATCTTCTACGGGCTGGTGACCGCCTCCATCTTCGTCTTCCGCCGCCGGCAGCCGCACGCCGAGCGGCCCTACAAAGCCTGGGGCTACCCCGTAGTGCCCGCCCTCTTCCTGCTCGTCACGGGCTTCCTGCTCGTCAACACCTTCTGGGCGGCGCCCACGGAGGCCGTCATGGGCCTCCTCCTCATCGGCCTCGGCTTCCCCGTCTACTACCTCTTCTTCCGGGGCCGCCCGGCGGTCGCCCCCGAGACGTACGAGGAGGAGGAGGAGTAGTCACTACGACCCCGCGCCGTCGAGACGCCGCCGCCTCAATTCTTCAGGACGGAGCGGAGCGCCCCCTCTATCTCGGGGTACTTAAACTCGAAGCCCGCCTCCTTCAGCCGCGCCGGCTCGACGCGCGTGCTCGCCATCAGGAGCGCGTCGGCCATCTCGCCGAACGCGAGCCGCGCGGCGAAGGCCGGCACGGCGAAGACGGTCGGCCGCCCCAGCGCGCGGCCGAGCGCCTTCGTGAACTCGGCGTTCGTCACCTGCTGCGGCGCGACCGCGTTGACCGGCCCGCGCAGGGACTCGTCCTCGACGGCGCGGCGGATGACGCCGATTAAATCTTCGAGCGTGATCCAGTTCATGTACTGGCTCCCGCTGCCGAGCTTCCCGCCGAGGCCCAGCTTGAACGGCGTCAGCATCCTCTGCAAAGCCCCGCCCTCGCCGCTCAGCACGACGCCGATTCTCAGGTGGACGACGCGCACGCCCGCCTGGCTCGCCTGAAGCGTCGCCTTCTCCCACTCGCGGCAGACCTCGCTTAAAAAGTCCGAGCCCGACGCGCTCTCCTCCCGCAGAATCTCTTCGCCGCGGTCGCCGTAGTAGCCGGTGGCCGAGGCCGAGACCAGCACGCGCGGCTTCGCGCTCAGGCCCGCCAGCGCGCCCGCCAGCAGGCCCGTCCCCTTCCGCCGGCTCTCCATGATGCGGCGCTTCTTCTCGTCGTCCCAGCGCCCTTCGCCGACGTTCTCGCCCGCGAGGTGGACGGCCGCGTCGTGCCCCTCCAGAGCCTGCGCGTCGATCTCGCCGCGCGCCGGGTCCCAGTGCACCGCGGCCGTGCCCGGCGCGCGGTAGCCTTGCGAGCCGCCGCGCACCAGACGCGTCACCTCGTGCCCGTCGGCGAGCAGCGAGCGAACCAGCGCGCGGCCCACGAGGCCGGTCGAACCCGTGACGATGACTTTCATCCCCTGGTCTCCTTATGTTTCTCTCTCCGACAGCGCCTCGCGTGCGACTTCGCGGTCGTCGAAGTGGCGCTTCTCGGTGCCGATGATTTGATAGTCCTCGTGCCCCTTGCCCGCGATGACGACGATGTCGCCCGCGCGCGCCTCCGCGACGGCGCGAAAGATTGCTTCTCTCCGGTCGATTATCTTCAGGTAGGGCCGGCCCGACGAGCGCAACCCCTCCTCCACGTCGCGCAGGATG
>DASVTS010000098.1:0-9950 GCA_036387455.1 Pyrinomonadaceae bacterium | reverse complement strand
CCTCGACGGCCGCTACCAGGACGCGCTCGACGCCTACGGCCGGATGCTCAAGATCAACCCGGCCGAGCGCGTCGTCGTCAGCTACAACCGCGCGCGCGTCTTCCTCTACCAGCACCGCCACGACGACGCCGCGGCCGAGCTCGACCTCGGCGCGCAGATGGAGCCGAACCACCCGCTCATCAAATCCTTCAAGGCCATCATCTGCGCCTACAGCGGCGACCTCGACGGCGCCGCCCGCACGATGAAGGAGGTGCTGCGCCGCAACCCCGACATGGAGGGCGTGCGGCCCCTGCTCGCGCAGTTCTACGCGCACATGGGCGACCGCGAGGCCGCCCGCCGCGAGCTGACCGACGGCGCGCTCCGCGTGGCGCGCGCCAACCACGACGTCGCCTACTGGGTCGCCAGCGCCTACGCCCTCGTCGGCGAGGGCGACGCGGCCCTCGACTGGCTGGCGACCGCCGTCAGGGTGGGCAACGAGAACAAGCCCTGGTTCGAGTCCGACCCGAACTGGGAGACCCTGCGCGAAGACCCGCGCTTCGCCGAACTGATGGGCCGCATCGGCGACCCGGCCGAGAGCGCCAGAGAAGCCCGACAGCAGTAACCACACACTTCTTTCCCGCGGAGGATGCCGGTGAGCACCTTCGTCGTCGGCGACGTCCACGGCCGCCGCAAGCAGCTCGGACATCTGCTCTCTTTACTCCCGCGCGAGGCGGGGCGGGACACCCTCGTCCTGCTCGGCGACCTCATCGACCGCGGCGAAGACATCCCCGGCACCGTCTCGGACGTCCTCGAACTCCAGCAGGCGGCCCCCGCCGGCTCGGTCGTCGTCTTGCGCGGCAACCACGAGCAGATGCTCCTCGACTTCCTCGACGAGGCGGCGCCGCTCTGGCTCCACCCGGCGGTCGGCAGCGCCCACACCTTCGGGCAGTACACCGGCTACAAGCTGACGGACGAGCTGCGCTCCTGGTGGGAGGAGGCGCAGCGGCGCGTGCTCGACTCGGTGCCCGCCGAGCACATGGCGTTCTTCCGCGCGCTCCCGCTCTTTCACGAGGACGAGCACGCCTTCTACGTCCACGCCGGCCTCGACGGCGAGAAGCACCCTCAGGAGACCGACGCGCGCCAGCTCCTCTGGTCGCGCAACCCGGATTTTTACAAGCACTACTACGGCAAGCCCTGCGTCTTCGGCCACACGCCGACGCCGCTCCTGCCGCTCCTCGGCCGGCTCGGGCGCCACGGCATCTACGTCTCGCACAGCGCCATCGGCATCGACACCGGC
The DNA here is from genome assembly GCA_036387455.1 of Pyrinomonadaceae bacterium. GTDB lineage: Bacteria > Acidobacteriota > Blastocatellia > Pyrinomonadales > Pyrinomonadaceae > QHXN01. The sequence goes on along the minus strand of DASVTS010000098.1, from coordinate 8,674 downwards.
TACGACCAGACCTGCGCGCTCACCTGCCTCCGGCTGCCCGAGTTCGACCTCTACCAGGCGTTCGCCGACGGCCGCACCGCGCACTTCCACATGACCAACTTCATCCCCGAGCCCTTCCGCAAGTTCCAGCGCGACGGCCAGCCCGCCGGCCCGGCTTAAGTTAAGGCCCGAGCCGCCCGCCGCCGCAGGTGATTTCAGCCCGCCTGAAAAAATCCCTTGACCGTCCTACGACAGAAGTAGTAGATTCAACCTCAAGCGTAGTAGGAATGCTTTTCTCGGGGAGGGCGGCGCGTGGCGAAAGAGTCGGAGGTGAAGCTGACGAGGTTCGAGCTGGAGGTGATGGGGGCGCTGTGGGAACTGGGGAGCGCGTCCGTCAGGGAGTTGCAGGAGCGCCTGCCGGAGGGCAAGCGCCCGGCCTACACGACCGTGCAGACCATCGTCTACCGGCTGGAGGAGAAGGGCGCGGTGCGGCGCGTGAAGAAGGTCGGCAACGCGCACGTCTTCGAGCCCGTCGTCACGCGGCGGGCGACGGTGCGCAGGCTGTTCGGCGAGCTGCTCGGCTTCTTCGGCGGCTCGCCGCGTTCGCTCGTGGCGCAGCTCGTCGAGGGCGGGCACCTGACGCTCGAAGACCTGCGCGAGGCGGAGGAGACGTTGGCGCGGCTCGAAGCCGGGAAGGCCGGCGCGGCCGCGGAAGAAGGCGCCGGCGGCGGGACGGCGAAGGGCGCGGGCGGTTCGCCGGGCGGCGCCGCGAGGAAGGGCGGCGAGAAGGGGAGGGGGGGGCGTTGAGCGCAGCACACGAGCTACTGTCGCGCGCGTCCGCGTGGCTCTGGCCGGCGATGGCGAACCACCTCTGGCAGGCGACGCTGTTCGCGGCGCTCGTCTTCCTGTTAACGCTGCTGCTGCGCGGCGGGCCGGCGCGCCTGCGCTACGCGCTCTGGCTGGTGGCCGCGGCGAAGTTCGCGGCGCCGGCCGCGCTCCTCGCGCCGCTCGCGGCGTGGCTCGGCGCCGGGGCGGTCGCGGGCGCCGACTCGCGGGCGGGCGCGGCCGCGCCGCTCCTGCTGCGCATCACGGAGCCGGTCGTCGTCGCGTCGGGCCCGCCCGACCTCTTAGTCGTCGCGCCGGGAGCGCCGGCGCACGAAGAACTCTTCTGCGCGCTGACGGTCGCCTGGCTGGCGGGCTGCGCGGCGCTCCTCGCCGTGTGGCTCGGGCGGCGGCGCGAGTTCCTGCGGCTGGCGGCCGGGGGGACGGAGGCGTGGTCGGGGCGCGAGTTCGAGGCGCTGGGGCGGGCGCGGGCGCGGCTCGGGATGAAGAAGGAGGTGCTGCTCGTGCTCTCGCCGACGCGGGCGGAGCCGGGCGTGTGGCGCACGCGGCGGCCGGTGCTGCTGCTGCCCTCGGAGGTCGCGGCGCAGTTGGACGACGAGGAGCTGGAGGCGGTCGTGCTGCACGAGCTGGCGCACGTCGAGCGGCGCGACAACCTCTGCGCGAACCTCCAGACGGCGGTCGCGTGCGCCTTCTGGTTCAACCCCGCGGTGTGGCTCGTCGGCCGCAGACTCTTCGCGGAGCGCGAGAGCGCGTGCGACGAGCGCGTGGTCGAGGCGGGCGGCGCGGCGGGCGCCTACGCGGCGGGGATTTTGAAGGTGGTGCGCTTCTGCACGGGCTGGCGCGTGGCCGGCGTGGCGGGCGTCGCCTCGGGCTCTAACCTTCGGAGGAGGATTGAGATGATTATGCGTGGCGAGAAGGTCGGAAAGTTTAGCGCGTGGCACCGCGCCGCCGTCTCGGGCCTGGCGGCGGCGGCGCTGGCGCTGACAATCGGGGCGGGGCTGTTCGGGCGCGGCGGCCGGACGGAGGCGCGCATGCTCGAAGGCGCGGGCGGCGAGCCGCAGGACGGCCCGCGCGCCGTCTCGCGCGCCGTCCGCGGCGGCGTCGGGCGCCGCGGACAGGAGCCGGGGCCGGCCGTGAGGGAGGTCGAGCAGGCGCAGGAGGCGCCGGTCTACTTCGAGACGGCGGCGGGCGCGCCCGCCGCCGTCACCGAGGCGCGGATGCGCATGATTACGCGCGAACAGTTGCGCGGCGCGGACGAGGAGGGCGCCGACCACTCCGACGACGAGGATTCGCCGTTCTTCCTCACGCTGCCGACGGTCACCGTGGCGAACCTCTCGGCGAAGGCCATCCGCGAGGTCGGCATAGGGTTCGAGACGGGCGGCAGGCTCGGCGTCGTCGCCGGCTACCCGGCCCGCATGAAGCCGGGCGAGTCGCAGACCTTCCGCTCCGACTGGCGGCGGCACAACGTCATCTTCCCCGGCACCTTCGCCGACGTGAAGGTGCGGGTCGTCTGGGTGGCGTTCGAGGACGGGACGCAGTGGGGCGGGCGCGCGCGCGTCCCGGCCCCGCCGCCGCCCCCGCACGCGGCGCCCGCCCCGGACGCGCCGGGCGCGCCCGACCTGCCGGAGCCGCCGCCCAGGGGCTCGGGGGGCGGCTCCGGCTCGGGCGAAGGGTCGGGCGCGGGGGCCGGCGAAGGGAGCGGCGGCGGGGCCGCCCGCGCCTCGGGCGGCGGCGCGCGGCTCTCCGACCGGAAGGTCTACGCGCCGGAGCCGACCTACCCGCCGATAGCGCGCGCCGCGCGCGCGCAGGGCGTGGTCGCCGTGAAGGTGACGGTGGACGAGGAGGGCAACGTCGTCGCGGCCGAGGCCGTCTCGGGCCACCCGCTGCTGCAATCGGCCGCCGTCAGCGCCGCGCGCGAGGCGAAGTTCAGGCCGACGGTCGTGGACGGCAAGCCGGTCACGGTCATCGGCGTCATCTCCTACGCCTTCAAGCTCAAGTAAGAGCGCCGGGAAAGAGTTAACCGCGGGGACGCGGGGACGCGGCTAATCTGAAATTTCAGATTAGCCGCGTCCCCGTGTCCCCGCGGTTAATTCTTCTCCGCACCCGGCCGCGTGTAGAATGCGGCCGTATGTCCACGCACAGAATCATGGTGCGCTCGCGCGAGCGCGAAGACCTGGTGGAGTTCACGAACGAGGTGACCGAAATCCTCGGCGGGTCGGGCAAGCGCGAGGGCGTCTGCGTCCTCTTCGTGCGCCACACGACCGCGGGGCTCACGGTCAACGAGAACGCCGACCCGGACGTGCCCCGCGACATGCTCCTCGCCCTGCGCACGCTCATCCCGCAGCACGGCATGGGCTTCCGCCACGGCGAGCAGAACTCCGACGCGCACATCAAAGCCTCGCTCGTCGGCCCGAGCGTCACCGTCCCCTTCGCCGACGGCAGACTCCTCCTCGGCCGCTGGCAGGGCGTCTTCCTCTGCGAGTTCGACGGCCCCCGCCGCCGCGAGGTGGTGTTGACGATAGTGGACGGCGCGTAAGCCCGCGCGACCTCACCACGCGCGCGACCAGCGCGGGCCTTCGTGTTCGCCGTCGCGGAGGCGCGTGTCGAGGCCGGCGCGCAGTTCCAGCAGGCGCCCCATGAGCCAGAGCAGGTCGGAGAGCCGGTTGAGGTAGGGGACGACGTGCGGGTTGATTTCGACGCCCGTCTCCGCGAGGCGGACGACGCAGCGCTCGGCGCGTCGGCAGACGGTGCGCGCCACGTCGTAGGCGGCCGCCGCCGCGTGGTCGCCCGGCAGGGACCAGTCGGAGAGGATGCCCTCCGTCCCCTCGACGCGCGCAACGTGCGTGGTCAGCGCCTCGACCATCTCGGGCGTGACGTAGGTCGTTCGAGACTCCGCGCCGCCCGAAGGGCTCGCCACCGCGCCCGCCACCGTGAACAGCTCGCGCTGGATGGACTTCGTCAGCTCGCCCACCTCCGCGTCGTCGCAGACGGAGCGCGCGAAGCCCATCGCCGCGCCCAGCTCGTCCACCGTCCCGTACGCCTCGACGCGCAGGTCGGCCTTCGACACGCGCGCCCCGCCGATGAGCCCCGTGTCGCCCTTGTCGCCGTGTTTCGTCGCAATACTCATAAAACCCTCGGGTGGTCGGTAAGTAGATTCTCACATCGCCGCGTAGCGCTGCTGGCGGCGCAGGAGCCAGAGGAAGACGGGGCCGCCGGCGAGCGCCGTGATGGCGCCGACGGGCAGCTCGCCCGCGCCGAAGGCTGTGCGCGCGGCGGCGTCGGCCAGCATCAGGAAGGCCGCGCCGAGGACGAACGAGCAGGGCATCACGACGCGGACGTCCTCGCCGAAGAGGAGGCGGACGGCGTGCGGGACGATGAGGCCGACGAACCCGATGGTGCCGCCGACCGCGACCGTCACGCCCACGATTAAAGACGCCGCCACGTAGACCAGCCGCTCGCTGCGCCGCACGTTGACGCCGAGGCTCTGCGCCGTCTCCTCGTCCACCGCGAGCAGGTGCAGGTCGCGCGCGAGCAGCAGCAGGATGACCCAGCCGGGCACTAAAAAGAGCAGCATCCGCCAGATGAGGTCGAAGCCCACCACGTCGAGGCTCCCGATGGTCCAGCGGAGAATTTGCAGCGCGCGCGAGTAGTCGGCGAAGTACTGGATGACGACGACGCCGGCCGCCGCCACCGTGTTCATCACCACGCCCGCGAGCAGCAGCGCCCCGGGCAAAACGGTCGCCCCCGTCCGCGCCAGGCGGTAGACGACCACCACGCTCAGACACGCGCCCGCGAAGGCCGCGACGAAGACCACGGGGAGCCCGCCGACGCGCGCCCCCATCCCGAACGCAATCGCCACGCTCGCGCCTAAAGCGCCCCCGCCCGAGACGCCGAGCGTCAGGGGCTCGGCCAGCGGGTTGCGGAACATCGCCTGCAAGGCCGCGCCCACCAGTCCCAGCGACGCGCCGACGACGGCCGCCATCAGCACGCGCGGCAGGCGCAGCCCGAAGAAGATGAGCCGCGCCCGCTCGTCCGCCCACAGCGCCGCGACGTCGAGCCGCCGGTAGCCGACCCACAGCGAGAAGAGCGTCGAGGCGACGAGCACCAGCGTCAACAGCAGCAGCGCGCGCCGCAAGCGCGCCCCCGCCGTGAGGGATTTTTGATTTTCGATTTTCGACTTTCGATTTAAAGACAACTCGCGCGTGCCTTCCACCCGCCGCCCCTCGTTACCAAGCCGCGATTCTAAATGGCAAATCGAAAATCGAAAATCCCCTCACAACTCCGACCAGACGAAGGTGCGGCCGAACGCGTGGCGCGCGCGGACGTGCTCGTCGCCGTAGATGTCCGCGAGCACGTCGTCGCGGAGCACGTCGGCGGGCGTGCCCTCGGCGGCGACTTCGCCGCGGCGGACGGCGTGGACGCGGTCGAAGGCCGGGTCTAAGAGCATCAGGTCGTGCGTGACGACGAGCGCGGTCATGCCCCCCTCGTCGCGCAGGCGGCGCAGGTGGCGGATGAGGCCGGCGCGGTGCTTGAGGTCGAGCGCGGCCGACGGCTCGTCGAGCAGGAGGCACTCGGGCTCCTGCGCCAGCGCGCGCGCGAGCGCGACCATCTGGCGCTCGCCGCCCGAGAGTTCGGTGACGGGGCGCGCTTCGAGGTGCGCGGCGTCCACGGCCGCGAGCGCAGAGCGCGCCGCCTCCACGTCCCGGCCCGTCTCGAAGCGCAGGCGCGACGAGTGCGGGCTGCGGCCCGTCAGGACGACTTCGAGCGCGGTGAAGGGGAAGACGGTCGAGACGCCCTGCGGCACGTAGGCGACGCGGCGCGCCCGCTCGCGCGCCTCGACGCGCGCGAGGGGCACGCCGCCCAGCGTGACCTCGCCGGCCGTCGGCCTGAGCAGTCCCGCGAGCAGCCGGATGAGCGTGGACTTGCCCGACCCGTTGGCGCCGACGAGCGCCGAGAGGCGCCCGCGCTCAACGCGAAGCGACGCCCCCCGCACCACCTCCGGCTGGCGGTCGCCGTAGGCGAAGCGCAGGCCGCGGCCTTCGATGAGCGCGGCATTTGTCACTTCAGGCGTCACTTCAGGCGTCACCTCTGCTCGAACGCCTCGGGGTGGATGAGCGCGGCGAACTTGCGCGCCGAGTCGCCGACGAGCTGCGAGGGGTGGAGCACGGTCTCGTCGCGGACGGGGTGGACGCGCCCCTCGCGCACGGCGCGCAGCGTCGGCAGCTCCTTCCAGACGGCGAGCGTGTCCTCGTCGAAGGCGCCGGCCTCCTTGTGCATCATCAGGTCGAGGACGACGTCCGGGTCGAGCGCGACGACCGCCTCCTTCTGCATCTTGCCCCAGCCCTCGCGCGTCGGCGGCGAAACGGGGTCGCCGCCGGCGACGCGGATGAGCTGCGCGATGAAGCTGTCGCCGCCCGCCGTGTAGAGGTCGCGCAGCGTCCCCGGCACGCGGTCCACGACGCAGAGCACGCGCCTGCGGGGCAGGCGCTCGGTGGCGAGGCGGACGGTCTCGACGCTGGCGCGCGTCTGTTGGAGTAGCCTTTCGGCCGCCGCCTCGTCGCCGGTCGCGCGGCCGACGAGGGTGATGGCCGTGTAGGCGTCTTCGAGCGTCTGGCTCGGGACGGAGAGCGTCTTGATGCCGGCGGCCTCGACCTTGTCCTTGACGAACTGCGCCTGCGCGTCGGAGAAGATGACGAGGTCGGGGCGCAAGCTGGCGATCTGCTCCATGTTCGGGTTGTTCCAGCCGCCGACGCGCGGGAGCCGGCTCGCCTCGGGCGGGTAGGAGCAGTAGTCCGAGACGGCCACCACGCGGTCGAAGGCGCCGACGCCGAAAAGTATCTCGGTCGTGCTCGGCGTGAGCGAGATGATGCGCGCGGGCCTGCCCCCGGACGCGGGCGCGACCGGCCCCGCGCCGCAGCCGGCCGCGACGAGCGCCGCCAGCGCCGCCAGCAGCGCGGCGACGGCGGCGACGGTCTTACTCGTCCCGCTTCTCTTCATGCTCTTCAACTCCCTTCGAGTCCGCGCCGTAGGGGCAGTGGCGGCAGCCGCTCTCGCAGCAGTAGCCGCGCCGCAGGTGGTAGCGGGCGGTGAAGACGACGTAAGCGCCCTCCCTGTAAAAATCCTCGCCCTCGACGAGCGCCGGCCTGTCCTTCACAGTCTCCATCTTTAAAAGTGGAGCCCGGCGCCCGCGCGGCCGCTGGCGCCGGGCGTGCGGAAGCCGTTCTCGTAGTAGTCGCGGCCGAACAGGTTCTCGACCTTGCCGAAGAAGCGCAGCCGCCGCGACTCGGAGAGCGGGAGCGTGTAGCTCGCCGTCAGGTCGCCCTTGCGGATGCCGTCGAAGCGGTAGGCGCGGTTCGTGAACGTCGAGGGGTCGAAGATGGGCGCGAGGTAGTCGGACGAGGCGACGAGGTCGAAGTTGACCGCGACGCGGGGGCCGACGCGACCCGTGGCGACGAGCGCGAACTGGTGGTCGGCGACGGCGAAGGCGCGCAGCACGCCCGCGACGACGGGGCGGCGCTGGTCGCTGTTCGTGTGCGTGTAGGAGGCGGAGAGGTCGAAGGAGCGCGCGGGCGCGAACTCGCCGCTCAGCTCAAGCCCGCGCGAGAGCCCGCCGCCCGTGTTGACGAAGCCGCCGAAGCGTCCGAACGGGTCCGAGGGCGTGTCGCCGAAGGCGACGACCTCTTGCAGCCGCGTGTAGAAGTAGGTCGCGGAGAGCCGCACGCGGTTCGAGGCGAGCGCCTGGTCGAGCCCGGCGTCGAAGGCGAGCGAGCGCTCGGGCGCGAGCCGCGGGTCGCCGAGCGCGCTGTAGCCGAAGAAGCTGCTGTAGAAGGTGCCGAAGCGCTCGTAGAGCGAGGGCTTGCGGTAGCCGTTGCCGACGTGCCCGCGCAGCTTCGTCCCCGAAGAGCGGAAGAGGTAGGCGACCGAGCCGACGCCCGTGTAGGCGTTGGGCGGCGAGTCGAAGGCGAGCCCCGCGTAGGGCGCGCCCGCCGACGGCGTGAACCGCGGCGCGCCGAGCCGGAAGGTCTGCGCGCGGAAGGCCGCGGAGAGTTGCAGGCGGTCGTCGAGGAAGCGGAGCTGGTCCTGGACGAAGAAGCTGTGGCTGCGCTCGTCCACGTCGGCCGAGGAGTTGCCCGAGGGCGCGACGTCGAGGAAGCGCGTGAAGAAGTGCTCGCGCTCGAACTCGTAGCCGACGTTGAAGAGGTTGTGGCGGCCGAGGCGGAAGTCCGAGCGGGCGGCGAGCGTGTGGACGGAGCCGTCGAAGTCGTTGACGGTCGAGCCTTGCGGCTCGAAGAAGAAGTCGGCGGGGTCGCCGGGGACGGCGGGGCCTTCCCTGAGCGCGCGGCGCGTCAAAAGCCCCTGGTAGGTGACGGAGTAGCCGAACGACTCGGCCGGGCGCTGCGCGAAGGTCACGGCGCCGGAGAAGAAGCGCGCGGCGCGCGAGAAGTCCGGGTCGTTGGCCGCGGGCAGGAAGGTGGCGCCGTTCAGGTTGAGCTGGCCGAGCGGCGTGCCCTGCTCGTAGCGCCGCAGCTCGTCGCGCGAGACGGGGCGCGCGTCGATGATGCCGGTCGCGGGGAGCGCGCCGACGGCCTGCGGCTCCTCGTTGAGCTGCGCGAACGAGTCGGAGGCGTAGACGCGCCCCGAGAGGGTGGCGGTCGGCGTCAGGCGCAGGAGCGCGCGCCCCTGCGCGTTGGTGGCGCGCGCGGCGTCGTCGCCGTCCTCGCCCCCGGAGACGTTGAGGTGCGAGACGCCCGCGCTGAAGACGAGGCGGTCGGCCTCGCCGGCCGAGCCCGAGACTTGCGCGCGCCCGCGGGCGAACCCTAAGCCGCCGCCCTCGGCGAAGAGCTGGCCGCGG
>DASVTS010000097.1:0-16372 GCA_036387455.1 Pyrinomonadaceae bacterium | reverse complement strand
CTACACCAGCCCTTCGGAGCCGACCGAGGCGCTGGCGTTCACGAAGTACGGGGTGACGGTCTTCGAGGCGCAGTACTGGGACGGCTCACAGTGGGTGACGGTGCCGGGCGGGGCCGTGACGAACAACGGCAGCGTGTGGCGCAAGCTCACCTTCCCGGCCGTCACCACGACGAAGGTGCGGGTCGTCGTCCAGAACGCGCTGGCGGGCCGCTCCCGCCTCGTGGAGTTCGAGGCGTGGGGCGTGCAGTCGGCGCCGCCGCCGGCGGCGAGGGCCAACCACGCCGCGGCGTCTAACGGCGGCGTCGCCTCGGCGTCTTCTACGACGACGCAGCAGGAGTTGCCCGGGCTGGACTTCTCGCCCTCGGGCGTGATTAACGGCGACCGGCGGGGGCTGAACTGGGAGCACGGCGGGGGGTGGAGGGACGGCACGGGCAACTCGTTCCCCGACTGGGTGGAGGTGGCCTTCGCGGGCGCGCGGAAGGTGGACGAGGTCAACGTCTTCTCCGTCCAGGATAATTACACGTCGCCGGCGGAGCCGACCGCGCAGACGGCGTTCACGAAGTACGGGGTGACGGTCTTCGAGGTGCAGTACTGGGACGGCTCGCAGTGGGCGGCGGTGCCGGGGGGCGCGGTCACGGGCAACAGCCTCGTGTGGCGCAAGGTGACGTTCCCGGCCGTGACGACGACGAAGGTGCGGGTCGTCATCCAGAAGGCGGTCGACGGGCGCAGCCGCCTCGCCGAAGTCGAGGCCGTCGGGCCTGCATCTTGAGGTGGCCGGAACACCCGGCATGTAAAGGGGAGGCTTCTACGTTGAGAGCGCCGCCGCGGGAGAGACCTGCGGCGGCGCTCTCATTTTCGCGCCCAACCTCTGTATAATGCGTCGCCCGCCCCGGCCCCCCGGCCACCCTGGCGCGAGGTATTTATCCGATGATTAAAACACTGCAATGCCCCTCCTGCGGCGCGCCGCTCGAATACGACCCGGCGAGCGAGAGCGACACCATCCGCTGCCCCTTCTGCGCCAGCGTCGCGGTGCTGCCCGCGCGCACGCGCCAGCAGAACATCAACATCTCCTTCGGCGGGCCGCGCATCAGGTCGAAGGGCTCGCCCGCGGTCGCGCTCGCCGTGCTGGCCGTCGTGCTGCTCGTCTCCGTCGGCGTCGTCGTCTTCATCGTGGTGGCGATCAACCGCGCGGCCTCGCGCGCCACGCGCGCCTTCGACCTCCCCAACACGCGCACGACGCTCAACCCGCCGCCCGTGCCGCCGCCCGCCCGGCCCGCCGAGCCGCAGCCCTTCTTCGGGAGCGAGGGCATCGGCCCCGGCAACTTCAAGGACGCGCGCAGCATCGCCCTCGACGCACAGGGGCACATCTACGTCGGCGAGTACTCGGGCGGCCGCATACAGGTCTTCGACTCCGCGGGCAAGTTCGTCACGCAGTGGACGGCCGACCCGAAGATGCCCCTGCGCGGGCTGGCGGCCGACCGCCGCGGCACCGTCTACGTCGTGCAGAAGGGCGACATCAGCCGCTACGAGGGGACGACGGGGAAGTTCCTCGGGACGACGGCCGCCGACGGCGGCAGCTACGACGACGTGACGGCGACGCCCGACGGCGGCCTCGTCGCCTTCGCGCGCCGCCCGCACGACAACGTCGTCAGGATAGACCCGTCGGGCCGGGTCAAACAGGTCATCGAAAGGGCCGTCAGCGGCCAGACCGACCGCAGCGAGCTGAGCATCCGCGTCGCCGCCGACGGCGTCGGCAACGTCTACGCGCTCGGCGAGTTCAACGACGCGGTCTTCAAGTTCTCGCCCGACGGGCGCTACCTGACGCGCTTCGGCGGCGACGGCGACGAGCCGGGCCTGTTCCGCGCGCCCGGCGCCGTCGCCGTGGACAACAAGGGGCTCGTCTACGTCGCCGACTTCAAGGGCGTGCAGGTCTTCGACCCCAACGGCCGCTACCTCGAACTCATCAAGGTCAAGGGCGCCGCCTCCGGCCTAGCGTTCAACGACAGGAACGAGCTGTTCGTCGTCGCGCGCACGGCCGTCTACAAGTTCCCGCGCTGACGCGGGCGCGCGGCCGTTTGACGACGCCGCCCCGCCGCCGCCCTGTGTTACATTCGCAATCATGCGCGTGATCGCCGGACAGTACCGCGGGCGTGTGCTGAAGAACCCGCAGGGGTTGCAGACGCGCCCGACCTCAGACCGCCTGCGCGAGACGCTCTTCAACGTGCTCGCGCCGCGGCTCGCGGGCGCCCGCTTCCTCGACCTCTGCGCCGGCACCGGCGCCGTCGGCATCGAGGCGCTCTCGCGCGGCGCCGCGTTCGTCACCTTCGTCGACCGCGTCCACAAGATGTGCGGGCTCGTCGAGGAGAACCTCGACCTGCTCGGCGTGCCCGAGGAGATGACCGAGGTCGTCAAGAGCGAGGCGGCCGAGTACCTCAAGCGCACGAGCCGCAACGAGGGGCAGGAGTGGCGCGCGGGGAGCGAGCCGTGGGACGTCGTCTACTTCGACCCGCCCTACGCCTCGGACTACCTCGCGGTGCTGCGCGAGTTCGGCGCGCACGCGGCGGCGCTGCTGCGCGACGGCGGCGTGCTCGTCGTCGAGCACCACCACAAGAACCCCATCCCCGAAACGCTCGGGCGCCTGCGCCGCTGGCGCGTGCTCAAGCAGGGCGACTCGGCGCTGAGCTTCTACGAGGCCGCCTGATTGACTCGGCGCCTCGGCCTGCGCCAAACTCCTGAAGCGAGAAGCCCCCTTCAGCCTCAGACGCCCTCAAGAACAAGCTTCCGCGCGCGCGCACCCGACGCGCGCGCGGCCGGGGAAATTGTTTCGTGATGGAGCAGTCAGGTAAGGAACGCCGACGCAAGCCGAGGTTCAACGCGGAGCTGCCGTGCGACGTCGCGCCCGACGACGCCGACCTCCGCTTCCTCCACGAGCGGCTCGAATGCCGCACGCGCGACCTGAGCGAGACGGGCGTGGGCGTCGTCGCCGGCTCCATCTACGTCGGCTACACCTGCCTCGTGGACGAGGGGCGCGCGCTCGTCCTCCGGCTCGTCCTCCCGGCCGGCGTCGTCGAACTGGAGACGACGGCCGCGCACTACCTCCGCCTCGACCAGGGCGGCGCGGCGGGGCCGACCTACCTCATCGGCCTCCGCATCACCTCCATGTCCGACGCCGCCCGCGCCCTCTACCAACGCCACCTCGAAGAGCTGAGCAGGACTGAAGAAGGCCGTGAACCGTGAAAAGGCCGTGAACCGTGAACCGTAAACCGTGACGAGAAGAAACGTGTTCTTCCTTGTCACGGTTTACGGTTCACGGTTCACGGCTCTTTGCGGTTTACGGCCTTCTCGCGCCTTACTTCCCGGTCGGGCAGTCGGGGAGGTGGAGGTGGACGGAGAGCCCGGTGGACTGGAGGTCGTGGAGGGTGACCGTGCCGCCGAGGACGTCGAGCAGGCGGTGCGCGATGACGAGCCCCAGCTCGTTCATGTTGGTGCCGCGCTCGTTCGGGGCGTCGATGTCCACGGGCTCGAAGAGCTTCGAGGGGTCTTGCAGCGGCTCGCCGCCGTCCGCGATTTCGATGCGCAGGCCGCCGCCTTCGGACGGCAGGGCGCGGACGACCACGGCGGCGCCTGACGGGCTGCGGCCGATGGCGAAGGCGAGGAAGTTGTATAGCACCTGTCGCAGCTTGCCCTCGTCCGAGACGATGCCGCCCAGCTCCGGCTGCGTCGTGCAATCGAGCGTCACGCCCTGCTTCTGCGCGAGGCGCGAGACGGCCGCGCACGACTCGCGCAGCGTCTCGCGCAGACTGAACTCGTGGAGGAACAGCTCGGTGTGGCCCGCTTCGAGCCGCGAGAGGTCGACGAGCTGGTTGAGGCTGGCCTGGAGCTGGAAGCCCGAGGACTGAATCTTCCCGACGAAGCGGCGCTGCGTCTCGCTCAGGCGCTCCTGGTCGAGCAGAATCTCCGCGAAGCCGAGGATGGAGGTGAGCGGCGTCCGCAGCTCGTGCGACATCCGCGCGAGGAAGAGCGAGCGGTAGCGGCCGACGCGGTGCAGCTCAAGGTTGGCGCCCTCCAGCTCGGCCGTGCGGCTGCGCAGCTCCTCGACGAGCGACTCGATGCGGCGCCGCTGCTCGTTCATCGCGGCGCTGCGGCGCGCGTTGCCGAGCGCGATGACGACGGCCTGCGCGACGCAGCGCACCCCGCCCGCGGCCTCGCGCAGCCGGCCCGCGTCCTTCGCGGCGGCCACCAGCACGCCCGCCGGCGCGCCGCTCGCGCGGATAGGCACCGCGAGGCCCGCCCCCAGGCCCGCGCGCTCCAAAGCCCCGCGCAAGCCCTCCCGCGCCCCGTCGCCTTCGGCGTCGCGCCCCCCCGCGTCCGCCCCGAGGCCGACGCCGACCTCTCCGCCCGCGCGCGAGACCTCCGCGGCCAGCGCCTCGCCGAGTGCGTGCGCGGCCTCGCCGTCGAGGTGCCCGTGCGTGAAGCTCGTGCAGGGGGCGGGCGCGCCGTCCTCGCCGCGCAGGAAGATGGAGACGCAGCAGAGGTCCCAGTGGCGCAGCAGTACCTCCGTGAACGACTCGCAGACCTCGCGCTCGGTGCACGTCTCGCCCTGCGCGAACGCCTGCTCGTTGAGCAGGCTGACGACCTCGTCGCTGAGCCCCCCCGACGCGTCCGCCGCGCGGCGCCCGCGCCCGCCGCCTGAGGGTTTTGCGGCGGCCTCTCCCCCCGACGACGCGCGCGCGCTTGAAAACGTTTTTGACCTTTGTACCATCACACCCGGCGTGCAAATCCGCTCGAACCGGCGGCCCTGGGTGGCCGCGCAGAGTGTACGCACGATGACAGAAAATCTTTCGTTTTTTGTCTCAAAAATTGTCGGAGATACTGGCGGCTCGACTACTAGCCGCCCGCCCCTCTCTAGGCTATGATGGCCGTGGGGTCTTCTGTAAGGGGCGGCCCCGCACGCCTGATGAACGGCCGACTGAACGACCAACCTTTAGCCGAACTCGTACAAGAAATCTCGGACGCGCGACTGTCGGGGGCGCTGCGCCTCGCGCGCGAGCGCCTGAAGGCCGCGGTCTACTTCGACGGCGGGCGGGTCGCGGCCGCGCTCTCGAACCTGCGCGCCTCGCGCCTCGTCGAGGTGCTGCGCCGGAGCGGGGCGGCGGACGCGGCCCGCGTCTACTCGCTCGTCGGCGAGGGCGCGTCGGACGAGCAGGTCGGCCTCGTGCTGCTGCGCGCGGGGGTTCTGGACGAGGCGGCGCTGAGGAAGCTCCGCGAGCGGCAGTCGAAGGAGGTTCTGTTCGAGCTGCTGCGCTGGACGGAGGGCGAGTGGGACTTCGACCCGCGCGTGCGGCTCGCGGCGCAGCAGCAGGGCGCGCACTTCGACGCCGCGCCCCTGCTGGCCGAGGCCGCGCGCGCGCTCCCGCCCGCGCTGGCCGCAGCGCGGACGCGCGACGAAGAGACAATCGCGCCCGCCGCGGGCGCGCAGGAGAAGATAGAGTCGGGGCTCAGGCTCCAGCCGTCGGAGGCTTTCGTCCTCACGCGCGTCTACGCGCCGGCGCGGCTGGGCGAGGTCGTCGCCGTCGGCGGGCTCCCCGAGGAGGAGACGCGGCGCGCGGTCTACGTGCTGGGGCTCGCCGGCCTGCTCGAACGCCCCGACCGGCCGCGCGTCCTGCCGGCCGACGCGCTGCGGCGGGCGTCCGCCGCGCAGCAACAGCAGCGGCCCGCGCCCGCGGCGGCGGCGCAGCAGGAGCAGGCGCGGCAGGCGGTCGAGCGCGCGGCGCCGCCCGAGCCCGAGGCCGAGACGCGCGGCACCGTCGAGGAGCTTTTCGCGCTGGCGCGCGGGGCGAACCATTACGAGGTGCTGGGCGTCGGGCGCGGCGCCACGCCCGAGGAGCTGAAGCGCGTCTACTACACGCACGCGCGCCGCCTCCACCCCGACCGCTTCCGCCGCGAGGCGGACGAAGAGCAGCGCCAGCGCATAGACGCCGCCTTCGCCAAAGTCACGCACGCCTACGAGACGCTCAAGGACGCCAAGCTGCGCGCCGCCTACGACCTCAAGCTGGCGAAGCAGAGTAGACCGTAGGCTACCGACTACTGTCTACTTTACTCTCCGGGCTTTCGACCTTAAACTCTGACCTCTATGGGCATCGAGTTTGCAGAGACCGAGCGCGCGGCCGGGGAGGCGTTCCTGCGCCTGTCGGCGGGCGTGGACGAGTTCGAGGGCTACGCGCACCCGCACGCCTCGCGCGTGGCGCGACTGGCCGACGCGCTCGCCGCGCACTTCCGCCTCTCGCGCGCCGACCGCACCTCCGTCGTCTTCGCCGCCCTGCTCCACGACATCGGCGAGATGACGATGAGGCGCGACTACATCAAGCGCGACGGGGCGCTCAACGACGCCGAGCGGCTCGACCTCGGGCGCCACCCCGTCATCGGCGAGCAGGAGGCCGCGCGCTCCGGCGCCGAGCGCGCCGTGCAGCTACTCGTCCGCTGGCACCACGAGTGGTTCGGCGGCGGCGGCTACCCGGACGCGCTGCGCGGCGAGCAGATTCCGCTGGGCGCGCGCATCCTGCGCGTCGCGGACTCCTACGCCGCGCTCACGGACGCGCGGCCCTGGCGGCCCGCCGGCACCGAGGCCGAAGCGCGCAAGCACCTCGGCCTCTGGGCCGGCATCGAGTTCGACCCCGCGGTCGTCCGCGCCTTCCTCCTGCTCGAAGGTCTGCCCGAGCTTCGCTCCCACGCCCGCGAGCGCGCCGCCGGGCCGGAGCCCGCGCCGCCGGCCGAGGAGGACGTCTCAGCACGGCCGGAAGACGCGCGCCGTCCGCAGGACGCGGCCGTCGGCGTCGCGCCGGAGGGCGAAGAGGTCGTCCACGCGGGCGAGACGCCCGTGCAGTACCCCTGGGACTCGCGCCCCTGACGAACTTCAGTTAAGGACTTTCGACGTTGCGCAACTTCTCCGACACACTCCCCGAAGGCTGGCTCGCGTTCGAGCTGAGCGTGCTGCGCCGCCTCCAGTTCAAGTCGGTCGCCGACCCGTTCGCGGGCGAGGCGACGACGCTCTCCTACCTCAAGCGCTGGGGCGCGCGCGTCTCGGCCAACGACCCCGCGCGCTGGGCCTTCACGCGCGCGCAGGCGCGGGTCGAGAACAACGGCAACGTTTTGAGCGAGGCGGAAGTGGACGGGGTGCTCGAAGACGCCTACGTGCCGCGGCACCGGCTCTACAACCCGGCGCTGCGCCGCTGGTTCGGCGAGACCGACGCCTGGTGGTTCGACAACGTCCGCGCGAACGCCGAGAAGCTGGCCCCCGCGCGCCGCGAGCTCGCGCTCGACCTCGGCATGGCGGTGGGCGACTACGCGCTCTCCTTCGACGAGGAGACGGGCGAGCTGCGCCAGCCGCTCTCGCGCGTCTTCAAGCGCCTGTGGGGCGCCGCGCCCGCGCCCTTCGACAACCGCCAGCGCAACGCCGTCTCCAACCGCGACGCGCGCGACTTCGTCTCGCGCGAGCAGGCCGACCTGCTCTTCCTGCGCCTGCCGCGCCCCTCGCGCCGCGCCGCGCGCGACACGGCCTGGGCGTGGCGCGAGGAGTGGGTGCGGGGCGACGGCGACTTCTGGGACGAGTTCGAGCGCACGCGCGAGGGGCGGCTCGGCGCGCGCGCCGAGGCCCGCCGCCAGTACCTCCGCCACGTCGAAGACCTCCTCGACGCCGCCTCGAACTTCTCCTTCTGGGCCGTCGCCTACATCGACGACGGCTACCTCCCCACCGAAGAGCTGGTCGAGACCATCGGCCGCATGCGCCGCGTCGGCACCGTCTACACCAAAGACTTCACCGAGCTGACCGGCGCCCGCGCCGTCATCGTCACGGCTTAAAGCCGTGAACCGTAAACCGTGAACCGTGACGAGAAAGACAGTTCTTTCTCGTCACGGTTCACGGTTTACGGTTCACGCTCTTGTCACGGTTTACGGTTCACGGTTTACGACCTTGAGGAGGACAAGCGTCTGGTCGTCGCCGCGCTCGGCCTCGCCCGACCAGCGGTCTGCGGCGTCGAAGATGCGGCGGCGGATGTTCTCGGCCGTCTCGGCGCGCGCGTCGGCGGCGAGTTCGGCCAGACGCGCCTCGCCGTACTCCTCGCCCGCGGCGTTCTGCGCCTCGGTGATGCCGTCGGAGTAGACGACGAGCAGGTCGCCCTCGAAGAGCTGCGCCCGCCCCTCCTCGAACGCCACGCCGTCGAAGGCGCCGAGCACCGTCCCGCCCGCCCACAGCCGCTCGACCGTACCGTCGGCGCGCACGAGCAGCGGCGCGTTGTGCCCCGCGTTCGTGTAGCGGAGCGTGCGCGCGCGGTCGTCGTAGAGCCCGAGGAAGAGCGTGGCGAAGCGGTTGGCGTCCGTCGCGCGGCAGAGCTGCACGTTGATGCTCTCGGCCATCTTCGAGACGACGCAGCCCGCGTCGGCCCCCGCCACGCCGCACGGCATCTCGGACGCCTCGGCCGCCCCCGCGCCGTCCCCGCCCGGCCCCGAGCCGGCCGCCAGCGCCGCCGGCCGTGCCGCGCCCATGCGCTCGCTGATGATGGCGACCTGCGCGCGCAGCGCGGCCTGCAAGTTCGACATCACGAGCGAGGCCGAAATCCCCTTGCCCGAGACGTCGCCCAGCGCGAAGGCGACGAGGCCGGGCACGACCTCGACGTAGTCGTAGTAGTCGCCGGCGACGCCGAGCGCCGCCCGGCACTCGCCCGTCATCGCGGCCGTCGAGAGCGCGGGCGTGCTGCGCGGGAAGAGTTGCGACTGCACCTCGTGCGCGATCTCGACCTCGCGCCGCAGCCGCTCGTGCCCGACGCGCTCGGCCAGCAGCGTCTCGATGTTCGCCGACATGTCATTGAAGGCGAGGGCGAGTTCCCCCAACTGGTCGCGCGAGCGCGTGCGGATGCGGTGCGAGAAGTCGCCGCGCTTCACCGACTCCGTGGCGCGGTAGAGCTTGTGAACCGTGCCCGTCACGGCGCGCGTCATCCACGCGGCCGAGAGCAGGGCCGCCAGCTCCAGCAGCAGGAACGCGACGGCGACGAAGTAGAGCGCCTGCCACATCCTGCGGCCGAGCACGGCGTCGCCCCAGAACTGCTTGACGCCCTCGTCCCACGACCAGTCCAGCACGAAGGCCCAGCGCGGCGACTCGACGCCCGTGCTCCAGTCGGTCGCGTCGAGGATGACGGGGTACGGGAAGTTGAACCCGGCGAGACTCGGCAGGCCCTCGCCGAACTGGTCGCGCGTGAAGTCTACGACCTTGCTGGGGCGCCCGGTCACGTCCCCCTCCACCTCGCGGTCGAGCTCCTCGTCGCCGAACGTGAAGGCGAGGCGGCCGCCGCGCTGGCGCTCCTCCTCGCCCCGCACGCCGAGGAAGAAGGGGCGGAGGTGGACGCCCGTGGTCTCGCGGTAGCGCTCGACGAGCGCGCGGCTGACCGGGACGCTCACCAGCACCGCCAACGGCCGAACCCCCCACGGCCTGCGCACGAAGGCGCGCACCGAAGGGGTGCCGAAGGAAGTCCGCGTCTGGTCGGGCGGCGGCAGGTACGCGACCCCGCTCCACTCGTCCGCGCCGAGGGCCGAGAGCCACGCGGGCAGCGGCCCGCCGTCGTCGCCCGCCAGCGGCCCGACCCCGCGGTGCCGCTCGTCGTCGGTGGCGCTCACCAGTTGCGGCGGCCGTTCGCGGCCGAGCGACCCCGGGTGCCCGCCCGGCTGCCCGCGCCACACGGAGATGCGCGCGCCCGGCAGCGCCGCGCGCAGCAGCGCCGCGCGCTCGTCGAGCCACCGCTGCTCGTCGCGCTCGCCCGGCGGCGTGCGCGCCAGCGCGTCGGCGAGCGAGCGGGCGCCTTCGAGCGCGTGCCTCCTGGTCGCGCCGACCTCGACCGCGACGACGCGCGCCATCGCCTGCGACGAGCCGCCCGTCGCCGCCAGCGCCCCGAGCGCGAGCAGCAGCACGACCGGCGTCAGCCCGACGAAGAGGTAGGTGATGGCGAGGCGGCGGCGCACCCTCCACAGCAGCGCGCGCTTGAGGCGCACGAGCAGCTTCGCGCCGTAGTAGAGGAGGACGAACGAGCAGGCGAAGAGGGTCAGCGGCCCGAGCAGGCGGAGCGGCGTCGTCCTGTAGAGCGCGGTGTCGCGCAGGAACAGCCGCAGGAGGAAGAGCGCGCCCGCGGCCAGCGCCGCGCGCGGCATCGCGCGCCGCAGCCGCTCGCGCGCCTGCGCGAGCCTCTCGGCGAAACGCTCTGAAAAACCTTGCGGCCTGCTACTCACCGGAGTCGTCCCGTCTCAGTCTCTTCCCCGTCGTCTTCGTGGGTAAGTCTTCGAGGCCGCCGGCGCGGCGGCTTCCATCCCTTTACGCGCGCCCGGCGCGGGGTGTTCCGGCCTCGCCCTCGGCGAGCGCGCGCACGTGCGCGGCGACCGTCCCGCCCAGGGTCGAGAGGTTGTAGCCGCCTTCGAGGCAGGAGACGACGCGGCCGCCGCACGCCTCGCGCGCCCACTCTTTCGCCGCGCGCGTCATCCCGACGAAGTCCTCGTCCGTGAGCTGGAGCTGGCCCAGGGGGTCGCCCGCGTGCGAGTCGAACCCGGCGGAGATGATGACGAGGTCGGGCTTGAACTTCGCGCCTATCTCTTCGAGCGCGGCCTCGAAGGCGCGGCGGTGCTCGTTGGCGGGCGTGCGCGCGCGCAGCGGCAGGTTGAGCGTGTAGCCGCGCCCGCGGCCGACGCCCGTCTCGGCGCGCGTGCCCGTGCCCGGGTACCAAGGGTATTGGTGTGCGGAGAAGAAGAAGACCGAAGGGTCGTCGTAGAAGATGCCCTGCGTGCCGTTGCCGTGGTGGACGTCCCAGTCGATGACGGCGACGCGCTCGACCTCTTTGTGGTGGCGCTGCGCGTAGCGCGCCGCGACGGCCGCCGTGTTGAAGAGGCAGAAGCCCATCGCGCGGTCGGAGGTCGCGTGGTGCCCGGGCGGCCGCACGGGCAGGAAAGCGTTCTGCGCCTCGCCCGCCATGACCATGTCCACGGCCCTGCACGCGCCGCCCGACGCCCGCAGCGCCGCGTCGAGCGAGCGGAGCGAGACGACGGTGTCGGCGTCGAGGTAGCCGACCCCCTCGCTGACGGCGCGCTCGACGCGCTTGAAGTGCTGCGGCGAGTGCGCGGCCTGCACGTCGCCGCGCGGCGCCGGCGCGGCCTCGACCTCCAGCAGGCGCGGCCACAGCTCCGCGTCGCCGCGCAGCGCCGCCATCACGACCGCGTAGCGCTCCGGGCTCTCGGGGTGCCCCGCCCCCGTGTCGTGCCGCTCGAAGACAGGGTGATGTATGATGGCCGTCGTCATGCGGCCGATTATGCGAGAGCGACCCGGCACGGTCAAACAAAAGGCAGAAGCCCGACCGTGAGGGAGGGCGTATGGCCTCCATCAAAACGCCCCGTGGGAGTTGAGACGCCCTCCCTCACGGTCGGGCTTCCGCCCCGGCGAGCATGGAATCAGTACGCCCGCGCCGGCCTAATCGTCGTCGCGCGGGCACGCTCGAAGCGGCCCCGCTCTTAAAGACTCAAGGTTTTCTTGACCTTACGCCCCGGCCCGCGGGCGGAATGGTGTTTGCAGAAAGGGACGGCGTGATAAGTCTCTCCCGTTTTAATTCGGGATGATTCGATTCAGCGGAAGGAGTGTGAACATGCGAAGGGTTTTCGCCAGTTTGATCTGCCTTTTCCTGCTTCTGACGGCGCTCGCGCTCGACACGTCGGCCCAGGACAGGCGTCGGCGGTCGCGCTTCGGACGTAAGGCGCGCACGGCCGCCATCATCGCGGGCGGCGCGGCCGTCGGCGGCCTCGTCGGCGGCAAGAAGGGCGCGGCCATCGGCGCGGGCGGCGCGGGCACCTACGCCTTCAACCGCAAGGCGGCGCGGCGCCACTTCAAGCCGCGCACGCGCACCATCGGCGCGACGGCGAGCGGCGCGGCGCTCGGCGCGGGCGTCGGCGCGGCGGCCGGCGGCCGGCGCGCGGCCACGGCGGGCGCCGTCGTCGGCGGCACGGGCGGCTATCTCTACCGGCGCTCGAAGCGCCGCCTGCCCCGCCGCTACTGAGCGGGCCTGAAACTTCGAGGGGGAGCGAAGGGCTGCGGCCTTCCGCTCCCCCTCGCCGGGTGCCCGTCAACAAACTGCCCTCGCGCAATTTCACCTAAACGACAGTTCAGGAGCCGAAGCTTCATGTCATACGACGAAGAGCAACACAAGCGGAGCCGGGTCGTGGTCGAGACGCCGACGGCGCGGCGCGAGGTGGTTCAGCAGCAGACCGTCCGCTACCCCGCGCCGGAGCGGCGTGGCTACTCGACGGGCGTCGTCGCCACGGTGGCGCTGCTCGCCATCGCGGTCACGGCCATCGTCTTCCTCTTCCTGACCAACTCGGGCGGCGAGTCGAGCGAGACGAACGTCAACATCCGCGCGACGGCCGCCCAGCAGCCGACGCCGTTCGCGCAGGCGCCCGTCGTCGTCCAGACGCCGCTCGCGCAGCCGACGCCCATCATCATCCAGCAGGCGCCGCAGAGTGTGCCCGCGCCGGTCATCATCCAGGCGCCGCCCCCGACCGACACCGCGACGGCGACCGCGCCGCCGGCCACGACGGCGACCGCCGCGCCGCCCGCCGCCACAGACGACGCGACGCTCCAACAGAAAATAGACAAGTCCTTCGCCGACGACCCGGCGGTCGCCGCCTCGAACGTCGACGCGACGGTCGCCAACGGCCGCGTCCGTCTCTCCGGCACGGTCAACTCCGACGCCGTCAAGCAGCGCGCCGAACGCCTCGCCTACGCCGTCAAAGGCGTCCTCGGCGTGGACAACAAGATAGTCGTCGCGCCGGCCACACCTTAAGTCAGGGGCTAGGGGCTAGGGGCTAGGGGCTAGTTAGGAGATTAACTCTTAACTAGCCCCTAGCCTCTAGCCCCTAGCCTCTAGCCTCTCAGTACCCTTCCGTGTGACGTTGCAGCCACTCGTCTATCTCTTCGTCGCTCGGGCCGCGCCCCAGTTCTTCGCGCAGGCGGCCCGCGGCGACCTCGCGCCCGTCGCGCGCGGCGTCTTCGAGCGTGTCGCCGCCGGCGGGCTCCTCCTGCTCATTCGTCTCGCCGGCTCGCGGCCCTGACTCGGACGAGTCACCCACTCTGTTTGTCCTCCTCGCGTGTGCTTGAGTTGAGGCCGATGGTAGGCCCGAACCCGCCGCGCATGCAAGCGGGCGGGCGTCAGTCGCGCCCGGCGAAGCGGTAGCGCATCAGCTCGCGCGCGCGCGTGAAGGCGAAGGCCACCGCCGCGAGGCAGCAGACGCCGCCGAGGACGACCGAGAAGGGCGCGCCCGCCGCCGCCGCCACCAGCCCCGCCTCCAGCTCGCCGAGCTGCGGCCCGCCCATGAAGAAGATCATGTTCACCGACGTCATCCGCCCGCGCAAACGGTCGGGCGTGATGAGCTGGCGGATGGTCTGCCGGATGACCGTGCTCACCGTGTCGGCCGCGCCCGTCAGCGCGAGGCAGACGAGCGAGAGCCAGTAGGAGCGCGAGAGCCCGAAGCCCACGGTCGCCGCCCCGTAGACCGCGACCGAGACGAGCACCGCGACCCCCGGGCGGCCCCAGCCCGCGCGCCGCGCCGTCAGCAGCACCCCCGTCAGCACCGCGCCCGCCGCCGACGCCGCCGCGAGGAGCCCGTAACCCCGCTCGCCCACCATCAGCACGTCGCGCGCGAAGATGGGCAGCAGCGCCGTCGCCGACGCGAAGAACGTCGCCACGAAGTCCAGCGACATCGTCTGCACCATGATGGGCGTCCGCCAGACGAACCTCAGGCCCTCCTTCAGCGACTCGACGCTCACCCGCGCCAGCTCCTCCGCCCTCCCCTTCCCCGACGCGCGCATCAGCAGCACGGCGAGGACGACGGCGAGGAACGAGGCCGCGTTGAAGACGTAGACGGCCGTCGGCCCGTAGCGCGCCAGCACCACGCCGCCCAGCGCCGGCCCCGAGACCATCGCTATCTGGAACGAGACGAAGCCGAGGCTGACCGCGTTCGGGAAGTCGCGCGGCGGGACGAGCGCCGGCAGCAAAGCCTGCCGCGCCGGGTTGTCGAAGGCGACGGCGGCCGACGACAGCGCCGTCAGCGCGTAGACGGGCCAGACCTGTTCGAGCCCCGCGGCGGTGACGGCCGCGAGCGCCGCGGCGCTCAGGAGCATGACGGCCTGCGTGACGAGGATGAGCCGCTTGCGGTCTACGGCGTCGGCGACGACCCCGCCGACGAGCGAGCAGGCGACGATGGGCAGCACGCGCACGAGCCCGACGAGGCCGAGCGCCGCGGCGGCCGCCGCCTCGCCCCGCGGACGCGTCAGCAGGTAGACGTGCCAGTTGATGGTGACGAGCTGCATCTGCGAGCCCGTCAGGGAGACGAACTGCCCCACCCACATCAGGCGGAAGTCGCGGTGGCGCAGCGCCGCGAACGACGAGCGGCGCTCGGCCGCCGGGTTGTCAGGAGTGCCCAAGCGAAAAATTCGGCCCTTCGGGTCTGAGAAGTCGGCAGTTTCCGGGGCCAAATTATCGGGGCCTTCTGTCGCAAAAGAATTGCGAAAAAGCCCGGTAAAAACGCCGTAAACGGGCGCGGCCGGCGGCGCCCCGGTTACAACTCCGGGGGCGGGCGCCACATCTAATTTCGTGATTAATTACTGATTCTTTCAAGGGGTGAAATGAAGATGAAAAGCATTCTGAACAGAGCCGCGGCCCTCTGCGCGGCGTTGATTCTGACGGCGACGTTCGCGGCCGCCGCCCCCGACGAGCGGGGCGGCCAGCGCACGCCGCAGGAGCAGTTGTCGAAGAAGGTGCGCAAGGAGCTGGTGACGCTCCCGTATTACGGCGTCTTCGACAACCTCACGTACAGTATCGACGGCTCGACCGTGACCCTCTCGGGTCAGGTCGTGCAGCCCTCGACGCGCAAGGACGCCGAGCGCCGCGTGAAGAGGCTCGCGGGCGTCGAGCGCGTGGTCAACCAGATAGAGGTGCTGCCGTTCTCGTCCTTCGACGACTCGATTCGCGTGAGCGCCTACCGCGCCCTCTTCGGCTGGGACAGCCCGCTCTTCCGCTACGGGCGCGGGACGAACCCTTCCATCCACATCGTGGTCGAGCGCGGCAACCTGACGCTCGAAGGCGTCGTCTCGAACGAGGGGCACCGCAACCTCGCCCGCATGCTGGTCAGCTCGATACCGGGCGTCTTCTCGGTCACGAACAACCTCCAGGCCGAGAGCGAGCGCGCGCGCTAAGTCTCGCCGGAGCGTAACTGACGGGAGGGGCGGGCGGCCTTGTTGAAGGCCGCCCGCCCCTCTCCCGTTTGCCGGTGACTCCGCCGCCCGCCCGCCGTATCTTTCACGGCCTTCGACCGCGCCGCCGCGCGCGAAACGTTTCTTCGGATACCCGCATAACAGTCGGGCGGCCTGGCGAACGACGTCGGGGCGCCCCGACCCGGCCGGCGCGCGGCCGCGTGCGTTTAATCGAACCGAAAGCCCGAGTCGAAGGAGTTGAGAGACATGCGACCTTTTTACGCGTTCGCCTTTCTGCTCGTCAGCCTGACGATGACCGCCGTGACGGGGCTGACGGCGCCGCCCCCCGCCCCGGCCGTGAGCATGGAGCCGACCGTCTACGACGACGGGAGGTCCTGCCCGAACGACTGCGACGCCCACGTGGTCTTCCACCCGAGGCACAACGGAACCAGGAACGCCTTCGACCCTTCGAGCCCGCGCTCGGCGCCGCAGAAATGCGTCGCGGGGCGGCCGTGCCGCATCTGCTTCTCCGAGGCCGAATCGAGCTGCACGACGGCGACCTACCGCGGCGCCGGGCCGCCCCCCAGGCGGTTCGACTTCACCCCCGCCTTCTACGAGCAGAACTGCGAGCAGGCAGGTCTGCCGCCGCCGCTCGCCGCGCAGTGCCGCGCCGCCCGGAGTGCCCTGCCGGCGCTCGAAAGTAAGGTCAACTGCGTCGCCACGCCGGAGCACGAGAGGTGCAGGGCGATGATGCAGGCGGCCGCGCGCAGGAAGGCCGAGGACGACCGCATGTACGAGGAGTGTCTGAGGGTCGGCGAGACGAGGTTCAACCGGGACAGGCCGCGGAGCCAGCAGCGGAGCCTCCAGTGCGCCTACGAGAAGTTCGGCACGGGGCACAACTCAAGCGGCGTGACGTGGAAGCGCCTCCTCGACGGCGCGTGCCGCCCGGGCACCTACGCCGGCCGCGACGGGCTGGACTGCTGCACCGGCAGCCTCTACGAGGCGGCGCTGCTGGGCCGCGAGTGCGCGCTCTTCTTCGTCACGAGGTGAAGCCGGCCCGGCGGCGGGCCACGCGAACGAGTAGGGGGCGCGTCCCCCGGGGCG
>DASVTS010000096.1:0-10191 GCA_036387455.1 Pyrinomonadaceae bacterium | reverse complement strand
CGCAGAACACGTGGCAGGAGACGAAGTACCGGCACAGCTCGACGGGGGGTGTGCTGATGGAGCGGGACCACCAGTGGCACCAGAAGTTCTTCTCGTACGGGGACTCGTACGCGGACGGGGTTAACCGCAACACCTTCGCCTTCCCCACCACCGTCACCGACGCCGACAGTTTCACGTCGACCACGCAGTACAACTATGACACGAGCGCGGTCACGCGCACGCAGGACCCGAAGGGCGCGGTGGCGACGATGCAGTACGACGCCGCCAACCGCCTGGAGCGCGTGAACAACGTCTCCACCGGCGCCTACACGCGCTGGGTCTACCCCTCGACCGCCGGCTACGTGCAGCAGCTCTCCGCGGTCAACACCGTGGCCGACGAGAGCTACTCCAACCAGCAGCTCGACGGCACCGGGCGCGTGCACTCGGCCGCGACGAACCACCCCTACAGCGCGGGCGGCTACAAGGCAGAACTCTTCACGTACGACGCGATGGGCCGGCTCTCGGCGCGCACCAACCCGACGGAGATAGACGGCAACTGGAACCCGTACGGCGACGACGCCGCCGGGTGGCGCTCGACGACGCAGACCTACGACTGGCAGGGGCGCCCGCGCGTGACCACCAACTCCGACGGGACGACGCGCGACATCACGTACGACGGCTGCGGCTGCGCCGGCAGCCAGACCGAGACGCAGACGGACGAGGTCGGCCGCCGACGCCGTCTGATTCACGACGTGCTGGGGCGCCTGTGGCAGACGGAGCTTCTGAACACGGACGGGAGCGTCTACCGCAGGATGACGAACACCTACGACCCGCTCGACCACGTGACGAGGATTGACGACGTGGCGGTGGCGAGCGGGGTCACGCAGGTCACGCTCATGACCTACGACGGGCACGGGCGCCTCAAGACCCGCAAGCTCCCCGAGGCCACCTCGCCCGTCACCTTCAACTACATCTCCGACGACACGCTGGCGTCTGAGGTGGACGGGCGCGGGGCGGTGACCACGTACGCTTACAACGGCCGCCACTTGCAGACGAGCGCGAGCAGCAGCTACGGCGGCTCGACCGTCTCGCGGTCGTTCCAGTACGACGCGGCGGGCAACCGCACGCAGATGAACGACGGGCAGGGGTGGCAGACCTACACCTACGACACGACGTCGCGGCTCACCTCGGAGAGTAGATACTTCTACGGGCTGGGCATCACCTACACGATGTCCTACACGTACAACCTGGCGGGGCAGGTCAAGAGCGTGACCGACCCGTTCAACTCGACCATCTACCACGGCTACGACAACGCCGGCAGGGTCGAGAACGTGACGGGGACGGCCTACGCCGGCGTCTCCACTTACGCGAGCGCCATCCGCTACCGGGCGTGGGGCGGGGTTAAGAGCGCGTCGTTCGGCGACAACTCCTACCAGACGACCTCCTACGACGGGCGGATGCGGCCGTGGCAGTATCGACTGTCGAGCACGTGGGGCTCCTGGCAGCGGCTCGACTACTCGTACTATGGCGACGGGCGGCTCTCGACGGTCACCGACCTCGACGACGGGCAGGGCAGCAACCCGCCCTCGACACTCCACTTCATGAGCCGCAGCTACGTCTACGACCACCTCGGGCGCGTCACCTTCGCCGGCGGGACGAACACGACGCCGCCCTTCCGGCAGAACTACGCTTACAACGAGTTCGACAACATGACGTCGCGGACGGGGTCGAACGGCTACAACGGGGCGTACATCAGCGACACGGCGACGTACACGAACAACCGGCGCGACGGGTGGACGTACGACGCCGACGGCCGGCTCACCTACAGCCCGGCCAACTCCAACAGCAACGCCCGCTCGTGGAACTACGACGCGGCCGGCGGGCTCGCCTCCACCACCGAGACGTCTTCGAACGGCTCCACCACGCTCTCGCTCTCCTACGACGGCGACGGGCAGCCCATCCGCGAGTCTACGACGGGGGGCTCGTCGCCCGGCACCTTCTACCTCGTGCGCTCGACGGCGCTCAAGGGCGAGATACTGACGAGGCTGAAGTCGAACGGCACGAAGGCGTACACCTACGTCCCGGCGGTGGGCGTGGTCGGCGCGCGCCAGACCATCCTCAGCTACAACGGCCAGCAGTACATGGAGTGGACGCACCGCGACCCGCCGGGCATCACGGAGCCGGGGGCGACCTACGACCCGCTGGGGAACTACATCCCGCACGTCCCGCCGCAGCCCTACCAGCCGCCCAGCTACACGGGCTTCTACGGGCCGAGCTACGGGGGCAGCACTTCCAGCTTCACGAACTCGAACAACTTCTCGACGGGCTGCATGCTCGACGGCGCCCCGGCGAGCTGCAACAGCGTGCTGCGCGCCCTCCAGAACGGCTCCGGCCGGCTGCTCGTCATCTCGACGACGGGGCTGGGCGGCGACATCCTCACCAGCCTCGGCCTCGGCCTCTCGACCTACACGCGCACCTACCGGACGGGGCCGCCGACCGAGACGCGGCCGGACCCGGACAACCCGGGCCGCACCATCACCTTCCACGGCTGGGGGCGGGTCATCACCGAGACCGTCATCACCTACGTGCCGGTCGTCGGCCAGCAGACCCTGCCCAATTGGCCGAACCCGCCCGTTGATATAAACTCGACGAAGAACATCATCAGCGGCTGGCTCGGGAAGCAGCCGTGCGCCGACTTCATCAACGGCGTGCTGAACCGCCTGGCCAAGAAGCGCTCGCTCGCCAAGGGGAACGACGTGCTCCAGTTGTTCGAGGCCGTGAAGAGTGAGGGAGGGTTCGTCCGCGGGAAGCCGCCCGACAACCTCGGGCAGTTGGCGGGCGGCACCATCCGCGGGAAGATAGGCAAGAACGCGACCATCTACCTGCCCGGGTTCGACCCGCAGGGCAAGCCGAACCCCGCGGCCATCAACCTGCTCGACGCCGGGGGCATCTTCCACGAGCTGCTCCACCTTGCGACGAAGAAGCCCAACGACGATAAGCAACTGGCGCAGGCCATCAAGGACGAAGGCTTCGGGGTGAACCCGTTCCCGAAGGACAAGGACAACGCCAACCTTGCCTTCAGCAAGTACATCCACGACGCCATGGTGAAACATTGCGGCACGCCTTAGGAGTCGAGCCATGAAGGGAACCGAGTCGCAACGCGCCCCCCGCCGACGACCGGCGGGGGGACGCCCGCCGTCGAAGAGGGCCGGCGCCGCGGCGCGCGCTCTCCTGCGCCTGTGCGTCGCCTGCCTCCTGCTGTGCGGCGCCCTTGCGGCGCGCGCCGACTCGCCGCCGTCGGCCGTCCTGACGTGCGAGGAGAGCCCGGAGTCCGGCTCGGAGTATCTCTGCGCGGTGACGGCGCAGTGCCCGCCGGAGACGGGGTGCCCCGAGTACCGTTGGAGCGTCTCCGCCGGGAAGGTCGTCGGCGACCCGAACGCGCCGCAGGTGAGGGTGGACACGAGCCACGCCGACTGCGAGTCTCTGACGGTGACCTGCAAGGTCAGGTGGGCGAAGCTGCCTTCGCTGCCGGAGAGCGTGCTCACGAAGACCGTCAAACGGCGCTGAGGCCGGGGGCGCGTCGCCGCGCGTCGGGCCGGGGAGGTTTTTGGACACACGAACACCAACTCGGCTCTCTCGGGGCGCGGCGGCTCGCAGTTTTCTGCCGCACCTGCTTCTCGTCACCGCGCTCCCCGTCCTGCTCACCACGGGACTCTGGGGCGAGATTTGGCGCGGCGTGCGCGCGCAGGCGTGGGACGGCTCGGGCCACTACGCGCTCGCGCGCGTCTACGCCGACACAATCTTCCCCGACACCTTCGGCTGGACGGACGCCTTCTTCGCCGGGACGGCGCTGCCCAACTTCTACCCGCCGCTCTTCTACTGGCTCGTCGCGCTGCTCCAACGCTCCGGCCTCGCCGGCTTCAACGCGGCCTTCAAGCTCGTCCTCGCGCTCCCGATGCTGCTCCTGCCCGCGGCGCTCTGGCTTTTGGCGTGGAGGCTCGCGGGGCGCGACCGCGCGGCCGCCACATGCGCGGCGGTCGCCGCCGTCCCGCTGCTGGTCGACGTCCGGCTCAGCGACTCGCTCGGGGTGATGGGGCTCAGCTACACCTCGACCTTTCTGCTCGGGCTCTACACGCAGCCGCTCGGCTTCGTGCTGCTCGCCGCGTGGTACGTCCTCTATGCGTCGGAGGGGTTCGCGCGCGGGGCGTGGCGCGCGCCGCTCGCCTCGCTGCTGCTGGCGCTGGCGCTGCTCGCCAACTTCTTCAGCGCCACCGTCGCCGCGCTCTTCGTCCTGACGACGTTGACGGCCGACGCGCTCGGGCTCGCGCGCGCCCGTGCGGGGGACGAGAGGCGCGGGGCGCGGGGCGCGCTGGCGGCGCACCTGCTGTCGCCGCTCGCGGGCCTCGGCCTGACGCTGTTCTGGCTGGCGCCCCTGCTCGCCTCTTACGACTACGTCGTCACGCGCCCCCAGTTCGTCACGTTCGACTTCCTCGTGCCCGCGCCGCTCTGGGTCTGGTACGCGCTCGCCGCGGCCGGGGCGGTGCTGTGGGTGCGGCGGCCGGCGGCGTTCGCCGCGCGCCCGTTCGTCGCGGCGTGCGCGCTGCTGGCGGCAGGCATCTTCCTCGCCGCGGCCTTCGCGCCGGGCTGGTTCCCGTTCCACCCGCCGCGGCTCACCTCGACGCTCAACTTCCTGCTCGCGGCCCCCGTGGGCAACGCGCTGGCGGCGGCGCTCCGCCTGCTCGGCTTCGCGCGAAGGTCGCGGGAGGGGCGCGCGGGCACGAGCGCCCCGCAGCGCGCGCGGCGCGGCGGATTCGGGCTCCGCATGCAGTCCGCCTTCAGCGTCGCCATCCTCGCGCCCCTCGGCTTCCTGCTGCTGCTGGGCGTGCTGACGCCGCCGCCGACGGGACTCGCCTTCTACGACGAGTCGGAGTGGGCGCGCGTCTCGCCCGTGCTCGACTTCGCCGCCGGGCGCCGCGACGGCCGCTACCTCGTGGAGACGCAGTCCTTCAACGAGTCCGAGGCCGCGCACGACTCGCGCGCCATCAACGCCTACCTCGGCGCGCAGGGCAACGCCTCGCTCTCGCTCTTCTTCCGCGAGGGCTCGCCCAACGTCCTCTTTCTCAACCCGCTCGTGGACGCCTTCTCGCCGCAGCCCGACTCCTACGGCATCAGCTCCGTGCTCGCCGACGACATAGACTTCAAGCAGCGCACCGTCGCCAGCCACATCGAGCGCGCCCGGCTCTACGGCGTGAAGTATCTGGTCGTCAGGAGTCAGACGACCAAAGACCGGCTCACGGCCGAGCACTCGGTCGGCTCGCGCCGGGACTTCGGCCAGTGGAGCGTCTTCGAGCTGTCCGCGCCGCCGCCGCCGGGCGCGCGCTCGCTCGCCCACAAGCCGGCGCTCGTCGTCTCCGACCTGAGTCTCAAGCTGAGGCGGCGCACGGACTACGGCTTCGTCCGTCTGGCGGAGGAGCAGTTCGCCTCCGGCTGGTTCGACGTCGCGCTGGCGCGCTCGCCCGAGACGCGGCTCGACCGGCTCGAAGTGCCCGAGGGCTTCGGCTCCGTGGTGGTGGACGCTTACAGGTACGACGACGCGGAGAAGGCTTTCGCGCGGCTGCGCGACGTGGCGCGCGTGCATCACGTCGTCCTGCTGTCGGCGGACGACCCCGTCTTCCGGCGCGTGCAGGCTGCGCCGGGCGAGTTCCCGCAGGCCGAAGTCATCGAGCGGCAGCCCGAGGAGGAGGGCGCCGAGCGGCTCGACACCGACCACCCGACGCGCAGCTACGACGACACGCTCGTGCGCCTGACGTGGCGGCGGCTGCAAAAGGCGCTCGACGGCCGGAAGGTTCCGACCGGCGCCGCCGCCGACGCGCCGCTCGAAGGCGGGCGCGGGCCGCGGGCCATCAACCTCGCGCCGCCCGCGGGCACGAACGGCGCGGTGCCGGCGCTGCTCGCCACGAGCTTTCACCCCGACTGGCGCAGGGCGGACGGCGAGAGGGTTTACGAGGCGTCGCCGTTCCTCATGCTCACCTTCGTCCGCGCGCCCGCCGCCCTCGTCTTCGAGCGCGGCCCGGCGGGTCGCGCCGGGCTGTACGCCTCGGCTGCCTCGCTCCTGCTACTTTTGCTCTTCACCGCTTGGGGTTTCCGCCGCCGGGGGGAAGGCTGACACGCGAAGCGGGCGCGGCGGGCGCGACGCCCAAAGGGAGATGGCAAGCAAGTTCCCCTTGAGCGTCGCGCCCGCCGCGCCCGCCGCGCCCGCTTCGTGTCGAGGCCCGGCTCAGTTGGCGGCGAGGCAGACGCCGTCGATTATCCGGTCGAGAAAGGCGGCCTCCTCCTCGTTCGCGTCGCTGTACATCGCGGCCTCGCCGTACATGCCGAAGTAGCGCCAGCGCCCGCCGTCGGCCGTACGGCCGCGCGCGTCCAGGCCCTCGAAGGTGCCGCTCTTCCACGGCCGGAGGGTCAGCTCGCGGGCGGCCAGCACCCACTCGTCGGACGGGTAGCCGTAGGTGGCGCGCGGGCCGCTGAGGCCGTAGAGCCGCCCGCGCCCGCCCTTCGCGCCGCGCGAGATTTGGAAGTCCGAGACGTCCACGTCGCGGCCCCTGCTGAGCGCCGCCCCCTTCGGCACGGGGAAGCGCAGGAAGACCCCCGCCCGTCTTCCCGAGTCGCGCGCGCAGGCCGGCACCGCCCGCTCGGCGCCCGCGCTCTCTTCCAGCTCGACGTCCAACGCCTGACCGTCGCGCCCGTCGATGACCTTCAGCAGGGGGCGGAAGCCCGCCCCCGAGAAGAAGACCACGCGCTTCTCGGCCGGGAAGACCTGGTCGGCGCCGCGGAGCCGGAAGCGCCCGGCGGCGTCGGTCTCCGACGGCTTGAAGCTTTTCGAGAAGACGACCACGCCGGCCAGCGGCTTCCCCGCCTTCGAGCGGACGGTGCCCGTCAGGTCGGGCGCGTAGGCGGCGCCCAGGCCGCAGGCCACGAGCAGAACGGTAAACACGACCCTCTTCGTCATAAAACCTCCGACACTTCCGCCGCCGCCCGGCGGCCGACTCGCAACAGTCGGCCGCCGGGCGACGCCGGCACGCGTCATCTCACGGGCGCCTCACTTACAGCCCTTCTGCCTCAGCAGGGGACTGATTTTACTACTCGCCGTGAGTTCTTCCAGCTTGCCCCCCTCCTTCGTCGTCAGCCCGAGCTTGAAGGCGAGGTCGCTGTCGTTGAGGTCGAGGAGCGTGTGCAGCGCCTCGTGCAGGACGGAGCTGGTGTCGATGGCCGACGGCTTGAAGTAGACGTCGAACGAGGCCCCCCGGAAGGTCGAGGCCGCCGCGTCGGCGCCCGTCCGCTTGAAGAACTCGTTCACCGGCAGCGCCCCTATCCCGGCGCGGCCCGGCGCAATCCCCGCCTCGTAGGCGGTGAGCTGCGTCGTCCGCGTCGCGTCGAACGGGCGCTGGTTGCTGACGTGTTCGCGCAGCGCCCCCAGCGAGATGCCCTTCTCCTCCAGGAACTTCTCGCAGTCCGTCTTCTTCTTCTTGTCGTCCTTCAGGGCGCCGTTGAGCAGCTTGTTCTGCGCGTCGTCGTGCTTCTTCTCGTCCTTCGTGCTGAGCGGGGTGCCGCCCGGCGAGACCGGCGTCACCTGCTGGTTGCCGACGACGGGCACCCACGTCACCACGACGACGGTGACGACGCGCCCCCACCCGTGGAAGGTGATGGTGCGCCCGGTATCCGGGTCTATCCTCGTCACGGTCGGCGGCCCCGTCCGGTAGGTGTGCGTCGAGTAGGACGGGATGAAGCCGATGGTGTTGATGATCGAGGGCATGCCCCCCGTCGTCGAGATGACCGTGCCGCGGCCCGCCCCGCCGTTCTGCAAAATCCGCAGGACGCTGTTGCAGCTCCACGGCGTGCCGTCGAGCGTGCAACCCGTCGAGAGGTTGTTGGCGTTGCCGAAGGACGAGCTGGCCCCGCCGTAGCTCGGCCCGTACATGTAGCCCGATGACGGCGGCTGGTAGGGCTGCGGCGGGACGTGCGGGATGTAGTTCCCCAGCGGGTCGTAGGTCGCACCCGGCTCCGTGATGCCCGGCGGGTCGCGGTGCGTCCATGACATGTACTGCGAGTTGTCGTACGAGTTGATGGTCTGCCGCGGGAAGATGACCCCGCTCGCCTGGATGTAGGTGATCTCCTTCCCGCCGTTCGACTTCACCCTCGTCAGCACCTCGCCCTTGAGGACGGTCGAGCGCACCATGTAGTAGGTCACGGGCGAGTAGCCGGTGCGCGCCTCGCGGACGGCCTTCCCGTCGCCGTCGTAGGAGAGCGTGAGCGTGTTGGTCGTGCCGTCCACCGTCTCGACGGTGGAGACGAGCGCGCCGGCCGCGTCGTAGTTCCACGTGCGCGACGGGCTGGAGGAGTTGGCCGGGCTGTAGGTGAGCCGGCCGTCAGCGTCGTACGTCCACCCGTCGCGCCGGTTGTTCGTGTACGTCGCCGTGTCGCTCAGGTACGCCCCGTTATACCCGTTCGAGCCCGAGCGCGAGGTGGTGTTGTCGAACTCGTTGTAGCTGTACCACTGGCGGAAGGGCGGCGTCGTGCTCGTCCCGCCGGCGAACGTCACCCTGCCGACGTGGTCGTAGGTGTAGCTGCGGCTCATGAAGTGGAGCGTCGAGGGCGGGTTGCTGCCCTGCCCGTCGTCCAAATCCACCACGTTGGACAGGCGCCCGTCGCCGTAGTACGAGTAGTCGAGCCGCTGCCAGGAGCCCCACGTGCCCGACAGCCGGTACTGCGTCGGCCGCATCTGGCCGTTGTAGGAGGTCGTCTGGTACGAGTTGTCGCCGAACGACGCGCTCTTGACCCCGCCCCACGCCCGGTACCGGATGGCGCTCGCGTAGGTCGTGACCCCCGCGAAGGGCGTCCCCGTCACGTTCTCCAGCCGCGCCTCGTTGTCGTAGCCGTAGTAGACGGTCGAGTTGAACGGGTCGGTCACGCTCTTGACCTGCCCCGCGAGGTTGTACGTGTAGGAGATGTTGTAAGAAATCCCCAGCGCGTAGAAGTACCTCGACTCCGAGGTTAACTGCGAGGCCGTGTTGTAGGTGTAGGTCTGCCACCCCTGCCCGTCGTTCATCTGCGTGCGGTTGCCCGCCGCGTCGTACTGGAACGACCGCGAGACGGTCGAGCCGCCGTAGCTGCTGCTCGCGCTGGTCACCAGGTGGCGGCCGTTGTAGCCGTACGTGGTAACCGCCCCGCGCCCGTCCGTCTCGGACGACATGGTGTCGTCGGAGTTGTAGTTGAAGGTGACGGGCGAGGTGGCTTCGGGCAGCTTGCGGGTCTTCAGGCGCCCGTGCCCGTCGTAGGTCATCAGCGTGACCTGCGTGACCCCGCTCGCCACCGCCACGTCGTCAATCCTCGTCACGTGGTCGAGCGCGTCGATGGTGTTCGTCATTGACCTGTAGACGCTCCCGTCCGTGTTGAGAACCTCGGTCTTCCACAGCCGGCCGAGCACGTCGAAGGAGACGCGCGTGCGCCGGCCGACCTCGTCGGTCGTCGTCTCGGTCTGGCTGCCGGCGCAGCCGCAGCCGTCGTAACTGACCTGCCTCGTCGTCGAGTCGGTGTTGGTCGTGACGAGCGGGCGCCCCTGCCAGTCATAGGTCTGGGTCTTGTAGCGCCAGCCGGCGGCGTCGTCGCCGTACGGGTTCCAGTTGCCGTCTATCTCCGTCGGGTTGGACTCGGAGACGAGGCGCCCCATGACGTCGTAGGTCGAGAGCACGGCCTTGTAGCCGCCCGCGCTGTAGGGGTGCCCGGTGGCCGACGAGTGCGTGCGGCCGAAGCCGTCGAGGAGCCGGTTCGAGTACGTCTCGTCGGCCACGTTGTTGACCGTCGAGAACTGCTGCACGTAGGTGAAGTTCGACGGGTAGACCCAGCGCATGTAGGCCCCCGTCGTGACGTTCGTGGCGCGCTCAAGCCGCCCCGCGGCGTCGTACTGCATCGTCCGCACCGCGCCCTTCGGGTCCTGCCTCCGCGTCGGCATCCCCCTGTGGTAGTCGTACTGCACGTACGAGTTGTTGTTGTCCTGGTCGGTGATGGCGGTGGGATAGGCGAAGGTGTTGCGGTTAACCCCGTCCGCGTACGAGTCCCCGTACGAGAAGAACTTCTGGTGCCACTGGTGGTCCCGCTCCATCAGCACACCCCCCGTCGAGCTGTGCCGGTACTTCGTCTCCTGCCACGTGTTCTGCG
>DASVTS010000095.1:0-9964 GCA_036387455.1 Pyrinomonadaceae bacterium | reverse complement strand
GAGCGAGGCGGCGTGCTTCACCTGCTCGAAGTCTTCGTAGACGGGGGCCTCCGTGTAGAGCGACCCTTCCAGAGCGGCGCGCCGCGCGTCCGAGTACTCGGGCAGGCGCTCGGCGTCGGGCTTCGCCGACTCTTCGGCGAGGCGGACGAGCATGCGCGCGTAGTTGAAGAGGGCGGTGTTGAAGCCCGAGTTGGCGTAGTCCGTGAGCGTGGAGCCGCCGAGCAGCCGCCGCCGGCTGTCGTAGGCGGCGAGCGCCTTGCGCGCCTTCGCCACGGTGTCCCACGCGTCCACGTAATCCTTGCGGTTGCGCGACGACTCGGCGTAGGCGCGCAGCGCCGTCTCCGCGCCGCGCTTGCGCGCGATCAGCTCTTTGTCGCGCAGGCCCTCGATCTGGCCCTTGAAGACCTTGATGAAGTTCTCGGCGTAGTTCAGCTCGTTCTGGCCGCGCCGCGTCTGCTCCTCGCCCCCGGCCATGTACTTCTTCAGGGAGTCGCGGCGGCTCTCCAGCAGGCGGACGATGAGCGGCAGCCCGGTGTCGCGCAGGAATTCGAGGTGCGCGACGGTGTTGAGCCGCTGCGTCGTGCCGGGGCTGCCGGAGACGAAGGTCAGCTCGCCCTCCTGCGGCCCCTTCTTCGACCACCTGAAGTAGTTCTCGGGCCGGAGCGGCGCGCCGTTCTCGTAGACGCGCAGGAGCGACATGTCGAGGCAGTAGCGCGGGAAGTTGAAGTTGTCGGGGTCGCCGCCGAAGAAGGCCGCCTGGAACTCGGGCACGAAGACGAGCCGCACGTCCGTGTGGCGCTTGTAGAGGTAGAGGTTGTAGACGCCGCCCTGGTAGAGCGTGACGACGTCGGCGCGCAGGCCCGTGGCCTTCGCCGCCTCCGACTCGATGCGGCCGATTTCGGCCTGCCGGGCGGCGCCGGCCTCGGCGTCGCCCGCGCCGGCTTTGGCCGCGCCGTTGACGCGCGCCGTCACGTCCTCGATGCGGACGAGCTGGTCGAGCGCGAGCCCGGGCACCTTCAGCTCCTCGGCGCGGGTGCGCGCGACGAAGCCGGTCTTGGCGAGGTCGCGCTCGGCGGTCGAGAGCTCGCCGACGATGTCCTCGACGATGTGGTAGTTGGTCAGGACGAGCCCCTCCGAGGAGACGAACGAGCCCGTCCCGTTGGGGAAGCGGACGGTGGCCGACTGCACGCGGCGCACCCACTCGTCGGTGACCTCGAAGCCGTAGCGCTTCTTAATCTCGGCGCGCGGCAGGTTGTTGAAAGTCCACATGCCCTCGTCGGCGCGCGCGGCCGGGGCGAAGGTCGTGGCGAGCAGCAGGAGCGCGGCCACGGCCGCGCGCGTTCTTCTCATCCGTTCCAAAATCATGCTTCCTCTCGGTTGGTTTCTGCGTCCGAGCGATTATACTCCGTCCGTCCCTCGCGTGCCCCGGCGGGCGGGCCGGAACCTCGGGAGAAAATGTCGGACCATGTTCCTCTTTAAGAAGCTGCTGGCGCCTTTTCTGATGCCCGTCCCCGTCTGCGCGGCGCTCCTGCTGGCGGGGCTCGCGCTGCTCTGGTTCACGCGGCGGCAGAGGGCGGGGAAGTACCTGACGACGGCGGGCGTGGTGCTGTTCCTGCTCCTCGGCTACGGCTTCGCCTCGAACCGCCTGCTGGCGGCGCTCGAATGGCGGTACGCGCCGGTGGCGGACGCCTCGGCGGCGGCGGGGCGCGTGCGCTGGGTGGTGGTGCTCGGCGGCGGCAGCTCCTCCGACGAGAGGCTGCCCGAGGGAGGGCGGCTGTCGGAGGGGAGCCTCGCGCGTCTGGTCGAGGGCGTCAGGCTCCAGCGGCAGTTGCCGGGGAGCCGCCTGCTGCTCTCGGGCGGGAGCGTCTTCGGCTCGGCGCCGGACTCGGAGACGATGCGCGCGCTCGCCGTGGGGCTCGGCGTCGAGCCGTCGGCGCTCGCCCTCGACCCGGCCTCGCCCGACACCGAGACGCAGGCCGTGGCCGTCCGCGCGCAGCTCGGCGCGGAGGAGTTCTTCCTCGTCACCTCGGCCTCGCACATGCACCGCGCGGTCGGGCTCTTCCGCAAGGCGGGCACCAACCCCCTGCCCGCGCCCACGCACTTCCTCACGCAGCGCAACCGCAGCGGCCTCTCGCCCGCCGAATTCTTCCCCGGCTCCGGCGGCCTCCGCCGCGCCGAAACGGTCGCCAACGAATACCTCGGCCTCGCCTGGGCGAAGCTGAGGGGGAAGGTCTGAGGGAACATGCCGATTCCGAGCACCCTTTCGAAGATTACAAAGTGCGCGCTCCTCGTCGTCGCGCTCCTGCTGTCGCTGTGTCCGGCGGCGCGGGTCGCGGCGCAGGACGACGACGACGAGGAGGGGCGGGGGGAGCGCGCCGGGTTCTTCGACCGCGCGGAGGACGAGGAGGATTTGAACCGCGAGCTGTGGGAGTACGTGAAGGGGACGCCTTACGCGGGCGCGCTCAAGTACGTCGCGCAGGCGCAGGCGCAGGCGCGGGCGCGCGAGTCGCGCGCGGCGGAGGCCGTGCTCCCGACGGGCTGGAAGATAGCGCCCGCGGGCAGACAGGTCGAGCTGGGACGCCTGCCCTACGAGGCCGTCCCGTTCGCCGGGCGCCTCGTCGTCCTCAACACCGGCTACTACCCTTACGCGCGCGAGTCGCAGGAGCTGTCTGTCGTGGACGCCGCCTCGGGGCGCGTCGAGAAGACCGTCCCGCTGAAGTCCATGTTCCCGAGCGCGGTCGAGGGGCCGGGCGGCGACCTCTACGTGAGCGGCGGGTTCGAGTCGAAGGTCTTCCGGCTCGACCGCCGGTTCAACGTCGCGCGCGAGTACGCGCTCGCGGGCTACGCCGCGGGGCTGGCGCGCGTGGACGACCGGCGCCTCGCCGTCCTCTACCTCGCGGGCAAGGACGAGAAGGGCGCCTACGTCTCGGGCCGGCTCGCCCTGCTCGACGCCGAGACGGGCAAGGTCGAGGCGGAGGCCGACGCGGGCTACTTCCCCTACGCGGTGCGCTACACGGGCGGCAAGCTCTACGTCACCGTGCTCGGCGAGAACCGCGTCCGGGTCTTCGACGAGGCGCTCAGACAGCTCAAGGAGATTCCCACCGGGCGCAGGCCGCAGGAGATGTGCGAGGACGGGCGGCGCCTCTACGTCGTCAACACCGACTCGGACGAGCTGAGCGTCGTGGACACGGCGCGCGACCGCGTGGTCGGGAGCGTGCGCACGAACCGCTTCGGCAGCCCGTTCGGCACCGCGCCGACCTCGTGCGCCGTGGCGGGCGGGCGCGTCTACGTCACGCTCGCGGGGATGAACGCCGTCGCCGTCTACCGGACGGACACGTGGCGGCAGTTGGCGCTCGTGCCCGCGGGCTGGTACCCGACGAAGGCGGTGGTCGAGGGCGGGAACCTGCTCGTGCTGAACGCGAAGGGCGTCCGGCCGCGGCGCCCGAACCCGCGCGGGCCGCAGCCCGTGGAGGGGCGCGGCGGCTCGCAGTACGTGCTGACGCTGCTGCAAGGCAGCCTCTCCGTCGTCCCGCTGTCCGAAGTCGGCGCACGCCGGGGCGCGGCGTGGACGCGGCAGGTGCTCGCGGGCGCGCCGACCTACGACGCGCGCCGCGGCCTGAAGCTCCCCGTCCGCCACGTCTTCTACGTCGTCAAGGAGAACCGCTCCTACGACCAAATCCTCGGCGACCTCGGGCGCGGCGACGGCGACCCTTCCCTGACGCTCTTCGGGCGCGAGGTGACGCCGAACCACCACGCGCTCTCCGAGCGCTTCGTCACGCTCGACAACTTCTACGCCGACGGCGAGGTCAGCGTCCTCGGCCACAGCTTCACGACGAGCGGCTACGCCTCGCCCTTCCTCGAATGGCTCGGGAACGCCGCCTACTCGGGGCGCTACCGCGGCTACCCGTTCGGGATGGTGCCGTCGGTGACCTCGCCCACCTACCTCTGGGACGCGCTCGACGACGCGCGCGCGAGCTACAAGATTTACGGCGAGAACTACTACCTCTACACGCGCGCCTACCGCATCATCTCCGAGGAGCTGGGCGAGGGGAGCGAGCTGGCGCGCAAGTTCTACGCGCGGACGATGCAGCTCGCGTCCGACACCGACCGCGGGCGCCGCTTCTACAACTTCGCGCACGCGTACGCGGGCCGGGCCGAGACGCAGGCCGACGCGCTGCGCCTGCTCGGCGAGGAGAAGTTCGCCGAGTCGCTGTCGGAGTTCCTCGTCGGCGACGAGGCGCTGGAGGGCGCCCTCGCCTCGAACGTCAGGCTGCGCCGGCGCTTCGCCGAGTACCTGACGCGCTACGCCTTCGACTACCGCTCGTGGGACCTGAGCCACTCCGACCTCGACCGCTTCGCGGCGTGGCGCGCGGACTTCGAGCGGCACGTCCGCGCGGGGACGGTGCCGCGCTTCAACTACCTCTGGCTGCCGAACGACCACACCAACGGCGCCGACGCGAAGATACGCACGCCGCAGCAGTTCGTCGCGCAGAACGACGCCGCGCTCGGCCTGCTCGTCGAGACCGTCTCGCGCAGCCCCGTCTGGCGCGAGTCGCTCATCCTCGTCGAGGAGGACGACGCGCAGAACGGCCCCGACCACGTGGACGCCACGCGCATCGTCGCGCTCGCCGCCGGCCCGCACGTCCGGCGCGGCGCGGTCGTGAACGACCGCTACGACCAGCTGAGCGCGCTGCGCACCGTGGGGCTGCTGCTCGGCCTCCGCCCGCTCAACCTCAACGACCGCATGGCCGTCCCCATGTTCGGCGTCTTCGACGCGCGCCCGAACCCCGCGCCCTACGCCGCCCCGCCGCCCTCCGCCTCGCTCTCCGAAGCCGACCGCGCCCGCTACGAGGAACTTAAAAGGCCGTAAACCGTAAACCGTGAACCGTGACAAGAAGGGCCGACGCCTTCTCTTGTCACGGTTCACGGTTTACGGTTTACGGCTCTTAAGCTTTGCCGGGCGCGAATTTGAGCGCGAGGCCGTTCATACAGTAGCGCAGGCCCGTGGGCGGCGGGCCGTCGTCGAAGACGTGGCCGAGGTGCGCGTCGCAGCGCGCGCAGAGCACTTCGGTGCGGGCTTCGGAGAGGCTGCGGTCTGTCTTCTCGGTGACGTGCTTCTTCGAGACGGGCGCCCAGAAGCTCGGCCAGCCCGTGTTCGACTCGAACTTCGCCTTCGAGCTGAAGAGCGGCAGGTCGCAGCAGACGCAGAGGAACGTGCCCTTCGCGTGCTCGCCGTTGAGCGGGCTGGAGTACGGCGCCTCCGTCCCCCCGCGCCGCGCCACCTCGTACTGCTCGGGCGTGAGCCTCCGCCTCCACTCCTCGTCCGTCCTGACGACCCGGCCGACCGCGTCCGCCTTCGCGCGCCGCCCCTTGTCGCCGGCCGCCGCGAGCGTGAAGGCCGGCGCGCCGAGCGCGGCGAGCCCGCCGAGGGCCAGCGCCGAAGTGAGAAAGTTTCGCCTGTTCATGGTGTGAGCCTGCTCCCGTCCGCCGCCAAAAGCAAATCGGGGCGGCGCGCGGCTATGCCGACGCGCGCCGCCCCGTCCTCGACGCCCCCTCGCGTTAGCGGGGCATCAGAACCGTGTCGACGACGTGGATGACGCCGTTCGACTGGTAGACGTCGGCGGTGGTGACGTTCGACGTGCCGCCCTTCTCGTCGGTGATGGAGACGCCGCTCATGCCGTTCATGCGCGCGACGAGCGTGCCGCCGCTCACGGTGCGGAGCGTCGCCTGGCCGCCGCCCTTCTTGATGAGCTGCATCAGCTTCTTCGCGTCGTACTTCCCGGCCACGACGTGGTAGGTCAGGATGCCGGTCAGCGTGGCCTTGTTCTCGGGCTTGACGAGCGTCTCGACCGTGCCCGCGGGCAGCTTGTCGAAGGCGGCGTTTGTCGGCGCGAAGACCGTGAACGGCCCCTTGCCCTGGAGCGTCTGGACGAGGCCCGCGGCCTTGACCGCCGCGACGAGCGTCGTGTGGTCGGCCGAGTTGACCGCGTTCTCGACGATGTTCTTCGTCCGGTACATCGGCGCGCCGCCGACCATCGGATTGTTGTTGCTGGTGCCGCCGCCCATCATCTGGGCCGAGGCGCCGACGGCGAGCGGCATCGAAACCGCGGCCGCGAGCAAGAGTGCGTTGAAAGTTCTCTTCATCTTCATTCCCCCGTAGTTGTTTGTCATCTCGTAACTTGCCCGATATACGGGGCTGGCCCGGGGGGTGGTTTTAGGCGGCGTGGGAATTTTGTGCGGGCGGGAAATTTTTTCGCTCAGGCGGGGCGGCCGACCATCGCGCGGAAGAGGCGTTCGAGCACCGCATCGCCGTCCTCGCAGAGGCCGGTGTGGACGGGCGAGGTCTGGATGATGGTGCTGCGCGGGGCGACGAGCCAGTGGAAGCGCGCGCGCTGCGGGAGCAGCCCGATGGGGCCGGCCGCGGCGCCGCCCTCGCAGATGAGGGGGATGGCCGCGAGGTGGCGCGCGACCGTCTCGCGGTCTACGCGCGGGTCGAGCGCGGCCACGCGTTCGGCGTCCAGCTCGACGCGCGCGCGCAGGTAGTTCTTCGCCGGGCACGAGACGATGACGCCCGCGTTGACGAACTCGCCGCGCTCGACCCGCGGGACGACGCGGACGACGGCGTAGTCAAACGGGCACGGCTCGGGCATCTGCCGCCTCCCTCACGAAGTCGCGCGGCGGTTGCAGGCGCGAGAGAAGGTACTGCGCGTATGCGTCGCGGTGCTCGCCCGGCGAGGCGAAGCGCGACTCGGCCGCGAGCCACAGTTCGGGGACGAAGCTCAGCAACTCCCTTATCAACCCCTCGGTCGGGAGCGGGGCGAGGCGCGCGTCCGCCTCTTCGAGCGCGGAGGCCGAGGGCAGCAGGACGTGCTCCCTGATTTTGGGGAACGGGGCGCGGCTGCGCGCGAGGTAGTTGTCCCAGTTGTGGTGGAAATAGAGCGCCGCGCCGTGGTCTATGAGCCAGAGGCGCCGGTGCCACATGAGCATGTTGGCGTTGCGCGCGGTGCGGTCGACGTTCGTGACGAGCGCGTCGAACCAGACGACCGCGGACGCGAGTTCGGCTGCGACCGTCTCGGCCGCCGGGTCGAAGGTGATGGAGCCGGGCAGGTAGTCGAGCGCGAGGTTGAGGCCGGCGCTGGCGCGAATCAAGTCCTGTATCTCCGGGTCGGGCTCCGTGCGCGCCAGCTCCGCCGCCACCTCGACGAAGACGATTTCGGGCACGGGCAGCCCCAGCGCGCGCGCCAGCTCGCCCGCCAGCAGCTCCGCGATGAGCGCCTTCGGCCCCTGCCCGGCGCCGCGGAACTTGAGCACGTAGAGCCCGTCGTCGTCGGCCTCGACGATGGCGGGGAGCGACCCGCCCTCGCGCAGCGGCGTCACGTACCGCGTGGCCTTCACCGTTCTCGGTCTCATCGTTTGAGAGGATACCTCCGTCGAGGCGTGAACCGTGAACCGTAAACCGTGACGAGATAAGAGCGGGCTTTTTTTCTCGTCACGGTTTACGGTTCACGGTTCACGCCCCCGACAAGCCTTCGAGGAGGCGCGCGACCGTCCCGGGGTCGGCCTCGGGGGTGGCGCCCTGCTGCGTGGAGACCCAGGCGCCGACGCGGTTGGCGATTTCGTTCGAGAGCGGGAGCGGGGCGCCGCGGCGCAGGCAGTGCGCGAGCGCGGCGCCGAAGGCGTCGCCGCAGCCGATAGTATCGGCGACGCGCGCCGGGAAGCCCGGGTGCTCGTCCGCCCCGCCGCCACGCGAGACCAGAAGGCTCCCGCCCGCGCCGCGCGTGACCGCGACGAGGTCCAGGCGGAAGCGACCCAGGAGCGCTTCGGCCGTCTCGCGCGCGCCCGACGCGCCCAGGTTCAGCATCCCGGCGGCGGTCGCCAGCTCCTCCTCGTTGAGCTTGACGACGGTCGAGAGCGAGAGCGAGCGCGTGAGCATCTCGGGCGTGAAGAAGGAGTGGCGCAGGTTGACGTCGAAGAGGCGGAGCGCGCCTGGCCCGGTCGCTTCGAGGAAGCGCGTGACGGTCGCGCGCGCCGCGGGGTGGCGCTGGCCGAGCGTGCCGAAGCAGACGACGCCGGCGCGCGCCGCCAGCTCCTCCCACCCGGGCGTCCATTCGAGGTAGTCCCAGGCGGAGTTCTCGTTGACGTTGAAGCGCGGCTCGCCGCCCTCCCCGATGCGGACGCCGACGGTGCCCGTCGGGTGCTCCT
Source organism: Pyrinomonadaceae bacterium (assembly GCA_036387455.1). Classification (GTDB taxonomy): domain Bacteria; phylum Acidobacteriota; class Blastocatellia; order Pyrinomonadales; family Pyrinomonadaceae; genus QHXN01. Next base: position 1,762 of record DASVTS010000095.1, on the reverse strand, counting down.
CGTCCAGTTGCACGTGTCGCGTCGAGACGCCCGCGCGGCCCAGCTTCTCTAACGCTTCGGCGCCGAGCGCGTCGCGCCCGACGCGGCTGGCGACGGCCGCCTCCGCGCCGAGGAGCCGCGAGAGGTAGGCGAAGTTCGACGGCGCGCCGCCCAGCCGCCGCCCCTCCGGGAAGACGTCCCAGATCAGCTCGCCGAGCCCGACGACGAGGGAGCTTCGGGTCGTTGACGTGTGTCCCACGGTCATCTCAGGGCTCGCCGCCGGCCTCGGGGACGAAGCGGTAGCCGACGCCGCGGACGGTGAGGAGGTGTCGCGGGCGCGAGGGCTCGTCCTCGATGTACTTGCGGAGCCGGACGATGAAGTTGTCTATGGCGCGCGTGTCGGTGTCGTCCCTCAGCCCCCAGACCTCTTCGAGCAGGGACTTGCGCGAGACGACCTGCCCGGCGCGGCCGACGAGGTGGCGCAGCAGCTCCGCCTCCATCAGCGTCAGGCGCAGCGTGCGCCCCGCGGTGCGCAGCTCCAGCGCGGCGAAGTCAATCGTCCTCCCGCTGAAGGCGAAGGTGTCGGCGTCGGAGGCGGCGGGCGGGCCGGCTGGCGGCGCGTCGGCGGCGCCGGCCCCCCTGTCCACGGCCTCCCGGTTGAACCACTCGCGCCGCCGGAGCAGGCCGCTGATGCGCGCGAGGAGCACGGACAGGTCGAAGGGCTTCGGGAGGTAGTCGTCCGCCCCCGACTCGAAGCCGCGCAGCACGTCCTCGGCGCGGCCCCGCGCGGTGAGCATCAGGACGGGGACGAAGGAGCCCGCGCGCCGCAGCTCCGCGGCGACCGCGAAGCCGTCGGCGCCGGGCAGCATCACGTCGAGGACGACGATGTCGAAGCGGCGCCGCTCCTCCAGCAGGAGCGCGAGCGCCCGCTCGCCGTCGGGGACGGTCTCGACCGCGTAGCCCTCGGCTTCGAGGTTGAAGCGGAGGCCGGCGGCGAGGTGCTTCTCGTCTTCGACGATGAGGACGGCGCTCAACGTTTGGAGGCCCTCGGGAGTTGGATGGTGAAGGTCGCGCCGCGCCCGAGCCCCGCGCTCTCGGCGTAGACGCGGCCGCCGTGGCGCTCGACGATGGAGCGGACGATGAAGAGGCCGAGCCCCGTCCCCTTGAAGCGCGCCATGAAGTGGCCGGGCACGCGGTAGAAGCGCTTGAAGATGCGCTTGAGCTGGTTGCGGTGGATGCCGATGCCGCGGTCGGTGACGCGCACGGCCAGCGTGCGCTCGTCCAAAGCGTCCAGCTCGACGGCGACGCTGACGGCCTCGCCCGAGTACTTGACCGCGTTATCCAGCAGGTTCGAGACGGCCGCGCGCAGCTCCTCGCGGTCGCCCGCGACGCCCGCGCCCGCCGCCGCCGGCGCCTCCGTGTAGCGCAGCGCCTCGGGGCCGAGGCCGTAGCGCAGGCGCGCGAGGTCGAGGCACTCGCGGACGAGCTGGCTCAGCTCGACGAGCGAGACGTCGCCGGGGCGGCGCTGGTGCGCGGTGCGCCCGGCGTGCAGGACCTGCTCGACGGTGCGCAGGAGCCGGTCGCTGTCGGCCAGCATGATGTCGTAGAACTCGGCGCGGCGCGCCTCGTCCACCTCGCGCGCCTTGAGGGTTTCGAGGTAGAGGCGGATGGAGGTGATGGGCGTCTTCAGCTCGTGCGTGACGGCGTTGATGAAGGCGTCGTGCTGCTCGTTGCGGCGTATCTCGCGGACGAGGAAGGTGGTGTTGAGGACGAGCCCCGTGAT
>DASVTS010000094.1:0-40607 GCA_036387455.1 Pyrinomonadaceae bacterium | reverse complement strand
GCGACGAGTGCGGATTTGAAAAGTCCCTGGAAATCTAAGGAAAGGTCGAAGGGTGAGGCGCGTAACCGCCGCAACTGCCGGCGCGTTGCCGACAGCGTCTCCCCAGACAACGGCCCGCGCCTCAAGCCCTTCGTGTCCACTTCGATGAGGGTTTTTAAAAACGGGTTGTCCCTCAAAATTTCTGCCGCGCCCCGCTCGACCGCCCACGAAATCTCCGCCCCCGGCACGGCCCTCCGCACCGCCGCCAGGCAGGGCAGCGTATGCACCACGTCGCCGATGCTCCCGAGTTTGACGAAAAGAATTCTCATAAAACGCGTGAACCGTGAACCGTAAACCGTGACGGGTAAGAACCGGTTTTATCTCGTCACGGTTTACGGTTCACGGTTCACGTTCTTCAACATCTCTGTGCTCGAATGGTCTTTCGGGTCGCCGACGATCTGGACGCGGCCGCCGAAGGAGCGCACGACGTCGCGCTCGGGGACGGAGTCCTCGGTGTAGTCGGTGCCTTTGGCGTGGACGTCGGGGCGGAGCGCGAGGAGGAGTTCGGTCACGGTCGGCTCGTGGAAGACCGTGACGTAGTCCACGGCGCGCAGGGCCGCGACCGTCTCGGCGCGCTCGCGCTCGGGGACGAAGGGGCGCCCCTCGCCCTTCAGGCGCCGCACCTGTTCGTCGCCGTTGACGCCCACGACGAGGAGGTCGCCGCAGCCCTTCGCCGCTTCGAGGTAGCGGACGTGGCCGACGTGCAGGAGGTCGAAACAGCCGTTGGCGAAGACGACGCGCGCGCCGCCCTTGCGCGCGATGGCGACGCGCGCGATGAGGCGGTTGCGCTCAAGGATGCGCGCCGCCGCCGTGGGCCTTGACTGCTCTTCCGTGTCTCGCATCCCGCTACTGTTCGGTCGTGTAAGTGACGACACCCTCGAAGCGTTCGGCCTGGCTGTTATAGCGGACTTCGTAACTGTCGAGCGAGCCGCCGCGCCCGCGGTAATCGACCGCGAACTTCCAGCGGCCGGGCGCCGCGGGCTCCTTGCCGAAAAGGTAATCCACCCAGTTGAGGACTTGCGTCACGCGCTTCCCGCCCCCCACCGTTTCGAGGCTCACGGGGTACTGTATCACCCTGTCCCGCCGGACGCTGTAGCCGAACAGCGCCGTCTCCAGGCCCATGCAGGCGAGCGCGTCGTAGAGCGCGAACTCCAGCGCCTCGCCGTCGCCGTTGAAGTCGCGCAGACGCATGACGGTCGGCCGCCCCTCGCGCCCCTCGGGCGTGCCCTCGACGTGGTAGTAGCCGCCGGCCTTGATGCGGAAGGGCAGGTCGAACTCGTCCTCGCCGTGGCTGTACTCCTGCACGACCCTGAGCGTGTTGACGACGCGCCGGGCGTCGGCGTCCACGAGCGAGACGCGCGCCGGGCCGCGGTAGAAGCTGCCGCGCGTCTTCTCGGGGCAGGTGTAACCTTCGTCGGGGCCGCGCGGGTACTTCTTCGGCCTGAGCATCCAGAGGACGAGCGCCCTCTTCTTCGCGCCGCCGAGTTCGAGCGGGCGCTCCTCGACGACGAGCGCGCCGGCGGGCAGGCCGTAGGGCGGCGCCTTGCGCGTCTGCGCCGCCGCGACGCAGGCGAGCGCGCACAGGGCGACGAGGGCTTTGAGCAGGGTTCTCATGTTTAAGGTCGAATGATAAGGCAAAGTGGCGTCAGGGGCACGCGGGGCGGGCGCGCGCCCGCTCAAGCCCCGGCCTCCTGCTCGATTGAGGCGAGGAGTTCTTCGGGCGAGACGGAGGCCGTGCCGCGCTTGAGGACGACGACGCCGCCCGCGTGGTTGGCGAGCCGCGCCGCCTGCGCGTGGTGGGCGCCGGCGGCGAGGGCGAGCGCGTAGGCGGCGATGACGGTGTCGCCCGCGCCCGTCACGTCCACGGCGTCGTGCGAGCCGACGGCCGCGAGGTGGAGCGGCGGCTTGCGCTCTTCGAGCAGAATCATCCCGTGCTTGCCGCGCGTGACGAGCATCGCGCGGTAGCCGAGCGCGGCGCGCAGACGCTCGCCCTCGGCGGCCAGCTCGTCCGCGTCCCCGAAGCGGCGGCCGACGACCTGCTCCACCTCGTCCTCGTTCGGCGTGGCCGAGTTGAGCCCGGTGAACTCGCGCAGGCGGAAGCGCGAATCAACGAGGACGGGCGCGCCGCCCCCTTTCGCCGAACCTTCCGGCCCGCGCAGCGCCGCGACCGTCGCCGGGCACGCGACGCCGTAATTGTAATCGGAGACGACGGCCGCCTCCGCGCCGTCGAAGGCAGAGCGGACGTTTTCCGCCAGCCGTGCGATCAGCCCCGCGTCCGCGAGCGGCGCGCCCTCGTAGTCGAGCCTGACGACCTGCTGGCGCGGCGAGTGGGCGTGGCCGGCGAGGATGCGCACCTTCGTCGTCGTGCGTAGCCCCGGCGCGGCGACCACGCCGCCGCAGTCAACGCCCGCCGCCGTCAGCCTGCCCAGCAGCTCGCGCCCGGCCTCGTCTTTGCCGACCACGCCGACGAGGGCCGCGCGCGCGCCGAGCGTCGCGAGGTTCAGGGCGCAGTTGGCTGCGCCGCCCGGCACGGTCTCCGTCCGCTCGTGGCGCAGAATCATCACCGGCGCCTCGCGCGAGACGCGGCTGATTTCGCCCGACACGAACTGGTCGGCGATCAAGTCGCCCAGCACCAGCACGCGCCGCCCCGCGAACCCGCGCACGAGCGCCGCCAACTGCCGGCACGCATTCTGCCCGTCGTCACTCATCGCTCTCTTCGATAATCTTCCGCACGGCTTCGAGCAGGTTCTCGGCGACGAGGTCGGGGCGGTGTCGCCAGGCTTGGCTCTGGTGCTCGAACTCGCCGCGGCCGTAGCCGGTGAGCACGAAGGCGGCGCGGACGCCCGCGTTGCGCGCAAGCTCCGTGTCGCTGTAGCGGTCGCCGACCATCCAGCTGCGCGCGAGGTCAACGCCGAGGTCGGCGGCCGCGCGCCGTATCAGCCCCGGCCTCGGCTTGCGGCAGTCGCAGTCGAAACGGTAGGGCGGCTCGCCGACCGAGGGGTGGTGCGGGCAGTAGTAGACGGCGTCGAGCCGCGCGCCCTCCTTCTCAAGCTCGGCGGCCAGCACGCCGTGGACGGCGCCGATCATCTCCTCGGCGAAGTAGCCGCGCGCGACGCCCGCCTGATTCGTGACGAGGACGGCGAGCCAGCCCGCCTCGTTGAGCGCGCGCACGGCGCGGGCGGCGAAGGGGAAGACCCTGTAGCGCGAGACGTGGTTGACGTAGCCGACCTCCTCCGAAATCGTCCCGTCGCGGTCCATAAAGACCGCGCGCCGCGCGCCGCTCAACGCGCCACCTCGACCTTCCGGCGCGAGGCGAGCGCGCGAGCGGCGCGGCCGAAAACCTCCTCGGGCGTGACGGCGGTCATGCAGCGGTGGTCGATGGGGCAGTCGCGCAGCATGCAGGGGGCGCAGTCGGGCGGGCGTCGCACGACCTCGGCCGTCGCGGAGAAGGGTCGCGTCGTCTCCGGGTTCGTCGGGCCGAAGATGACGACGACGGGGCAGCCGACCGCCGCGGCGACGTGCGCCGGCCCGGTGTCGTTGGTGACGAGCAGGTCGGCCGCGCGCAGCACGGCCGCCGTCTGCGGAAGGTCGGTCTTGCCGGTCAGCACGACCGGGCGCGCGCGCATCAGACGCGCGACCTCCCCGGAGATGTCCGACTCCTCGGCGGCGCCGACGAGGACGACTTCGGCGCCGAAGCCCTCGGCCAGCATGTCCGCGACGGCGGCGAAGCGCTCTGCGGGCCAGCGCTTGGCGCGGCTGTTGGTCGAGCCGGGGCAGACGGTGACGAGCGGGCGGCCCGCGCGCGCGCCCGCCTCGCGCAGTATCTCCCGCGCCTCGCGGGCGGGCGCGCCGGGCGCCGGAAGACGCGTGTCGGGCTCGCGCGCCTCGACCGTGGAAGTTCCGTAGAGCAGGCGCTCAAGTTCCGAGGCGAGGTTGAGATAGTAGAAAACTTCGTGGCGGCGCCCGCGCCAGTCGGGCAGGGGGAAGCGGTGCGTGAGCAGCGCCGAGCGCCCCTGCGTGGCGTAGCCGGCGCGCGCGGTGACTCCGGCGAGCGCGGCGACCAGCGCCGGCGCGAAGGCGTTGGGGAAGAGGACGGCGAGGTCGAAGCGGCGCGCGCGCCACTCGCGCGCCTCGGCGAGGATTGAGCGCGGGCGGTTGGAAGACTCGCGCGTGACGAGGAAGTCGTCTACGAAGTCGGCGCCCGCGAAAATCCCCTCGGCCCACGGGCGGGTGGCGAGCGTGACGCGGGCGCGCGGGAGCAGGCGGCGCAGCTCGCGCAGCGCCGGCACGGTCATCACGGCGTCGCCCACCCAGTTGGCGCCGCGCACGACGACCCGCTCTATATGCTCTGGCCGGAGAGTTCTTCCCACGTCACGGATTGTAAGACAGTCGGGCGGGCGGCGGCTAAGGCGCGCGGTACTGTTTGCCGCGCGCGAGTGCGGTCAGCTCCGTCATCGACTCGGAGCGGCCGATGCCGATGAGCATGTCGCCGGCGCGAATCTGCGTCTCGCCCGAGGGGTTGAAGATCATCTCGCCGCCCGCGCGGCGGATGGCGGCGACGACCACGTCGAGCCGCGAGCGGATGTCGGTCTCCTTGAGCCTGCGCCCTTCGAGCGGCGAGTCGCCCGCCACCTCGACCTGCTCGAAGGCGAGGTCGAGCGTGTCGGCCGTGATGGAGTCCATGAAGTCGGCGACGGCCGGCTTGAGGAGCGCCTGCGCCATGCGGTGGCTGCCGATGATGATCGGGGCGATGACGCGGTTGGCGCCGGCGCGCACGAGCTTCGGCTCGGCCGACTCCTCGACGGCGCGCGCCACGATGCGCAGGGAGGGGTTGAGCGTGCGCGCCGTCAGCACGACGTAGAGGTTGTCGGCGTCGTCGGGCAGGCACGAGGCGAGGCCGGAGGCCCGCGCGACGCCGGCCTCGACGAGCGTCTCGTCGAGCGTGGCGTCGCGGATGAGCACCTGCGTGTCGGGCAGGCCCAGCTCGGCGGCGAGGAGCGCGTTGCTCTCGACGACGACGAAGGGCGAGCCGGCGCGGCGCATCTCGGCGACGATGCGGCGGCCGACCCGGCCCGCGCCGCAGATGATGTAGTGGTCTTTGAGTTTGCTCATCTCGCGCTGGCGGCGGCGCTCGCCGTACGCCGCCAGAATCTCGGAGCGGACGAGCGACTGGACGGCCGTCGAGAGCAGGTAGCCGGCCGTGCCGACCCCGACGACCATGAAGAGGATCGAGAAGTTGCGCCCGGCCGGCGAGAGCGGCAGCGGCGGGCCGTAGCCGACGGTCGTCACCGTCATCACCGTCATGTAGAGGCTGTCCAGGAGCGACCAGCCCTCGACGAGCGTGAAGCCCGCGGTGCCGAACGCCGCCACGCCCGCGAGCGCGGCCAGCGAGTAGGCCAGGCTCGCGGGCGGCCTCAGCCTCCGTCTCAGCTCTCCTGGGGGCGGCATCGAACCCTGCGACTCCGCGGCGGCATCCAAAAAGCCTCGTCCGAGCTAACGCGCCAAGTTAGCTATAAGGGGCGGGGGGTGTCAAACGGGGAAGCAGATGGTAGCCAACAGGGCATCGACGCCGCCGGGGCGGGGACTACTGTCTACTGCATTTACTATTCGCGGGTTACCATTTACTATTCCGAACGATGGCTCTGCGTCATCCGCCGAATGATGTCGTCCCGCCCGCCGCGCGCGTGCGCCAGCGCGCGGCGCGCTTCGTCAGGTTCGAGGAGCCGCCCGAGGGCTTCTGGCGCCGCTGGCGCCGCCGCCTCATCCGCCCCGCCACGGTCGTCCCCGCGGTCGCCCTCTTCCTCCTGACGGCGGGCTTGCTCGCCTACTACTACACGGTCTTCTCCGAGCGCATCGACCGCCTGCTGCGCGGCGAGGTCTTCACGCGCAGCGCCGGGCTCTACGCCGCGCCGAAGCAGCTCCGCCCCGGCGAGAACGTCTCGGCCGAAGACCTGATAACGCGGCTCAAGCGCGCCGGCTACGTCGAGAAGGCGAGGCAGGCCGACACCGCGCGCGGCCGCTACCAGCTCGACGGCGCGGGGCTTGAGATAGAGCCGAGCAAGGACTCCCTCATCGACGGCCGCGCGCAGTTCCCGCACGTCCGGGTGCAGTTCGCGAAGGGCGGCAAGTCGGTCGCCTCGCTCTCGGACCTCGACGCGGGCGGCGCGAAACTACAGGGCGCGTGGCTGGAGCCGGAGCTCATCAGCTCGGTCGCGGGGCCGCAGCGCGAGCGCCGCCGCGTCATCGGCTTCAACGACCTGCCCGAGCACCTCGTCAAGGCCATCGTCGTCACCGAGGACCGCGACTTCTTCAACCACTACGGCGTCAACCTGCGCGGCATCCTGCGCGCGGCCGTCCGCCGCTACGACGCCGACCCGAACTCGTTCCTCTCGCGCCAGGGCGGGTCGAGCATCACGCAGCAGCTCGTCAAGAACCTCTCCGGCCAGGCCGAGAACTCGCTCAAGCGCAAGGTGTCCGAAGCCTACATGTCCGTCATCCTCGAGACGCGCCTGGAGAAGAAGGACATCTTCGCGCTCTACTGCAACGAGGCGTACCTCGGCCAGCGCGCGGGCTTCTCCATCAAGGGCGTGGGCGAGGCGAGCGAGGCCTACTTCAACAAGGACGTGACGGCCCTGACGCTGCCCGAGGCGTCGCTGCTGGCCGCGATGATCCGCAGCCCGAACCGCTACAACCCCTACCGGCACCCGGAGGTCGCCTACGAGCGGCGCAACCAGGTCTTGAAGCAGATGGTGGAGGCGGGCGCCATCTCCGAGGTGGAGGGCGCGCGCGCGATGGCGACCGAGGTCAAGCTGGCGCCCGCGAAGGGGCGCATGGACGCCTCGGAGGCGCCCTACTTCGTGGACTACGCGCAGGGGCAGCTCGCCGACGTCATCGCCGACACGTCGGCTGCCGAGCGCCTGCGCATCTACACGACCGTGGACATGGACTTGCAGCGCGCGGCCTACGCGGCGCTCGTCAAGCAGCTCGCCGCGCTCGACAAGGTGCAGGCCAGGCGCTTCCCCGCGGGGACGCTCCAGGCGGCGCTCGTGGCGATGAGGGCCGACACGGGCGAGATCGTGGCCATGGTGGGCGGGCGCGACTACGAGAAGAGCCAGCTCAACCGCGCGACCGACGCGATGCGCCAGCCCGGCTCCGTCTTCAAGCCCTTCGTCTACGCGACGGCGATCAACACCGCCTACGACCCCGTGCCCCGCCTCATCACCGCCGCGACCGTCTACAAGGACGAGGCGACGACCTTCTCGTCGGGCGGGCAGCAGTACTCGCCGGGCAACTTCGGCGACACCTTCTCGAACGCCGACGTCACGCTGCGCGACGCGCTGACGCGCAGCCTCAACGTCGTCACCGTCAAGATCGCCGACGAGGTGACGGTCGGCCGCGTGACGAACCTCGCGGCCAAGGCGGGCCTCCCGAAGCCGAAGCACAACAACCTCGCGAACGCGCTCGGCGCCAACGAGGCGACGCCGCTCCAGGTGGCCTCGGCCTACACGGCGTTCGCGCAGCTGGGGACGCGCGTCACGCCCATCGCCATCAGCCGCGTGACGACGGGGTCGGGCACGACCATCGCCGCGCCGCAGGGCCAGAAGAACGAGGTCATGCGCCCGCAGGTCGCCTACATCATGGACTCGATGATGAAGGACGTGGTGAACCGCGGGACGGCGGCGAAGGTGAGGGCGCGCGGCTTCCGCGCCAACGTCGCGGGCAAGACCGGCACGAGCCGCGACGGCTGGTTCGCCGGCTTCACGCCGAACCTCGTCTGCGTCGTCTACGTCGGCTTCGACGACGGCTCGGACCTGGGGATGACGGGCGGCGACTCGGCGCTCCCCATCTGGACGGACTTCATGACGGCGGCGCTCGCCGCGCACCCCGAGTGGGGCGGCGAGTGGGAGGAGCCGGCCGACATCGAGCACGCGCAGATAGACCCGCGGACGGGGATGCTCGCCGCGGCGGACGCGGCCGAGAAGCGGGACGAGATTTTCGTCCGCGGCACCGCGCCCACGGAGGGGAGCCTGCCCGACGAGTCGGCGACGCCGGAGGAACTGCCGCTGCCGGACGCCGACCTGCCGCTCACCGACCCCACGCCCGGCCCCGTCTACGTCCCGCCTTTCCCCGAGGAGACGCCGCCGCCCGGCCGCCGCGGGCGCCCCGGGCTGGAGGGGCGCGGCGAGGACGACCCCGACGCCCCCTCGCGCCTCGCGGGCACGGTCACGCTCGACATAGACCCCGAGACCGGCCTCATCGCCGCGCCGACCTGCCCCGTCATCCGCACCAGGACCTTCGCCATCGGCGCCGAGCCCCGCCGCCGCTGCGGCCCCCAGTACCACCAGAACCAGACCATCATCCCCTCCGAGACACGCCCCCGCCGCGCCTCGCCCAAACCCTGAAAGGGTTCCCGGCGGGGACGCGGAGATGCGGCTCGGGGCGGAAGAGCCGGCTACATCTCCACGCGCTCGTAAATGTCTGAGAGGGTGAGGACGCACCCGACGGAAGGAAGCTCGACGCGCGACTCTGCGCCGCGTATGTCCGAGAGCAGCCAGCGCCCGTCCGTTTGTCTGATGTGCTGCGCGACGTGGTATTCGTCCTGGGCGATAAGTAGATATTCCGCGAGTGAGAGCAGCGTACGGTAGTAGCCGGATTTTACGCTGCGGTCATAAGAGGCGGTGGATTTTGATAACACCTCGACCAGCATCGTCGGGTTGAGCAGCGTGTCCACGTGCGCGTCTTCAAACTCAGCCTCGCCGCAGACGACTACGACGTCAGGATACGTGTAGATGTTCGCGGAGAGAATCCGCACGCGCATGTCGCTGGGGTAGACTTCGCAAGGCTGCCCCCGGAGTTGCTGCCAGAGCGAGCCGACGATGTTCCCCGCAATCACGTTATGCCTTCGGCTCGCGCCCGTCATCGCATATATCTCGCCGTCGAAATATTCGTTCTTGTATTCGGCGGCGCGTTCGAAGGCCAGGTATTCTTCGGGCGTGACGTAGCTCTTTTTTGTCTGACGGGACATAAGGCTTCTCCGGGGTTCGGCAGAGGACGGAGACAATATATCACCCCGCGGAGAGTCGGGCCGGTAAAAAGCTAGTGCCTTCAGGCGGCGTCGGCACACCGGCGGAGCGCGGCGTGGAGCGTCTCGATGGCGAGGGCGGCGGCGTGCTGTTTGCGCGAGGGCAGGCCGCCGGCGGCTTCGGCGACGGCCGCGCGTGTGATGTGGGCGGCCTCTTCCGGAGTCATGCCTTCGAGCATCCCGGCGAGGGCGGAGCCGCAGGCCAAAGTCGGCGGGCAGCCGTAGGCGAGGAAGCGCGCCGCCTCGATGCGGCCGTCGCGCAGGCGCAGCGAGAGCCGCAGGCGGTCGCCGCAGACGGGGTTCGACTGCTCGGCCTCGGCGTCAGCGTCTTCGAGCGTGCCGGCGTTGCGCGGGTTCGCCAGGTGGTCTTTGAGAATCTCGGAGTAGGCCACGGCTCTAGGCCGGCGTGCAGGCGCGCGGCCCCTGCGCCTTCTGGTAGAGCGGCGAGAGGCGGCGCAGGTTCTCGACGGCGCGGGGCAGGGCTTCGAGCACGTAGTCCACCTCCTCGACGGTCGTGTCCTTGCCGAGGCTGAAGCGGATGGAGCCGCGCGCCAGCTCGTCGTCGCGGCCGAGCGCGCGGATGACGGGCGAGGGTTCGAGCGACCCCGACGAGCAGGCCGAGCCCGTCGAGACGGCCACGCCCTGCATGTCGAGGTTGATGAGCAGCCCCTCGCCCTCGACGAAGCGGAAGGAGTAGTTCGAGAGGCCGGGGAGCCGCCGCGCGCGGTCGCCGTTGTAGACGACGTCGGTGACGCGCGACTCGACGCCCGCCTCGAAGCGCTCGCGCAGGGCGCGGACGTGCTCGACGCGCGCGTCGAGTTCGAGCCGCGTCAGCCGCGCGGCCTCGCCGAAGGCGACGACGAGCGGGACGGCCTCCGTGCCGCCGCGCCGCTCGCGCTCCTGGTGCCCGCCGACGTTCTGCGGCGCCAGACGAACGCCGCGCCGGACGTAGAGCGCGCCCACGCCCTTCGGCGCGTAGAGCTTGTGCGCCGACATCGAGAGCAGGTCGCAGGCCAGCCCGTCCACGTCCACGCGCACCCCCGAGACGGCCTGCACGGCGTCGGTGTGGAGCCAGATTTTCTGCCCCGCGGCGCGGCGCTCGCGGACGAGTGCGCCTATCTCGGCGACGGGCTGGACGGTGCCTATCTCGTTGTTGGCGAGCATGACGGTGACGAGCACGGTGTCGGGCCTCAGGGCCGCGCGCACGTCCTCGACGCGGACGACGCCGTCGCCATAGACGGGGAGCCGCGTCACCTCCCAGTCGCGCCGCCCCAGCGCGTCGCAGATGCCGCGGACGGAGGAGTGCTCGATTGTCGTGGTGATGACGTGGCGGCCGTGCTCGGCGTGCTGCTCGCAGACGCCGCGGATGGCGAGGTTGTTGGCCTCGGTCCCGCCCGAGAGGAAGACGACCTCGTTCGGGCGCGCGCCGACGAGGCCCGCCACCTCGTGCCGCGCGCGGTCCACGGCCGCGCGCGCCTCCTGCCCGTAGAAGTGCACGCTCGAAGGGTTGCCGAACTTCTCGGTCAGGTACGGCAGCATCGCCTCGACGACCCGCCGGTCGACCGGCGTCGTCGCGCTGTGGTCGAAGTAAACTCTACGCATGTCTGCTGGCTACTAAAAAAAAAGACAAACCAGTCGGGGCGCGCGAGGCATCATAGGCTGCGGAAAGCTCTCCCGCGTTGCCCTCGCGTCCTGCGCCGCGTCTCGGAGTCTATGTCGCTCAAAGAGAGAGCGTCAAGGAGGTTGGACGCCGCGGCACACTGTTGTAAGCTCCCCCCGGCCACTTCGCCGTATCCAGTTCAGGAGATGAACCGATGAAGACCAGCAGACGCATCTCAGCCGCCGCCGTCGCGCTCGCCCTGGCGCTCGCGGCCCTCGCCGCGGCCCCCGCCGCGCGCGCCCAGTCGCAGCAGTACGGCGCGCTCGAACGCGGCTACCGGACGGGCTACTCGGACGGCTACCAGGCGGGCTGGACCGACCAGCTCAAGGGCGCGCGCGCCGACTACCGCGCCAAGGCCGACTACGCGAGCGCCGACCGCGCCTACATCGCCGCCTACGGCTCGCTCGAAGACTACCGCGACGGTTACCAGCAGGGCTTCGAGTCGGGCTACGGCGCGGGCCACGCCCGGCAGGGGTTCAACTCCGAGCTGCCGGCGGGCGGCGTCCAGCGCCGCGGCGCGGCCCCGCGCGATGCGGTCGCGGCGTCCGGCGATAGCGGCGGCGTGCGCGGCGGGGGCAGGGCGGACGACGACGGCGCGGGCGAGAGCAGTTCGCAGCCCACGCGCGGCGGCAACAGCGGCGGCGCGGGCGCGGGCGGCGGCGTGTCGGACGTGATGCTCCTCGTCGAGTTGGAGAACCGCCTCTCGACCGACGTCAGCCAGCGCGGCGACCGCTTCGAGGCGCGCGTGTTGGAGCCGCAGCAGTACGCGGGCGCGGTCGTCGCCGGCCGCCTCACCGACGTGCAGCGCGCGGGCAAGGCGAAGGGGCGTGCGCTCCTCCAGCTCGACTTCGACCAGATACGGATGCCGGGCGCGGCCGACTGGGAGCAGTTCAGCGCGCAGGTCGTCGAGATACTCCCTTCGGGCGAGACGGGCGCGGGCGAGGTCGACCCCGAGGGCGGCGTGCGCGGCAAGAGCACGACGAAGGGCGACGTGGCGAAGGTCGGGGCGGCGGCCGGCGTCGGCGCCATCATCGGGGCGATTGCGGGCGGCGGCAAGGGCGCGGCCATCGGCGCCATCCTCGGCGGCGGCGCGGGCACGGCCGGCGTCATGAACCAGCGCGGCGACGACATCCGCCTCGAACCCGGCCAGCAAATCCGCATCCGGGCGACGGGAAGGAATAGATAGGAAGTAGACGGTAGACGGTAGCGCCCCGCGTCGCGGCGCGGCGGGTTCGAGCTACGACCGACGCCGTCCAAGTTTTTCTACTGTCTACCGTCTACCGTCTACTCATGATTGTCACCCTGCTCACAGACTTCGGGACGGCGGACTACTTCGTCGGGGCGATGAAGGGGGCGGTGCTGGCCGCGAACCCTTCGGCGCAGGTGGTTGACATCACGCACGAGGTGCCGCCTTACGACGTCGAGGCCGGGGCCTTCACGCTGCGCGCGGCGTTCGAGACCTTCCCCGAGGGCAGCGTGCACGTCGCGGTCGTAGACCCGGGCGTCGGCTCCGCGCGGCGCGCGGTCGCCGTCGAGGGGCGCGGCCACACCTTCGTCGGGCCCGACAACGGCGTCTTCGGCCACGTCTACGAGCGCGTCGGCCCCTTCAGAGTCTTCCAACTGACGAACGAGAGTTTCTTCCGCGGGGAGGTGAGCCCGACCTTCCACGGGCGCGACGTCTTCGCCCCCGTGGCGGGCGCCCTCTCGCGCGGCGTGCGCGCGGAGGAGTTGGGGCCGCGAATCGAAGACTTCGTGCGCCTGCCGTCGGCCGCGCCCGTGCGACAGCGGGACGGGACGCTCGCGGGCGCCGTCATCCACGTCGACCGCTTCGGCAACTGCGTCACGAACCTCACGCCCGAAGACCTGAGCGAAGCGGACGTCCGGCGCGGCGCGCGCCTCCGCGTGGCCGGGCGCGAGGTGGGCTCCTTCCGCCGCTTCTTCGCCGAAGAGGCGGGCGCCGCCGGCGAGCCCTTCGCCGTCTGGGGCAGCACCGGGCTCCTCGAAATTGCCGTCTTCCGCGACTCGGCCGCCCGCGTGCTCGGCGTGAGGCGCGGAGATAAGGTCGAAGTAAACTTGTAAGTCCGCGCGCCTCTTTGCTATTTTCGACGCACTACAACTCTTTAAGGACAGGGCCACATGGACAAAGCAGAGGGCAAGCCCGCGGCGAAGGGCGGCGCGGGGCTTGAAGGGGTGGTCGCGGCCGAGTCTTCCATCGGCGACGTGGACGGCGTGGGCGGCGTACTCATCTACCAGGGTCTCAACATCCACGACCTCGCCGAGCACTCGACCTTCGAGGAGACGGTCTTCCTGCTCTGGCACGGCCGGCTCCCGAAGCGCGCGGAGCTGGACGCGCTGCGCGCGGAGCTGGCGGCGAGCCAGAGCCTCCCCGGCGAAGTGCTGGAGCTGATGCGCCGCTTCCCGCGCGACGCCGAGCCGATGGACGCGCTGCGCACCGCCGTCTCGGCGCTCGCCTTCTACGACAAGGGCTCGCGCGACCTCTCGCGCGAGGGCGCGCTGCGGACGGCGACGAAGTTGACGGCGCAGCTCCCCGTCGTCGTCGCCGCCTTCGAGCGGCTGCGGAAGGGGCAGGAGCCGGTCGGGCCGAAGCCGGGGCACAACATCGCCTCGAACTTCCTCTACATGCTCTCGGGCGAGGAGCCCTCGGAGCGCGAGGCGCGCATCTTCGACGTCTGCCTCGTCCTCCACGCCGACCACGAGCTGAACGCCTCGACCTTCACAAGCCGCGTCATCGCCGGCACGCTCGCCGACATGTACGGCGCGGTGTCGGGGGCGATTGCGGCGCTCTCGGGGCCGCTCCACGGCGGCGCGAACACGAACGTGATGAAGATGCTGCTGGAGATCGGCGAGCCCGCGCGCGCCGAGGGGTGGCTGCGGGAGGCGCTGGCGACGAAGAAGAAGGTGATGGGCTTCGGCCACCGCGTCTACAAGACCGAAGACCCGCGCTCGGTGTGGCTGCGGAGGTTCTCGCGCGAGCTGGGCGAGGCCAAGGGCGAGACGCGCTGGATTGAGATTCTGGAGCGGCTGCGCGAGCTGATGTTCGCCGAGAAGAAGCTCTACCCGAACGTGGACTACTACTCGGGCTCGGCCTACTACCAGATGGGCATCCCGCTCGACCTCTTCACCCCCATCTTCGCCGTCAGCCGCATCTCCGGCTGGACGGGGCACATCCTCGAACAGTACGCCAACAACCGCCTCATCCGCCCGCGCGCCGAGTACGTCGGCCCGCGCGACGTGCCCTACGTCCCGATTGACGAGCGGTGACGCGGGGCGCGTAAGACAGTTCGCCATAGAGACACAGAGACACAGAGATTTCCTTTTTAAATCTCTGTGTCTCTGTGTCTCTGTGGCGAAAACAACTTCCGCCGCCCTCAGCGCTGGGCGATAGGCGCCGTCGGGTTCGGGTTCTCGCCGTCGGTGTACTGGCGCAGGTCGGGGTCGGCTTTGAGGAGGCGCGTGCGCCAGACGAAGAGGGTCGCGGCGACGAGTGCGAGCGTGCAGGCCGCGCCGCCCTCGATGCCGTAGGCGCCGCCGCCGAGCCAGGCCGGGCCGTTGTCCGTGAGGCGCAGCAGCGGGTCGGGCGCTATCTTCGTGATGCCGCTCACGGGCGAGCCGAGCACCGCGCCCTGCACCCAGTTCCAGCCCGCGTGCAGGCCCAGCGGGAACCAGAGGCTCCGCGTCCGCCAGTAGGCCACGCAGAACCACACGCCCGCCAGCACCGTGTTGACGAAGGTGAAGCCGGGGGCGACGTTCGGGTTCGCCAGGTGCACGAGCGCGAAGGGCACCGAGACGGGGACGAGCGCCACCCACAGCGGCCACGAGCGCAGGAGCGTCTGCAAGGGGTAGCCGCGGAAGAGCATCTCCTCCGCGACCGCGCCGAGCAGGAAGACGACGCCCGAGACGGCGAGCGTGCGCGCCAGCGCCCCGCCGCCGGCCGCGCCGTTCGGGGCGAAGCCGTAGACGCCCGCCGCCGCCCCGACGAGCGCGGCCAGGCCGACCGCGGCCCCGCCGGCCAGCAGCCCGAACAGCCCGTCCCGCAGCCAGCCCTTGTGCGGCGCCCAGCCGAGCGAGCGCCACGGCAGGTCTTCCAGCCCGCGGGCGCAGCCCCAGCCGACGAGCGCGGCCGGTGCGAACAGCGCCGCCGACTGTAGAATCCAGCCCCAGACGCCCCCGACCAGCCGCTCGTAGGTCTCGCGCGGCAGCAGGAGCGCCAGCGCGAAGTCCGTCCCCACGAAGGCCGCGGTCACGCACGCGAGGTAGGCGACGGCGAAGACGGCCAGCCGCCACACGCTCCGCAGGCGCCCCGCGTCGTTGTAGAAGAAGTCTGTCATGCCCGACTGAAAGGCCGATGGATTCGGAGGTCGGCACAATATAACCGAAAGGGGCGGGGAAGACGAGACGCGCCCATGCGCGCGCCGCGGAGCGCGTGGTAAACTCCCGCGCGGACTCGGAGAAGGTATGGGCGAAGGCGTAAAGGATGCGGAAGGCGCGGAGCCGTCTAAGCCGAGGCGGCGGGGCGCGCCGTGGCTGTTCGGCGGGCTGGTGCTGCTGCTGCTGACGGTGCTCGTCTCGCTCCAGCTCTTCGGGCTGTGGGAGGTCTTCACGCCCGACACGGCGCGCGACACGCTGCTGCTCTACGCGCTCTCGACGCTCAACTTCGTCGCCTTCTTCCTCTTCAGCTTCATCTTCATCCGCAGCCTCCTCAAGCTGCGGCAGGAGCGGCGCGCGGCGCTCCTCGGCTCGAAGCTCAAGACGCGCCTCGTCGTCTACTTCATCGCCGTCAGCCTGCTCCCCATCACGGGGATGGCGCTCTTCTCCTACATGTTCTTCAACCGCTCGCTGGAGAAGTGGTTCAGCTTCTTCCCCGGCGACGTGGTGCGGCAGGCGCGGCTCGCGCAGGACGAGGACACGCGCCAGCAGGCCGAGCACCTGCTCGAAGTCGCGCGCGCCACCGCCGGCGCGCTCGGCCGCGTCGGGGACGAGGACATCGGCGCCGCGCTCCCCGCGCTCCTGCGCGACGGGAGGATGACGCGCGCCGCGCTGCTCGGCGACGACAACTCGGTGGCCGCCTCCGCCGCGGGCGAGCAGACGCTCGTCGCCGAGGCCGACTTCGAGCGCGCGCTCCGCGCCGCCCCGCCGGGCGAGGGCTTCGCCACGGTCGAGACGGGCGCCGGCAAGCTCGACGTGGCGACCGTGCGGGTGAGGCCGGGCCTGCGGCTCGTGGCCGCGCGCGCGCGCCGCGGCGACGCCAGCCTGAACCGACTCATCGCCAGCGCGCAGACCTTCGAGGACTTCCGCCGCAACCAGCGGCGCGTCCGCGTGCTCGGCGTGACGACGCTGGGCCTCCTCACGCTGATGCTCCTCTTCGCCGCGACGTGGAGCGCGATTCATCTCGCGCGCGGCATCGGCACCCCCATCCGCGCGCTGGCCGAGGCGGCGCGCGAGGTGGCGGGCGGCAACCTCTCGCACCGCGTCGAGACCATCGCCGACGACGAGCTGGCCGTCCTCGCCGCGGCCTTCAACGAGATGACGGCGCAGCTCGCCGAGAACCGCGGGCGCCTTGAGGCCAACGCCGCGGAGCTGCGCGAGAAGAACCTCGCGCTCGAAGAGCGGCGCCACTACATCGAGACCGTCCTCCAGACCGTCTCGACCGGCGTCATCTCGCTCGACGAGGAGAACCGCGTGACGACCATCAACGCCGCGGCGCTCTCGATGCTCCGGCTCGAACAGCCGCCCGCGCCCTCGACCCCGCTCGCGGAAGTCGTCGGCCAGGGCGACCTCGACGTGCTCGAACGCGTGCTGCGGCGAGCGCGCGCGCGCGGCCGAGCGGCCGAGCAGTTGGAGCTGGCGCGCGGCGCGGCGCCCGAGTCGAACGTCGCGGGCGGGGGAGCGAACGGGCAGGCGGGGGGCGGCAACCCGGGCGTCGTCCCCGTCGCGCTGACGGCCACGGCGCTCGCGCCCCGCGGCGGCGACGCCGGCCGACGCGGGGTCGTCCTCGTCATCGAAGACTTGTCCGAGCTGCTGGCCGCGCAGCGCGCCGCCGCGTGGAGCGAGGTCGCGCGCCGGCTCGCGCACGAAATCAAGAACCCGCTCACGCCCATCCAGCTCTCGGCCGAGCGCATCGCGCGCAACTACCGCCGCCTCGAAGGCGGGGCGGACGAGGGCGCCGCCGCCTCGGCGCAGGCCCGCCCCGCCCCGACGCCCAACGGCAACGGCCACGCCGCCGAGCGCGAGCGCGTCGGCCGCGTGGTCGAGGAGTGCACGGCGACCATCAGCCGCGAGGTCGCGGGCCTGAAGGCGATGGTGGACGAGTTCACGCGCTTCGCGCGCCTGCCGCACGCGCGCCTTGAGCCGGCCGACCTGAACGAAGTGGTGCGTCAGGCCCTCTCGCTCTACCAGGAGCGGCTCGAAGGCGTGAGGATGGACGTGCTGCTCGCGCCGACCCTGCCGGGCGCGCTCTTAGACCCCGAGCAGATCAGGCGCGTCTTCGTCAACCTCATCGAGAACTCGGTCGAGGCGCTCTCCGACGGCGAGGGCGAGCGCCGCATCACGGTCGCCACGGGGCACGACCCCGCGCGCGGCCTGCTCATCGCGGAGGTGGCCGACACCGGCCACGGCATCACGCGGCAGGACATCGCCCGGCTCTTCCAGCCCTACTTCTCGACGCGCGGGCGGGGGACGGGGCTCGGCCTCGCCATCGTCCACCGCATCCTGACCGAGCACGGCGGCCGCATCCGGGCCGAGCAGAACCGCCCCCGCGGCGCGCGGATGATTCTCGAACTGCCCGTCGCCGACGACGCGCGGGCCTGACGACCGTCTATGTCGGACTCTGTTCTCATCGTTGACGACGAGCGCGGGATAAGGGAGACGCTGCGCGCCGTGCTCGAAGACGAGGGCTTCGAGTGCGAGGCCGTCGGGTCGGGGGAGGAGTGCCTGAAGGCGGTCGAGCGGCGGTCGTTCGGGTGCGTGCTTCTGGACGTGTGGCTGCCGGGGATGGACGGGCTGGAGACGTTGGAGCGGATGAGGGGGCAGGGGGCGGACGCGGCCGTCGTCATGATCTCCGGCCACGCCACCATCGAGACGGCCGTGCGCGCCACCAAGCTCGGCGCCTTCGACTTCGTCGAGAAGCCGCTCTCCATCGAGAAGACCGTCCTCACCGTGCGCAACGCGCTCCGCCAGCGCGGGCTCGAGCGCGTCAACGCGGCGCTCGCCGAGGAGCTGCGCGACGAGTGGGAGATGGTCGGCGAGTCGGTGGCGCTGCGCGCGCTCCGCCAGCAGATTGCGCTGGTCGCGCCGACCGACGGGCGCGTGCTCATCTACGGCGAGTCGGGGACGGGCAAGGAGCTGGTGGCGCGCGCCATCCACGCGCGGAGCTTGCGCGCCGCCGCGCCCTTCGTCGAGCTGAACTGCTCGGCCGTCCCCGAGGAGCTGATCGAGTCGGAGCTGTTCGGCCACACGCGCGGCGCCTTCACCGGCGCCACGGGGCCGAAGCGCGGCAAGTTCGAGGCGGCCGACGGCGCGACGCTCTTCCTCGACGAGGTGGGCGACATGAGCCACCGGATGCAGGCCAAGGTGCTGCGCGTGCTCGAAGAGCAGCGCTTCGAGCCGGTGGGCGGGACGAACTCGATGCGCGTGGACGTGCGCGTGCTGGCCGCGACGAACAAGCGGCTCGAAGTCGAGATAGAGCGCGGCAACTTCCGCGCCGACCTCCTCTACCGCCTCAACGTCATCCCGTTCGAGGTGCCGCCCCTGCGCGAGCGCACCGAGGACATCCCGCTCCTCGTCGAGCACTTCAACCGGAAGTTCTCGCTCTCCTACAACAAGCGCCCGAAGCGCTTCGAGGCGGACGCGGTCGAGGCGCTGCGCGCCTACTCCTGGCCGGGGAACGTGCGCGAGCTGCGCAACACCGTCGAGCGCGTCGTCATCATGCACACGGGCTCGAAGGTGACGGCCCCCGACCTCCCGCCGCTCGGCGGCGAGGAGCCGCCCGCCGCCGTCTCGCGCTTCTCCTCCTTCCGCCACGCCAGCGAGGCGCACCAGCGCGACTTCATCCGCGCGTGCCTCGCCGAGGCCGAGGGCAACGTCTCGCGCGCCGCCGAGCTGATGGGCATGGACCGCAGCCACCTCTACCGCCGCATGAAGGCCCTCGGCATCAACGTCCGCGAGGAGCGCGCCCAGACCTCCTGACCGCGCGCCCGCGGCCGCGTCCCTCAGGGGATGGGGCGGCTGACGCCGACCGCGCCGCAGGGCGCGTCGTCCGACGACCTGAGGAGCCGGTTGGAACATATCCCGCGCTCGCGGAACACCCTGTCGAAATCCGGCGGCGCGGCGCAGGGCTCGGCGAGAACCATCTCGTATTCCGGGTCGGGGCGCGGGGCGAAGACGTCGTAATAGAGGAAAAAGTCGTTGCGCCGTTCCTTCGGGTTGTGAGGCGCGGGGTCGAACTGGCAGTCGTTGTGTCCGTCCGTGCAGTTGTTGGTGATGTCCACTTGGTAGGTCTTGTCCCCCGCGGCGGGCAGCTTTAAGGGCCGCCGGAACGGCCCGCCCGACAGCGTGACCACGCCGTCGCCGGGCCTCAGGAAGATGTCGGCGGCGATGTAATGGGCGACGCTGCCGAGCTGTATGTCGGACGGCCCCGCCGGCTGCCCGCTCGGGCGGAGCAGGAACTTCGAGCAGGTCTTCCAGACCGTGTAGAAGAGGCCGTTGTTCAGCTTCACGCCGTTCAGGAGCGTGTCCTCGTTCACCGAGACGCCCGCCGGGTAGAGCCGGTCAAAGTCCACTACCCAGCGCCAGTCGTTCGGGTCGTTGGCGTCGGCGGGGTCGGGCCGGGTGAAAGTGTCCCTGGCGTAGACGTAAGTCCCGTCGAGCAGCTCGGGGTTGGTGGCCGTGATGTCGAGCCGGGAGACGCTCTTCGGGTTGCCCACGTGTTTGTGGTGGGTGGGCTGGTTCGGGCAGACGCCGCCGTTTTTCTCCCAGACGTCTACGACGAAGCGGTGCGGGTGGGAATGACCGGGGCCCGCGGACGTGTTGTGGGTGCCGACGCGGCACGCGGCGCTGCCGTCGAAGGAGAGGCAGAGCAGGCCGTGGAAGACGACCCTCACGGTCGGCTCACGCCGCGGCCGACCCTGCCGGCTCCCCGGCCAGACGACGAAACCCCGTTCGCGGGACGCGCGCCCCTGCGACGGGCGGGTTCTTTCTTTCTCGTACATCACAGACCCTCCTTCCTTAAAAAGCGGTGCGGTGGGACGGCCGCGCGGCCCGGCGTGGGCGCGGCCCGGAGACTTGTTACCTTAAAAACCCTTCACCCGTCTATGTCCTGGGTGGGGAAAACATTTGCCCGCGGCGCGCGCCGCGGAGCGGCCGGATTCCGGTTGACGCCGCCCCCGGGTGCGGCGTAATCTCCGCACGACTTTTGAGTTCTGAAGAGTCTCACCACTCGCGCCTCAGGCCGCCGGCGAGCCCTAACCACTGAAGACAGGGGGCCGCGCCCCCTTCACGGCCCGGCGCGCGTGCGACGCCCGCAAAGCCCCAACCGGATGAGCGAAAACGGGACAAACGAAGAGGAGAATTTCAACCGGCTCCTCGCGTGGCTCGACCCCGACCGCGAGGCGGCGGGCGAGAGGTACGAGGCCATCCGCCGCGGCCTCGTCAAGATGTTCGCCTGCCGCGGCTGTTACGAGGCCGAAGACCTCGCCGGGAAGACCCTCGACCGCGTCGCCTCCAAGTCCGAGAAGGTCGTCGCCGAGTACGGCCCCGGGGACGACCCGGCGCTCTACATCTACGCCGTCGGGAAGTACGTCTACCAGGAGTGGCTGCGCGAGAAGCGCCGCGCCGCGCCCGAGCCGCCCCCCGAGGCGGCCGGGCACGACGAGGTCAGGCTGGCCTGCCTCGACGGTTGTCTGGAGCGACTGCCGCCGGAGGGGCGCGGCCTCGTCGTCGAGTATTACCGCGACAGCGGGCGGGCGCGCATCGAGCACCGGCAGGAGGTCGCGCGCCGGCTGGGCATCGGGATGAACGCGCTCAGGATAAGGGCGTGCAACCTGCGCGCGTCGCTGCGCCGCTGCGTGGCCGACTGCGTGGCGCGGGCCGCCGCGGCCGGCTGAAAACGTCTTCGCGCTCCCGGCCATAACGTCAGTAGAAGGCCCCGCGGCGGGGTCACGGGCTCGGACTACCCGGCAGCTATGACCCAGCATTTCGAGGAGAGCGCGGTCAGAAAGTACCTCCTCGGCGAACTCGAAGGCGAGGAGCCGGGGCGCAGGGTCGAGGAGCGCCTGCTGCTCGACCCCGACTTCTGGGCCGAGCTGGAGGAGGCCGAGGACGACCTGATTGACGACTACGTCCGCGGCGCGCTCGGCGCGGGCGAGCGCGCGAGCTTCGAGCGCCACTTCCTCAGCACCCCCGAGCGGCTGGAAAAGCTCGCCTTCGCGCGGGTCTTCAACCGCCGCCTCACGCCGGCGCCCGAAGTCGAGGTCACGTCCGCGCCGGCCCGCACGCAGGCGCCCGCGCCGCGGCGTTTCGCGTGGCTGCGCTGGCCGCAGGTCCCACGGTACGTCACGGCGGCCGCGCTCGCCGTCGTCGTGCTCGCCGCCGCCCTGCTGGTCTGGCGCGTCTTCTTCCGCCGCCCCGATTTGTCCGAGGGGCTGGCCGCGCTGCGTGCCGCTTACGGCGACGTGCGCCCGGTCGAGCCGCGCGTCTCGGGGCTGGGCTACGGGCGTCTGGCCGAGACGCGCGGCGCCGGGGGCGGGCCCGCCGACCCCGACGCAAGGCGCCGCGCCGAGAGACTTCTGGGCGACGCGCTGCACGAACGCCCCGGCCCCGACACCCGGCACGCGCTCGGCCGCCTCTACCTCTACGAGCGGAAGTTCGACGACGCCATCCGCCACCTCGAAGTGGCCGCCGCGGAGGCGCCCGGCGACGCGCGGCTTCAGAGCGACCTCGGCGCGGCGCTGCTCGAACGCGGGAAGGACGCGCAGGCGCGCGGCGACGGCGGGCCGGCCGACGTGGACTTCGCGCGCGCCCTCGAACGCTTCGACGCCGCCCTCAAACTCGACCCCGCGCTGAAGGACGCGCTCTTCAACCGCGCGCTCGCACTTGAGTACATGCGGCTCGACGCCGACGCCGCGGCGGCGTGGCGCGCCTACCTTGAGCAGGACGCCGACGCGGCTTCGCCCTGGGCCGCGGAGGCGCGCCAGAGGTTGTCGCGTCTGGAAGAACGGCAGAGGCGCGGCGAGGTCGAGCGGGAGGGGAGGTTCGGCGTGTTCACGGACGCCTTCCGCGCCCGCGACGCCGAGCGCGCGTGGGCGCCGCTGGGCCTGAGCCGCAGCCGCGCGGGCAACAAGGTCGTCGAAAGGATTCTCGACGCCTACTTCGAGCGGGGCGCGGCCGGGGGCGGTTCGCGCGAATCGTTAGACATGCTCTCCTTCGCCGGCGAGGTCGAGGAGCGGAAGACCGGCGACCGCTTCACCGCGGAGCTGGCGCGCTTCTACCGCGGCGCGGGCGCGCCGCAACTCGCCGCCGCCGCGCGCGGGCGCGCCCTCATGCGCGAGGCCGCCGCGCTCTTCGACCGCGCGGAGTTCGAGAAGGCGGCCGAAGTCTCGGCCGACGCGCGGCGTGAGTTCGGGGGCGGCGGCGACGCCTGCGAGGCTCTGCTCGCGGAGCAGTGGGAGGGCGTCTGCCGCCTGCGCATCCCCGAAGCCGAGAAGGCCGCGGCGACGTTCGAGCGGCTGGCCGAGACTTCGGAGGAGCGCGGCTACGCCGCGCTGCGCGCGCAGGCGCTTCAGGCGCTCTGCGACGCGAACACGAGCCTCGCCGAGCCGACGCGCGCGCGCGAGTACGCCGACCGCGCGCTGGGGCTTTCGGAGAGCATCGGCTACGGCGAAAACATCGTGAGGTGCTTCCAGTCTTACACCGGGCTGGACAGGCAGGCGCGGCGTTACCGCGAGTCGCTGGCGTGGAGCCGGCGCGGGATAGACCTCGCGCTTGAGGTCTCGTCCGACCCCAAGCTCCTCTGGAACTTCTACGCGGAGGCCGGGCTCAACTACTCCGAGCTGGACCTCGGCGGCGCGGCGCTCGCCTACGAGGGCGAGGCGCTCCGGCTGGCGCTCCTCTCGAAGTGGCCCGTCATCGTCGAGCGCTCCTACGCGCGGCTCAGTCAGGTGCACCTGAAGTTGCGCGACACGGCCGCGGCCGTCCGCTACGCCGACCTCGCGGTCGAGCAGGGCCGTCACGTCGCCGGCGTGAAGAGCCGCGACAACATCGTCGCCAACGCGCTGCGCCACCTCGGCCACGTCTACCGGCAGGCGGGCGACCACGCGCGCGCCCTTGAGAGCTACGACCAGTCGCTCGCGCTCTACGCCGGCCTCGGGCTGAAGGTCTACGACCTTGAGGCGCGCAGGGGCAAGCTCCTCTCCTACCGCGCGCTGGGCGACGACGAGGCGGCCGGGCGCGAGATTGAGGCGCTGCTCGCGCGCCTCGGGGAGTACCGGCGCAACCTCCGCGAGGTGCAGAACCGCGACAGCTTCTTCGACGCCAGCCAGAACGTCTACGACGCGGCGGCCGAGTTCGCCTACACGCGCCGGGGCGACCCGCGCGCCGCCTTCGACCTCGCCGAAGGGTCGCACGCGCGCACGCTCCTCGACCTGATGCGCTCGAACGCGGAGGAGGCCGGCGGGCCGGCCGGCCCCGACCTCCGGCCGGCGCTGACGACCGAGGCGCTCGGCTTCGAGGAGATTCGGCGGCGGATGCCGGAGCGCGCGCAGATACTGCTCTACCACGTCCTCGAAGACAGGCTGCTCGTGTGGCTCGTCTCGCGGGGCAGGGAGTTGGAGTCGCGTTCCCTGGGCCTCGGGCGCGCCGAGCTGGACGCGAAGGTGGACGCCTACGTCGGGATGGTCAGCCGCGGCGAGGGCGAGGACGACGGCCGGCGCGCCTCCGCGGCGAAGGAGCTTTACGCCGTCCTCATCGCCCCGCTGGAGCCGTCGCTCGACGCGGGCGGGCGGCTCTGCATCGTCGCCGACAAGAGGCTGCACCTCCTGCCCTTCGCCTCGCTCGTCTCGCCCGCGTCGGGCCGCCACCTCTTCGAGGAGCGCACGCTGCTCGACTCGCCGAGCGCGAGCGTCTTCGTCGTGGCGAGCGAGGCGGCGCGCGGGCGCGCGGGCGCACGCGCCGAGACGCTCTTGAGCGTCGGCGACCCACGGTTCGACCGCGACAAGTTCCGCGACCTGCCGGCGCTCCCCTCGGCCGGGAGGGAGGCGGGCGAGGTCGCCGCGCTCTACGGCGCGCGCCCGCTCACGGGGGGCGAGGCGGGCGAGGAGGAGGTCACGCGGGCCATGCGCGACGCCGACGTGATACATCTCGCCTCGCACTACGTCGCTGACGAAAGGTGGCCCCTGCTCTCGCGCCTGCTGCTCGCGCCGAAGGGGCGGGGGGGCGCCGACGACGGCGAGCTTCAGGCGCTGGAGGTCTACCGGATGAAGCTGCCGCGCGCCCGCCTCGTCGTGCTCTCGGCCTGCCGGACGAACGGCGAGCGCCTCTACCGCGGCGAGGGCGCCGACGGCATCGCCCGCCCTTTCATCGCCGCCGGCGCGCCGCTCGTCGTCGCCAGCCGCTGGCCGGTCGAGTCCGCCCCGACGGCCGACCTCATGGTCAGCTTCCACCGCCACCGCAGGCTCGGAGGGCTCCCCACGGCCGAAGCCTTCCGCCGCGCGCAGCTCGACATGCTCAACGGCCCCGACCTCGTCAACCGCCAGCCCCGACACTGGGCCGCCTTCACGCTCATCGGCGGCTCGGCCGACTTCTGAAAGGCGAAGGAGGAAAGTGATGTCATACCCGCAAGGCAACCGGGAGCCGGCCGCGAGGCCGTCCCGCCTGACCCCGTCCCGCGACATCGGCGCCGGCGCGGGCGTCGTCCTGGCGTTCCACGGGCTGATGTGCCTCTGCCACCACCAGAACGGCTTCTGCGAGGTCGGGGTAGTCAACACGGACCCCGGCGCACACGACCTGCGCGTCTTCGTGATGGAAGTGTCGCCGCAGTTCGACCCGCCGGCGAACCCCAACCTCGGGCAGATCACCCCCGTGCGCGTCTTCACGCTGAGCGACACCGGCCGCGGGCACACCGACACGGTGGCCGTAGACGCCTTCCGCCCGCGCGCGCGGGGCGTCACGTTCTTCCAGCCCGACGGCCAGCCGAACGCGCACCCGAACGACTTCAGGCACGTCCCCGACCTCGAAGGCTCTTGCTTCTACGACGGCGAGTTGACGGGGAAGGTTCAAACGGCGTTCGGGCCGCGCCTTCGCGTCTCGGACGCGTTGTTTTACACCCTGTGCCGGACGTCCAGGCCGTTCCGCGCCCGGGAGGAGGGTTCGGCCGAGACGTGCCCCCTCGGCCCCATCGCGCGCGTCGTCGGCGCCAACATCTACCTCAAAAGCGGCTGGCTCCCCGGCCACGTGACGCTCAGAATCAACGGCGTCAGGAAAATCAGGCTGAAGCCCTCGGCGAATAAAAAGTACCTCGTCTTCGTTGACAACAGTTGCCCGCGGTGCGGCCCCGGCTTCAACGACTTCCCGCTCTACTACGCGGCGCTCAAGCCGCCCGCCGGGAGGAAGAAAATACTGTTGGAGCAGGGCACCGGGGGGGGCGGCCCCAGCGCGATCCCCACCCCCTCAGCCGGCCTGTGCAGCTCCAGTTTCGTCGACCGGCTCGACCAACTGTTCGGCCTCTCCGACGCCGGGTTGCCCGCCCTGCCTTCGTCGGACGACGCGCCCTGCGGCCCGGCCGTGACCGGCAGGAGCGCCACCCTCGACGCCTGAGCCGGCGAATAATTTCGGGCACGCGAGTGGGCCCGCCCGCATCTAATGCCGGGCGGGCCCATTTCGTCGGCGCGGCGCGTTGACAGGGGTGTGGAAATACCGTATCTGTAAACATTGATTCTCTCCCTCGGGAATCAGGGCGCGGCCGCCAGAGGGGCGTGCGCGCCGTCGGGTTTGAAGGCTTCTTATGGACTTTACGACGAAAGAACTCTTAAAACGCTACGCCAGGCTGGCCGTCGGCCAGCCGTTCGCGCCCGTGCTGCTGAACATCCTCGTGACCTCGGTGTGCGACATGCGCTGCACGCACTGCTTCTTCACGGACGAGCTCGACGACCGGCCCCGCAAGAAGTTGCAGATGAAGACGCACGAGATAGAGCGCATCGCGCAGACTTTGGGCGGGAACCTCGGCGTGCTCGTCCTCGCCGGGGGCGAGCCGTTCACGCGCAAGGATTTGCCCGAAATCGTCCGGTCGTTCTACGAGAACAACAAGCTCGAATCCGTCTACCTGATGTCGAACGGGCAGATTCAGAAGCGCATCATCCCGGACGTCAGCCGCATCCTTGAGGAGTGCCCGAACCTCAACGTCACGGTCGCCCTCGGCATCGACGGCCTCAAGGCGCAGCACGAGAAGATTCGGCAGAAGCCCGGCTCGTGGGACATCGCCATCGACACCGCGCGCCAGCTCCAGGCCATCAAGCGCGAGCGCCCGCGCCTCGACATCCAGACCTGCACCTGCTTCATGCACTCGAACCAGGACACCATCTTCGAGTGGTACGACTTCCTGAAGTACGAGCTGAAGCCCGACAAGGTCAACTTCAACTACATCCGCCCGCCCTCGGCCGACCCCGTCGAGCTCGACATCGACCACGAGCGCTACGCCAAACTCGCGCGGATGATCGACGACGACTCGCGCCACGCCGCCATCAAGAACAGCTACGGCGGCGAGGCCGGCTACTTCAAGGCCGCCATCGACATCTACATGCACGGCCTCATCGACCGCGCCCAGCGCGAGCAGAAGGCGCAGATGACCTGCTACGCGGGCACGGCCGGCGCCGTCATCTACGACGAGGGCACCGTCTCCTCCTGCGAGAACAAGTCGGCGGTCGGGAACCTGCGCGAGCACGACTGGAACTTCCAGTCGCTCTGGCGCGGGGAGGCGATGAAGGCGCGGCGCAAGGAGGCCGCGGCCGGCTGCTTCTGCACGCACGAGTCGAACAGCTACTACCCTTCGCTCCCCTTCAACCCGAAGCACCTGATTCAGATCAAGCGCCTCGAACGGGAGATGAAGAAGTCGGGCCGCGAGCTGGCGCGCAAGGAAGGGCAGGCCGGGGGACTGGCGGTCAAGGCTTGAGGGAGACCGGCGGCGAGATGTCTCGGCCCAACATCCCCAAAATTCTCATCATCTCGTCGGACACCGGCGGCGGTCACAAGTCCGCCGCCGCGGCCATCGTCGCGGGCGTGCAGAAGTTCTGGGGCGGCGACTCCTACGCCGTGCGCGTCGTGCGCGCCGTCGAGGATTCGCACCGCCTCTCGGCGCGGATGGTCGGCTGCTACAACTGGGTGCTGCGCCACCGGCAGCACTGGATGAAGTACGTCTACTGGTTCATCAACCGCTTCCGCCCCGAGTCGCGCGGCCCGCTCTACCGGCGCTCGCTCTCCTACATCCGCGACCTCTTCGAGCAGTGGTGCCCGCACGCCGTCGTCAGCGTCCACCCGCTCACGCAGCACGCCTTCGCGCGCGTGCTCAAGGAGCTGGGGCTGGCGGACAAAATCCCGCTCGTCACCGTCGTCACCGACCCCTGCTACGGCTTCTGGAAGGGCTGGGCCTGCGACGACGTGACGCTCTACCTCGTGGCGAGCGACGAGGCGCGGCAGCAGCTCCTCGACTACGGCATCCGCCCCGAGCGCATCAAGGTCTCGGGGATGCCCGTCCACCCGAAGTTCGAGCTGCCGGACGAGCGCTCGGCGCAGGCCGCGCGGCGCGAGCTGGGGCTCGACCCGCAGAAGTTCACCGTCTTCGTCAACGCCGGCTGGGTCGGCGGCGGCAACATCCCGCAAATCTTCCGCGAGCTGGTGCGCGGCGAGCTGGACGTGCAGGCCATCTTCCTCGCCGGCCGCAACGAGGAGCTGCGGAGCGAGGCCGAGTCGCTCGCCGCCGGGGCGAAGTTCCCCGTCAAGGTCATCGGCTACTCCGAGCAGGTCGAGAAGCTGATGCAGGCCGCGAACGTGATGGTCTCGAAGCTGGGCGGCCTGACCACCTTCGAGGCGCTCGCCTGCCGCGTCCCCATCATCGCCGACGCGACCACGCCGCCCATGCCGCAGGAGTCGGGCGCGGGAGCGATGCTCACGCGCCGCGGCGCGGGCGTCCTCCTCAAGCGCGCCGCAGACATCGTCCCCGAGGTGCGCCGGATGGTCGAGGACTCGCGCTACTACGCGTCCCTGCGCGCCGCGACCGCCGGGCTGGCGCTGCCGAACGCGACCCGCCGCATCGTCGAGGAGATCACGGCGCTGCTGCCCGCCCCGCCCCTCGCCGAAGAGGAGCCGGCCCCTCTGGAAGTACGCCCCGCCTGACCCCGCAAGTTGACGCGCCCCGCGCCTTTAAGCTTTAATCGAATTCGCTCTACAAGTCATTTAAACCCGCGCGCCTTCGGTCAGAGCCCGCGCGCGTGTGCGTCGAACTGGAGACTGTCGCCTTGAGTCTTCTTCTGGAAGGGAAGCGTGCGTTCGTGACCGGCGGGACGCGGGGCCTCGGCGCCGCCCTCTGCGAGGTCTTCGCGCGCGAGGGCGCGGACGTGGCCTTCAACTACCACTCGCGCGACGACCTGGCCGTGGAGACCACGGCGAAAATCGAGGCGCACGGCCGCCGCGCGCGCGCCTTCAAAATCTCGGTCACCGACCGCGTCGCCCTCAAGCACATGACGAGGGAGCTGGTGAAGGACTGGGGCGGGATTGACGTCCTCGTCAACAACGCGGCCATCAACCGCGGCGACAACTTCGCCACCACGACCGACCGGGCCTGGGACATGGTCATCGACACGAACGTCAACAGCCTCTTCGCCGTCACCAAACCCGTCTACAAGCAGATGATACGGCAGCGGAAGGGCGCCATCCTCAACATCACCTCCATCGGCGCCATCCGCGCGCTCCCGACGGCCGTCCACTACGCCACCTCGAAGGCCGCCGTCATCGGCTTCACCAAGTGCCTCGCGCGCGAGGCGGCCAACTTCGGGGTCGCCGTCAACGCCATCGCCGCCGGCATCTTCGACACCGAGCTGGCGCACGAACTCCCCGAACGCCTCATCGAGATGCACAAATTCTGGGCCGCCGCCGGGCGCATGGGGCGCCCCGACGAGCTGGCCGAAATCGCCGCCTTTCTCGTCAGCGACCGCAACAGCTTCATGAACGGCGAGGTGGTCATCGTGGACGGCGGCGCCGTGACCTGAGTCCGAGCCCGTCACCCCGGCTTTGCACAAGTTGAAAATGAATGTCATTGCCAACTCCTTTGTTTGCAACAAATACGTTGACAGACCTCCTCTCGATGACTATCATCAGCGCAGTTTCCACCCCTCAGATTTGACGGTCAGAATTTTCGAGGAGACGTAGATGGCGAACGAAGAGTTGATTAACAGTCTAAACCGCGCGCTGGGACTTGAGCTGGCCGGCGTGATTCAGTACATGCACCACAGTTTTCTTGTGACGGGGCCGGAGCGCGAGGTTTTTCGCGGGTTCTTCCGGGATTTGAGCGAGGAGTCGCGCGAACACGCGGAAATGCTTGGGGATAAAGTGGTTGCGCTCGGCGGCCTGCCCACGGTCGAGCCGGGCGAGATTCGCCAGTCAACCGACCTCGGCGAAATGCTCAGGCAAGACCTCGAACTCGAGCGCGCGGCGATGGAGGCTTACGTGGCCGCCTGGCGTGCCTGCACCGACGCGGAACTGGCAACGCGCTTCCTGCTCGAAGAGCGCATCGCGTCCGAGCAGAAACACATCGAGGAGTTCGAGAAGCTGACGAACGAGCGTAAGGCCAACGTCACGCGCGAGAGGATTACACTCAAGCAGGTGAGCTAAACGCTAGAAAGTAAAAGAGAAGGCGGCCGTCGCGGCTCAAACGCGCGACGGCCGCCTTATTTTTTTTGGCGGAGAGTTATGAGAGGGAAGGGAGCTGTATGACCTGCGCGGGCGTCGTCGCCTCGCCGGCCTCCGCGCGCCGGCGCCGCGCCCTGTGGCGGGCGACGGTGATGGCGCGGTGCAACTCGTCAAGATGCTCTTCTTCCACTCGTATCGTCTTCTGACAACACCAGCCGAGGCCGTCCGCCCAGGTCAGGTATTTCAGAGCGACGCCGCCATCCTGTTGCTCGAACGAGACTTCGACCTTCTGCCGCTGACCGGCATGTTCCGTGGAACGCTCCGAAGCCGTGCTGCTCGACCACATAACTTTGAACAACTCCTCGGGGGAAATATTTCTTGAAGTCAGACTTCAACGTGTTGAAATCGGATTTCAATTTCTATTATCCGCAAGAGCCCTCTCTCTGTCAAGAAGATTTCGCGGGAGCGTTGACGCCCTCGTGGTAGAGGCGCGGCGACCGGCCTAAGAGTCGGCAGAGCCCTTTTCGAGCGCGGCGAGGCGCGCTTCGAGCGTGCGGACGGTGCGCTGCATCTCGCCGAGGCGGCGGAAGGCTGCGGTCGAGCGGAGCCATTCGCGGTTGTCGAAGGCCGGGATGCCCGAGAGCACTTTGCCGGCGGGGACGTTGTGGCTGGTGGCGCTCTTGGCGGTCAGCACGACGTCGTCGCCGATTTCGAGGTGGCCGGCGACGCCGACCTGGCCCGCGAGGATGACGCGCCGGCCGACGCGCGAGCTGCCGGCCAGTCCCACTTGAGCGCAGACGAGCGCGTCCTCGCCGACCGCGCAGGAGTGGCCTATCTGGACGAGGTTGTCTATCTTGGCGCCGCGCGCGATGCGCGTCTCGCCGACCGAGGCGCAGTCGATGGTCGTGCCCGCGCCTATCTCCACGTCGTCTTCCAGGACGACGCGGCCCGTCTGCGGAATCTTCAGCCAGCGCCCCTCCTCGTCCTTCGCGTAGCCGAACCCGTCCGAGCCGATGACGGCATTGTTGTGGATGCGGACGCGCGCGCCGACCCGCGTGCCCTCGCGGAGCGCGACGCCCGAGTGGATGACCGAGCCCTCGCCGATTGAGACGCCGTCGTAGACGGTGACGTTCGGGAAGACGCGCACGCCGTCCCCGAGGACCGCGCCGCGCCCGATGACGGAGCAGGCGCCGACGGCGACGCCTTCGCCGAGCCGCGCGGTCGGGTCGACGACGGCCGACGGGTGGACTCCCGGCTCGAACTCGGGCTCCGGGTTGAAGAGGCGGAGCGCGCGCGTGTAGGCGAGGTAGGGGTCGCGCGCGTAGAGGGGCGCGACCTCCTCGCGGCCGTGCTCGACGCCCTCGGCGAGGTAGACGGCCGAGGCGCGCGTCGTCTGCACGCGCGGCGTGTAGCGCGGGTTGGCGAGGAAGGCGACCTGTCCGGCCTCGGCCTCGTCGAGCCCGGCGGCGCCCGTGACCTCGACGTCCCCGAACCTCTCTTCGACGCGCGCGCCCGTCAGGCGCGCAAGCTCGCTCAGTTTCATGCGGAGAGTTATCGCACAGGGGAAGTCGGAAGTTCAAAAAGGCGCGGGGCTCACATGAGGTTGACGGGGTCAATCTCGACGTTGATGGAGCCGGCGTCGCAGCCGGGGGTGTCGGCGGCCTCGCCGAGCGCCATCTCGACGAGCGTGCGGAGGCGTGGGCGGCTGCGCGACTTGAGGAGGAGTTGGACGCGGTGCTCGCCGCGCAGGCGCGCGAGCGGGGCGGGCGCGGGGCCGAGGACGCGGACGGCGCGGTCGGCGTTGGCGCGGTCGAGCGCGCCGCGGAGGATGTCGGCGGTCGCCTGCACGCGCGTCAGGTCGTCGCCGCGGACGAGCAGCGAGGCGAGCGCGACGAAGGGCGGGTAGCTCAGGTTCCGGCGGTAGTTGATCTCCTCGCCGAAGAAGCCCTCGTAGTCCTGCGCGCAGGCGTGGCGCAGCGCGTAGTGGTGCGGGTGGTAGGTCTGAATCAGCACGCGGCCGGGCAGGTCGCCGCGCCCGGCGCGCCCCGCCACCTGCGTGATGAGCTGGAAGGTGCGCTCGGCCGAGCGGAAGTCGGGCATGGCGAGCCCGGCGTCCACGGAGACGACGCAGACGAGCGTCACGTTCGGGAAGTCGTGCCCCTTGGCGATCATCTGCGTCCCGACGAGCATGTCCAGCTCGCCCGCGCCGAAGCGCAAAATCGCCTGCTCGTAGGTCGAGCGCCGGGCCGTGGTGTCGCGGTCGAGCCGCGCGATGCGCAGGGAGGGGAAGCGCGTCTGTAGAATCTCCTCTATCTGCTCGGTGCCCTCGCCGATGAAGAACATGAACGGGCCCTTGCAGGCCGGGCAGGCGTCGGGCGTGCGCTGGCGCAGGTTGCAGTAGTGGCAGACGAGGCTGCGCTGGCTGCGGTGGTAGGTGAGCGTGACGTCGCAGTTCTCGCAGTTGATGCGCTCGCCGCACGAGCGGCAGAGGACGAAGCTCGAATAGCCGCGGCGGTTGAGGAGCACGATGGACTGCTCGCCGCGCGCGTGCGTCTCCTCGATGGCTTCGAGCAGCGCGGGCGCGAAGACGGCGGGCTTGCCGCCCTGCCGGAAGACGTCGCGCATGTCCACCAGCTCCGCGCGGGCCATGGCGCGGCCGGCGATGCGCGAAGGCAGTTGGAGGTAGCGGTACTTCCCCAGCCGCGCGTTCTGGAAGGACTCCAG
The DNA here is from genome assembly GCA_036387455.1 of Pyrinomonadaceae bacterium. Taxonomy (GTDB): domain Bacteria; phylum Acidobacteriota; class Blastocatellia; order Pyrinomonadales; family Pyrinomonadaceae; genus QHXN01. The sequence continues at coordinate 8,193 of DASVTS010000094.1, read as the reverse complement.
CGAGGGCGTGGCCGAGCCGAGGACGACGACGGCGCGCTCCTTGTGCGCGCGCACCACCGCCGTGTCTCGCCCGTTGTAGTAGGGCGACTCCTGCTGGCGGTAGGAGCCCTCGTGCTCCTCGTCCACGACGATGACGCCGAGGTCGCGGACGGGGGCGAAGACGGCGGAGCGCGTGCCGATGACGACGCGCGCCTCGCCGCGCTTCAGGCGCCCCCACTCGTCGAAGCGCTCGCCCGCCGTGAGCGACGAGTGGAAGATGGCGACGGCGTCGCCGAAGTGCGCGCGCAGGCGGCGCGAGAAGACGGGCGTCAGGGCTATCTCGGGGACGAGCATCATGGCCGTCCGGCCGCGGCGCAGGGCCTCGCGCATGGCGCGGATGTAGATTTCGGTTTTGCCGCTGCCCGTGACGCCGTGGAGGAGGAAGGCGCGGTAGCCGCCCTTCTCCTGCGCCTCGTTAATCTCGACGAGCGCGGACGCCTGCTCCTCCGTCAGTCGCAGCTCGTCCCTCTCGGGCAGCCGCGCGCCGGCCAGAGGGTCGCGCCTCACCTCGCGTACGAAGACTTCGAGCAGGCCGCGCCGCTCAAGCGTCTGGATGGTCGAGGCGCCGGCCGAGGCCGCTTCCAGCAGCTCCGCGAAGAGCATCTCGCCGCCCGCGCCCGCCAGCGCCTCCAAGACCTTTCGCTGCGAGGGCGTCAACTCGCGCGCGCCGTTCGCGCCGGCGCCCGGCGCGCCGTCCGCGCGGAGCAGACGCACGGCCTTGCGCCTCTTCGCCCGCGTCTGCGCGCCCCTCTGCCTGTGCGCGACGGTGACCCAGCCCGAGCGCGTCAGCTCGCGCGCCGCCTTCGAGGCGCGCGCCTGCCCCAGCTCGCGCGCCGCCTCGCGCAGCGTGACCGAGCCGTCGGCCGCGGCCATTTGCAGCAGCCGCGCGCGCGGGGTCGAGGCGCGGCGCTCGGGCAGACGCGCCAGCTCGTCGCGCCCCTCCGGCGTGACCGAGACGACTTGGTCGACGCCCGCGTTCAGGCCCGCCGGCAGCGCCGCCTTCAGCACCTCGCCCCACGGCGCGGCGTAGTAGTCGCTGATCCAGCGCGTAATCTCCAGCACCTCGGGCGTCAGCAGCGGCTCGGCGTCGAGCAGCTCCTCGGCCTCCTTAATCCCCGACTCTTCGAGCCCGAGCGCCGGGTCGAGCGCTTCGTGGAGGGCGACGACGTAGCCGGTGGCGAGCTGGCGGCCGAAGGGGACGAGCACGCGCGCCCCGACGCGCGCGTCCGCCGAGAGCGTGAGCGGGAGCCTGTAGGTGAAGGTCTGCGAGAGGCGCAGGGGCAGCGCGACCTCCGCGTAGAGCGGGGGCGCCGTGGCCGTCGCGTCCGTCAGAATTCGTTCGCTGGTCGTGGGCATCGGCGGGGAAGCTGGGCGGCATCGCGCCGCGGGTTTACGTTAACGTGAAACGCGGAAAAGTTGAAGCGCGGCGGCGTCACCCGGCCGCGCCGCGCCCCGGCGGCCCTCCTACCCCGTCTGACATTGACCGTTGGGCCTATACGGTATACATTCTCTCGGCCACAACGACGTTCATTGCCCTGGCCCTCGCTACGAGGCCGCTACACAGCAGTCCACTCCCGCAGGTAGATTTCTTGAATCAACGCTGTCCCATTCCCCCTCCGACACGCCCTGGTTCGTGAGGGAACCCCTATCCACCAACCCCTCTAGGAGAAATCCATGATACCGAAAGCCTTCAGAATAGCTTTCCCCCGGAAGTCACGCCTCGCCACATTTCTTTCAATCGCCATCACCTGTTCGCTCCTGACGCCCCTCGTGCCCGCGACCTTCAGCGCGGGGGCTGCGGCGCCCGCCGCCGCGGCCGGCCCCCGCGCCGCCGCGCGTGCCGCGGCCGCACTCGTCTTCGCGCCCTCCATCTCGGCGACGAAGGCGGACGCCTTCCCCGACCCCGACAACGACGGCAAGGCGCTGCCGGGCGACACCATTACTTACACCGTCCAGATTACCAACAGCGGCACCGACGCCGCCGGCGTCACCTTCACCGACACGCTCGACGCCAACACGAGCCTCGTCCCCGGCTCCGTCACGACGACGCCCGTGGCCGTCAACGACACCTACACGGCCGTCGGCAACGTGCAGATTAACGTCCCGTCGGGCGCCAACGACCTGACCGGCAACGACTCCGACCCGGACGGCGACACGCTGACGGCGAGCGGCCCGGCGACGAGCGCCGCGGGCGGCAACGTCACCGTCAACCCCGACGGCAGCTTCTCCTACAACCCGCCCCCGGGCTTCGAGGGCACCGACACCTTCACCTACACCGTCACCGACGGCGACAGCGCCCCGGCCTCGGCGACCGCCACCGTCAACGTCGCGGGCATGATCTGGTTCGTGAACTCGGCCGCGGGCACGGGCGGCGACGGCCGTCTGACCTCGCCCTTCAACGCGCTGACCGGCCCCGGCGGCTACGACGCCGTCGCGGCCGACGACCAGGGCGACAACATCTTCCTCTACAGCGGCCCCTACACGGGCGGCCTCGCGCTCCAGTCGGGCCAGGCGCTCATCGGCGCGGGCTCGTCCGCCTCGCTGGCGGCCGTCACGGGTCTGACGCCGCCCTCCTACAGCGCGCCCCTGCCCGCGACCGGCGGCGCGAACCCCGTCATCGGCGGCGCGAGCGGCATCGGCCTCGCCACCAACAACCTCATCCGCGGCGTCACCATCCAGAACACCGGCGGGACGGGCGTCTCCGGCTCCAACTACGGCACGCTCGCCGTCGCCGAGACGACCGTCAGTGCGACCGGCCAGGCGCTCAACCTCGACAACGGCAAGCTCCTCGCCTCCTTCGACGGCCTCTCCTCGCTCAACAGCGGCGGGGCCGGCGTCAGCCTGACGAACGTCGCCGTCGGCTCGAACTTCTCGGCCGGCGCGACGAGCGTCAACGGCGCGGCCGGCGTCGGAATCCTGCTCAGCAACGTCGGCTCGGGCTCCCTGACCTTCGGGCAGACCGACATCCTCAACCGCAGCAACACCGGCATCGAGCTCGACAACGTGGACGGCACGCTCGCCTTCGGCGCGACGTCCATCCCGAACCCGAACTCCTCGGGCGGCTACGGCATCAACCTGCGGAACTCGGCCGGCGCCGTCACCTTCGCCAGCACCACCATCAGCAACACCAAGCTGACCACGGCGCAGAATGACGCCAACTCGGACTTAATCCCCGACAACGACGGCAACGGCGACGCCATCTTCCTCAAGGACAACACGGGCAGCTTCACCGTCAACGGCGGCGTCATCTCGAACTGCGACAACGACTGCATCGACGCGCGCAACTCCTCGAACGTCTCGCTGACCGGCGTCGCCATCAACTCGCCGGGCGTGTCCGCCTCCGGCGCGAGCGGCACGGGCGGCCACGGCATCCAGGCCATCAACCTCTCGGGCTCGAACAGCCTGACGAGCGTCAACGTCTCGGCCTTCAACGCCGCGGGGCGCGACGGCCTGCGCCTCATCAACAACGCGCCGGCCGCCATGACCATGACCGTCAGCGCGGGCACGTTCTCCAACTCGACGGCGGCCGGCGGCAGCGGCATCACCATCTCCGGGCGCGACAACGCCGACATGTCACTCGTCGTCAACGGCACCTCGACCTTCCAGAACATCCTCGGCCCCGCCATCTCGCACAGGGCCGGCGACAACACGGACTCGACCTCCACCGTCAACCTGACGGTGCAGAACTCGACCTTCCAGACCTCGCCCACGAACGGGCAGAACACGATCCACGCGCAGACCCTGGAGGGCGGCAAGGCGGCCGTCGTCATCAGCGGCAACACCTTCGACAACGTGGCGCGGCATTCGTCAGACAACTCCGGCGTCATCGACGTCAACGGCGACGCCACCGACGCGGGCAACTCGCTCTCCCTCAGCATCACCAACAACACCATCCAGAACATCGGCACCAGCGCCGCGGGCTCCTGCGGCGCCCTGCCGTGCACCAGCCGCCGCGCTATTGACATCGTCCTCGACGACAGCACCAACGTGAGCGGCACCGTCGTCATCGACGGCAACCAGTTGACGAACATCCAGAGGGACGGCGTCGTCTTCAACATGACCAGCATCTTCAACGGCAGCAACGTGGCCGCGAAGATTACGAACAACACCATCGGCAACGCGGGCGGCCGCGTCGGCATCGCCGGGACCGGCGTGGGCGGCGTCCGCGTCGAGAACGTTAACAATAACTCGAAGAACCTCAACCTGAACTTCTCGGGCAACACCGTGCGCAACGGCAACGGCGGCGCGGGCAGCGCCCTCAACACGCCGGGCGTCTTCATCCGCTCCCAGAACACCGCCGGCGTGGCGGCGACCCTGACCGGTAACGACATCGAGACCTCCACCTCGGGCGTCGTCGCCGAGCTGCGCGTCGACGCTTCGAGTAACTCCCCCGTCGTCTGCCTCGACGCCAACGGCAACACCCTCGAAGCGGGCAACGGCCGCATCGCGCTCAACCGGAGCGCGGGCGCGCTCGACGTCGAGCAGACGAGTGCCACCGCCCTCGCCTCGGCCAACGGCATCCCGGCGGGTAACGTGACGGTGACGGGCGCGGTTTCGTTCGGCATCGCCTGCGCCGCGCCGCCGGTGGCGATGTTCCGCACGAGCCCCGGCCGCGACTACTTCGCCGGGCTCAACGTCCCGGTCGTCAACGGCGCGCGCGGCCTCGGCTACCTGTCGGGGACGCCCTCGAACGACCTCTTCGAGGCGCTGCCGGGCCTCGACGCCTGGCGCAGCTCGAAGTCGCGGCTCGGCGGCCTCTCGTTCGTGAGGGAGTCCGGCCGCGTCGCCCTCGGCGGCCCGAGCGACACGGCCGTGCGCCCGGCGCGCGAGCTGGTCGCCGGGACGGCGGCCTACGCGCCCGCGGCGGCGGCGCCGCTGGCCTTCGCGGGCGAGACCATCTCGCTCAGCATCGGGACGCTCCCCGCAGGGAAGTCGGTCACCATCACGTTCCAGGCGACCATCAACAACTCCATCAACGCGACGCAGGTGTCGAACCAGGGCACGGTCAGTTACACCGGCGGCTCGGTGCAGACCGACGACCCGGACACGGGCGCCTTCGGCGACCCGACGGTGACGCAGGTCGGCTCGCCCGCGACCGTCTCGTGCCCGGCCAACATCACCGCCAACACCGACCCGGGCCAGTTCTCGGCCTCCGTCGCCTTCTCGGTCACGGGCGGCGGCGCCCCGGCCCCGACCGTCAACTGCAAGGTCGGCGCGACCACCATCACCTCGCCGCACACGTTCCCCGTCGGCACGACGACGGTGCAGTGCACGGCGACCAACGGCGTCGGCTCGCCCGCCTCTTGCAGCTTCGACGTGACGGTCAACGACAACCAGACGCCCGTCATCAACTGCCCGCCGAACGTCACGACGACCACCGGGTCGAACTCCTGCGACGCCGCGGTCAACGTCGGGATGCCGACGGTGAGCGACAACGACCCGAACGTCACGGTCAACGGCGTGCGCGGCGACGCGCAGGCCCTGAACGCGCCCTACCCGAAGGGCACGACGACCATCACCTGGACGGCCACCGACACGGCGGGCAACTCCGCCTCGTGCTCGCAGACCGTCACCGTCAACGACGCGACCGCCCCCGTGGTCACGCTCAACGGCGCGGCCGTCATGACGGTCGAGTGCCACACCTCGTTCAGCGACCCCGGCGCGACGGCCAGCGACTCGTGCGACGGCCCGCGGCCCGTCACCACCTCCGGCTCGGTCAACGCGAACGCGGTCGGCAGCTACACGCTGACCTACACGGCCACGGACCTGTCGGGCAACACGGGCACGAAGACCCGCACCGTCAACGTGGTCGACACGACGGCGCCCGCCGTCACGCTCAACGGGGCCGACCCGCTGACGGTCACGCTGGGCTCGGCCTTCGTTGACCCGGGCGCGACCGCGAGCGACTCGTGCGGCGGCCCGCTGCCGGTCTCGGTGTCCGGCTCCGTGAACACGGGCGTCATCGGGACGTACACGCTGACCTACTCGGCGACGGACGCCTCCGGCAACACGGGCACGGCGACGAGGACGGTCAACGTCGTCTACAACTTCGCCGGCTTCTTCTCGCCGGTGGCGAACCTGCCGACCTTCAACAGCGTGAAGGCCGGGCAGTCCATCCCCGTCAAGTTCAGCCTCGGCGGCAACCAGGGTCTGAACATCTTCGCCGCGGGCAGCCCGGCGTCGGGCGCCATCGCGTGCGGCTCGTCCGGCGACGCCAACGTCATCGACGAGACGCAGGCCGCGGGCGGCAGCGGCCTCTCCTACGACGCCGCGAGCGGCACGTACACCTACGTCTGGAAGACCGAGAAGTCCTGGGCGGGCACCTGCCGGCAGTTCGTCATCCAACTGACCGACGGCACGTACCACCGCGCGAACTTCCAGTTCAAATAAACCACCCGACAAAAAAGGGAGGGGCGGCGACATCCGTGTCGCCGCCCCTTTGCTTTGCAGGCGCCCTCCCCCGCGGTCGGGCTTCCGCCTCGCGGTCGCTCAGCCGGAGGCGAGGTGCGCGCGCACCTTCTTCATGTCCTCCCAGACCTCGCGCTTCTTGGTCGGGTCGCGCAGGAGGTAGGCCGGGTTGAAGGTCGGCATGAGCGGCGTGCCGTCGTAGTCGTGGAACTCGCCGCGCAGCTGCGAGATGGGCTTCTTCGTGCGGAGCAGGGCGCGCGTCGGCGTGTTGCCGAAGGCGATGACGACGCGCGGGCGCGCGGCGGCCAGCTCGCGGTGGAGGTAGGGCGTGAAGACCGACAGCCACTCGGGCGTAATCTCGTCGCCCTGGCTGATGACCTTGACGACGTTGGTCAGGTAGCAGTCGGCGCGGGCGAGGCCGATGCTGGAGAGGATGCGTTCGAGCATCAGCCCGGCCGGCCCCATGAAGGGGCGCCCCGACTCGATGTCGGGCGGGCCGGGCGATTCGCCGACGACCGCCGCCTTCGCGCCCCGCTTCCCCTCGCCGAAGACGAAAATGCGCTCCTTGAACTGCGGCAGACTCTTCGCGCGGCGGAGGAGTTCCTCGTTGACCTCCTCCACCGTCTCCTTCGGCTCCGGCGCCTGACCGCTGAAGAGTGAGTCCTGCATGACTTCGCGCGATGCCCGAATCGTATTCCGTCCGCCCGAAACGGCATTCCGTGACGCGGGAACATCATTCCCGCGCGTCGGAATGCTACGCCGACGCGTCGGAGTACCATGCCCACGGGCGAGAACGCCATTCCCGCCGATGAGAACGGCATTCCGGCGTGCGGGAACGCCTTTCCCGCGCGGCGGAATGCCGCGCCGCCTAACTTTCCCCCTGCCCCTTCGTCGAGGTGAGGTAGTCGCGCACCTTCTTCATGTCGTCCCAGACCTCGCGCTTCTTCGAGGGGTCGCGCAGGAGGTAAGCCGGGTGGAAGGTGGGCATGACCTTGATGCCGCGGTAGTCCTGGAACTGGCCGCGCAGGCGCGTGATGCCCTCCTTCGTGTCGAGCAGGTTCTTCATCGCCGTGTTGCCGAGGACGACGATCACGTCTGGGCGCGCGATGTTGATTTCGCGCAGCAGGAAGGGCTTGCAGGTGTGCGCCTCGTCGGTGGTCGGCGTGCGGTTGCCGGGCGGGCGGCAGCGGTTGACGTTGCCGATGAGCACGTCGTCGCGCTTGAGGCCGATGGCCTCGATTATCTTGTTGAGGAGTTGGCCAGCGCGCCCGACGAAGGGGCGCCCCGAGGCGTCCTCGTCGGCGCCCGGCGCCTCGCCGACGAACATCAGTCGCGCGTTCGGCTGCCCCTCGGTGTGGACGATGGTGTGACGCCCCTGGTAGAGCGGGCAGCGGACGCACTCGCCGATGTCTGTGCGGATGTCTTCGAAGGTCTCGCCGGGGCGGCCGAGGCTCAGCTCGTCCTTCGGCGTGATCTCGCCGAACAGCGTCATGCGCGGCTCGGGCGGGTTCGGTGAGGGCGGGCGCACGGGTTTTTTAGCCATGTCGGTCTGGTAGAGTGTCGGGCCCGGCTCGCCCCCGACGCGCGGCGGGGGATTGAAAGTCCTGCGCGGGGGCGGCTGCCGCGGGGCGGCCTCCTCGGCGCCGGCGTGCCGCTCGAGCGCCGGCGGAAGGGGCGCCGCCCGCGGCGTCTGATGCGGCGTCTGATGCGGCGGCACGCGCGCGGCCGGCTGCCGCGGCGCCGATT
>DASVTS010000093.1:0-12849 GCA_036387455.1 Pyrinomonadaceae bacterium | reverse complement strand
CAGGTCGAGCGCGCCGTCGAGATGGTGCTGGCGGCGGGGAAGCGGCGCGTCGGCGTGCTCGGCTTCAGCTTCAAGGCGGGGACGGACGACCTGCGCGAGTCGCCGATGGTCGCGCTCATCGAGGCGCTCATCGGCAAGGGGCTCCAGCTCGCCGTCTACGACCGCGACGTCTCGCTCGCCCGCCTCTTCGGCGCCAACAAGCAGTACATCGAGCAGGAGATTCCGCACATCTCGCAGCTCATGCGCCCGAGCCTGGACGAGGTGCTCGACGCCTCGGACGTCGTCGTCGTCGGCAACAAGTCGGAGGAGTTCCGGCAGGTCGAGGGGCGCCTGCGCGGCGACCAGGTGCTCATCGACCTCGTGCGCCTCTTCGACGGGCGGAGGAGCGACGAGACGTACAAGGGCATCTGCTGGTGAAGCGGCGGCGGCGGGCGCTCCCGGCGCTCCTGCTGCTGGCGGCGTCGTGGCCGCCGCTGGCGTGGGGCGCGGCGCGCTGGCTCGTCGTCGAGGCGCCGCTGGCGCGCGCCGACGCCATCCTCGTGCTCGGCGGCTCGTCGGCCTACGCCGAGCGCGCCGCGCTCGCCGCGACGCTCTACAGGGAGGGCCGCGCGCCGCTCGTCCTGCTCTCGGACGACGGCGAGCGCGGCGGCTGGTCGCAGGAGCAGCAACGTAACCCCTTCTTCGTCGAGCGCTCGGCCTGGGCGCTCGGAGCGGCGGGCGTCCCCGCCTCCGCCGTCGAGAGGCTGCCGCGCGCGACCGCGAGCACCTACGAGGAGGCTCTGCTGCTGCGCGAGCAGGCGGCGGCGCGGGGCTTGCGCTCGCTGCTCGTCGTCACGTCCGGCTACCACTCGCGGCGCGCCCTCTGGACGTTCGAGCGCGTGCTCGGCGGCAGCGGCGTCCGCGTCGGGGTGGCCCCGGCCGCGCCCGGCGCGCAGACGCCCGCGCCCGCCTCCTGGTGGCTGAGCGCCGCGGGCTGGCGCGCGGTCGCCCTGGAATACCCGAAGCTGGTTTACTACCGCCTGCGTTACCGCCGATGAGACAGACTGTGGAGGGAAGCGCCGCGTCCCGGTACGTGCGCGGAAAGTACGGCGCGCTCGCGCTCGCGGCGGCGCTGCTGGCGACCGGCCTGCTCGGCCTCGCCGTGGCGCGGCGGCGCGCGACCCCCGCGGCCGGCTCAGCCGCCGCCCCGCGCGTCATCAGGGTCAAGGCCGGCGACGACCTGCGGCGCGCGCTTGACCAGGCGCGTCCCGGGGACACGTTGGTACTCGAAGCCGGGGCGACCTTCGTCGGCCCCTTCACGCTGTCGCCCAAGACGGGCGACGGCTGGGTGACGGTGCAGTCGTCGGCGCTCGACTCGCTGCCGGGCGAGGGGCAGCGGGTCTCGCCGTCGGACGCGCCGGGGATGCCGAAGGTCGTCTCGCCGGGTCGGGGCGAGCCGGCGGTGCGGACGGCGCCGGGGGCACACCACTTCCGCTTCGTCGGAATAGAGTTCACCACCGAAGACCCGGACGCCCTCGTCTACGACCTCGTGAGGCTCGGCGGCGATGACGCCGCGCAGGACACGACGGAGGAGGTGCCGCACCACCTCGTCCTCGACCGCTGCTACGTCCACGCGCACCCCTCGCAGAGCCTCAAGCGCGGCGTCGCGCTCAACAGCGGCGAGGCCGCAATCCTCAACTCCTACGTCGCCGGCTTCAAGGTCAAGGGACAGGAGGCGCAGGCGGTGATGGGCTGGAACGGCCCCGGCCCGTTCCGTATCGTCAACAACTATCTCGAAGGGGCGGGCGAGAACCTCATGTTCGGCGGCGGCCTCCCCACGCTCGTCGGCGTCATCCCCTCGGACATCGAGATACGTCGCAACCACTTCGCCAAGCCTCCCGGCTGGCGCGGCGTCTGGTCGGTGAAGAACCTTTTGGAGTTGAAGAACGCCCGCCGCGTCGTCATCGACGGCAACCTCTTCGAGTACAACTGGACGGACGCCCAACAGGGCTACGCCATCCTCCTCACGCCCCGCACCAGCGGCGCGGCGACCGCCGTCGTCGAGGACGTCTCGTTCACCAACAACGTCGTCCGCCACGTCGCCGCCGTCTTCCACGTCGCCGGACAGGACGACCTCTCCGCCGACCCCAAGGCGCACCGTCTCCGCCGCATACGCATCGCCAACAACCTCTTCGAGGACGTGGACGGCGGGCGCTGGACGGGCGACGGCGCCTTCCTCAAGATCGGCCAGAGCGCCGACCAGGTCACCATCGACCACAACACCGTCCTCCACGCCGGCAACATCACGAAGGCGTTCGGCGACCCGAACCTCGGCTTCGTCTTCACGAACAACCTGCTCGCGCACAACGCCTACGGCGTGATGGGCGACAACCAGTCGCCCGGGATGAAGACCATCGCCGCGTACTTCCCCGGCGGGCAGTTCCGCGGCAACGTCTTCGCGGGCGCCGAGGCACACCTCTACCCGCCCGGCAACTTCTTCCCGCCCACGCTCGCCGCCGCCGGACTCGCGGGCGCCGCCGCCGGCAACTACCGCCTCGCCCCTTCGAGCCCCTTCCGCGCGCGCGCGACCGACGGCAGGGACGTCGGCTGCGACCTCGACGCCCTCGAAGCCGCCGCCTCGCAGCCCGCCACGCGCCCGAGAACCGTCTCGCGGCCGAGGTAGTTCCCCGGTAATTCCCCCCGCACGCACCCGAAATCCGCCCGTTCCGCCCCCGGCGACGGCCGGCACCCGCCACTTTTCGGCCGCTCCACTTCCGCCCCTACCTGTCGCCCGTAGGCGACAATTACCACCCCTTTTCGGGCAGAAAAAAGAGGTTGACAAGCACTGTTGTTTATTGTTCAATCGGACTGTGGCTGCCGCCGACATTCCGTCAGCGCAGCATGTTCTTTCCGGCAGACGATTGCACACGATAAGGGCAAACCTGTCGCGAGGCAGGGACGCAAAGCCGTGAGTCTCCGGGGCGGAGTTCCGCTCCCGCCGGAGGTTGTCTGGTTGCCGAAGGCGATCTGAAGATAGCCACCGCTCCGCAGTTGACGGACGCGTCACGTGCCTCGAACCAGCCGCCACACTCCACCAGCCCCGGCGGCGCGCACGTTACGCTTACGCGCGAGACTGCTGCGGCGCGGGCGGAATCACACGCCCCTCACCCGCCTCCTTTCGTGATTCTGCGGTCTTCATCTCCTTTACACACTTATCCCCAGACAGCACGGTTCGCCCGACGGAAGTCCCGTCCCGGCCCCGGCCTGCCCTTCAGGCCGGGCGGCCTCACCGTCACGTCTTAGCCTCCGCCCACGCCACGGGCCGCTAGCACCCCCGTCTGCCTGATTCGAGACCACCGACCAAAGGCACACCACGCGCGAGCGTGGGCCGCAAAGCCAGGAGACTCAGGCGACTGAGTTCGTCCGGTTACCGAAGTGAGGTTCGAACTGATGAATTCGCAAACAAGCCCTGGGTCGCTAGCCTTCCGTGTCTTAAAAATCCGTTTTCAGACTTTGATTCTTCTGGCCGCCTTCGCCGTCGTATGCGGCGCGACGCAGACGGCCGGCGCCGCCACCCGCACGGTCGGCGCGGGCTCGAACCTTCAGCAGGCGCTCGACGAGGCGCGTCCCGGCGACACAATCCTCCTCGAAGCCGGGGCGACCTACGTCGGCCCCTTCACGCTGTCGCCCAAGACGGGCGACGGCTGGGTGACGGTGCAGTCCTCGGCGCTCGACTCGCTGCCCGAGGGGCGGCGGGTGTCGCCCGCCGAGTCGGCGCTGATGCCGAAGATCGTCTCGTCCGGCCGCGGGGAGCCGGCGGTGCGGACGGCGCCGGGGGCGCACCACTTCCGCTTCGTCGGAATAGAGTTCACGCTGGGGAACCCGGCCGGGCTCACCTACGAGCTGGTCACGTTCGGCGGCTACGACGCGGCGCAGGACACGATGGAGGAGGTGGCGCACCACCTCGTCCTCGACCGCTGCTACGTCCACGGGCTGCCGGGCGTCTACCTCAAGCGCGGCGTCACGCTCAACAGCGCCCACACGGAAGTTCTCAACAGTTACATCTCCGAGTGCCACGCCTCCGGCCAGGACTCGCAGGCGATTATGGGGTGGAACGGCCCCGGCCCCTATCGCGTCGTCAACAACTACCTCGAAGGCGCCGGGGAGAACCTCATGTTCGGCGGCGGCGTGCCGTCCCTCTCGGGGGTCGTCCCGTCGGACATCGAGGTGCGTCGGAACCACTTCTCGAAGCCGGCGGCGTGGCGCGGCGTCTGGTCGGTGAAGAACCTTTTGGAGCTGAAGAACGCCCGCCGCGTCGTCATCGACGGCAACCTCTTCGAGCGCAACTGGCTCGACGCGCAGCAGGGCTACGCCATCCTCTTCACGCCGCGGACGCAAGACCCCGGCGCGTTCGCCGTCGTCGAGGACGTCTCGTTCACCAACAACGTCGTCCGCCACGTCGCCGCCGGGATGTTCATCTCGGGCCAGGACGACCTCTCGGCCAACCCCGCGCTCGTCCGCGGCCGGCGCATCACCGTCGCCAACAACCTCTTCTACGGCATCGACGGCCAGGCGTGGGGCGGGGACAGCGCCTTCCTCAAGATCGGCTCCGGCGTCCAGGCCGTGACCGTCGACCACAACACGGTCGATCATCTGGGCAACATCACGAAGGCGTACGGCGACCCCGTCACGAACTTCGTCTTCACGAACAACCTGCTCCCGCACAACGCCTACGGCGTGATGGGCGACCGGCAGAGCCCCGGCCTCAAGACGCTGACGACCTACTTCCCCGACTACGTCTTCGAGCGCAACGTCCTGGCCGGCGACAGCCCCTACGTTCTCTACAACTACAGTTGGTACCCGCCCAACAACTTCTTCCCCGCGCAGTTCGACGCGGCGCTCTTCGTCAACCGCGCGGGCGGCGACTACCGCCTGCAACCGGCCAGCCCGTACGCCGCCGCCGCGGGCGACGGGAAGGCCGTCGGCTGCGACATCGACGCGCTCAACGCCGCGATGACGGGCGCCCCGGCGCCCACCCCGACCCCCGCCGCCACGCCGACCCCGGCGGCCACGCCGACCCCCGCGCCGACGGCCACCCCGACGCCCTCCCCCACCTCCGGCAGCAGGGCGCAGCTCACCAAGGCGCGGCGCGGCGCGCAAGACCTGTTCAACGACTTCACCGTCACGACCGCGCCGGCCGCCACCGTCGGCGCCGGCCTCAGCCTGTCGGGCAGCTCCGTCCTGAGCCCCGGCGACCGCGTGGACGCCGTGGTCGCCGACATCCAGCAGGCTTACGTCGTGTTCAACTCCGAGCGCGCGCTCTACCCGGCGGCCGCGCGCATCGACGCGGCGCTCTCGGGCGCGCTCACGCAGGCGGCGGCCTCCGGCTCCTACGCCGCCCAGGGCCAGTTGGCCGAGTCCAGGGCCGCGCTCCAGAAGGCCGTGGACTTCCTCGAACTGGCCGACGTGCTGATGGCCTACGGCAACGTCCGGAACCCGGTGGACTACTCCGAATACTTCGTCCGCCAGCACTACGTTGACTTCCTCGGGCGCGAGCCGGACGAGTCGGGGCGCGCCTACTGGACGCAGAAGATACAGTCGTGCGGCGCCGGCGCCGGCTGCGTCGAGACGATGCGCATCGACGTCTCGGCCGCCTACTTCCGCTCCATCGAGTTCCAGCAGACCGGCTACGTCGTCTACAGGCTCTACCGGGGCTCGCTCGGCCGCACGGTGCTCTTCAGCGAATTCCTCGCCGACACGCAGGAGGTCGGGAGGGGCCTCGTCGTCGGCGAGACGGGCTGGCAGGGTAAGCTCGCGGCGAACAAGCTCGCGTTCTACCAGGCCTGGGTGCAGCGGCCGGACTTCCGCGCGCGCTACGACCGGCTCTCGCCCGCGCAGTTCGTGGACGCGCTCTACGCCACGGCCGGCGTCCTGCCGGCGGCGGCCGAGCGCGACGCGCTGGTGGCGTCGCTCGCGGCGGGCGCGACGCGCGCCGGCGTGCTGGCGAAGGTGGTCGAGAACGAGGAGTTCTCGCGGCTCGAAACCAACAAGGCGTTCGTGCTGATGCAGTATTTCGGCTACCTGCGCCGCAACCCCGACGCCCCCGGCTACGCCTTCTGGCTCTCGAAGCTCGAAGAGTTCGGCGGCGACTACCAGCGCGCCGAGATGGTCAAGGCTTTCCTCAGTTCCGCCGAGTACCGCGACCGCTTCAGGCAGTGGTAGCGCGCTCGGAGGAGAGCGGGGGGATGAGGGACGAAGGACGGAGGAAAGGCCGAACGGCACTCGCCCCGTCCTTCCCCCTTCATCCCCCCGCTTTTACTTCATCCTTTAATTCTGTTGCCCGCCCGTCCCCCGATGCGGTAAGCTGAAAAGGCGCGCGGGGCCGAGTCCCCCGGCCCGGCGCGCGACGTTCGGTCTTCAGCCCCGCCGGGCGCCCCGGAAACCGGCCTTCGGAATTTTCAACCGCCGATGCCCCCAACAATCTCCGCCGGAAGAATCTGGAAGCCGCTCGTCATCGCGGCCGCGGTGGCGTTCGCCTACTGGGGCGTGCTCGCGCGCCTCGGGCGCTTCTGGTGGGACGACGAGAACTACTCGCACGGGCTGCTGATTCCCTTCGTCATCGGCTACATCCTCTGGGCCGAGCGCGACCGCCTCTCCGGGCTGGAGCGGCGCCCGCGGGTGGCGTGGGGCGCGGCGGCGGCGGCGGCGGCGCTCCTGATGCTGTGGGTCGGGACGGCCGGGGCCGAGCTGTTCACGCAGCGAGCGTCGCTCGTCCTGCTGCTCGCGGGGCTGGCGCTCTACTTCTGGGGCTGGCGGATGCTGCGCGCCGTCGCGGTGCCGCTCTTCCTGCTGGCGCTGGCCATCCCCGTCCCGACCATCGTCTTCAACAAGGTCGCCTTCCCGCTCCAGCTCTTCGCGTCGCGCTGCGCGGTCTGGGCCATGCGGGTGTTCGACATCCCCGTGCTGCGCGAGGGCAACGTCATCGAACTGTACCCGCTGGGCTCGGTGACGACTAAAAAGCTGGAAGTGGTCGAGGCGTGCAGCGGCATCCGCAGCCTGATGACGCTCGTCACGCTGGCCGTCGTCTTCGCGTACTTCACGGGGCCGTCCGGCGACGAGGGCGGGGGCGGGCCGCGGCTCGCGCGGTTCCGCACTTTGCGCGCCGTGCTCGTCGTGCTGGCGGCCGTGCCCATCGCCATCGTCACCAACGCCGCGCGCGTGAGCGGCACGGGGGTTCTGGCGCGCTTCTACGGCACGGAGATCGCCGACGGCTTCTTCCACGAGTTCTCGGGCTGGGTCATCTACGTCGTCGCCTTCCTGTTATTGTTTGCCTTCGGCTGGCTGCTCGACCGCTTCAACCCGGCGCGGGGCGGGCGCGGCGGCGGCGAGAAGCCCGGGGCCGCGGCCGATCCGGCCCCGTCTGCGCCCGCGGCGGCCGACGCGCCGGTGGCGGCGATGTCCGTCAGGCAGGGCGAGGGGACTGCGGGCTGAAACATGATGAAGCACGGGGCGAAACATTTCTGGGCGATGGCGGCGCTGCTCCTCGCGGGCGGCGCGGTCATCAACTTCTGGGCGGCGGCGGGCGAGGCCCGCGCCCCGCGCCGCGCGCTCGCCGAGTTCCCCGCGGAGGTCGGCGCGTGGCGCCAGTCGGGGCGCGACGTGCGCTTCGACGCCGCGACCGAGGCCGTGCTGCGCGCCGACGACTACGTCTCGCGCGACTACGCGGGCGAGGACGGCCGCGCGGCCTCGCTCTACGTCGGCTACTACGCGTCGCAGCGCGCGGGCGCGACCTACCACAGCCCGCTCAACTGCCTGCCCGGCTCCGGCTGGGTGCTCAAGGAGCCCTCGACCGTCGAGGTCAAGCCGGCCGACGGGCGCGCGCCCTTCGAGGCCAACAGCTACGTCATCGAGCACGGCGGCGACCGGATGGTGATGCTCTACTGGTATCAGGGCCGCGGCCGCGCCGTCGCCAGCGAGTACGTGGACAAGGTCTACACGGTCTTCGACAGCATCCGCCTGCGCCGCTCCGACGGCGCGATGGTGCGCGTGCTCGTCCCCTTCCGCGGCTCCGAGCGCGAGGCGGCGTCGGCCGCCGCGCAGTTCGCCGCGCACGTCGCCCCGCACCTCTCGCCCTACGTGCCCGACTGAGCGAGACGAGTTCTTGCTTTTTCGTCACGGGATGGGGCATTTTAAGGAAGCGAAACGCCGTTAGACGTTTCCTGACGTTGTCTCTCCCGGCATGCCCCGCCGGGGGCGGCAGACCGAAACCGCCCGCAGGGAGTCTCGAAGCGGCTTTGCCCGCCGCCGAAGAGTCCGGCCCCGGGGCGGCACGTTAAGTAGAAGCGGCGTCCCGCGCCCCTCCAGACCACTAGCCCCGGTCTGAAGGCCGGCGGCGGGGGTGCCGGCCCGGAAGGAGTGCCAGCCAGATGAATCTTCAAGAGTGCCGCCGCGCCCGGAGTGTCCGGGCGCCGCTCGCCGTCATGCTCGCCTGCCTGGTCGCGCTCGCGGCCGGCTGTTCCAACCCCGAGAAGGCCAAGGCCGCGCACCTCGCCCAGGGCGAAACCTTCCTCAAGGAGCGCCGCTGGCAGGAAGCCTCCATCGAGTTCCGCAACGCCATCCAGATAGACGACAACCTCGCCGCCGCCCACTGGGGGCTCGCGCAGGCGTACGAGCAGCTCGGGCGCGGCAGCGAGTACGTCGAGGAGTTGCAGCGCACCATCAAGCTCGACGCCGGGAACGTGCCGGCGCGGCTGCGGCTCGCCAACGCCTTCCTCATCGCCTTCGGCCGCGACAAGAACGCCGAGCTGCTGGGCGAGGCCGAGAAGCTGGCGCAGGAGATTCTCGCGCGCGAGCCGAACAACCCCGACGGGCGCATCCTCCAGGCCAACGTCGTCTTCTTCAAGGGCGACGCCGCGCGCGCCGAGCAGATGATTAAGGAGGCGGTCGCGCTCGACCCGAAGCGCGTCGAGTCGCACATGGGGCTCGCGCGCTTCTACCTCCAGACGAACCGCCCGGCCGACGCCGAGGCCGTCTACAAGACGGCCGTCTCGGTCAACGACCGCTCGTCGCTCGCGCACGTCGAGTACGGCAAGTTCCTGACGCAGACCGGGCGCGCGGGCGAGGCCGAGGCCGAGTTCCGCAAGGCCGTCGAGGGCGACCCCGAGAACCGCGACGTGCGCTGGGTGCTCGCCAGCTACTACCTCGTCAACAACCGCCTCGACCGCGCCGAGGAGGCTTACAAGGCGTGGGCGCAGCTCGACTGGGAGAAGCCCGAGGGCAAGGCGCGCCTCGCCGACTACTACGCGACCGTCGGGCGCTACGACGAGGCCGCGGGCCTCTACCAGGAGATCGTCAAGTCGGCGCCCGACTACGCGCGCGGCCGCTACCGCCTCGGCGAGATCAGCCTCCAGCGCGGCGACGCGCAGGGCGCCTCGGCGCAGGCCGACGAGCTCTTGAAGCGCAACCCGAAGGACGCCGACGCGCTCTTCCTGCGCGCGCGCATGCGCGCCGCCTCGGGCAAGCTCAAGGACGCCATCGCAGACCTGAAGACCGTGCTCGAATCCGACCCGCGCTCGAAGCTCGGCCTCTACTTCATGTCCGACGCGCTCTACCGCGACGGCCAGCTCGAGCAGGCGCGCGCCCGCGCCGGCGAGCTGGAGCGCTACCACCAGGACTTCCTCCCGGTGAAGATTCTTCAGGTGCAGATCGCGCTCGACTCGGGCGACGCCGAGGGCGCGCGGCGCACCGCCGACGAGCTGGTGAAGAAGCTCCAGGAGACCGCGCCGGGCGGCGACCTGACGCCGCAGATTTTCGCCGACGTGAAGACGAACGCCTACCTGCTGCGCGGGAAGGCCGCGCTGCGGCTGGCCGCCCAGACCCCGGCGCAGGTCGCCTCGGCGCGCGCCGACTTCGAGGCGGCGCGCGCCAACTCGCCCAACTCGCCGCTGCCCCACGTCAACCTCGCCGACGCGGCCGCCGCCGAGCGCAAGCCCGACGAGGCGTGGCAGCACCTCGACCGCGCGCTCGCGCTCGACCGCGCGAACTTCCAGGCGCTGACCGCGCTCGTCAACCTCGGCGCGGCCACGAACCGGCTCGACCAGGCGCGCGCGCGCGTCGAACAGCTCGCCGTCGAGCAGCCCAACAGCGCGCAGCTCCAGTACCTGCTCGGGCGGGCCTACAGCAGCGGCAGCCAGCAGCAGCCGCCCGACGCGCAGCGCGCCGAGGCGGCGCTGCGCCGCGCCGTCGAGCTGGACGCCGACTTCGTGCCGGCCTACACGGCGCTGGCCGAAATCTACTTCGGCACGCAGCAGCCCGACCGCGCCATCGACCAGTACAAGAAGATCACCGAGCGGAGGCCCGACGACTTCGTCGCCTTCCGCAACATCGGCCTCATCGAGGCGGGGCGGGGCCAGCTCGACGCGGCGGCCGACTACTACCGCCGCGTGCTCGCCATCCGGCCCGACGAGCCGGTGGCGGCCAACAACCTCGCGGCCCTCTACGGCGAGCACGGCAAGGGCAACGCCGAGGAGGCGATGCGCCTGGGCCAGGACGTCGTGCGCCGCTTCCCCAACGAGCCCGGCTTCGCCGACACGCTCGGCTGGGTCTACTACCGCAAGGGGCTCTACCGCGACGCCGTCGAGCAGCTCCGGCGCGCGGTGGCCGGCGCGTCCAAGCGCGGCGGCGACAACTCGCTCTACCGCTGGCACCTCGGCGCGGCGCTCGCCAAGAGCGGCGACAAGGGCGCCGCGCGCCGCGAGCTTCAGAAGTGCCTGGAGCTGGCCGCGCAGGAGGAGCAGCGCCCCGTCAAGCCCCCGACCGCCACCCCCGTCGAAGAGGTGCGCCGCACGCTGGAAAGCCTTTAAAGCCGTAAACGGTGAACCGTAAACGGTGACAAGAAGAAGTCAGTTCTTTCTCGTCACGGTTCACGGCTCACGGTTCACGCGAACGGAGTAAGCCATGAGTGTTGATTTCAGACAGCGGACGCCGGGCGAGCTGGCGCGGATAGTGTGGCGGCGGAAGTGGCTGATCCTGCTCCCGACGGCGGCCGTCGCGGTGGCGGTGGCGGCCGTGGTGTCGCGCCTGCCGAACGTCTACGAGTCCAGGACGCTCCTGACGGTGAGGCCCGCCAGCATCGCCACCGAGGCCGTCGGCCAGCTCTCGGACAGCGACCTGACGCTGCGCATCAACAACATCACGCAGGAGGTCACCAGCCGCAGCTCGCTCCAGCCGCTCATCGAGAAGTTCGGCCTCTACGCGCGCGAGCGCGCCCGCGGCGCCTCGATGGAGGAGCTGGTCGAGCGGATGCGCACCACGGACCTCAAGATCACGCTCAACACCTCGCGCAACGACATCACCAACGGCTTCTTCCTCTCCTTCCGCGGGCAGGAGCCGCGCTCGACGCAGGCCGTCACCGAGGCGCTCGCCTCGAAGTACGTCACCGCGCAGACCGAGGCGGCGAGCGGCGACGCCCAGCTCACCGAGCAGTTCTTCACCGAGCGCGTCGAGCAGGAGAAGGCGAAGATCGACGAGATAGACCGCCGCCGGCTCCAGGCCATGATGCGCAACATCCGCCACCTGCCGTCCTCGACGCAGGCGCTCGTCGGCCAGCTCGCCGGCCTGCGCGACGAGCAGCAGACGCGCATCGCCGAGGTCGGCCGCCTCAGCGACCAGATCACCGGCCTCAACCGCCTCGTCAACGACCTCGCCAAAGCCAACCAGCAGCAGGTCGAGGAGGTCATCGCGCAGATGCAGGACCCGAAGAGCACGGCCGCCTACGCCGAGCTGGTCAAGCGCCGCGCGCAGCTCGAATCCGACCGCGGCGCGCTCAAGACCCAGTTCCGCGACAAGCACCCGGACGTCGTCGCCGTCCAGAGCCAGATCGACTCCGTCCAGCGCCAGATGGACGAGATGGTCGAGGAGCACAAGCGCCGCGTCGAGGAGACGCGCGAGCGCCTGTCGGGCAAGGTCGACCCGCGGCTGAACGCCTACAAGAGCGACATCGCGCGGCTCCAGGGCGAGGTCAAGCGCCAGCAGGGGCTCCTCGACCAGGTCGAGGCGCAGATCGCCACGGTCGGCGGGAACATCAACAACGTCCCCGCGGCCGAGGTCGAGCTGGAGGCCATCAACCGCGAGTACCAGACCGAGAAGGGCGTCTACGACCAGCTCGTCGAGGCGCAGAAGAAGGCCGAGACGATGGCGCAGGTGGCGGGGCGCGCGCAGGGCGAATCAATCGCGGTCATCGACCAGGCGAGCCTCCCCGCCCAGCCGGTCGCGCCCAAGCGCCCGCTGCTGATGCTCCTCGGCCTCGCCGCGGGCCTCGCCTGCGGCGTCGCCCTCGCCGCCGCCTTCGAGGTGCCGCGCCTGCTCACCGTCCAGACGAGCGAGGACGCCGAGCACTACACGGGCCTCCCCGTGCTGGTCACGCTGCCGATTTTGCTGACGCCGCGCGAGGAGCGCTACCTGCGAGCCCGCCGCGTCGCGCTCGCCCTGGCCGCGGTCGTCGCCACGGTCGTCAGCGCCCCCGCGCTCGCCTTCGTCCTCAGCCGCCTGCACATCATCGAGATGTTCGCGTCGAGAGGGTGAAAAGCCGTGAACCGTGAACCGTAAACCGTGACAAGTTAAACCCATTCTTCCCTCGTCACGGTTTACGGTTTACGGTTCACGCGAACGGAGTGAGCAATGTACCTCGAATTCTACGGACTGAAAGAGCTGCCCTTCGCGCTGACGCCGGACCCGCGGTTCATCTACTTCACGCCTTCGCACACGGAGGCGATGGCGAACCTGCACTACGGCATCGAGAGCGGCAAGGGGCTCATCGTCGTCACGGGCGAGGTCGGGACGGGGAAGACGACCATCCTGCGCTGGATGATG
>DASVTS010000092.1:0-6955 GCA_036387455.1 Pyrinomonadaceae bacterium | reverse complement strand
GTTTAGCTTTCGTTTGGGCGCACGGCGGAAGACATACGCCCTCCCTCACGGTCGGGCTTCCGCCGTCTGTTACAATGTACGCTATCGAAATCAGTTGTGGACACGTCGCGCGCTGACGGGGTACTCTGATGGAGCTTTCCCCCCCTGATTTTCCTTCTCCGGTAGAGCCGGAGGTCGAGACCGGACACCCGGCGGAGTTCGTCGCGGAACTCCGGCGCGTAGCCGACCGGCTGCCCGAGCGCGTGGACGTCACGGCGGAGTCGGTCGAGCAGGGGCTGGCGAAACTCGTCCTCACTTTAATTGAACTCATCCGGCGGCTGCTGGAGAAGCAGGCGGTGCGCAGGATGGAGGGCGGCCGGCTCTCGGCCCGCGAGGTCGAGGAGCTGGGGCTCGCGCTGATGAAGCTCGAAGAGAAGATGGCCGAACTCAAGGCGCAGTTCGGCCTCGAAGACGAGGAACTCAACATCGACCTCGGGCCGATAGGGAAATTGATTTGAGAGAGTAGACAGACTACTTATGTCTAGCGAGAGAACGAGCCTCATCACCTCGCGCCCCCCCGGCCTGGTCGACGTGCTCGACCGGATTCTGGACAAGGGGCTGGTGATCGCCGGCGACATCAAGGTCTCACTGGCGAACGTCGAGCTGCTGACGTTGCAGATACGTCTGCTCGTCTGCTCCATCGACAAGGCCGAGCAGATCGGCCTCAACTGGTGGCGCTACGACACGAACCTGACGACGCGCGCGGCCGTCGCCGAGGCCGAGAACGTCGAGTTGCGCGAGCGCGTCGCGGCGCTGGAGCGCGAGCTGAGGCAACTGAGCGCCCCGCCCGCGCGCCCCGAACCGAAGGGGGGCGCGGGCGCCAGGGTCCCGCGGCCCCGGTCGGCGCGCAAGGCAAGGAAGTAAGCGGGAGGGCCGGGGCGAAGCGCGGGCAGCGCCGCCTTCGCCCCGGCCCTCCCTGCTTCGGCCCCGCCGCCGGCCGAGGCGCTCGGGCGCGGCGTGAAGTTTCGAACATTCCCGGAAGAGAGGAATTGACCACATGGCTGTTGAGAGAGCACCCGGCGGAACCAGTCTGATTGACGTGCTCGACCGCGTGCTGGACAAGGGCATCGTCATCGACGCGTGGGTCCGCATCTCGCTCGTCGGCATCGACCTGATTACGGTCGAGGCGCGCGTCGTCGTCGCCTCCATCGACACCTACCTCAAGTACGCCGAGGCCGTCGGCCTGACGCCCGCCGTCTCGCGCCCGGCCATCACGCCCGGCGCCGAGCCGCTCAGCGACGAGCCGCGCCGCCGCGTCACGGTGGACGTGGACAGGAGTTAAGCCGCGCAGGCCGTGGTCGCTAGACAGTAAGCGGGCCCCGCACCGCGGGCGCCGCCGCCGGCACCCGGACGATTCGGCCGACGAAAGGGTTTTTCTACTGTCTACTGTCTGCTGCCTGCTGTCTACTGTTTTATGGAGCACCGCCCGGCAGAGATCGCGCAGACATTCGGGGCACCGGCCGACGGGCCGCAGGGGCCGATGTCGCTGCACCAGTACGAGCTGCTCTTCGAGATGACGACGCAGCTTCTGGCCGCGCAGAGCCTCGACGAGCAGACGTCGCTCGTGCTCGACACGCTGACGGCCGGGCTCGGGCACCGCAGCGCGGCGCTCGCCCTCGTCGACCGGCCGCGCGGCGTCCTGCGCGTGCGCGGCGCCGCCGGGTTCATGAACGACGAGGCCGTCGCGGGGCTCGAACTGCCGCTCGACTCGAACGCGCCGCACGTGCAGGTCGTCCACGACGGCCGCCCCGCCTGGCTCGCGCGCGGCGACGAGGCGGCGGCCGAGTTCCTCCGGCTGGCCGGCGACTCGACCGACCTCCTGGCGCTCCCGCTCTTCGGCGGGCACCTCCCGCCCGAGCCGCGCGCCGCGGGCGACACCGGCTCGCTGCGCGCCGGCGGCGAGGAGCGCTACTGGCTCCCGCAGTCGCTCTCGACCGGCGCGCTCTACGTCGGCGCGGCCCGCGAGGAGATGGAGGGCTCGCAGCTCACGCTGCTCACGCGCTACGCCGACCGCATCGGCTCCATCCTCTCGAACACGGCCCACGCCGAGCGCCTCACCTCGTCCGTGCGCAAGCTCCAGCGCGAGCGCCAGTGGGTCGAGTCCATCATGAAGTCGGTGGCCGACCCCATCGTCCTCACCAACATGGACAACGAAATCCTGCTCCAGAACCGCCGCGCCGAGGAGCTGTTCAGCGACCGCCGCGACGCGAGCGAGGGCAAGCGCCGGGCGCTGGAGATGAACGACCTACTCTTCTCCGCCTACCTCTCCAGCGCGGCCGTCGCCTCCGAGGAGGTGGTCGGCCGCGACCTCATCCTCGTGGACCCCATCGAGGGCTCGGACATCCACTTCGAGGTCATCTCGACGCCCGCCCTGAACGCGCGCGGCGAGCGCATCGGCCTCGTCTCCATCTTCCGCGACGTGACCGACCTGCGCCGCGCCAACGAGGAGCTGGCCCGCAACTTCGTCAAGCTCCAGCAGGCCGAAAGTGAGGCGCGGCGCGAGCGCGACCGCCTCGACCTGATACTCGAACACGTCGGCCAGCCCATCGCCGTCTGCGACACGTCGGGCAAGTTCATCCTCTTCAACCAGCGCGCGGAGCTGCTCTTCCAGGAGCGCGACGGGATGCCGCGCGCCGCCCTGCGCGCCGTGCGCAACAACTCGGTCAAGCTCACCTCGTTCATCTCCGCCCTCGCCTCGGGCGCGGAGTCGGGGCGCCAGGCCGAGATAGAGTTGATAGACCCCGCGACGTCGAACGGCCTCCCGATGGAGATTACGTCGGCCGAGGTGGCGGACGCCAAGGGGCAGGTGACGGCCGTCGTCTCCGTGCTCCACGACCTCTCCGAGATACGCGAGCTGGAGCGCCGCCGCGTCGAGCAGCAGCTCTTCGAGTCGGAGAAGCTGGCGGCCGTCGGCCGGCTCGCCGCCTCCATCGCGCACGAGGTCAACAACCCGCTCGAAGCCATCAAGAACTCCCTCTACCTGCTCACGACGAGCAAGGACATGGAGAAGAACGCCAAATTCCTCGAAGTCGCGCGCAAGGAGACCGAGCGCGTCTCGCACATCATCCGCCAGATGCTCGGCTTCGCGCGCCGCTCGGGCGAGGTCGAGTGGGTGGCCGTCAACCAGCTCATCGAGGAGACGCTCATCCTCGTCGAGAAGAAGATGAAGCAGGCGCGGGTCGAGGTCGCCCGCAGCTTCGACGAGCGGCTCCCGAAGGTGCGGGCGCGCGCCGACCAGCTCCGCCAGGTCTTCCTGAACCTGCTCCTGAACGCGCAACAGTCGATGGAGAAGGGCGGGCGCATCACGGTGCGCACCTCCGTCTACGAGCAGGCGCTCCAGCCGACCGTCTCCGTCCAGATCACGGACACGGGGCGCGGCATCGCCGAGGCCGACCTCGCGCGCATCTTCGAGCCCTTCTTCTCGACGCGTGCCAAGGGGACGGGCCTCGGCCTGTGGGTCACGCAGGACATCGTGCGCCACCACGGCGGCCGCATCGAGGCGACGAGCGAGGAGGGCGCGGGCACGACCTTCAACGTCATCCTCCCCGTGGACTCGCCGACGCTCTCCGACACCGATGCCGCAAAGAGATACTGACAGGCAGGACGGCGGCGCCTCGAACGGCCACCGCGGGGCGCGCAGGCAGCACCGCGTGCTCGTCGTGGACGACGAGGAGAACGTCCGCATCACGACCGCCGCCATCCTCGAACAGGAGGGCTACGACGTGGCGACGGCCTCGGACGGGCGCGAGGCGCTGGAGATGGCCGCGCGCCACCAGTACGACCTCGTCCTGACCGACCTGCGGATGGACGACATGGACGGGAGCGCCCTGCTCCACGAGTTGCAGCAGCGCCACCCCTCGGTCGTCACCATCGTCCTCACGGGCTACGCCTCCATCGAGTCCTCCATCGACGCGCTCCGCCAGGGCGTCTACGACTACCTCGTCAAGCCCTGCATGGTCGAAGACCTCAAGCGCACCGTCGGCCGCGCGCTCGAACACCGCGAGCAGCGCCGCCAGATTTCCGAGCTGTCGAGCCCCGTGGTCGAGGTCTGGGACGGCGTGCTCCTGGTCCCGCTCGTCGGCACGCTCGACGACCAGCGCGCGGCGCAGATGTCCTCCGCCCTGCTCGAAGCCGTCCGGCGCCAGTGCGCCGAGGTCGTCCTCGTGGACATCACGGGCTGCACGGTGGTCGACACCTACACGGCGGCGCACCTCGTCAACACCGTCCGCTCCGTCCGCCTGCTCGGCGCCGCCACGGTCATCACGGGCGTCAGCGCGCACGTCGCCGCCGACCTCGTCAAGCTGGGCGTCGAGCTGGAAGACATCACGACGCGCCGCCGGCTGGCCGACGGGCTGCGGCTCGCCCTGGAGATGCTCCACGTCAACGTCCGGACGGCGGCCGAGGGCCGCAGGCCGCCGTCCGGGGGCAGGAACTGAACGCCGAGATGCAGGCCGCCGACGGCTCGCTTATGTCCGAAGAGACGACAACGCCCGCGCCCGACCCCGCGGGGCCGGCGCGCCTGCTGGTCGTGGACGACGAGGAGAACATCGTCCTCACGATCAGCGAGGTGCTGCGCCTCGAAGGCTACGAGGTGGACGTGGCGTCGAGCGGGCGCGAGGCCGCCCGCCTGCTCGAAGGGGGCGCCGGCTACGACCTCATCCTCACCGACCTGCACATGGACGAGGGCGACGGTCTCTCGCTGCTCGAAGAGGTGCGCGCCCGCTCGCCGCTCACCATCACCATCGTCCTGACGGGCTTCGCGGCGGTCGAGTCGGCCATCGCCGCGCTGCGCCAGGGCGCCTACGACTACCTGACCAAGCCCTGCATCATCGCGGAGCTCACGCACACGGTCGCGCGCGGCATCGAGCACCGCCGCCTGATGCTCGCCGAGCGCGAGGCGCGCGCCGGGCTCGAAGAGCTGAACCGGGAGCTCGAGCGCCGCGTCGAGGAGCGCACGGCCGAGCTGAGCCGCGTCAACCGCGAGCTGGTCGAGGCCAACCGGATGAAGGACGTCTTCCTCGCCACGCTCTCGCACGAGCTGCGGACGCCGCTGACGCCCGTCCTCGGCTGGGTCAACCTGCTGCGCACGGGCGGCGCGGCCTCCGACCCCTCGATGCTCGCGCAGGGCCTCGACGCCATCGAGCGCAACGCGCGCCTTCAGGCGCGGCTCGTGGACGACCTCCTCGACATCTCGCGCATCGTCTCGGGCAAGCTCCGCATCGAGTGGGAGCCGGTGAACCTCTGCTCGGTCGTCGAGCTGGCGACCGAGCCGGTGCGCGCCGAGACGGCCGCGCGCGAGATAGAGCTGGCCGTGGAGCTGCCCGAGTGCCCGCTCGTCGTGCAGGGCGCGCCCGTGCGCTTGCAGCAGGTGGTCTGGAACCTTCTGTCGAACGCCGTCAAGTTCACGCCCCGCGGCGGGCGCGTGCGCGTGCGCGCGTGGCGCGCGGGCGACGAGGCGCGCGTCGAAGTCTCGGACACGGGCGTCGGCATCGCGCGGGAGTTTCTGCCGCACGTCTTCGACCGCTTCCGTCAGGCCGACGGCTCGACCACGCGCCAGTACGGCGGGCTCGGGCTCGGCCTCGCCATCGTCCGCGCGCTCGCGGAGCTGCACGGCGGCTGGGTCGCCGCGGAGTCCGAGGGGCTGGGCCGCGGCTCGCGCTTCACCTTCGGGCTGCCCTGCGCCGCCGCGCAGGAGGACGAGGCCGGCGCCGCCGAGGAGCCGGAGCCCGCGACGGCGGCCGTGCCCGTGCTCCTCGTGGACGATTCGAGCGAGACGCTCGAACTTCTGGAGCTGCTCTTCTCGCGGCAGGGCTACGAGGTCTTCGGCGCGGGCTCGGCGGACGAGGCCGTCCGGCGCGCGCGCGAGCGCCGCCCCGGCGTCATCATCTCCGACATCAGCATGCCGGGCGTGGACGGCTACACGCTCCTCGCCGAGCTGCGCCGGATGCCCGGCCTCGAAGCCGTCCCCGCCATCGCGCTCACGGGCCACGCGATGGACGAAGACCGCGAGCGCGCGCTCGCCGCGGGCTTCGCCGTCCACGTCCCCAAGCCCGTGGACCCCGAAGAACTCCTCCGCGTCGTCCGCCGCCTCACCGCCTGAACGGCGCCGCCCGCCGGAGTTTTATCTCGACACGTTTCGGACGCTCGGGGTAGGATGTTAGACGGGCCGCGCGCGCCCGACCGGGGGCCGGCGCGGACACCTCAAAGGCGGCCTTACACCCCGCCGTAACATTCACGTCAGACTTCACACGCGTAATAAGATGACAGGCGAAGAGAGAGACGACGGTCGGCAAGGGCGCGGCGCGTACCTGCGCCGGAACAAGCGCGTTAGGGTGCGCTTCCCCGTCAGGGTCGAGCTGCCGCTCGAAGACGGGCGCTCGCGCATCCTGCGCGCGAACACGGTCGTGGTGAGCCACGCCGGCGCCACGCTCGACGTGGACGAGCCCATCGCCCTCGGGATGGGGCTTCAGGTCTCGCCGCCCTTCGGCGGGACGCTGCTGGCCGAGGTCAACGGCGTCTGGCTCGACGAGGAGACCGGCCGCCACCGCGTCAGCATCCGCCTCATAGACCCCGCCTCCTGGACTTCGCCCGAGAGGTTCGTCGCCCCCGCCCCCGGCGCCGGCCCCGAGCGCGTGAACGTCGGCCTGCACCCGTGGGTCTGGCAGTTGCTCGCCGAGTACACGGCCTACCTCAAGGAGACCGCCGAGGAGCCGGCCCAGCCCGGCCCCGTCGCCGACGGCATCCTCGAACGCGCCCTCCTCGCCGACGAGCAGTTTCAGAGGTGGTTCACGGGGAAAATCAACGAGGACATCGAAGCCTGGGAGAAGCAGTACGTGCAGGAGAGTTGAGGCGCCGGGAGATACTCGCGGAGAGGCGGCCTCAAGAATTTGAGATTTCAAATCTCAAATTCTTGAGG
>DASVTS010000091.1:0-6947 GCA_036387455.1 Pyrinomonadaceae bacterium | reverse complement strand
TGTGGGGCCGGCAGTACTACGGCGACACGCGCACCCTGGACGTCCACGTCCGGCGGCTGCGGCAGAAGCTGGGGGGGTGCGGCGGGTGCGTCGAGACGGTGGTGGGCGTCGGCTACCGCTTCGTCGGCTGCGCGGCCGGGGTGGAGGACGCCGGGGCGGGCGCGCCTCCCGAGTCGTAGGAAGAATCAGTCGGCGCCCCGGCCCTCGAAGACGGCGACCGCGCGGACGGGCGAGCCCGTCCCGCCGCGTATCCTGAGCGGCAGGCCGATGAAGCGGAAGCGCCCCCGCCCGACGAGCCGGTGCAGGTTGCACATGTTCTCGTAGTGCGTGAAGCCCAGCTCGCCGCAGACGCGGTGAACCTCCTTGTTCGAGACGCCGCGCACGCCCGGCGCCGCCGGCTCCACGCCGAAGGCCGCAATCCCCTGCCGGCCCAGCCAGCGCGCCGCCTCGGCGCTCACGCCCGGCCCGCGGTGCCAGTCGTCCGTCCCGTACGCGCGCCGGTAGTGGTCGGTGTAGAGCAGGACGGTGTCGCCCCGCTTAACCTCAAGCCCCGCGTCGGAGAGCGCGCGCTCCAAATCCTCCACCTCAATCAGCTCCGCCAGTCCTTTGTGCGAGAGGTCGAGGCAGACGCCCTCCGTGTAGAAGGTCGCGAGCGGCATCGTGTCGATGGACTGCGCGCGGTGCTCGCGCGCCATGTGGCTGATGGCGTCGACGTGCGTGCCCGTGTGCTCGCCCAGCTCCAGCAGGTTCACGGCGGGCGAGACCACGTCGCCGCCCGCGACGCCGTCCAGCTCCTCGTGCGACAGGTGAACCGTCACCTTCACCTCCGGCAGGCCGGGGAAGACCGGCATGCCCGTAAAAATCTCCTGACTCAAATCTATTATCTCGAACATTGCCTCCGCGCTTTCTGATGTAGAATGGGGCACCGCCGGAGCGTAACCCATGAACAGACACGTCCGCATCCTTTTACAGACGACCATCCCCGCCGCCGAAGACGACTGGCACGTCGGCCGTTTCTCGCTGCTGCGCGCCCACCTCGAATCGCTGAAGGACGACCGGGGCCGCGCGCTCTGCGAGGTGGCCGCGCGTGACCGCGAGGCCGGCCCCGCGGGCGACGACGAGGTCCTGAGCCGGCTCGACTCGACCGACTTCGACGAGCTGTGGCTCTTCGCCGTCGACGCGGGCGACGGGCTGACCGAGGCCGACTGCCGGGGCATCACGCGCTTCCGCCAGCGCGGCGGCGGCATCCTCGCCACGCGCGACCATCAGGACTTGGGCTCGTCTCTCTGCACGCTCGGCGGCGTCGGCCGCGCGCACTTCTTCCACAGCCGGCACCCCGACCCCGACGAGTCGCGCCGGGCGCGCGACGACCGGGACACGCGGAGCATCTCCTGGCCCAACTACCACTCGGGCAGCAACGGCGACTATCAGCGCGTCACGCCCGCCAGCCCCCCGCACGAGCTCCTGCGCGGCACGCGCTCGCCCGCGGGGCTGATCGAGTATTTCCCGGCGCACCCGCACGAGGGCGGGGTCGGCGTGCCCGAAGGCGAGGCGGGCGCGCGCGTCGTGGCGACCGGCGTGAGCGCTGTGACGGGGCGCCCCTTCAACCTTCTGGTCGCCTTCGAGCGCGCCGGCGACGCGCACGGCAACGGGCCCGGGCGCGCCGTCGCCGAGTCAAGCTTCCACCACTTCGTAGATTACAACTGGGACACCGCGCGGGGCTGCCCGAGCTTTCTGGAGGAGCCGCCCGGCGACCAGATAGCG
The DNA here is from genome assembly GCA_036387455.1 of Pyrinomonadaceae bacterium. Lineage (GTDB taxonomy): Bacteria > Acidobacteriota > Blastocatellia > Pyrinomonadales > Pyrinomonadaceae > QHXN01. The sequence continues at coordinate 5,183 of DASVTS010000091.1, read as the reverse complement.
CGCGAGCCCGAGAAGCTCGAAGACGTCAAAACCTACGTCCGCAACCTCGCGCTCTGGCTCGCGCCCGCCGCGCCTTAGGCCCGCCCGCCGTGGGGGCGCCCCGCTTCCCCTTCAAACGAGGACGCGCAACGCCCGGCGGAAGCCTTCGACGGCCGGGTCGTCGAACGGGATGCCGTGGAGGGTCAGGATGAGGTCTAACAAATTCTGGAGGTAGCTCTCCTCGCGCCGGAAGTCGCCGCGCACGCGCCCGCGCATCAGGGCCGGCAGCGCGTCCTTCGGCTCCCCCTCGCGCAGCAGCGGGAGCACCGAGTTCTTCTCGCCCTCCGTGCCTATCAGCCGCTCGTTGATTAAGTCCATCTCCGCGGCGGCGACGCTCGCCGCCTCCGACATCTCGTTCCGGTACTTCTTCAGGTAGAGCGGCGTGCCGATGACGACGATGAAGTCGCACGTCTCGATGCGGCTGATGAAGCGGGGGATGTTCGACCCGATGGCCGCGTTGTCGCGCCTGTCCAGAATCGGCTTGATTCCCGCGTCCCGCAGGTCGCCGGCCAGCGCGGCGGCCCACTCGTCCGCCTCGCGCGTGCTCCACGCGTAGCTGATGAAACAGGTCGGGGGCCGGTCGGCCCTGCCGCGGGCGGCGACGTAGTCCTTCACCCACCTCAACGCCTTGTCGTACGCCGCCCGGCGCGCCCCCTTCTCCCCCGCGAGCGCGAGGTGGGCCGCTTCGAGGAGCCCCGCGGAGTCACGCGCCGCGGTCGGAAACTCCGCGATGCCGAAGGTCGCCGTGACCCGCCCGCCCGCCCCCGGAACGTTCAGGGCTTCTATCGCGGAGACCAGCCGCCGGGCCACCTCCGAGCATCCCTCGAAGTCCGTCTCCGTCAGGACGACCGCGAACAAGGACTGCTCCAGGCGGGCGGCGAGGTCTATGCCGCGCGTCCCGGCCTGCAAGGTCTTGGCGACGCTGCGCAGCACCTCCTCGCCGACGGTGCGCCCGGCCGTCTCGTTAATCCTCGCAAAGTCGTCCACCTCCAGCAGGCACAGGCAGAAGGGGCGGCCGTATTTCTGCGTGCGCGTCACCTCCCGCTCAAGCTGGCGCCTGAAGCGGCGGTTGTTGGCCAGGAGCGTCAGGTCGTCCGAGAAGGCCGCCTCCTCGGTCGAATCCATGTACCTCTTCAGTTCGAGCAGCGTGCGGGCGCGGGCGCGCAGCAGGTCGAGGTCGGTCGGGTCGGTGATGTAGCCGAGCGCGCCCGCCTCCGCGCCGCGCTGGGTGTCCCGCGCGTCGGCGCGCGCCGCCGACTGGATGATGACGGGGATGAACCTGGTCTGCGGGTTGGCGCGCATGCGCCGCACCATCTCGTAGCCGTCCATCTCGGGCATCATCACGTCCGTCACGACGAGGTCAACGTAGTGCGACTCCACCGCCCTCAGCCCCTCGACGCCGTTGTCGGCCGTCAGGACGTTGTAGCCTTCCGCCTGCAAGGCGAAGCTCAAAAGCTGGCGCTTGTCCGGCTCGTCGTCAACCACAAGGACTGTGAAAGGCTCCGGCATGGGTGAGCGTTACCCCTTCGAGTCGGCGACACCGGGGGAGGCCGCGGGTCAAATCCGGGGCGACATTTTAACCCCCGCCGGGGGCGTCAGGCTAATGCCGATTTCGTCCGGGGGCGGAGCGGTAACGGTCGGCGCCCCGGCGGCGGCGGGGGGCGCGGGGATGCTGAGTCGCTTCGACATGGCGCTCAACGGAGCTGGCAGATGTCGAGGACGTTCATGTCGGTGTAGTCGAGGTTCTCCCCTCCCATCGCCCAGATGAACGAGTAGCTCGAAGTGCCGCACCCCATGTGAATCGACCACGGCGGCGAGACGACGGCCTCCGCGTCGCCCAGCACGAGGTGGCGCGTCCTCTCCGGCTCGCCCATGAAATGCATCACGCGCTGGCCTTCCTTCAGGTCGAAGTAGAAGTAGACCTCCGAGCGGCGGTCGTGGAGGTGCGGCGGGCAGGTGTTCCAGACGCTCCCGGGCTTGAGGAGCGTGACGCCGAGGAGCAGTTGCGACGACTTGCAGACGGCCGGGACGACGTACTGGTAAATCGTGCGCTCGTTCGACGTCTCCTGCGAGCCGAGGTTGAGCGGCACCGCCTTCTCCACCGAGATGTGGACGACCTCGTAGCGCGCGTGCGCCGGGGTCGAGGCGAGGTAGAACTTCGCCGGCGTGCCCGCGTCGGCCGACTCGAACGTCACCTCGCTACTCCCCATCGGCACGTAGAGGCAGTCCTTCGGCGCCAGCTCGTAGCGCGCGCCGTCCACCGTCACGACGCCCCTCCCCGCCCCGACGTTGACCGCGCCCAGCTCTCTCCGCTCCAGGAACGGCTTGCCCTTCGCCGAGGCGGGCTCCTGCTGGACGGGCAGTGAAAGCGGCCCGCCCGCGGGCGAGGCGCCGCCGATGACGAAGCGCTCGTAGTGGAGGTAGTTGAGCCGCACCTCGCCGCCGGCGAACAGCCCGGGGATGTGGTAGCGGTCGCGCAGGTCGTCGTTGGTCGCGCCCCCGACCGAGCCGGGGTGCGTCGCGTAGAAGGTCTTGCGGTACATGAGTCTTTAATCTCCCCTTGGGATGAGTGGCGGCCGCGGGGCCGCGTGGCCGAAAGCAGTTTACGTCCCCGGCTGGACGTACGGCACCTTGGCGAAGAGGCGCCGCTCGGCGCCGCGCGGGTCGTCTTCGAGGCGCGAGGGGACGTTGAAGACGAGCGTCTGGCGCCGCGGCAGCTGGTAGCGCTCCCAGCGCGGGATGAGCCGGTTGTTCGGGTCGCCCGTCCGCGCGAAGTGGATGAAGGTCTCGCTCATCTGGTCGGCCATCGGCTGCGCGGTCGGGCCTTCGGCGGTCGCGCCCGGCTTCGAGATGTTGTCGAAGACGAGCTGGATGTCGGAGGCGTGCGGCGCGCCGAACTTGCCGCCGTCGCGCGGCGTCGCCCAGTCGAGCTGGTAGGCGTAGGCCGGCGAGCCCGATTTGGCGCGCTCCTCCGCCTCGATGACCGCGCCGCGCCACGAGCGGCCGGCGGTCGTCGCCGCGAAGAAGACCTCCGTCGGCGTGTAGCGCGGGTAGAGCCGCCGGTACTCCGCGACGACCGCCTCGGGCTGGATGTCCACGCGCATCTGCGGCGCGAGCTTCTCGGGCAGCTGCTCCCACGTCAGGCGGAAGTTGCTTTCGTCGCCGCCGAGGAAGGCGCGCGTCTCGTCGCGCGTGTTGCCGATTATCATCGGGACGTGCGCCGACTGCGCGGGCGCGTCGGGGTAGAAGGGGTGGCGCTTGAGCGTCCGCTCGTCGAGCACGGGCGCGAACGAGACGCCGCCGAAGGGCAGCACGGGGTCGCGCGCGGCCGTGGCCTCCAACAACTTCGCCGCCGGAATCGTGCGCAGCTCGCCCGCCTGCTCCGGCTTCAGCTTGAGCGCGTCGAGGACGGCGCGCGCGCGCAGGGTCGCGTTGAGCGGCCCCGACGCCGTGACCTGCTGGCCGCTCATCGTCGCCGCGCGGTGGAAGAGGCCGGCGGCGGCGGGCGTCGCCATCAGCGTGGCTATCTTGGCGCCGCCGCCCGACTGGCCGAAGACCATCACCTTGCCGGGGTCGCCGCCGAACTCCGCGATGTTGTCGCGCACCCACTTGAGCGCGAGCACGAGGTCGAGTTGGCCGGCGTTACCCGAGTCGGCGAACTCCTCGCCGCCGAGGCGCGCGAGGTAGAGGTAGCCGAAGGCGTTGAGGCGGTGGTTGACCGTGACCACGACGACGTCGCCGCGCCTGCACAGCCGCACGCCGTCGTAGAGCGGGCTCGACCCCGAGCCGTTCGAGTAGGCGCCGCCGTGGATGTAGAACATCACGGGCCGCTTCCGCCCGTCGCGCAGGCCCGGCGTCCAGACGTTGAGGAAGAGGCAGTCCTCGCTCGCCTTCTCCGGCGAGCGCGACGGCTGCGGCGACATGGGGCCGTACTCCAGCGCGTCGCGCACGCCCGCCCACGGCTCCGGCGGGAGCGGCGGCATGAAGCGGCGCCCCGCCGTGTCCGCGCCGTAGCGTATCCCGCGGAAGACGTGGACGCCGTTGTCCGTCGCGCCGCGCACGCGCCCCGCCTTCGTCGCCGCGACCGGCGACTCGTCCGCGAACGCCGCGACGAAGGCCGGCGCCTTCAGCAGCGTCGAGGCCGCCGCCGCGCCCGCCGCCAGCGCCGACCGCCGCAGGAATCTTCTTCGTTCATTCATCATGTTTCGGGTCAGAACCGCCCCTCTAACTTCACGCGGTTGTTGCCGGCCGTAATCTCTTTCGCCGCCGGGTCGGGGTTGACGACGACGCTCGCGCCCTTAAGACTCGCGCCCGCGGGGGCGTCGAGCGTGACGGTGACGCGCTTCGGGATGAGGTCGACGGGCGCCTTCATCGCGGGCACGTCGGCGGCGGCGAGCGTCTTCCCGCGGCCGTCCACGAGCGCGACGGTCGCCGGCCGCGTGTCCTCGGCGCCGAGGCCGTGGACGGTCACCGTCACGCGCCGCCCGCGCACCGCCACGTCGTCGCGCCCGATGCCGAGGTCGGGGCGCGACCAGTAGGGCACGCCCTTCTCGACGAGCTTCAGCGTGAAGACCGTCGTGACGCGCGGGGAGAAGGCGAGCCCGACCGAGCCGCCGCGCTCAAGTTCCTTCGTGACCGAAAGCCTCTCGCCGCCGGTCGTGACGCCGCCGTCGGCGCTCACCTCCGTCGACACCTCCCAGCGGCCCGGCTCCAAATCCCAGGCCGTCATGTCCGCCAGGAACGACTCGCCGCTCATGTTGTACGCGACGATTTTCAGGTAGTCGGGTCTCGACTCGGGCACGAGGATGGCGACCCGCTCCTCGTCGCCGGGCGCGCGGAACGTCCAACTGACGGCGTGGCCGGGGTAGATGGCGTTTCGCGTCAGCGCCACGCCGCCGAGCCGCGCGCGCTGCAACTCGCCGTTGGGCACCTCGACGCGGTCAATCCACATGCTCCCCTCGGTGTTCATGTACTCGCGCAGCGCCGACGCCTCTATCTGCGCGGCGTAGAGCGCTTCGAGGTAGCTCTTGTCGCCCGTCAACTGCCACGCGAGGTGCTGCGCCGCGTAGTTCGGCGGCGGGCGCAGCGGGATGCGCCCGCTGTTCGCCCCGCCGGGCGTCGGCGCGGCCGGGCCCTCCTCGCGG
>DASVTS010000090.1:0-2531 GCA_036387455.1 Pyrinomonadaceae bacterium | reverse complement strand
GTGCCCTCGCAGGACATCGTGCTCGGCTGCTACTACCTGACGAAGGACAAGCCGGGCGCGAAGGGCGAGGGGCGCGTCTTCGCCTCCATCAACGAGGTGCTGCTCGCGCTCGACGCCAAGGAGGTCACGACGCAGACGCCCATCAAGCTGCGCGTCGTCGGCAACCTCATCGACCTGACGCAGGAGCACGACACGCAGGACGTGATGCGCGCCGCCGTGCAGGAGGACGTCCGCCGCGTCATCAACACGACCGTGGGGCGCGTCATCTTCAACGACCAGATTCCGAAGGGGCTCTCCTACATCAACGGGACGCTCAAGAAGAAGGGGCTCCAGTCGCTCGTCAACTATTGCCACCTCCGGCTCGGCCACGAGATGACGGTGAAGATGCTCGACGACCTGAAGTCGCTCGGCTTCCTCTACGCGACGCGCGCCGGCATCTCCATCGGCATCGACGACCTCGTCACGCCCGAGGCCAAGAAGACGCTGGTGGCGAACGCCGACCGCGACGTCATCGAGGTCGAGAAGCAGTACCGCGACGGCGTCATCACCAACGGCGAGCGCTACAACAAGGTCATCGCCATCTGGTCGGAGGTCACCGACCGGGTCGCCAAGGAGATGTTCCTGGCGATGGACGAGAAGGAGAAGACGGCCAAGGAGTCGAACCCGATTCTCATCATGTCGGACTCCGGCGCGCGCGGCACCGCGCAGCAGATTCGGCAGCTCGCCGGCATGCGCGGCCTGATGGCCAAGCCCTCGGGCGAGATCATCGAGACGCCCATCCGCTCGAACTTCCGCGAGGGCCTCAACGTCCTCCAGTACTTCATCTCGACGCACGGCGCGCGCAAGGGCCTCGCCGACACGGCGCTCAAGACGGCCGACTCCGGCTACCTGACGCGCCGCCTCGTGGACGTGGCGCAGGACGTCATCGTCTCGGAGCCCGACTGCGGGACGCTCAAGGGCATCTCGGCCTCGGCCATCGTCGAGGGCGGCGAGGAGATCGAGTCGTTGCGCGACCGCATCATCGGCCGCACGGCGCTCGAAGACGTCATCGACCCCGTGGAGGGCGCCGTCATCGTCGCCTCGAACGAGGAGATTAACGAAGACCTCGCGCAGGAGATTCAGCGCTCGGGCGTCCAGCGCGTCCGCATCCGCTCGGTGCTGACCTGCGAGTCGCGCCGCGGCGTCTGCATCCGGTGCTACGGCCGCAACCTCGCCACGGGCAAGGCCGTGGACATCGGCGAGGCCGTCGGCGTCATCGCCGCGCAGAGCATCGGCGAGCCCGGCACGCAGCTCACGATGCGCACGTTCCACATCGGCGGCACCGCGCGCCTGGAGGAGTCTTCCAAGCACGAGGCGCGCATGGACGGCACCATCAAGTACGTCGAGCTGAACGTGGTCAAGAACCGCCGCGGCGAGATCACGGCGATGAACCGCAACGGCGCGCTCATCATCATCGACGAGCGCGGCCGCGAGGTCGCCCGCCACCAGATCGTCTACGGCGCGCACATCCACGTCGAGAACGGCGCGCGCGTCAGCGAGGACCAGGTGCTCGCCACCTGGGACCCGTTCACCTTCGCCATCCTGACCGAGGTCGCGGGCACGGTGAAGTACCAGGACTTGAAGGAGGGCGTCACGGTCGAGGAGGAGGTCGACGAGGTCACGGGCCAGTCCCGCGTCGTCGTCAAGGACTCGCCAGACGAGAAGCGCCAGCCGCGCCTGGAAGTGCGCTCGGGCAACAAGGTGCTGAAGACCTACCAGATGCCGGTGCGCGCGAACCTGATGGTGCACGACGGCGACGAGGTCGCGCCCGGCGACGTCATCGCCAAGATTCCGCGCGAGACGACGAAGACGAAGGACATCACGGGCGGCCTGCCGCGCGTCGTCGAACTCTTCGAGGCGCGCAAGCCGCGCGAGACGGCGGTGATGTCCGAGATCGACGGCACCGTCAAGCTCGGCGCCATCTCGAAGGGCAAGCGGAGGCTCATCGTCGTCGGCGACGACGGCGAGGAGCGCGAGTATGACATCCCGCGCGGCACGCACATCAACGTGCAGGAGGGCGACCGCGTCCGGGCGGGCGAGGCGCTGATGGACGGCCCGCTCAACCCGCACGACATCCTGCGCGTGCTCGGCATGAACCGCTTGCAGGAGTACCTCGTCAACGAAATCCAGGAGGTCTACCGACTCCAGGGCGTCAACATCAACGACAAGCACATCGAGGTCATCGTCCGCCAGATGCTCCGCTGGGTGCGCATCAGTGACGTGGGCGACACGGACTTCCTCCTGGACGAGCAGGTGGACCGCTTCCGCTTCACCGACGAGAACGAGCGCATCGCGGCCGCGGAGGGCGAGCCGTCGAAGGCCGAGCCGCTGCTCCTCGGCATCACGAAGGCGTCGCTCTCGACCGACTCGTTCATCTCGGCGGCCTCCTTCCAGGAGACGACGAGGGTGCTGACCGAGGCGGCCATCTCGGGGCGCGTGGACTACCTGCGCGGCCTCAAGGAGAACGTCATCATGGGCCGGCTCATCCCCGC
>DASVTS010000089.1:0-7114 GCA_036387455.1 Pyrinomonadaceae bacterium | reverse complement strand
GCTCCTCAACGAGGACGAGGACTAAGGGGCGCCTCTCGCCCGTGCTTTCGCGGGGTCCCCGCCGGAGGAAATTTCCTCCGGCGGGGACCCCGCGAAAGCACGGGCGAGAGGCGCCCCTTAGTCCTCGTCCTCGTTGAGGAGCCCGCGCTCCTGCATGTCCTGACACTTGAGGCAGTAGCGCGTCCAGGGCACGGCGTCCAGACGCTTCTCGGCGACGGGCTCGCCGCAGTTGACGCACTCGCCGTACTCGCCGGCCTCGACGCGGGTGAGCGCCTCGTCGATGAGTAGCAGGAGCTTCCGGTCGTTGGCCGACATCGAGATGAGAAGCTCTTTGGTGTAGGCGTTGGCCGCCATGTCGGCCGGGTCCTGCGTGGCCTCCAGGTCGCGCTCGCGGCTCGACATCTCGGCCTCGGTCACCTGGCTGAACAACGACTCGCGGCGCGCCAGCAGCCGGTCGCGGTACGTCTTGGTCTTCCTCTTATCCATTCGTTTGTGCGCTCCTCCCTAAACCCTGCTTGCCTAAGGCTTGTCAATACGCTTTTCGCGGGCGGCGCGTTTCAAAGCGCGCCCGCCGATTTCTCACTTCTGATACGGCAGCCCCCGCGTGATGGTGTACGCGCGGTAGAGCTGCTCGGCGAGGACGACGCGTGTCATCTCGTGCGTCAGCGTGAGGCGCGAGAGCGACCAGCGGACGTGCGCCCGCGCCCTCACCTCGTCCGAGACGCCGAGGTGGCCGCCCACCACGAACGTCACCTCCCGGACGGAACGCCCCTGCCACGCCTCGACCTGCGCGGCCAGCTCCTCGGAACTCCACTGGGTCGCCCCCGACACGTCCAGCAGAATCGTCAGAGCATCTGATGCCAAAGCACCCGTTATGCGTTTGCCCTCTTCCTCAAGGCAGGCGCGCGGGTCTTCCGCCGCCGACTCGCGCAGCTCCGTCACCTCGCACCGCGCGAAGCGCGAGAGCCGCTTCAGGTACTCTGCGGCCAGCGCCCGCAGGTGCCCGTCCCGCGTCTTCCCCACCCAGATGAGCCGCAGCCGCATAAAAGCAGGGGCTAGGGGCTAGAGGCTAGTTGAAGTAGTAAGAAGGCGGCGAGCCTCTTGCTACGACTAGCCGGAATGGGAAAAGTTCAAAAACTAGCCCCCGGCCTCTAGTCCCCAGCCTCTCCTTTCTGTCTCGCCAGCCTCTCGTAAAGGTTCTTCCGGCTGATGCCGAGGACGCGCGCCGCCTCGGACTTGTTGCCGCGCGCGTCGGCGAGCACCTCGCGGATGTAGACGTCCTCCAGCTCGGCGAGCGTCGGGCGGCGCGCGCGGCGGGCGCCCGGGGAGGCCGCCGACGCCCGCAAAGACTCCGGCAGGTCGGCGGCGCCCACCTCCGGCCCTTCGGCGACGATGACCGCGCGCTCGACGACGTTCGCCAGCTCGCGGACGTTGCCGGGGAAGTCGTACGAGCCGAGCGCTTCGAGCGCCTCCCGCCCGAATCCGCGCGCCGGCCGGCCGTGCTTCGCGGCGTAGGCCGCGAGGAACTTCGACGCGAGCGGCTCGACGTCCTCGCGCCTCTCGCGCAGGGGCGGGACGTGGATGCGCACGACGTTCAGGCGGTAGAAGAGGTCTTCGCGGAACGCGCGCCGCCTGACCGCGTCGTCCAAATCCACGTTCGTCAGCGCCAGGAGCCGCGCGTCCACCCGCACCGTCCGCCGCCCGCCGAGGCGCTCGAACTCGCGCCGCTCGATGACGCGCAGCAGCTTCGCCTGCGCGTCGCGCGTCAGATGCGCTATCTCGTCCAGGACGAGCGTGCCCTTGTGCGCCGCTTCGAGCCGGCCGGGCTTCGCGGCAGTCGCCCCCGTGAACGCCCCGCGCTCGTAGCCGAACAGCTCGGCCTCCAGGAGTTCCGCGGGCAGCGCCGCGCAGTCTATCTTGACGAAGGGCCCCATCGCACGCCCGCTCATCGCGTGGACGAAGAGCGCGAGCGCGTCCTTGCCGGCGCCCGACTCGCCCGTGACGAGCACGTTGGCGTCCGTCGAGGCCACGCGCCCGGCGAGCCGCAGCGCCTCGCGCATCGCCCCCGAGCGCGCGACCAGCTCGATCATCCCGCGTCTCTCGAAGGGCCCCCGCCGCCCGCCCCGGCCGGCGCGTCGGGCGGGAGCGGCACGCGCGCCGCGTCGCGCCAGAGGCGTTCGAGGTCGTAGAAGCGGCGCGACTTCTCCTCGAAGACGTGGAAGATGAAGTCGCCGTAGTCGAGCAGCACCCACTCGGCCGAGTTGTAGCCCTCGACGCGCGCGGGCTTGACCCGCAGGTGCTTCCGCAACTGCTCCTGCACCTCGTCGGCGACGGCCTGCACCTGCCGCACGTTCGTGCCGCTGGCGATGACGAAGAAGTCCGTGAAGCTCGCCACCTCGCGCAGGTCGAGGACGACGAGGTCGTGCGCCTTCTTCTCGCCGGCCGCGTGCAGCGCCAGCCGCACGCGCTCGTCGAGTTCGGCCGGCGCGACCGCCGCCGTACCGCCGCCCGCCGCCGCCGCGGCGTCGTGGGCCTCGGTCTGCGCCTCGCGCCCTTCCTCAGTGCGTTCCCTTGATTCCGGCATCGGAGAATTCTGTCCCATCCGTCTCCCTGTACAGTCCGTACTTGATGATGTACTCGGCCACCGGCGGCGCGACGAGCGCGACGATGCTTTCCCACTCGTCGCGCGCGACCGCCGCCCTCACGTCCGTGGCCGCCACCTTCACGTTCGCCGCGTCGGTCAGGTAGACGCGCGGCCCGTCGGCCCCCCCGAGCTCACCCTCGACCCGCCCGCGCGTCGCGCCGCGCACGTCGACGATGCGGGCGCGCACCTCCTCGGTCACGTGCCCCGTGGGCAGCTCGTAGCCGGGGCGCGTCACGACCAGCTGGTCGGCCAGCCCCAGCACGCGCTCCCACTCGCGCCACGTCGTGATCTCCTCCCAGGAGTCCGCGCCCATGACGAAGAAGAGGCGCGCGCCCGCGCCCAGCCTCTCGCGGAACATCGAGAGCGTCTCGACCGTGTACGGCCGCCTGGGCGCGCTCAGCTCGACGGTCGAGACGCGGAAGCTGTCGTGCCCCTGCGTCGCCAGCGCCAGCATCGCGTGGCGGTCGAACGCGGGGCTCACCTTCCGTCCGCGCTTGTGCGGCGCCACGAAGGCCGGGACGAAGAGGACTTCGTCCAGGTCGAAGAGTTCGAGCAGGCCGCGCGCGACGGCCGTGTGCCCGAGGTGCACGGGGTCGAACGTCCCGCCGTAGAGCGCTATGCGCCGGCGCCCCTTCATCCGTCGAAGTCGCCCAGAAGCGTCTCGCGCGTCTCGATGACCGGCGGGCGCCCTATCTCTTCGAGCCTGAGGGCGACGGCCCGCACCAGCTCGCGCACGCCGCGGTTCGTCGCCGAGGAGATTTCGAAGAACTCGCGCTCGTCCTCGCGCGCCCGCCCGCGCAGGCGCTCCAGGCGCTCGGGCTCGTCGAGCGCGTCGAGCTTGGTCGCCACCACGAACTGCGGGCGCTCGGCGAGCTGCGGGTCGTAGGCGGCGAGTTCCCTGTTGATGACCTCGTAGTCGGTGACGGGGTCGCGCCCCGAGAGCGAGGAGACGTCAACGAGGTGGAGCAGCAGCCGCGTCCGCTCGACGTGGCGCAGGAAGCGGTCGCCGAGGCCCGCGCCCCCGTGCGCCCCCTCGATGAGGCCGGGGATGTCGGCGACGACGAACGTGCGGTAGTCGCCCAAATCCACGACGCCGAGGTGCGGCTCGAGGGTGGTGAAAGGGTAGTCGGCCACCTTCGGCTTGGCGGCGGAGATGGTCGAAATCAGAGTCGACTTGCCCGCGTTCGGGAAGCCGACGAGCCCGACGTCGGCCAGCAGCTTCAGCTCCAGCTGAAGCTCGCGCTCCTCGCCCTCGCCGCCCTCCTGGTGGTAGCGCGGCGCGCGGTTGGTCGAAGACGCGAAGTGCGCGTTGCCGAAGCCGCCGCGCCCGCCCTTCGCCGCGAGCCAGCGCCGCCCGTCCTCCGAGATGTCCACGAGCAGCTCGCCCGTCTCCGCTTCGAGGACCTGCGTCCCGACGGGGACGCGCACCAGGACGTCTTCGCCCTCGCGCCCCGAGCGGTTCGAGCCCTCGCCGTGGCGGCCGCGGTCGGCCGTGTGCTCGGGGTTGTAGCGCAGGTGCAGGAGCGTGTTCAGCGAGGCGTCGCCGACGAGCCAGACGTCGCCGCCGCGCCCGCCGTCGCCCCCCGAGGGGCCGCCGCGCGGCACGAACTTCTCGCGGCGGAAGGCCGTCACGCCGTTCCCGCCGTGCCCCCCCCGAACCTTGATTTTCGCGCGGTCAATAAACAAGCGGCGATTTCGGAAACGGAGAACTGCGAATTAAAAATCGAAGCGACGCCCGCCGCCTTGAGTCTTGCACTAGGCGCGGGCGTCGCAACGGAAGCCACTCGGCGGTTTCGGCGGACTGCCTCAGGCGGCGGCGGCCGGCGCCTCCTCGGCGGGCGGCGGCGGCGCCGCGGCGGCCTGCGCCGGGTAGACGCTGATGAACTTGCCCTGCCGCCCCTTGTCCTCGAACTTGACGAAGCCGTCGATGAGCGCGAACAGCGTGTCGTCCTTGCCGCGGCCGACGTTCTTGCCCGGCTTCCACTTCGTCCCGCGCTGCCGCGCGAGGATGTTGCCGCCCAGGACGGCCTCGCCGCCGAACTTCTTCAGGCCGAGCCGCTGCGAGTGCGAGTCGCGGCCGTTGCGGGATGAGCCCACGCCCTTCTTATGTGCCATTGTCTTAACCTCAACTCTAGTGCCTAGCCGATTGAATCAATCTTGACCGTCGTGTAATTCTGCCGGTGGCCCTGCGTGCGCTTGTACTGCTTGCGGCGCTTCTTCTTGAAGACGATGACTTTGGTGCCGCGGCCGTGGTCGACGACGGTGCCGGTGACGCGCGCGCCCTCGACCGCCGGCGAGCCCACGAGCACGCCCGCCTCGCCGCCGATGACCAGCGCTTCGAGCTCGACCGCCTCGCCCGCCTGCTTGTCGAGCGTCGGCACGCGCACCGTCCCGCCCTCTTCGACGCGGAACTGCTTACCGCCGGAACGTATGATTGCGTAAGCCATTTCTCTCACTCCTCCCACACAGGCGGCGCCGGGCGCCCCAGAAAAGTCCTTCATTATAAAGACGGCCTCGGGGGCAGTCAAACCGCCCGGCCGCCTTTTTCACGCGCGCTCAGGCGCGCCCCGAGGCGGCCAGCTCCCCCTGATTTTTGCGCCGCTCGAAGAACTGCTCCATGAAGCGCGTCGAGTACTCGCCGGCGCGGAAGTGGGCGTCGTCCATGATGGCGCGGTGGAGCGGGATGGTCGTCTTGATGCCCTCGACCACCATCACTTCGAGCGCCCGGCGCATGCGCGCAATCGCCACCTCGCGCGTGCGCGCGTGGACGATGAGCTTGGCGATGAGCGAGTCGTAGTAGGGCGGGACGAAGTAGCCGTTGTAGGCCGCCGTGTCGAGCCGGACGCCGGGGCCGCCCGGCGCGTTGTAGGCCGTGATGCGGCCGGGCGAGGGCGCGAACGTCTCGGGGTCTTCGGCGTTGATGCGGCACTCGATGGAGTGGCCGTTGAAGACGACGTCCTCCTGCCTGTACCAGAGGGGCTGGCCCTGGGCGACGAGAATCTGGTTGCGCACGACGTCGGCGAGCGTAATCATCTCGGTCACGGGGTGCTCGACCTGGATGCGCGTGTTCATCTCCATGAAGTAGAACTTGCCGTCCTCGTCCAGGAGGAACTCGATGGTGCCCGCGCTCGAATAGCCGACGCGCTTGCAGGCCGCGACGGCGGCCGTGCCCATCTGCTCGCGCAGCTCGGCGGTGAGCGCGGGGCTCGGGGCCTCCTCGATCAACTTCTGGTGCCGGCGCTGGATGGAGCAGTCGCGCTCGCCGAGGTGGATGCAGTGGCCGTGCTCGTCGGCGAGCACCTGAATCTCGATGTGGCGCGGGTTCTCGATGTACTTCTCGACGTAGATGTCGCCGTTCTTGAACGCGGCGGCCGCCTCGTTCGCGGCCGTGCGCATGGCGGGGCCGAGCTCGTCCTCCGAGCGGACGATGCGCATGCCGCGGCCGCCGCCGCCCGCCGCGGCCTTGATGATGACGGGGTAGCCGATCTCGCGCGCGAGCACGGCGGCCCCCTCCTCCGAGCCGAGGGGGTCGGGGCTCCCGGGCAGGATGGGGAGGCCCGCCTCCTTCATCGCGCGGCGCGCCTCGACCTTGTCGCCCATCATGCGGATGACGTCGGGGCTCGGGCCGATGAACTTGATGTTGCACGCCTCGCAGATTTCGGCGAACTGCGCGGACTCGGCGAGGAAGCCGTAGCCGGGGTGGATGGCGTCCACGTTCGTGATTTCGGCGGCGGCGATGACCGAGGGGATGTTGAGGTAGCTCTGCGCCGAGGTGGCGGCGCCGATGCAGACGGCCTCGTCGGCGAAGCGGACGTGGAGCGAGTCGCGGTCGGCGGTCGAGTGCACGGCCACCGTCTGGATGCCCATCTCCTTACACGTCCAGATGATGCGGCACGCGATCTCGCCGCGGTTCGCTATCAGTATTTTGCGGAATCGTCTCATTGATAAGTACTGAGGACTGAGGACTGAGGACTGAGTGGTGGGAAGAGCCTTGCCTTCACTCAGTCCTCAGTCCTTAGTCCTCATCACTACTTCCTGACCCCGAACAGCGGCTGGCCGTACTCGACCGGCTGGCCGTTCTCGACGTAGATTTTGGCGACCGTGCCGGACGTCTCGGCCTGTATCTCGTTCATCAGCTTCATCGCCTCGATGATGCAGACGACCGTGTCCTGCTCGACCTGCGAGCCGACCTTGACGAAGGTCTCCGCCTGGGGCGAGGGCGCGCGGTAGAACGTCCCGACGATGGGCGACGTGATGACGTGCAGCTCCTCCTCGGGGGCCTCGTCCGCGGCGGCGGGGGCGGCGGGCTGCGGCTGCGCGCCCGCGGCGGCCGGGGCCGGCTGGGGCGCGGGCGTGCCGGCGGAGGCCGAATGCATCGCCGCGAGCGGCCCGGGCGACGGCGGCGCGGGCGCGCCGGCCGCGGGCGCGGGGTTGCGGCTGAGGCGGATGCGGATGTCGGCGTTCTCGAAC
>DASVTS010000088.1:0-17922 GCA_036387455.1 Pyrinomonadaceae bacterium | reverse complement strand
TGAAGAAGTGAATGAAGGCAGGCCGAGGTTGACAGTCAATCGACCCCTCTAATCCATCTATTTTTTTAGACGGGCGAAGTCGGCCGTGAAGCTACGACGCGCCGCCCCCGGCCCGGCGACGGCGCGACGCCGGTGATGACGCGCGGCCCCCTACACGTTCTTCGGCTGCGGAATCTCCAGGTGATATCCCGGGTCGGTCGGCGGCGTGAGGAACTTGCTCACGCGCTTGTCGGCCCGGACGGCCTTCTCGAACGCCGCCTTATTCGCTATCGAGGAGGGCGCGACGTCGAAGACGCACAACACGCTCGGGTCGGCGGCGTGGTGGGAAATTTTCGTCGGCCCGACGGCTATGATTTTCGCCTCCATCGCGGCCTTGATCTCGACGGGCGTCTTCTTCGCCTTCTTCGCCTTCACGTACTCGTCTATCACCAGGTCGCCGGCCGCCGCGTAAAGCTTCTTCTGGGCCGCCACGCTCGTGCCCTCGATGTTATTGAACATCACCCTCGCCTGCTCGGACGGCGTGCGGGCGGTGGAGGAGATCAGGGCGCTGCCCAGCCCCGCCGCCTGTAGGATGTCTTCGAGTACCTGTAGCGAGAAGTTCGTGACGCTCTCCTTCTTGGCGTTCTTGCCGAAGCTGATCTCCACCGGCATGGGTCGTCTCCTATTGGGGTTCGGGCGGGAAATGTGAGGCGAAGGGGCCGGCTCTGGGCCGGTTGCTTCACCAGACGGGTCGCGTGTACAGCGCGTGCAGTAATAGGTGAAGTGCCGGGGAATGTCAAGACTTGACACATGCATTCATTTAACCCGAATACACGTGCCAAGCCTCGTCCGGCCGCGGCCCTGGGCGCGGCCCGAATCCCGCTCCGGGAGTTGTTCGGGCATCAGCAGAGGCTTGGCGTGTGCGGCGGGCTCGCCCTTTCGCGGGGGCCATGAGTTTGTCCTTCCTGGAGTTAAGGTAAAGGTTACCGGGTTTGAGGTGAGGGCGACGGGCAAAGCTCTTATCAGCAGGACGAGAGGCCGTGAACGCGCGCACCATACCTCAGCCGGTCACGACTGTTAACGCCGGCTGAGACAGCCGCCGGACAACCCGTCTGCCCCGCGGCTTCGGGACGTGGCCGGGAAGGGGAACGGCTGTTATGATTGGCCGCCGGTTAAGTGAAGTTGGTGACGTTTCCCGTGCCGAGCGCGCGGCCGCCGTATGAACAATATTTTAGTAGTTGATGATTCGCCGACCATGCGGCGCATGGTGATGGCCTCGCTGCGCGCCCTGCCGGACGTCAGCTTCGGCGAGGCGAGCAGCGGCCTCGAAGCCGTCGAGCGCCTGGCGCTCGCCCCCGTGGACTTGATGATTCTCGACCTGAACATGCCGGACATGCACGGCCTCGAAGTGTTGGGATTCCTGCGCCGCCATCAGGCGTACAGCCACGTCCGCGTCATCGTGCTGACGACCCGCGGCGACGAGGCGAGCCGCGCCGACGCGCTCGCCGCCGGCGCCTCCGCCTACCTGACGAAGCCGTTCGCGCCGCAGTCGCTGGCGGCGCAGGCGCAAGAGCTGTTGAGCTCTCACCCGGAAAGGGCGTAGTGTCCGACTCCAACCCCGACGGCGGCGAGTTCTTCGCCCAGTTCCTCGACGATTACTTCGCCGAGTGCGACGAACACCTGACGCTCGTCCGCCGCCACCTGCTCGCGCTCGAAACTCAGATAGGGCAAACGGGCCTCGATTCGTCGCTGCTCGACGAGCTGTTCCGCAGCTTCCACACGCTCAAGGGCATTTCGGGCATGGTCGGGCTGGGCGAGGCCGAACAACTCGCCCACCACATGGAGAGTTACCTGCGCGCCCTGCGCCAAAGGGACGCGGCGCTCGGCGGGGAGGGCGCCGAGGCCCTCATCGAAGGCACGACGGTGCTGGAGCAGGTCATCGCCGCCTTCAGAAAAAAAGAGGACGCCCCGGACATCGCCGCGACCGTCGCGCGGCTTCAAGCCGTAGTCCCCGAAGTCTCCTCGGAGCCGGAACGTCCCGAGCCCGCGAGGGCCGCCGCCGACGCGGCCGCGTCTTCGCAGCCGCACGGGGGGCCGAGCCACGCACCCGGCCCCGCGCCCGCCGCCGAAGGCACCCGCACGTGGCGCTTCGAGTTCGTGCCGACGCCCGAACTTTCCGAGCGCGGCGTCAACGTCAACAGCGTCCGCGCGCGCCTGCTTGAGATAGGGGAGTTGGTTCAGGCCACCCCGCACGTCAGGGGGCGGGGCCAGATTGTTTTTGAGTTCGTCGTCTCCACCGGCGCCGACGAGACGGTCTTCGCGGGCTGGCGCGACGACAACCTCACGTACGCTCCGGCGGAAGAGGCGGCTCCGCATAGTGCCGGGCCGTCGGCGCCGTCAACGTCGGCCCGGGATGCCGGGTCGGCCGCCGACTCCGCGCCGCAGGCGACGCCGGCCGCGTCGCTGCTCGCGCCCTCCAACTTCGTGCGGGTCGACCTGACGCGTCTGGACGAGTTGATGCGACTCATCGGCGAGCTGGTCACGAGCCGCGCCCGCCTCGACGAGAGTCTGAAGCAGTTGAAGCGCAGCGTCGCCCCCGCCGAGTGGCGCGCGCTTCAGGAGACGAGCCAGGCCATGTCACGCCAACTGCGCGATTTGCGCGAGGGCGTCATGCGCGTGCGGATGGTGCAGGTCGGCGAAATCTTCGAGCGCATGAAATTCGTCGTGCGCGACCTCTCGCGCGAGAGCGGCAAGGAGATCAAGCTCGAGCTCCGGGGGCAGGAGACGGAGATTGATAAGTTCCTCGTCGAGCGCATGACGGACCCG
This sequence comes from Pyrinomonadaceae bacterium, assembly GCA_036387455.1. Lineage (GTDB taxonomy): Bacteria > Acidobacteriota > Blastocatellia > Pyrinomonadales > Pyrinomonadaceae > QHXN01. The sequence goes on along the minus strand of DASVTS010000088.1, from coordinate 15,117 downwards.
CTCCTGCACCTCGTGCGCAACGCCGTCAGCCACGGGCTGGAGACGGTCGGGGAGCGCGTCGCGCTGGGCAAGCCGTCCGAGGGCAGAATCACCCTGAGCGCCGCCGCCTCCGGCGACAACGTGTTGATAGAGGTCGCGGACGACGGGCGCGGCATTGACGAGGGGCGCGTCGCCGAGCGCGCCCGCACCCTCGGCCTGATTGCCGGCGACGCCCGCCCGGACGAGGCGCTGCTGCTGAAACTCATCTGCGCGCCGGGCTTCTCGACGCGCGAAGAGGCCGACCGCGCCAGCGGCCGCGGCGTCGGCATGGACGTGGTCGCCGCCGCCGTCGAAGAGCTCGGCGGCACGCTCGCGCTGGCGACGCGGAAGGGCCTCGGGTCGCGCTTCACGATTGAGCTGCCGCTGACGCTCGCCATCGCGGAGGCGCTCATCGCCAGCGTGGGCGGACAGAGGTTCGCGCTGCCGCAGGCGGCGGTGCGCGAAATCATCGAGGTCGAGGCGTCGTCGGTGAAGGTTTTTGAGAACAACGAAATCGTCTCGCACCGCGGCGGGGCGCTGCCGCTGGTGCGGCTGTCGCGCCTGTTCGGCCTCGACGAAACGGCGGCCCCCGTCTTCCACGTCTTCGTCGTCGGCAGCGGCGCGGGCGCGGTGGGCCTCGTGGTTGACCGCGCCATCGGGCAGAGGGAGATCGTGGTGCGCGGCCTGAACGACCCGCTGGTGAAGGTCAGGGGCGTGGCCGGCGCCACCGACCTCGGCGACGGCCGCGTCGTGCTCATCCTCGACGTGGCCGCCCTCCGGCACTCGGCGCGGGGCGGCCGGCAGGCGGGCGGGAACGGGCAGGCGCGCGCCCCGCGGCCGAGTCCGCGAGACGGTTTCGGCAAGACTCTATGAGAAATTCACCGCGACGGCGGCCCGAAGAACGATGACGAACACCCCGAACGACGCAGAGCCCTTCGTCCTGTTCGAGCTGGCGGGAACCACTTACGGCGTCCGCAGCCGCTTCGTGCAGCAGATGGAGATGGTCGAGCACATCACGCCGGTGCCGAACGCGGCCGCCGCGGTCGAGGGCGTCGTGCTCGCGCGCGGGCAGGTCATCCCGGCGCTCAACCTGCGCGTGCGGTTCGGCTTCCAGAGGATTCCCTTCGACCTGCGCTCGCGGATGGTGGTCGTCAACAAAGGCGGGCGCACGCTCGGCCTCATCGTGGACACGGCGAGGGAGTTCCTGCGCATCCCCGAGGCGGCCATCGAGCCGCCGCCGGAGGCCATCACCGGCTTGAGCGGGAAGTACCTGGAAGGGATTGCGACCATCAGGGAGCGAATGATTCTGGTGCTCGACTTGGACGAGGTGATTGACTCAACAGGAGACGGACATGGCGACACAGGTGAGTAACGCGGCGGGCGGCGGCCTCGGCGCGGGCGCCGGGCTCGTGCGCGAGCAGGCGGCGCAGGTGGAGGCCGCGGCGCACGAGATTGCGCGGATTGCGAACGAGATGACGGAGGGGGCGGGGGCGCAAATCAGCTCGCTCGACTCGGCCGTCAGCCTCGCCAACGAGATGACGGCGTCGCTCGGCGAGACGACGACGCAGGCCGAGTCCATCGCGACCTCCGCGGAAGAACTCGTCTCCTCGGTCAACGAGACGGCCGCCTCCATCGAGCAGGTCGGCGCCAACTCGGCGGGCCTCGCCACCTCCGTCAACGAGACGGCGGCCTCCATCGAGGAGACGGCCCGCTCCATCGAGAGCGTCACCGCCAGCGCGCAGGAGATGGCGACCTCCGCCGAGGAGGTGACCGGCGCGATGAACGAGATCGCGGCCTCCATCAAGAGCGTGAGCGACGACACCGACGCCCTCTCCGCCTCCGTCAACCAGACCGCCGTCAGCATCGAGCAGGTGTCGCGTTCCATCGGGAGCCTCGCCGGGAACGCCGACGACCTGACCGTCTCGGCCGAGGAGACGGCCTCGTCCATCAACGAGATGGCCGCCTCCATCGAGGAGGTGTCGGCGATGTCCGAAAACCTCTCCTCCACGGTCGAGGAGGTCTCCGCCTCGATGGAGGAGATGGCGCGCTCCGTCCAGGGCGTGGCGCAGAACGCGGAGCGCATCACCGAGGCGGCGACGGGCGCGGCGACGAGCGCCGCCGAGATGGACCGCTCGCTGCGCTCGGTCGCGGCGATGACCCAGCACGCCGAGGAGGTGGCGGGCCGCGTCTCGCGCGAGGCGGAGCAGGGCGGCGCGGCGGCGCAGAAGTCCATCCAGGGGCTCGGGCGCGTCCGCACCTCGATGGAGCAGTCGGCGGCCGTCATCCGCGAGATGGGCAAACGCTCGAACGAGATCGGCGGCATCGTCAACACCATCAACGTCATCGCCGAGCGCACCAACATGCTCTCGCTCAACGCCTCCATCGAGGCGGCGCGCGCCGGCGAGGCGGGGCGCGGCTTCGCCGTCGTCGCCGAGGAGATTCGCAACCTCGCCGACCGCTCGGCGCAGGCCACCTCGGACATCGCCGCCATCATCAAGGCGTTGCAGGACGTGGTGCAGGAGGCCGTCACGGCGTCGAGCGAGGGGGTGCGCATCGCCGACGAGAGCGGGCGCCTCGCCGAGGAGGGGTCGGGGGGGCTGCAAAGAATCCTCTCCGGCGTCACCGAGACCGCCCAGATAGTCGGCCAGATAGCGCGCGCCACCGAGGAGCAGTTGACCGCCGGCGCGCACGTCGTCGCCGCCATCGACACGACCGCGACGCAGGCCAAGCAGGCCGCGGTCGCCACGGCCGAGCAGGTCAAGACCTCGCAGGAGATAGTCAGGGCGGCGGCGCACATGCGCAAGACCGCCAAAGAGGTCAGCCAGGCGATGGGCGAGCAGGGTCGCGCCGCCCGCGAAATCATCAAGGCCGCGCAGAGCACGACCGCCGTGGCCGTGCAGGTGCGCAGAGCCTCGGACGAGCAGGCGACGGCCGCCAAGCAGGTCGCGCAGGCCGTCGAGTCCATGCGCCGCGGCGCGGCCTCCACCGCGCGCGCGCTCGAAGAGCAGGCCACGGCGGGCGAACAGGTTTCGAAAGAGTCGGAACGCCTCGCGCGGATGATTGCGGGCGTCACCCGCGCGATGGGCGAGCAGGCGACGGCCGCCGCCCAAATCACCGTCGCCGCCCAGAGCATCCGCCAGCAGTCCGACCAGGTCGCCAAAGCGATGGGCGAGCAGGCCCGCGCCGCCCGCGACATGACCGCCGCCACCACGAGCATCTCCAGAGAGGTCGGGCTCATCACGCGCTCGAACCGCCAGCACTTAACCTCCTCCGAACAGGTCCTGGGCGCGCTGACCGACATCCGGCGCATCACCGAGCGCAACGCGCAGGGAGTCAAAACCACTTTGAGCGCCACCGCCGGTCTGAGTGAGCGGGCGCGGCAGTTGACCGCAATCGTTGACGGCGCTGACAGGGGCCGGGCGGGCGAAAACGGCACCCCGACCCTGAACGCGAGGTCGCGCTCGAACGGAAAAGCCCGCCGCCCGAAAAAGGAGACCGCCGCCGTCGAGGCCGAAGGGACGGGCGGGCCGGGGCAGCCCGACGAGCCGGGAGTTTGAGACGCGTTTTCGCGTCCGGGTGGGTACGTGTTCGACGGCGGCGGCAAGCGTGGCCGGGGATGGGCAGTCTGACGACTTCAGATAATTCAATCGGCGTTTTCACCACCGACGCGGGCCTCGTCGTCCAGGTCTGGGACGCGGCGCTCGCGCGCCTGACGGGCATCCCCGCCGACGCGGCGCGCGGCAAGCCGCTGGCCGAGCTGCTCCCCCACCTGGAAGAGAGACGTCTGCTCGCGCGCTTCCGCCGGGTGCTGGACGAAGGCGTCGTGGAAGTCCTCGCGCCCGCGTTCCACCACTACCTCATCCCCTGCGCGCCGTCCCGCCCCTCGCGCCATTTCGACAGGATGCAGCAGCGCGTGACCATCGCGCCGCTGCGCGAGGGCGAGCGGACGGTGGGCGCGCTCGTCACAATCGAAGACGTCACCGCGCGGATAGAACGTGAGCGCGGACTCTCCGAGCAACTGGCCCACGCCGACGAGGACTCGCGCCTGAGCGCCGTGCAGGCCATCGCGGGCGACGAATCGTTCGAACCATCGCGCCCCCTCCTCGGCGCGCTCGCGGACGAGAGCTGGCGCGTCCGGCGCGTGGCCGCGGAGGTCCTGGCGCGCCGGGCCGCGCCGGACGCCATCGCCGCGCTCCTGGCGTCCGTGCGCGAGAATCATCACGACCTCGGCCTCCTCAACAGCGCCCTGCAAGTGCTCGCCATGAGCGACGTGGACACGCTCTCGCCGCTGGTCGAGTTTCTGAGCGACGAGGACGCGGACCTGCGGATGCAGGCGGCGCTCGCCCTCGGCGAGCAGCGCGACGCCCGCGCGACGCCCGCGCTCCTCGGCGCCCTCGAAGACGCGGACGCCAACGTGCGCTACCACGCCATCGAAGCCCTCGGAAAGCTTCGCGCGCCCGAAGCGGCCGGAGCGCTCGCGGGCATCGCCGAGACGCGCGACTTCTTCCTCGCGTTCCCGGCGCTCGACGCGCTGGCACGCATCGGGGACGCGGGCGTCGCCCCGCGCGTCGTGCCGCTGCTGGAGGACGAGCTTTTACGCGAGGCGGCCGCCGACGTGCTCGGCCGTCTCGGCGACGAGGAGGCGGTCGCGCCGCTCGCCGCGCTGCTGAACAGCCCCGAAGGCCCCGCGCGCGTCGTCGCGCAGTCGCTCGCCGCGCTGCACGACCGCTACGAGAAGCAGTACGGCGAGGGCGCTTACATCGCAGACCTGAGCCGCGCGGCCATCAACCCGACGGGCGCGCGGAACCTGCTCGACGCGCTGAACGAGCCGGACGCCGGGGAGCTGCGCCCGCTCGCGCTGGTCGTCGGGTGGCTGGAGGGCGCGGCGGTCGAGCGCGCGCTGACGCGTCTGCTCGGGCACGCCGACGCGCGCGGCGAGGTGATTGAAGCCCTGGTGCGGCACGGCTCGCGCGTGACGGATTTGCTGATTGAACAGCTCGGGTCGGAAGACCTCGAAATCAGGAAGTCGGCCGTCGTCGCCCTGGGCCGCATCGGCGACGCGCGCGCGGCGCCCGCGCTGATAGAGGTTCTGGGCGCAGACGAGGAGTTGTTGATTCCCGCGGCGGACGCGCTGGCGAAGATTGGCGACCTGCGCGCGTTCGACGCCCTGCTCGCCCTCGTCGGCGATTCGCACGCGGGCGTCAGGCAGGCCGCCGTCGGCGCGCTGAACTCGCTCGGCCCGCCGGCGATGCCGGGGCGCGTGCTGCCTCTGCTCGAAGACGCCGACCCGAACGTGCGCGAGTCGGCGGTGAAGATTGCGGGTTACTTTGGCTACCCCGAATGCGCCGACCTCCTTCTGGAGCGTTGCCGCGACGAGGACGAGCGCGTGCGCCGGGCGGCGGTCGAGCACCTGCCCTTTCTCGAAGACGAGCGCGCGACGCCCGCGCTCGTGCGCGCGCTGCGGCAGGAGACGCCGAGGGTGCGCGCCGCGGCGGCCGGCGCGCTGGCGCTGGCCGAAGGCCCGGAAGTCTCGGCCGCTCTGTTGGAGGCGCTCGGGGACGAGGATTCGTGGGTGCGTTATTTCGCCGCGCGGTCGCTCGGGCGGCTGAAGGTCGCCGGGAGCGCGGACGCGCTGGCACGGCTGGCGCGCGACGATAAAGCGAATCACGTCCGCATCGCGGCCGTCGAGGCGCTCGGGCACGTCGGCGGGGAGACGGCCGTCCGTGCGGTCGCCCCGCTCCTCAAGTCGGGCGAGCCCGACCTCGTGCGCGTGGCCGCGGGCGCCCTCGGCCGGATGAGGCACGACGACGCGCGGCCGCCGCTCCTCGAAGCTCTGCAATCGCCGGACGCGGAGGTCAGGGCGGCCGCCGCCGAGGCGCTCGGGGTGGTCGAGAGCGAGCGGCCGGAAGATTCCAACTAGAGGGCAGAGGGGCCTCCGCCCGTCCGCCTCGGGCTGAAGAACAATGGGAGTCAACAAGGGGAGTCTGGGGGTCACCGGCGGGGCGGACAAGTTGTTGCGCGACCTGATACACGAGCGCACCGGGCTGTTCTTTGATAACGGGAAAGGCGACATCCTCGCGGACAAGCTGTCGCCGCTGGTCATCGAGCGCGGGTTCACGTCGCTGCTCGATTATTACTACCTGCTGAAGTACGACGAGGCGGCGCAGGGCGAGTGGCGGAACGTGATGAACGCGCTCTCCGTCCCGGAGACCTACTTCTGGCGTGAGATGGATCAGGTGCGCGCGCTCGTCGAGTGGGTCGTGCCGCGCTGGTTCGCCGCGCCGGGCGCCGGGCCGCTGAAGATTTGGAGCGCGGCGTGCGCGACGGGCGAGGAGCCGCTGACGATTGCGATGGCGCTCGGCGAGGCGGGTTGGCTCGGGCGCGTGCCGGTGGAAATCCACGCCAGCGACGCCAGCACGGCGGCCATCGAGAAGGCCCGGCGCGGCGTCTACCGCGAGCGCTCGTTCCGCAACCTGCCGGCGGGGCTGCGCGACAAATACTTTACGCAGGAGGGCGCGACAAAAACGTGGCGGGTTGACTCCAGGCTACACGCCCGCGTCAGGTGGGGCGTCGTCAATCTGATGGACGAGGCGGAGGTCGCGCCGTGGGCGGCGGCGAACGTCATCTTCTGCCGCAACGTCTTCATCTACTTCTCCGACCGGACGATTGGCAGGACGGTGCGCACGTTCGCCGCGCACGTCCGCCCGCCGGGGCTTCTCTTCGTCGCCGCCTCGGAATCTCTTCTGAGGCTTTCGGCTGATTTCGACTTGCAGGAGATGGGGGGCGCGTTCGTGTACGTGAGGCGGCCGGGCTCGGCCGACCGCCCCGCGCCCCGAGGTTGATAATGGACCGAGTTCTCAAAGTGCTGGTGGTGGACGACTCCGCCTACGTGCGGAAGGTCGTCAAGCAGATGCTCTCGCGCAGCCCGTTCCTCGAAGTCGTGGGGACGGCGCGCGACGGGCGCGAGGCGTTGGAGCTGGTCAGGCAGCTCGAACCCGACGTCGTGACCTGCGACCTCATCATGCCCGAGCTCGACGGGGTCGGGTTCGTGCGCGAGCAGATGGCCCGCCGCCCCCTGCCCATCATCATCATGAGCATCGCCAACGAGACGGGCGAGGCGGCGCTGACCGCGCTCGACGCGGGCGCGGTGGACTTCGTGCAGAAGCCGACGGCGCTGGCGACCGAGAAGATTTTCGAGGTGAGCGACGAGCTGATCGAGAAGGTCAAGGCGGCGGCGAGCATCCCGATGGCGCGCGTCAAAATCTCCGCGCCGCCCGCGGAGGAGGCGGCGGCGCCGCCGCAGGCCGCCCCCGTCACGCGCGGCGAGCTGGTGGACGTCGTCGTCATCGGCATCTCCACCGGCGGCCCGCAGGCCTTGAAACAACTCATCCCCCAACTGCCCGCCGACTTCCCCGTGCCGCTGGCGATGGTCATGCACATGCCGGTCGGCTACACTGAGATGTACGCCAGCAAGCTGAACGAGCATTCGCCGCTCGACGTCCGGGAGGCGCGCGAGGGCGACGTGCTGCGCGCGGGCGTGGCGCTGCTGGCGCAGGCCGGGCGGCACCTGAGCTTCCGCCGCCGCGCCGACGGCGAGGTGGTCGCGCACCTCGGCTCCAGGCCCTTCGAGTCGCAGCACCGCCCCTCGGTGGACGTGCTCTTCCAGTCGGCGGCCGAAGTCTACGGGCGGCGGGTGCTGGGCGTGGTGATGACGGGGATGGGGTCGGACGGCAAGCAGGGCGCGGCGTGGATTAAAGCGCAGGGCGGCCTCGTCTACACCGAGAGCGAGGAGACGTGCGTCGTCTACGGCATGCCCTCTTCGGTGGTGGAGGCGGGCCTGAGCGACAGGAGCGTGCCGCTCGGCGGGATGGCGCGGGCGATTCGGGAGGCGGTATGAGTAAAAAAATCATGGTCGTGGACGACTCCGCGCTGTCGCGCAGGACCCTGCGGCGCATCCTGGAGACGGCCGGCTACAGCGTCGTCGAGGCTGACGAGGGCATGGCCGCGCTCGAACTCTACTTCATCGAGAAGCCCGACCTCGTGCTGCTCGACCTCGTGATGAAGGGCATGTACGGGCTCGACGTCCTGACCAAGCTGCGCGAGATGGACGCGGACGCGCGCGTCGTCGTCGCCAGCGCGGACATCCAGACCTCGACGCGGGAGATGGTCGAGGAGGCGGGCGCGCACGCGTTCATCAACAAGCCGTTCGGGGCGGAGAGCGTGCTCGGCGCGGTCGCGTCCGCGCTGGGGGAGGAGTAGAGCGATGGATTTGAACGACCGACAACGCGACGCGATCTCGGAGTTAATCAACATCGCCTTCGCGCGCACCGGGGCCGCCCTCTCCGAGCTGACCGGGCACCGCGTCCTGCTCAACGCGCCGGAGGTCACCGTCCACCCGACGGCCGGGCTGCCGGCGGCGCTCGCCAAGTTCATCCCCGGCGAAATCGCGTCCATCCACCAGGTCTTCGGCGGGCCGGTCGCGGGCGACGCGCTGCTGCTGCTCAACCACGACGGCGCGGTGCACCTGACGGACCTGCTGACGGACGGGGGCGCCGCCCCGTCCAGCCGCCTCGACGAGTCGGCGCGCGAGGTGCTGACCGAGGTGGGGAACATCCTTCTGAACGCCTGCCTCGGCATGTTCGGCAACCTCCTGGACGTGCGCGTCTCCTTCTCCGTCCCGCGCCTGCACCTGGAGACGCTCGACGAGCTGCTCGCCTCGCTCATCACCGACGGCGGCGAGCCGCAGTACGCGCTGGTCGTCTACACGGGGTTCCTCGTCCGCGACAGCTCCGTCAAAGGATTTCTCGTCATGGTCCTGAACGTCACCTCGCTCGACCGCCTGATTCAGGAGGTCGATGCCTGGGAGGGGCGGCAGGAGCAGGCCTGAGCGTAGTCACGAACGAGAGACCCGGACTCACCGCCATGACTAAAACGAGCCCGAAGGACGTGAGACTGCTCGACGCCGCGCTGCTGCGCTGGATGAACGACCTCGCCGGCCACGGCATCCTCATCACCGACGCCGGGCTGAAGATACGCGCCTGGAACCGCTGGCTGGAGGAGCGCAGCGAGCTGAGCGCCGACAGGGTGCTCGGGCGCCACCTGCTGGAGGTCTACTCGGAGCTGGAGAAGAGGCGGCTGGACAGGCACTACAAGTGGGTGCTGGAAGGTCAGACGCGGATACTTTCGCAGCGCCTCCACGGCCACCTGCTGCCGCTGCCCACCGACCAGAGCCTGGGCGGCTTTACGGAGATGCAGCAGACGGCGCGCATCTCGCCGCTCATGGACGACGAGGGCCGCGTCATCGGGACGCTGACCGTCATCGAGGACGTGACCGAGCGCGTGGCGCGCGAGGCGGAATTGCAGGCGCAGATTGACGCCCGCACGCGCTCGCTCGCCCGGGAGAAGGCGGCCCGCAAAGAGGCCGAGGAGGCGAACCACCTCAAGGACGAGTTCCTCGCCACCGTCTCGCACGAGCTGCGCACTCCGCTGACCGCCATCCTCGGGTGGTCGAACATGCTGCTCACGGGCCGGGTCAGCGGCGAGGCGCACGACCGCGCGCTCGAAACGATTCACCGGAACGCGCAGGTGCAGAACCAGCTCATCAGCGACCTGCTCGACATCTCGCGCATCATCAGCGGCAAGCTGCGGCTCGACCTGCGCACGGTCGACCTCCCCGCCATCATCGAGGCCGCCGTCGAGGCGACCCGCCCGGCGGCCGAGGCGAAGGGCATCCGCCTCACCACGGCGCTCGACCGCCGCGCCGGGCCGGTGAACGGCGACGCCGACCGCTTGCAGCAGGTGGTCTGGAACCTGCTCACGAACGCCATCAAGTTCACGCCCGAGGGCGGAGAGATAGTCGTCAAGCTGGAGAGCGTCAGCTCGCGGGTCGAGATTACGGTGCGGGACTCCGGCATCGGCATCGACCGCGAGTTCCTGCCGCACGTCTTCGACCGCTTCCGCCAGGCCGACCCCGGCACCAACCGGGTGCACGGCGGCATGGGGCTGGGGCTGTCCATCGTCCGCCAGCTGGTCGAGCTGCACGGCGGCTCGGTGAGGGCCGAGAGCGAGGGCGAAGGGAAGGGGGCGACTTTCGCCGTCAGCCTGCCCTTCGTCACCCTCCACGAAGATACGCGGGGGGGCAAACGCCCGCGCATCGCCGTCAACTTCGACATCGAATGCCCGCCCGCCCTCGCGGGGCTGCGCGTGCTCGTCGTCGACGACGAGGCCGACACGCGCGACATGCTGCGCGCCGTGCTCGAACAATGTCAGGTGAAGGTTACCACGGCGGCGACGGCGTCCGAGGCGCTGGAGGCCCTCGCCGGGTTTCGCCCCGACGTCTTAATCAGCGATTTGGGGATGCCCGGCGACGACGGCTACGCCCTCATCGCCAGGGTGAGGGAGCTGCCGGCGGAGCGCGGCGGGCAGGTTCCGGCCGCGGCCCTGACCGCTTACGTTAGGGCGGAAGACCGCGTGAGGGTGCTCCGCGCCGGCTACCAGTTGCACGTGCCGAAGCCGGTCGAGCCCACCGAGCTGCTCACCGTCGTCGCCAACCTCGCCGGGCGCGTCCGGGGCTCATAGACCCCGCCGGATGTCGCCGTGCTGTTTGTACGGGCCCGCCTCCGCTTCGTCTAACACCTTTCCATTGACATCGGGGCCGGTCAGGCATATCGTTCCGCGCGTCGACTCGCAACCCCGCAGCGGGGGCGCCCCGCCGGCCTCACATTTGGTAGCTAGTGACGAACCAGTTGAGGCGAGCCGGCCCGGGCGTCCGGCGCGCGCCCTGCCGCACGTCCGCCGCAATGCACGGCGTCCCGCACCCGCGCCGCACATCCAGACCGCCGACGTGGTGTCGGAGAAGTTCGGAATCAACCCGCCGCAGACCGGGGTTCCCGGGAAGGAGGTCGAGGATGGCGACGAAGAAAAAGGCCGCCCCGCAGAAGCCGCCGAAGTCGCGGAAGCCGCAGAAGCCCACGCCCGACCACTCCGCGATGCCACGGGAGCCCGCGCTGCCCCCGCCAGACGACCCGCTCCGGCGCTCGAACGAGTTCGACGCAGGGCGCGGGCTGGACAGCAGGGAGATGGCGCTGAAGAGGCTTGAGGCCATCAGGCAGACGCAGGAGATGCCCACCGAGGACGAAGAGCCGCCCGCTAAGGCTCAGGAATAAGCCGCCCCGCCGGAACTGCCCGCTCACCAAACTGTCCGGGCGAACTCATCCGGCGGCCGACCCTACTCAACTCACCAACCTTGAAGAAGGAGGACGCCCCATGCCGACGACAAAGAAGTCCGCTAAGAAGTCAGGGAAGGCGGCGAAACAGTCCGCGAAGAAGTCCGCGAAGAAGCCCGCGAAGAAGTCGGGCGGGCGGGCGGCCCGCGGCGGGAGTTCGTTCCCCCCGCCGGACAACCCGCTGTTGCGCCACGTGGAAAACAGCATCGACCGGCGCATCCTCAGCGGCGACGGCCAGGTTGACGCAGAGGGCCTGAACCTCACGGCCTCCTTCGCCGGCGCCGCCCCGGCCGGCGTCTCGGCCAAAGGCCGGGCCTCCGGGAAGGCCGCCAGGAAGGCGCCGCTGCGGGCGGCCGGCGCCGCCGAGACCGCGGGCGGCGAGGACGTCGGGCAGATGGCGCAGCTGCGTCTGGCCGCGCTCGGACGTTCGCGCGGGGTGCCGCACGTCGAGGACGGCGCCCCCCTCCTGTTCAGCACGGCGGAGGCCGGCGGGCCGCTGTCGGTGGCGCCCGTCTCCGGCGTCAGCAACTGGGTTCAGCTCGGGCCGACCGCCATCCCGAAGGGCCAGACCTACGGCAGCGCCGGCGCGCGCGTGCTGGTGACGGGGCGCGTGACCGGCATCGTCGTCGACCCCGCGAACGCGAACACCATCTACTGCGCGACGGCGCAGGGCGGCGTCTGGAAGACGACCGACGGCGGCGTCAACTGGGTCGCCAAGTCGGACAACGAAGTCTCCCTGTCCATCGGCGCGCTGGCGATGGACCCGGCCGACCACCTGACCCTCTACGCCGGGACCGGCGAGGGCAACTTCGCCCTCGACAGCTACTACGGCAACGGCGTTTTGAAGACGACCGACGGCGGCAACAGCTGGACCGCGGTGGGCACGTCCACCTTCGTCGGCGGGCGCTTCTGCCGCATCGCCGTCACGCCGGGGACGCCCGCGCGCCTCTTCGCCGCGACCAGCTACGGCGTCTTCCGCAGCACGAACGGCGGCACCGGCTGGACGCAGATGACGAGCGGCCTGCCGGCCATCGGCGGCCTCGTCTTCGGCGCGACCGACGTCGCCATCGACCCGACGACGCCGACGACCGTCTACGCCTCGTTCTGGGGCGGCGGCGTCTACAAGACGACCAACGCGGCGGCGGCCACGCCGACCTGGACGAAACTGGCGGGCGGCCTGCCGACGGCGTCGAGCCCCGCGCCGAACGGCTTCACCCGCGTCGCGCTCGGCCTCTCGCCCTCGTCGCCGCAGACCATCTACGCGCTGTTCGCCAACAACGACACGGTCAACGGCTCGCCGACGGCCTACGGGGTAGACAAGCTCTTCGTCTCGACCACGGGCGGCTCTTCCTGGACGCAGATCGCGCTGCCCGGCGGCACGCTGGGCAAGCAGGGCTTCTACAACCTGAACGTCGCCGTGGACCCGACCACGCCGGACATCATCTACCTGAGCGCCATCTCGCTCTGGAAGGGGTCGCGCAACGCGGCGACCGGCGTCTGGACGTTCACCGACGTCGGCGGCACCATCCACCCCGACAACCACGCCCTCGCCTTCCACCCGACCAACCACCTCGTCCTCTACGCCGGGAGCGACGGGGGCATCTACAAGTCCTCCGACGGGGGGGCGAACTGGAGCGACACCATCAACGAGGGGCTCTGCATCACGCAGTTCGAGTTCATAGACCACCACCCGACTTCGGACGCCGTCGTCTTCGGCGGCACGCAGGACAACGGGACGGAGCAGTTCCGCAACAGCCCCGTCTTCTACCACGCGGCCGACGGCGACGGCGGCTACGCCCTCATCGACCAGTCGCAGCCGAAGAACGTCCTCCACACCTACTACGGGAACACCCCCGAGCGCTCGACGCTGGGCGGCAGGTGGGGGGACTACGCCGCCACCCACCTCAACTGGACGGACGTCAGCCCCGGCCTCTCCGGCCCCGGCCTCTTCTACCCGCCGATGGCCCTCGACCAGACGAACCAGAACAACATCGCCTTCGGCACCGACCGCATCAACCTCGACGCCGCGCAGGGGACGGGCGGCTGGCCGACGAAGGTGACGCTGCCGGGCATGGTCAGCGGCGAGAGGGTCTCGGCCATTCACTACGTCAGCTCGACGCTGCTCTACGCGGGCACGAACGCGGGCAAGGTCTTCCGCCTGGCGAAGAGCGGCACGACCTGGAGCGCCGTCGCCATCCACGCCGCGCCGCTCCCCGCCCAGTACGTCAACGACCTGGCGGCCGTGCCGGGGGCGACCAACACGGTCATCGTCGTGATGGGCGGCTTCGGCACGGGCCACGTCTGGCGCGGCGTCTTCACGGGGCCGGGCGCCGCCACCTGGACCGACATCAGCGGCAGCGGGGCGACCGGCGTGCCCGACATCCCGGCCAACGCGCTCGTCATCGACCCGGCCGCCGCGAACACCTTCTACGTCGCCACCGACGTGGCCGTCTACCGGACGACCACGGGCGGGGCGAGCTGGACGCAGTTCAGCCAGGGCCTGCCGAACTGCGCCGTCTTCGACATGAAGCTGCACAACCCGACCCGCCTGCTGCGCGCCGCCACGCACGGGCGCGGCCTCTGGGAGCGCAGGCTCGACGTGCCCTCCGTCCCCGACGTGGACATCTACTTCCGCGACCACCTGATGGCGACCGGGCGCATCATCCCGACCCCCGACTTCGTCCCGGCGGCCTTCGACGACCCGCTCCAGTACGTCAACCTCGGGGACCAGCTCTCGCACTGGATGTGCGCCGACATCAAGGTGGACGCGCTCGAAGGCTCGCCGCCCGCGTTCCAGATGCCGGTGGCGGGCGTGGATTACGTCGCCTACGAGTCGAAGCTCCAGCACCGCAACGCGCAGCGCGGCAACGTCAACCGCGTCTACGTGAAGGTCAACAACCGCGGCTTCGCGCCGGCCGCCAACGTGACGGTGAAGCTGCTGTTCGCCGACGCCTCGGCCGGGCTGCCGCCCCTCCCGCCCGACTTCTGGACGGCCTTCCCCAACAACTCGTCGAACACCACCCAGTGGAAGCCGGTCGGGAACGCGAAGGTCATCACCTCGCTCTCGCCGACCGAGCCGACCGTCCTTGAGTGGGACCTCGCCCTGCCCGCCGCGGCCGCCAACCACTCCTGCCTGCTGGTGGTGATGGACTGCCCGGCCGACCCCATCCCGGCGGCGAACAAGACGTTCGCCGTAGACCCGCTCGTCCGCAACGAGAAGCGCGTCGGGCTGAAGAACCTACAGGTGGTCAACATCCCGCCCTCGACCTCCGTCTGGGCGCCGCTCAACTTCTACGGCGTCGTCGCCGGGGCGACGAGTGCCATCAGGCTCGTCGGGGCGAGCACGCAGGTCGGCGGCCTCTCGCTCCTGCTGCCGCAGACGGTGCAGCCTTCGGCCGCCGCCGCCCCCTCCAAAAGCCCCACGAAGACCTCCACCAAGACGGCCTCCAAGACGGCCGCGCCCGCCGCGAAGTTCCGGCTCGACGGCTTCGTGGCGCGGAAGGTGACGAGCCAGCAGGAGAAGTCTCTGAAGGAGCACCTGCCGAACGAGGCGGGCAAATTCGACCTGTCGCAACTCTACACGCTCGACCCGTCGGCGAGAGGAGGCGGGAGGATTTCGGGCATCAAAATCCCGAAGGCCGGGCTGCGCGCGGCCGTGCTCCTGACGGCCCCGGCGCAGGCCGGCGGCTTCACGACCTACACCGTCGTGCAGGAAGAGAACGGCGAGGTCGTAGGCGGCAACACCTACGTCGTGGCCGCCAGGAAGGGCTAAGCGCGGCCGCACGAGCGGATTGTGGGCCAACCTCTGTCGGCGCGGCAGGTCGCGGGCGGGGCGTCGAATGCAAGAGGCAACTTGCCGGACGCCCCGCCCGCG
>DASVTS010000087.1:0-2745 GCA_036387455.1 Pyrinomonadaceae bacterium | reverse complement strand
AAGAGGCCAGACACGGGGGCGCGGCTCGAAGTCTCATCGCTTCAGGCCGCGCCCCCGTGTCTGCGTGGTCAACTTCCCTTGCTATACTTTCGGCGTGGCCGAGACAGAGCACTTCGTCAACGACGGCACGGGCTGGGAGTGCAAGCGCTGCCGCGCGCGCGACGGCGGGGCCGCGTCCGGCGGCGGCCCGGGACGCTTCTTCCGCGAGGGCGAGGCCGAGGGCGGCGGGCCGCGCCTCTCCACGCCCGCGCGCGCTCGCTGGGCGGACGGCTCGCGCGCGAGGCTCTGCTGCCCGGCCTGCGGCGCCGAGGAAGAACTCAAGGGTTAAGGGAAGTGGGTTTTAAGATTCCGAAGGGCATCCGGCCGCCGGGCGGCAGCCGGCTCGAACGCGCCGAGTGGTTCTTCACCTTCCTCGTCTTCTTCGCGGGCTTCTTCTACCTCACGCGCGAGGCGCAGACCGACTTGCAGTGGTACTTCCGCGTCGGCTCCGTCTACGCCGGCGTCGCCGGCTGGATGGCCGTGCAGATTCTCAAGCGCAGGAAGTCCTGAACGCCGCCCCGCCCGCTCAACCGGACAGCAGCCGCTTCAACTCGCCGAGACGCCCTTCCGGCGCGCCGTAGCGCGCGCGGTAGTCCTCGAAGCTGCGGCGGATGGTTTCGAGCGCGGCCTCGCGGTCGTAGACGTCCGCGATTTCGACGCGGCGCGGCGACTCCTGCGGGAGCTGCTTGTAGGTGAGGAAGTAGTGTTGCAGGCGCTCGACGAGCCCCGGGGGCGCCTGCGTGATGTCCTGTATGTGGCCGTAGGCGACGTCGTTCTCCAGCACGGCGATGATCTTGTCGTCGGCCTCGTCGCCGTCGATCATGCGCAGGCCGCCGACGGGCACGGCGCGGACGAGGAAGTCGGCGTGCGCGGCCGGCCGCTCGGTGAGCACGCAGACGTCCATCGGGTCGCCGTCGCCGCGGATGGCGCCGGCGCGGCCGGTCGTCTCGCGGCACAGCTCGCCGACGAGGTCGCCGCAGAAGGTCTGCGGGATGAAGCCGTAGAGCGTCGGCGGGAAAGAGGAGAAGCGCTGCGGGCGGTCCACGCGCAGGTGGCCCGAAGCCTTGTCCAGCTCGTACTTGACGGCGTCGGTCGGGACGATCTCGACGTACGCGTTGACGACGCGCGGCGCGTCCGCGCCCGGCGGGATGCCGTGCCACGGGTGCGCCTGAAACATCAGCCCGAGCAGTCGTTCGAGCCGCTTCTCGTCTTCGGCCATTCTCTTCGATTCCTCCGCCCGCGGGGCCGCGCGCCGTGATAAAATCCCGCGCGCCCCGCCCCTCGTGTTTCGAGATTATGTGCGCGCCGGCGCGCGACTGTCCACGCGCCGGAGGAGTTTCCGGGCCCGGGCGCCGCCTTAAATTTCCATGTCCGCCACGACGACGACGACCACGACAAACCCTCCGGAGGGGGCTTCGGCCGCGCGGGCCGTCTCGGTGCGCTGGATCATCGGCGCGCGCGACGACCTGGTCTGGTTCATCGGGTCGGTGTGGACGAGCTACGCGCTGTTCGCGCTCTACGTCGGCGGGCTCGTGCCTCTGGTGCCGATGGTCGCGGCGTGGGCCGTCTTCGTGGACGCGCCGCACATCTTCGCCACCTTCTCGCGCACCTACCTCGACCGCGAGGAGCGCCGCGCCCGCTCGCGCCTGCTCCGGTGGTCGCTCCTCTTCTTCGCCGCCGGGCCGCTGGCCGTCGTCGCCGGCCTCGGCTTCCTCTTCTTCTTCGTCGCGGCGCTGTGGGCCTACTACCACCTCGTGAAGCAGCACTACGGCTTCATGGTGCTCTACAAGAAGAAGAACTCGGACTTAGAACGCGCCGACAACTTCCTCGACCGCGCCTTCCTCCTGCTCGCCTTAACTTACCCGTTCGTGGCCTTCGCCGCGCGGGACGTGGAGGCGCTCAGCCGCGTGCCCCCGGTGCTGCACGGCTGGCTCGGCGCGCTGGCGGACGCGCTGCTCGCGCTGACGGCCGTGGCGGCGGTCGCGTGGGCCGGGCGGCAGGCGCAGCGTCTCCTGACGGGGCTGCCGCTCGACGTGCCGAAGTACCTCCTGCTGGCCGCGGCCGTGCCGATGCACTGGGTCGTGCTGCTGACGCCGATGCCGCACAAGCCCATCGCCGTCGTCGCCATGCTGACCGTCTACCACAACCTCCAGTATCACCGCCTCGTCTGGTTTCACAACCGGAAGTACGCGCGCGACGCCGACTGCCGCGGGCGCCACGGCGCGGCCGAGTTCGTCAGCCGCCGCCTCGTCCACTACGTCATCTTAGGCGTCGTCTTCGGCCTCTGGTATCAGGTGCCGCGCCAGTACGTCAACCACGCCGCCGACCCCGAGGCGTTCCTCACGCAGCTCGCCTCGGGCTTCCTCTGGGGCTACGCGCTGCTGCACTACTACCTCGACTCGAAAATCTGGCGCGTGCGCCGCGACCCCTCGGTCGGCCGCGCGCTCAGCGTGGAATGAGGCCGCGGGCCGGAAAAGAGGGAAGCCGCGGGGGTTTGCGTCCCCGCGGCTTCCCTGTCCCCCTTGTTCTACTCGTACCGGGAACTACTTCCGGTTCTCTTTGTTTGTGTCGGCCACGGCCTTGAGCGCCTGGAAGGTCGGCGGCCAGAGGCCGACGAAGATCGCCGCCGACTTCTTGCCCGCGAAGAAGAGCGCGAGCGAGCCGCCGATGGAGGCCAGCGTCAGGATGTGGAACAGGCTCACGCCC
>DASVTS010000086.1:0-89765 GCA_036387455.1 Pyrinomonadaceae bacterium | reverse complement strand
GAAGAAGCTCGCGACCGAGGCGATGTGATCGACGTTCTTCCCCTCGGCGGCGCGGCGTTCGAGCCCCCTGATGAAGGCTTCGGCCACCTGCTCGTAGTTCTCGATGGAGAAGATCATCGTGATGTTGATGTTGATGCCGCGGTAGATCGACTCCTCGATGGCCGGCAGCCCCTCCTGCGACGCGGGGATCTTTATCATCACGTTCTTGCGCCCCACGCGCTCGAACAGGCGCGACGCCTCGTCGATGGTGCCCTGCGTGTCGTAGGCGAGCTTCGGGCTGACTTCGAGGCTGATGTAGCCGTCGAGCCCGTCGGTCTTGTCGTAGACCGGCTTGAGCGCGTCGGCGGCGTTGGCGATGTCCTCGACGACCAGCTCCTCGTAAATCTCGACGACGCCCTTGCCGGCCTGGACGAGCCGCGCGAGCTGCTCGTCGTAGTCGGTCGAGCCCGTGATGGCCTTCTCGAAGATGGTCGGGTTCGAGGTCACGCCCCGCAGGTCGTCCTCCTCTATCTTCTTCCGCAGGTCGCCGGTCGTCAGCATCGCGCGGCGGATGTTGTCGTACCAGATGGACTGGCCGAGCTTCATGATTTCGACGAGACGGTTGCTCATAAACTCTCTCCTCAAACGGGGGTAAAAATAGGGATTCGGTCTCACACAAGAAGTCTGCGCGTGGAGGGCGAGGGGCCACACTTCGGCTGCCGCCGCGCCGGGCAAAGGCGCCCGGCAATCCCTTTCAAACGACGCTGTTAGAAGTTGGCGGGATACTAACACAGGACTTCTGACGCCGCCAAGAAATGAAGGGGCGGGCGCGGGCGGGGCCGGAGAGCGCCTTCGGCGTCAAAAAGGGGCCGCCCGCCGGCGCCCCTGTCGGGCGCCGGCGGGCGGCGTGACGTGTCGGCGGAGTTTCGAGCCCCCCTACGGCGCGGCGGCGGCCGACTGGGCGCCGAAGACCGAGTCCTCCATCCTGACCCCGTAGGTGACGGTGAGCACCTGCGACTCCTCGACCAGGCGGTCGCCCTCGTAGAGGACGGTGCGGTAGGGGACGAGCGTGCCCTGCACGACGCGGTAGTTGTGGAACGTGCGCTTGAACTTGGCGCCCCCGTCCTCGTATTCGAGCCAGAGGACGCGGCCGGTCTTCGCGCTGACGTAGTAGCGCGTCGAGTTCTTGTCCTTGTCCGTCAATTCCAGGACCCAGAGGTCGAGCCCCTTCTGCGTCTCCTTGCCGTTGTACTTGACGGCGGCGCCGCTCTCCTTGTACCGGAGCAGCGCGTCGATGCCGTGGACGCGCTCGGTCATGAGCCAGGAGATGTCCTCCTGCTTCGGCGTGAAGGGCGTGCCGCGCAGGAGCCCCGTCACCCGCCCGTCGTTGAAGACGAGCGAGTACTCGACGGAGGACAGGCGCTGGTCGAGCCGCACCTTGTCCTTCTCGAACGTCTCGCCGCGCTTGAAGGTGCGCTCGTAGGTGATCTCCTCGGGGCGGCCGTCGGCGGCCGTGCGGGTGAGTTTGCCGCGCTCGACGCCGGTGCGCCTGATCTGCTGGAGCCCGGGGCGCGTGCCGTAGACGAGGACGACCGTCTCGGCCACCTGCTCGCCGGTCGGGTTGTCACGGTCGGGCTTGACCGGCTTCGGCTCCTCCTGCTTCTTCGGCTTCTCTTCCTTCGGCTTCTCATTCTTCGGCGCCGCGTCCTTCTCCTGCGCGGCGGCGGCGGCCGGCCAGGCGCCCGCGGCCCACAGCCCTGCCAGCGCGCACACCAAAAAGCGTCGTAACACTGAGTTGTTCTCCATTCCTGAGTTGATTCCCCCGCGCCCGCGGCTGAGGAGAGGTCTGGCGGCCGAACTGCGGCGGATTGTAGCACACCCGCCGCCCCGCGGCCCCAGCCCCGCCCGCCCGCCGCTCCCGCCCAAAACAATTGATGCCACGGGTCTTGGGGCGGATGCCCGCCCCGCGCGTTGACACGCGTGCGGGCGAGCCTGTAAAGTCCTCTGCTTTCATAAACGTTCGGATATTCTGGAGCCGTCAGTGTGGAGTCTGAAGCCGGGGCCCGGGACGTAACGTGAGGGGCGTGCCGCCTCGACTCCAGACGCCAGACCCTTTGTGAAAGGACATGGAAAAGTGAAAAAAGTAGGAATTCTGGTCGGCCGCGAGCGCACTTTCCCCGCCGCCCTGATCGACAGCGTCAACGAGCGCGGGGGCGGCGAGGTCGTCGCCGAGTTCGTCAAGGTCGGCGGCGTGCGCCACGAGGGCCCCGTCGGGTACGACCTCATCGTCGACCGCATCTCGCACGAGGTGCCCTTCTACCGGGCCTTCCTCAAGCGCGCGGCGCTCGAAGGTGCAGTCGTCATCAACAACCCCTTCTGGTGGTCGGCCGACGACAAGTTCTTCAACTTCTCGCTCGCCACGAAGCTCGGCGTCGCCATCCCGCGCACCGTGCTCCTCCCGCAGAAGTCCTACATCGAGGGCATCACCGGCGAGTCGCTGCGCAACCTCGAATTCCCGCTCGACTGGCATGCGGTCGCCGACTACGTCGGCTTCCCCGCCATCCTCAAGCCGTTCGACGGCGGCGGGTGGAAGAACGTCTCGCGGGTCAACAGCCTGGAGGAGCTCTGGGAGGTCTACGACACGACGGGCACGCTCTGCATGACCTTGCAGGAGATGGTCGAGTGGGACCAGTTCGTGCGCTGCTACTGCATCGGGCAGCAGGACGTGATGATAATGCCCTACGACCCGCGCAAGGGCTACCTCTCGGGCGAGCAGTACATCAACAACCCCACCTACCTCTCGGCCGACGTCGCCGCGCGCGTCTCGCAGGATGTTCTGACCCTCAACCGCGCGCTCGGCTACGACATCAACACCGTCGAGTTCGCCATCAAGGACGACGTCCCCTACGCCATCGACTTCATGAACCCGGCGCCGGACGCCGAGCTGGCTTCGGTCGGCGAGTTCTACCACAACTGGGTGACGAAGTCGGTCACCGACCTCGTCTTCCGCCGCCTCTCCGAGTCGGGCGGCGAGGCGCGTTACCGCTGGGACGCGCTGCTCAACCCCGTCTCCCCCGCGCAGACCGCCACGCAGACGCTCGCCGCCGCGGCCTCGGCCGCGCAGTCGGCCGCCGACTCCATCCTCCCGCAGTCCGTGCGCGAGCTGCCGTCGGAAGTCGTCAACTCCGTCACCGAGTTCCTCGGCCAGGCGTCCGGCGTCGTCTCGGGCATCGTGGACGCCGTCACCGACAGGGCCGCAGGCGACGACCCACAGCCCGACCCGCAGGCCACCTCCGCGACCTCGCCGAAGGCCGCCACGAAGCGCCCCGCCCCGGCCTCGAAGAAAGGCATGGCCAAAGGCGCGACCAAGCGGGCCGCCGCGCCGCGCACCAGGAAGTCCCCCGACGGAGGGTCGAACGAGGGCTGAGCCGCGAATTTCTTCGGCTTTCAGGCAAAAAAAGAGGGGGCGAACCTTCAAAGGTTCGCTCCCTCTTTCCTCTCAGGCCGCCCGCGCCGTCAGCGCCCGTAGCCACTCGTCCATGAGCCGCCAGCCCTCGCGGTTGCGGAAGTGCTTGTTGAAGCACGGAGGGTTCACGAAAGGGACCGATTTTTTTCGGCAGACTCCTTGCAACGAATGACGGGCGCCCCGGAGGACGCCCCGTCGAGGGCACGTTCAACGAGGGCTTTGGTCAGTTGCTGGAGCAAGCCGTCCTGACCGAGGAGGTCATCCGGCTTGCGGTAGTCCTTCAGCAGCTCGTCGAGCAGTTCGGGTCGGATCGGTGGCATAATCAGGTCTCCTTTCGAGACTGAACGGTTGATTATCGCCACTTACACAGAATCTAGAAATGGTTCCCGAGTCTGGACGCCGCTAACGATGCGCAATGAAATTGGTTTACAGACCGCGAGTTAAGTCGTTACATGTACCCGTTGATTGCGCCGAACAACTCATTCAACCCGACCGCCCTCAGCCGGAGCGCTAACATTGCATGAAGGCCACAGCCATTACCGCCCGGCTCAGCCGCGGCATGGTGCTGGACGTCGTCGTCTTCGTCGCCAACATCGCCCTGATGAAGTTGCTCGCCGACCACTTTCTCGAACTCGTGCGGCTGGCGAATGAGGGCGGAGACCCCGTCGCGCGGTTCGCGCTCTTCCTGTTCGCGATGGGAATGTTGGTCCTTCCGGCGGCGGGCGCGGTGCTCAAGCGCCCGCACTTCCATCGGCGGGGGGGAGGGGGCGGGGACGCCGCACACTTCTCCGGCTGCCTCCCGATATTTCACCTCGTCCTGTCGCTGATTCTCTCGTGCGGCGTGGTGCTGTACCTCCGGGGGCTGATTTTCGGGGGCAGCGCTCAGGACGGCGGGGCGGGCGAGCTGCTGTTCTTCCTCGGCGCACTCGTGCTGGGCGTCGTCCAGACGGTGCTCGTCTACCGCTACTTCTCGCCGCCGAAGGAAGCGCCTTCCGCGGCTTTCCTGCGTGACCCGCGGAGCGACCTGCTCGGTGACCTGTGTATCTTCGTCAACATGATTCTCTTCCAGGTGATCTGGAACATCTTCAGCCGGATTCCTTTCAGCCGAACCGCCGACGTGGAGGAGTTCGCCGGGAGAGTCTTCCTGCTGGCCTTCGTCGCGATGTTAATCTACTTCCCGCCGCGAATCTTCTACCTGGCGGAAGACTTCAGGCGCCCGGCGGCATGGCTCACAATGCTCCTCGCCAACTCGCCGGTTATTCTGCGCGCCCTCTTCGGCGGGGGCCCGGACGTGCGAGGCTGATGTGTGGGTTAGGACCATGACACTGGCCCTTAATTCAGCGGTCATTTCCAGGCGCTCATACCCACTGCTGGATATAATTTGTCCTATCTCTGCATACACTCTTCAAGCACGGGTCTGACCGCTGCCCTGAATTTTTCGACCTCGCCCGCCGCGCCCTCGAAGCGCAGTCTGATCTCATCGGACGAATAGTTCAGGAGGTCAATTTCAACGGACATGTCCAGCTTTTCGCCGGTCACGGAATGAACTAATTGGGAGCCCCGTATCTTCTGATAACCTCCCAGCGCGGAATACCCGTCGCTGGAAGGCTTGCACTCACTATATTCCAGACGCCCGCCCTGCGGGCCGCCGAGACTCCCGTGCCACGTGCCCCTAAAGCCGTATACCCGCAGGAGCGGCCCGAGCACCGCCATAAACGGCGCGAGTGTAGTGTGCGGCTTTAACGACCCGCTCTCCTTATAGACCATTCGACTCGCGGGGAGATGCACGCGCAGCCCGCTCAGGAACTCTTTGTATTTACTCGGAGAAGTTTCCTTGAATGAGTAATCGTCGTTGAATATGCCGTAATGATGGGGGGAATTATTCCCCCCTTCCGTCGGAGGGGTGTCCATCGCACCCAGAGGTGAGGGGAACATGTATTCAAAAGCGAGAGACCCCTGCTGTTCCCGGTAATGTTCCTTTAACAAACTCTTGCCAATGGCTTCACGCATCCTGGTCTCGACCGCCGCGGCGAACGCGTCATCGCGATACCAGCCTGAGGGGATGGTTAAGTGAAAGCGATGGTAATCTATCGCTTCGCACTCAAAGGGGACATCGTCGTCCATGTGCGGATCATAACCAGTGAGGGTGACGGTGTATTTGTGAGTGACGGTCATCTCAAACATCCGGAAGGTGTGCCCTGCCGTATCCTCTAAGACGGCACTCGGCGGAGGCTTCCACGCCCGATCTTGGGCTAACTGAACCACTGCCTGCTCGTAAGCAGTTATTACCGTAGCGGGGTCAAACGGTAGAGGCCCTTCGTAGAGTTGGAGTTTACGCAAACGCTTATCAATCTGTATTTCGGCTTCGTGGCCGGATGCCTGACTCCAGTAGAAGTGATACAGGGTGTCGCCAATCACGCGATGGATGGCGGAAACGACGGCCTTATCTTCGAGGAGGATGGCTTGCGGCTGGCCGTACTTCTTGACGACATTGCCGGAGCTGGTTATTTCATAGTAGGTCGTCGCCTTATCAAAACTTTCTTCACTAACGGGGTGGTTAAGCCCGCCGGCGATAAGTGGGAGGGGCGCTATTTCCCACTGGAGCAGGAAGTTCCCCTTAGAAGTTTTCCAGAGCATATCGTTCTCGGTAATGCGGTGCTCAAATTTTGCCGTACCATTCTCCCTCTTAAAAACGAATACAATTCCAAAACCTAAACACAAACCACGCACGCCCCTGTTCAACTTACACGAGAGAGTTGGTGATGGCGTCGGGTGCCGGCCGCCGTTACGCCGCCCGTCGCGGTGGCGTGCCCGTCATCTGTCCTGTTCGCCCGTCCCCCGCGGTAAGTTGAGAAGCCTCCTTAAATCCTCTTCCGTCATGGTCTGTTGCCCCGTAACTCTCGGCACTCCGTCGTCCCTGACCTGGGACGGCACGGCGTTAATCAAGTCCCAGATTTTGCCGCGGTCGTGGATCAGGGGAGGGATGGTCACCTTACCGTTCTCGAAGACCAGCTCGAGCTGGTTGTCGCTGACCCGGCCGCTCGCCCCGCCCGCCCTGAAGTGCTTCGTGACGTGGTCTACGTAGTAGAGCTTCCCCCAGTAGAACTTCCGCCCGAGGGGGGCGTTGACCCCCTCCGAGTCGAGGGACTTCGCAAGCCCCCTGCGCACGTACACGCCGAGCAGCGCGATGAAGCCGAACGGTATCACCAGGAGGAACCCGAAGAAGAAAGCGCCGTAGACGGCGTTGCGGTCCCTCACGCCCGTCAGGATTCCGTAGAGGCCGAGGGCGAAGAAGGCCGCCGGCACGCAGAAGACCAGCGAGTAGGTGAAGACCTTCCCCGCCGTGGAGCTGAAACGCGTCCTGATCTCCACCGGGGTTTTAATGCTCCGCCTCGCCCAGTCGGCCGCCGGCCCGTTGTAGTACCCGCCCGAGTTCATGCGCAAAACCTCCGCCCCGTGAACAGCCCGAACCGGCCTCGATAAACATGCGCCGCGGCTGACGCGGACCGCAGGCGGGCCGACGGGCGGGGTCAGGGAATCCACCCGGCCGCGTAAGCCGTGTGCAGGCTGTCGACCGCCTCCTCCGACATCCACGGGAACATTCTTCGGCATTCCGACTCGAAGCGGGACCGGTTCTCCCCGTAGCCGCTGCCGTACCACGGGAGGGAAAGGACGACGTCGGCGACGGCACGCGCGTCCGCTGCGGCGGGCTCCCCATACTTCTCCTTTATCGCCTCCCAACTGGGTTGCCGTGAGAGCACTTCGTTAATGGTCTGCGTGGGCGTGGACAGTTGCAGCTCTGCCGCACGCAGCGAGGGGCTGGGCGAGTCGCCCTTGAAGGTGATGAGGATTCTCTCGGCGAACGGCGCGAACCCCAACCGGCGCGCGAGGGCGTTCGCAGCCGCGTCAGCCTTTTCCGCTCGATGTTCCAGGATGAGGCCGGCTTTGAACGCCTCCTGCGCCACCCTAATCACACACTCGCTCGCTAGGCCGCGCCGTCGGAACTCGGGCACCGAGGCGACGATGACCCTGGCGATCCGATTCTCCCCCACCTTGTAACCGGCCGCCGATACGATCCGCCCGCCTTCGTAGACCGCCGCGACTGTCCGCCCCCACTCCGCGCCGAAGTTCGAATTTATCGACGCCCGAAACCTCTCGAACTCCTCGCCGTCCGAAGCCGCGAGCAGTCTCGCCCGAGGCTCCCGGCCGGGATGCGCCTGCGTGTCCGCGTAACCGAGGCAGGTCGGGCCGTCCAACGAGTTGAAGAGTAACGACTCGACGAGCCGGCGCCGGTCGAACACCTCCCAGACTCTTTTGCCTTTGACCATGTCACGCGCCACGTGGGTCTTCATCTTCGAGCAGGTGATTGAGAGGCAACTCCCCCTCAGGAAGAGTCGCATGTACTCGCGGCCGCCCTCGACGTCCCTTCGCGAAACATTCACCGCGCCCGGCTTAGTGCAACTGACATCCGCCCATAGGGCCTCGACGGCCATCAGCCCTTCCAACGAAAGGCCGAGCGTGGGTAAGTCGGCGGCGTGCGCGTTCTCAGAGCCGGCCAGCGCCGCCCTCACGGACTCCAGATTCAGGCCGCACCGGCCGCAGAAGTTAGCACCTTCGCTGGCCGGCTCGCCACAGGTCGGGCAGTACATCAACTGAGTTGCTGGAGTCACCCTTCCCACGATTCATGCTCCAACTTCATAGAATGTTACGTATGGCGTGAGCGCCCAACGCTCGGCATCACCCGCCGCCATGCGCCGCCGGTATCTTGCCCCTCCCCGGCGACCCCGGCAAGGAAATTTCGCGCGTATTCGCCCCGGATTGAATCTGGGCGTACAGCGCCGCCTCAGGGAGAAGCCGGCGACGCAGGACAGCAGAAAGCTGAGGCGCTACCGCCGCCGCCGGAAGGTCGAGCGGCTCCGGGCGTGGCTCCAGAACTTCCGCCGCGTGGCGACGCGCTTTGACTTCCATGTCAAGAACTTCCTCGGCTTCGTGCACCTCGGCTGCATCAAGATTCTGCTAAGGTGCTATTTATGAGACTGCTTCTATTCAACAATCGGATTGTGGGCTGAGAACGGAAGGGTCGGAGGGTCGATCTTGAAGGGCTGTTACACTAGAGTTGCACCAACGAAAAACGGGCACCCTGTCGGATACCCGCAAGTCGTTGACTCTATTGATGGCCAGGGACGGAATTGAACCGCCGACACCGCGATTTTCAGTCGCGTGCTCTACCAACTGAGCTACCTGGCCGGAAACCGTCCTGCGCGGACAGAAGGCAGAGTATAAGGTGGCCGAAACGGACTGTCAAACGGGGCGCGGGGAGGCACTTTTTGTCAAATGCGTCACAAAAAATCGTTGACAGTTTTTCGGCAAGGTGTATAATCCCTGCCGTCTGAAGTTGGTGCCGGTTGCCAAACAGCCGGTGCGTCCCGCGAGGGACAACCAGCCGAAGCCCGAACATCGACAGTGCCCGCCCGTGCCAGCTCGACCGCCGTACGTGCCCCCCACGTCGCTACCTTCGAGCTGGCACTTTCATATCTGCCGGTGGCCCGAGTTCAGACGCCAGCCCGCCTTTTTCCCTTTAATTTCCGTAAATCAGACGCCTGAGCGAGCCGCCAGCAGCTCGTACTGCCGCGCGGCGTCGGCGACCACCTCGCGCTCGTCGAGCGTCTGTAACCCGCCGTCGCGCAGCACGATGCGGCCGTCTATCAGCACGTCGCGCACGTCGCGCGCCTCCGCGGCGTAGACGAGCGTGGAGACGACGTCGGGCAGGGGCGTCGTGTGCAGCCGCCCCAGTTCGACGACGGTGATGTCCGCGCGCTTGCCGACTTCGAGGCTCCCGACCTCGGTTTCGAGCCCGAGGGCGCGCGCGCCGCCCAGCGTCGCCATGCGCAGGACGCGCGGCGCCGGCAGCGCATCGGCCCCGCGGCTGACCTTCTGCAGGAGCGCCGCCGAGCGCATCTCCGTGAACATGTCGAGGCGGTTGTTACACGGCGCCCCGTCCGCGCCGAGCGAGACCGAGACGCCGCCCGCGAGCAACTCCGTGACGGGCGCGACGCCCGAGCCGAGCTTCATGTTCGAGGACGGGCAGTGCGCGACGTGCGTCCCCTTCGAGGCGAGGAGCGACACCTCGCCCTCGTCCAGGTGGACGCAGTGGGCGAGCAGGACGTGCGGGCCGGAGACGCCGAGCGAGTCGAGGTAGACGACGTTCCTCATCCCCGTCTCGCGCTCGACCAGCTCGATTTCGGAGCGGTTTTCCGAGGCGTGCGTGTGAATCATCACGCCCCGCTCGCGCGCGAGCCGTGCGACCCGCTCCAGCAGCCCGCGCGTGCAGCTCACGGCGAAGCGCGGCGCGAAGCAGTAGCGCACGCGCCCGCCCGCGCGGCCGTGCCACTTCTCCAGGAGCGTGAGCGATTCGCGGATTGAGTCCTCGGTCTCCTCACGCAGCCCGCCGGGCACCTCCTCGCCCTTGTCCATCATGCACTTGCCGACGGTGGCGCGGAAGCCCGACTCCTCCACGACGCGGAAGACCTCCTCCGTGTGCCTGACCGTCTCCATCGTCAGGGCGCAGGTCGTGCCGCCGCGAATCATCTCGGCGACGCCGAGGCGGGCGGAGGCGCGCAGGCTCGCCGCGTCGTGCGCGGCCTCCATGGGCCAGACGCGGCGCTTGAGCCAGTCGAGCAGCGCGAGGTCGTCCGCCGAGCCGCGGAAGAGGGTCTGGCAGAGGTGTACGTGCGTCTGGACGAAGCCGGGCAGGACGGCGCAGCCGCGCGCGTCGAGGGTCAGGTCGGCGGAGGCCCCGCCGCCGGGGATGTCGCCGACGGCCTCGACGCGCCCGCCGCGGACGAGCACGTCGCCCACAAAGACCCGTTCCGCGGCGTCCATCGTGACGACGGCGCCGCCCTTGATGAGGACAGTCTGCTCCATCAGAAAAAGGCGAAGAGAGTTTTCGGGTTAAAGCGGCGTCTCTTGCCGCGCGATTATCCACGCACGGCGGCGCCGCTGTAAAGGCGGAAGCCCGGCCGTCAGGGAGGGCGTACGTCTGACAAAGGAAGGCGGGAGGATGAAAGGCAGCGTGCCCCCGTCCTCCCGCCTTCCTCGGTCAGCTAGACGCCCTCCCTCACGGCCGGGCTTCCGCGACTTGTTACTTCTTGCCGTCGGCCTTCGCCGCGGCGGCCTCCTCGGCCTCCTCGCCGTGGACGACCATGCCGAGCGCCTTCTTGACGTCGTTCTCGATGCGGGTGCGCATCTCGGGGTTATCCCTGAGCGTCTGCTTCGAGTTCTCGCGCCCCTGGCCGAGCCGCTCGCCGCCGTAGGAGAACCACGCGCCCGACTTCTCGACGACACGGTTCGTCACGGCGAGGTCGAGCACGTCGCCCTCGCGCGAGATGCCCTCGCCGTACATGATGTCGAACTCGCACTCGCGGAAGGGCGGCGCGACCTTGTTCTTGACGATCTTGACCTTCGTCCGGTTGCCCACCACGCGGTCGCCGTCCTTGATGGCGCCGATGCGGCGGATGTCGAGGCGCACCGACGAGTAGAACTTGAGCGCGCGCCCGCCGGTCGTCGTCTCGGGGCTCCCGAACATGACGCCGATCTTCTCACGAATCTGGTTGATGAAGATGAGGCACGTGTTCGTCTGCCCGACGATGGCCGTCAGCTTGCGGAGCGCCTGCGACATCAGGCGCGCCTGAAGGCCCGGCAGGCTGTCGCCCATCTCGCCGTCCAGCTCGGCGCGCGGCACGAGCGCCGCCACCGAGTCCACGACGATGACGCCGACGCCGTTCGAGCGCACGAGCGCCTCGGCGATCTCCAGCGCCTGCTCGCCCGAGTCGGGCTGCGAGATGAGCAGCTCGTCGATGTTGACGCCGAGCTTGCCCGCGTACTCGGCGTCCATCGCGTGCTCGGCGTCGATGTAGGCGGCGACGTCGCCCGACTTCTGCGCCTCGGCCACGATGTGGAGCGCGAGCGTCGTCTTGCCCGAAGACTCGGGGCCGTAGATTTCGATGACGCGACCGCGCGGGATGCCGCCGACGCCGATGCAGGCGTCGAGCGAGAGCGAGGTCGTCGAGATGGCCGGGATGTCGATCACCTCGCGCTCGCCGAGGCGCATGATCGAGCCCTTGCCGAATTTCTTTTCGATGTTTGCGAGCGCCGCTTCGACCGCCTTGCCGCGGTCGGCGCCCTGCCTGTCAGCCATTTGTGCTACCACTCTTTCCGTCCCCTTTTCTCACGCTGTTAAATTTGTGTCTTAACTTCCGAAGACCCGGAGAGTCTACCACAAACGGCGCGAGAATGGAACACTGTTTCACGCTTGCAACAAATATTTTTTCACCCTGGCGGGGATGAAGCCGGGGGCCCGTGCTGAAGCCGGGACAATATACGACAGCCGCACTTTCAAGTCGAGCCCCGCCTTAGATGCGCGGGAGGGGGAATCAGTGCGGCAGCAGCGAGCGGGCGAATTCGCCGACGCGGGCGACGAGGTCGGGGCCGGCGGCGTGCTTCTCTATCTCGGCGACGAGGGCGGAGCCGACGACCGCCGCGTCGGCGTAGCGCCAGACCTCGGCCACGTGCTCGGGGCTGGAGATGCCGAAGCCGACGGCGACGGGCAGCTCCGTCGTCGCGCGGACGCGCGCGACCAGGCGCGCGGCCTCGTCGCTCAGGTCGGTGCGTGCGCCGGTGACGCCCGCGCGCGAGACGGCGTAGACGAAGCCGCTGGCGCGCTCGGCCACCATGCGCAGGCGCGCGTCGGAGGTGGTCGGCGCGACGAGGAAAATCTGGTCGAGCCCGCGGCGCGCGAGCGCGGCGTTGAACTCGGCCGACTCTTCGGGGACGAGGTCGGTGGCGAGGACTCCGTCCGCGCCGGCGCGCGCCGCCTCCGCGGCCAGCCGCTCGACGCCGAACTGAAGCAGGGGGTTGAAGTAGCTGAAGAGGATGACGGGGACGTCGGTCTCGCGCCGCGCGTCGGCGAGGGTTTCGAGGACGTCGGCGAGGCCGACGCCGCGCCGGAGTGCGCGCTCGGAGGAGCGCTGGATGGTGGGGCCGTCGGCGACGGGGTCGCTGAAGGGGACGCCCAGCTCGACGAGCGTCGCGCCCGCGCGCGCCAGCTCGACGATGAGGGCGCGCGTCGTCCCGAGGTCGGGGTCGCCCGCGGTGATGAAGGGGATGAAGCCGCGCCGGCCGGCGCCGCGCAGGTTCTCGAAAGCCCCGCCGATTCGACTCACGCCGGCCCCCCGCGCGCGGCTCAAGCCGACTCCTCGCCGGCGCTCTCTGCGACAGACTGGACGTCCTTGTCGCCGCGCCCCGAGAGGTTGACGACGAGAGCCTGCGAGCCTTCCATCTCACCGGCGAGCTTGAGCGCGTGCGCGACGGCGTGGGCGGATTCGAGCGCGGGGATGATGCCTTCGAGCTGCGAGGTCAGGCGGAAGGCTTCGAGCGCCTCCTCGTCCGAGGCCGAGACGTATTCGACGCGCCCCTCGTCGTGCAGGAACGCGTGCTCCGGGCCGATGGAGGGGTAGTCGAGCCCCGCGGAAACGGAGTGCGTCGAGGCGATCTGCCCGCGCTCGTCCTGTAGGACGTAGCTCATCGTGCCCTGAAGCACGCCGGGGCGGCCGCCGCCCGTCAGGTTGAAGCGCGCGGCGTGGAGCCCGAGTTCGGCGCCCGTCCCGCCGGCCTCGACGCCGACCATGCGCACGCCCCCGTCGGCGAGGAAGGGGTGGAAGAGCCCTATCGAGTTCGAGCCGCCGCCGACGCACGCGACGAGCGCGTCGGGCAGACGCCCTTCCCTCTCCAAAAACTGCGCACGCGCCTCGCGGCCGATGACGCTCTGGAACTCGCGC
Source organism: Pyrinomonadaceae bacterium (assembly GCA_036387455.1). Lineage (GTDB taxonomy): Bacteria > Acidobacteriota > Blastocatellia > Pyrinomonadales > Pyrinomonadaceae > QHXN01. The sequence continues at coordinate 76,484 of DASVTS010000086.1, read as the reverse complement.
ACCATGAGCGGGTACGGGTGCGGCCCGAGCGCGCTGCCCAGAAGGTAATAGGTGTCGGCGACGTTCGTCACCCAGTCGCGGAGCGCCTCGTTGATGGCGTCCTTGAGCGTGCGCTGGCCGGCGTCCACCTCGCGCACCTCCGCCCCGAGGAGTTTCATGCGGAAGACGTTCAAACGCTGGCGCCGCACGTCCTCCGAGCCCATGTAGACGACGCAAGTCAGGCCGAAGAGGGCGCAGACGGTCGCCGTCGCCACGCCGTGCTGGCCGGCGCCGGTCTCGGCGATGATGCGGCGCTTGCCCATCCGACGCGCGAGCAGCACTTGCCCGAGCGCGTTGTTGATTTTGTGAGAGCCGGTGTGCGAGAGGTCTTCGCGCTTGAGGTAGACGCGGGCGCCGCCGGCGTGCCCGGTCAGGCGCGCGGCGTGGAAGAGCGGCGTCGGGCGGCCGGAGTAGTCGCGCAGCAGCGCCTCGAACTCGCTCTGAAAACTGCCGTCGCGCCGCGCCGCGTCGAAGGCTTCGGTCAGCTCTTCGAGCGGCGCCATCAGAGTCTCCGGGACGTAGCGGCCGCCGTAGCGCCCCCAGTGCCCGCCCGCGTCGGGATTTGTGTTCAGCACCTCGCCCATCGGAAACGCCCCGCCTTCCGCCGCTCGAAATTTCGAGCGGCGGCCGGGCGCGAGTCAGGCGCCCGGCCGCCGCTTCTTGTAACGGTGCCGAAAGTTTAGCTCATCGGGCGGCTATGGCGAAGCGCGCGTGCGCCCCGGCCGCCCCCTATTGCGCGCGGTCGGGCGCGTCAGCGGTCGCCTGTTGCAGGTAGTGCGCGTACGCGCCCACCTTGGCATACTGCTCGGCCGTGGCGACGTGCACGAACCTGCCGAAGTCCAGGCGCTGCCCGTCCCTCGGCGGGACGGCGGAGCCCTCCACCTGGAAGACGGGGTAGAGCCAGCGCTGGGAGACGAAGGCCGGGAGCGCCATCAGTCGGAAGTCGAGCCGCGTGATGCTGATGCGCATCCCGCGCCCGTGGAAGGTCGTCAGCAAGGGGTCGCGCAGGAGCCCGGACTTCAGCGACTCCTCGGTGCCGGTCAGCCCGAGCTTGACCGGCTTCCCCAGGGGCCGCCAGGCGTGGAAGACCCCGCTCGGGCGCGCCCCCTCGCCATCCGGCTCGGCGAAGACGAGGCTCTTGGCCCCGGCCCCGGCCACGGGGACGCCCTCGACCGCGTACTGGAAGCTGACCGTCGCCGGCCCGGCGCCGCTGCGCACCTCGCGCCCCCTCTCGTCGAGCTGCGCCCACTGGTCGAGCTCGACCGCGGGCGCCTGCATCTGTTCGCTCGCCAGCCCCGCCTCGTCGAGCAGCCCCCGCGCCTGCTTGGTCAGCTTCTCCGCCTGCCCCCTTTCGAGCGTGAAGCGGGTTTCGTCGCCCCGCATGACCCTTTGCAGGTTCTTCCACGGGCGCTCCTCGTCCTTCGCCTGCGCCTCGGCGGCGCCGTCGCGCGCGATGACCGCGCCGCTCGCGGGGAAGAACTGCACCTCGCCGCGGCGGCTGCCGAAGACGACGAAGTCTGGCAGCTCCACGGTCTTCAGCTCGCCCAGCTCGAAGCGCTTCGTCAGCGACTCGATGGCGCGCCTGCGGTCGCCGAGCGCCGGGGCCGACAGTTGGAAAAGGTTGATCGCCGAGGGCAGCCTCGGCAGGTTGACGCGTATGTCCAGGTCTTTGAGTGTGAGTGGCATCGGTCTTCTCCTCCCCCTCAGCAGGAGCCGTGCGCGGTGAAGAAACTTCTGTTCGTCGCCGGGTCGGACGGCTCCTCCTTGCGCAGCTTCTCGTTGTAGGTGTCCACGTTCGCGCCGCTGCTGGTCTTCCCGTTGCAGCGCAGGTAGGCCCACTCCACGCCCGAGCCTTCGACGATGCTGTTCCCCATCTTCCAGGCGTAGCGGAGTGTGTGGTCGCCTATGAGGCCGCCGGTGAGGTAGAAGGCGTAGGCGGCGTAGTAGGCGAAGTAATAGCCGCGGAAGTCCTGCCCGCCGCCGCTGTAAGAGCTGTTGTGGAAGCCGAACATGTAGTGCAGGCGGTCGAAGGCGGGTATCCAGCGCCCGACCGAGTTCGAGGCGGTGTGTTCGAGGAGCTTGCAGGCGTGCGTGGCGAAGATTTCCAGGTCGTTCTTCCCGAAGCGCACCGTGTCGGACGTGCTCACCGAGCCGTCCCAGGTCGAGAACGAGTTCGGGTTGCCGTGCGAGGACATCATCACGGCGGCGACCTTATCAACCTTCTCGTCGTAGTTGGCCGTCTCGACGAAGTCCTTCTCCAGGACGCCGCCGTCGCCGTGGTCTTCCGTCCAGACGAAGCCGTCAATCGGGTCGAGGAAGGAGGCGAACGTTTGGGCCTCCAAACGCCGGCCGTCTATCCCGTCCTTGATCCACCATGAGCCGATGCTGCGTGCCATGTCTAACCTCCTGACTGTGGGTGAGTGGTTCTCTGCCGGCGCCGTCGGGTGGCGGGCGGGGTTTCGAGTTGGGGCTACTCACGACGGTGGAGTGCCCTGTGGGGCGGCGGCGTGTTCGCGGCGAGGCGTGGGATAAGCCGTCAGGCGTCGCGGGGGTCGTCTGGCGTCAAGGCGGATACGTCGTCGTGCAAGTCAACGAGCAACGGGCGTGCCGGGCGCGGCCGGCGCGGCGGGGCGCGGATTCACAGCCGCGCGCCGGCAGGCGCCGACGCGGGCGGCCGTCCTGCGTTCACGAACGTACACAGACGGCGGCCGAAAGTGTGACCTTTAGTAAACAGACTCAGGAATTTTGCCCGGCGTGAAAGGGTGGGGGGCGCGGCGCGGTTTACAGGCTCAGGCCGTGGCGCGCGCCGTGCCGAGCACCGCGCGGTCGCGGCCCGCGCGCTTGGCGGCGTAGAGGGCCGCGTCGCTCGCGGAGAACAGCTCGCGGTCGGTGAGCGCGTTCGCGGGGCACGCGGCGACGCCGAGGCTGACGGTCACGCGGCCGACCTCAGGCAACGGCCGCTCGGAGACGGCCGCGCGCACGCGCTCGGCGGCGGCGAAAGCGTTCTCGCCCCCGACGCCCGCCAGCAGCAGCGCGAACTCCTCGCCGCCGAGCCGCGCCGCCGTGTCGTTGTCGCGCGACATCTCGGCGAGGACGTCGGCCACGGCGCGGATGACGCGGTCGCCCGCCGGGTGGCCGTGCGTGTCGTTGACGCGCTTCATGTGGTCGATGTCGAGCAGCAGGAGCGCGCAGGGCATCTGGTAGCGGCGCCAGCGCTCGACCTCCTGCCCGAGCGCCTTGCGGAAGCGGCGGCGGTTGGCGAGCCCCGTCAGGAAGTCCTGGTCGGCCTCGGCGCGCAGGCGGTCAACGGTCAGGCGGTGCGCGACGAGCTGCGCGGCGCGCGCGGCGAGGAGCCGGAACTCCTCGGGCAGTTGGAAGTAGTCGGACGCGCCCGCGTCCATCGCCGCGCCGCGCCGCTCGGGCGTCGAGGCGCCGAGGCCGGCGAGCACGACGGGGACGGCCGCCTGCGGGTCGGAGAGCATGCGGGTCAGTTCGGCGGCGCTGATGCCTTTGAGCGTGGCGTCGGCGACGACGACGTGCGGGCGCGTGCGCTGGAGCGCGAGGAGCGCTTTGGCGCCGCCCGCGACGCCGGCGACGACGAAGCCGTGCCCTTCGAGGGCGGCGGCGTGGCCGGCGAGCGCCGGGTCGTCGGTGATGAGCAGAAGGCGCCCCTGGTCGCGCGTCGGCTGGCGGCGGCCTGTGATTCTGGCGGTTGCGGTCATCGGGGACTCGGGTGCAAGTGTCAGCCTGGGTGCGGCGCGGGCGGCGGGAGGGTTATGCGGAGCACGCGCAATCGGTGACGTTCAGAACCCCTTGTCGGCTCGCCGCCAGAATAACCGAAAAGGTGGGCGGGGAGTCAAGTAGGAAGTAGGAAGTAGGCGGTAGTCAGTAGCCGGCAGGCTCCGCCGCCGGACGCCGGGACTGAGCTACCGACCGCCCGGCTCATAAAGGTTTTTGTATCGGCTACTGACTACCGTCCGCTTCTCTTACTTCTTCCACGAGGCGGCGCATGAGGGGGAGGCTTTTGCGGCCGGGGGAGGTCTCGACGCCGCTGCACACGTCCACGGCGAAGGGGCGGACGGCGGCGATTGCGGCGGCGACGTTGTCGGGTTTGAGGCCGCCGGCGAGGAAGAGTCTGGGGACGGCCTCGCGCGTGCGGCGGGCGAGCGACCAGTCGAAGGTGTGGCCCGTGCCGCCCCACTCGCCGGCGACGTAGGCGTCGAGCAGCACGGCGTCGGTCGGGTAGGCGGCGGCGTCCTCCGGCGTGAAGGCCGGGCCGACGCGCAGGGCCTTGATGGTCGTCAGCCCTTTCACGGCGCGGCAGAACTCCGGCGTCTCCCCGCCGTGCAGTTGGACGGCGGCGACGCCCGACTCGCGCGCGATGCGCTCGACCTCTTCCGGCGCCGACTCGTTGACGAAGACGCCGACGCACTCGACGCCTTCCGGCAGGCGCTCCACGATGCGGCGCGCCTCCTCGGGCGTGACGCGGCGGGGGCTCCGCGCGTAGAAGTTGAGGCCGAGCATGGCGGCGCCGACTTCGAGCGCCGCCAGCGCGTCCTCCAGATTCGTGATGCCGCAGACTTTTACTTTCGTCATTTACAAGCCGGCGCCGGCGAGCGAGCGCAGCGCCGCCTCGGGGCTCTCGGCGCGCATCAGCGTCTCGCCGACGAGGAAGGCGCGGAAGCCGCAGCCGCGCAGGCGCGCGACGTCCGCGGCGTCGCCGATGCCGCTCTCGCTCACGAGCAGCGCGCCCGCGGGCGCGCGCGCCGCGAGCCCGACGGAGGTTTCGAGCGAGACCTCGAACGTGCGCAGGTCGCGGTTGTTGACGCCGACGAGACGGGCGCCGGCTTCGAGCGCACGTTCCAGCTCCCCGGCGGTGTGGACTTCGACGAGGGCGTCCATGCCGAGTTCGCCTTCCGTCAGGCGGAGCAGCGCGGCGAGCGCCCCGTCGTCGAGCGCGGCGACGATGAGCAGCAGCGCGTCCGCGCCCGCCGCGGCCGACTCGAAGACCTGATACTCGTCAAAGACGAAATCCTTGCGCAGCACCGGCAGACGCGTCGCCGCCTTCACCTCGGCGAGGTCGCGCAGCGAGCCTCGGAAGTAGTCCTCCTCCGTCAGCACCGAGACGGCCGCCGCGCCGCCGCGCTCGTAGGCGCGCGCCGTCTCGGCCGCGGAGGCGCCGCCGCGAATCTCGCCCTTCGAAGGCGACGCGCGCTTGAACTCCGCGATGACGTTCACGCGCCCCGCGTCTTCCAGAGCTTCACGGAAGGCGTGCCGACGGGCGCCCGCGCGGACGGCGAGGGCTTCGCGCCTCACGTCTTCGGACGGACGCCCCGCCCGCGCCTCGGCCAGCCGCCCGCGCTTCCGCTCGATAATCTCTGTTAGAAAGTCGCCCACCTCAAACAAGCCCCACCGAAACCGACACTCACCCCCCGCCCTTCGACGCGCGCGCGAGGGCTTCAAGCTTTCCGAGCGCGGCGCCGGTGTCGATGCTCCGCTCGGCGAGCCGCGCGGCCTCGCGCGGGTCCGGGGCTTCGCCGCCGACGAGGAGCGCCGCGGCGGCGTTGGCGACGACGAGCGAGCGGGCGGCGTCACGCCTTTCGCCCGCGAGCACCGCCCTGATGATGCCGGCGTTCGCCGCCGCGTCGCCGCCCCTCAACTCTTCCAGCGTCGAGCGGCCGAGGCCGAAGTCTTCCGGCCCGACCTCGAAGACGCGCACCGCGCCGCCCGCGACCTCCGCAACCTTCGTCCGCCCGTCGAGCGTCACCTCGTCCAGACCGTCGAGCCCGTGGACGACCCACGCGCGCTCCGTGCCCAGTGCGAGGAGCGTGTGCGCCACGGGCTCGACCAGCGCCTCGTGCCACACGCCGATGACCTGCCGCGGCGCGCCCGCGGGGTTGGTCAGGGGCCCCAGCAAATTGAAGGTCGTGTGTACGCCCAGCTCGCGCCGCACGCCCGCCACGCGCGCCGTCGCGCCGTGGTAGAGCGGCGCGAACATGAAGCAGACGCCCAGCTCGTCCAGACACCGCTCGGAGACCTCGGGCGCCGCCGTCACCTCGACGCCGAGAGCGCCGAGGACGTCGGCGCTCCCCGAGCAGCTCGTCGCGGCGCGGCTCCCGTGCTTGGCGACGGGGAGCCCCGCGCCCGCGATGACGAAGGCGGCGGCCGTCGAGACGTTGAAGCACTTGGCGGCGCTCGAACCCGTCCCCGCCGTGTCGACGAAACGCGCGTGGCGGGTGCGGATGCGAACCGCGCGGCGGCGCATGGCGGTGGCGAGCCCGGCCAGCTCCTCGACGGTCTCGCCCTTCACGGCCAGCGCGACGAGCGCCGCGCCTATCTGCGCGTCGGTCGCGCCGCCGTCGAGCAGCGCGTCGAGCAAGGCGGCGGCCTCCTCGCGCCGCAAGTCCTCGCCGCGCATCAGCCGCAGCGTGAACCCGCGCAGCGGCGGCCCCGCGCGCTCGTCCCTGCGGGCGGGCGTCGGCAGGAGCCACGAAGGGAGCGTCCTCCGTCTTTGTGTTTCGTCGCTCATCGGCCTTACAGCTTGAGGAAGTTGGCGAGGAGGCGTTTGCCCTCGGTCGTCAGGATTGATTCGGGGTGGAACTGGACGCCCTCGACCTTGAGGCGGCGGTGGCGCAGGCCCATGATGACGCCGTCGGGCGTAGTGGCCGAGACTTCGAGGCAGTCGGGCAGGCTCTCGCGCTCGACGACGAGCGAGTGGTAGCGGGCGGCCGGGAAGCGGTATTCGAGCCCTTCAAAAATCGTCCGCCCGTCGTGGCAAATCTCGGCCGGCTTGCCGTGGACGGGCTCGGGGCCGCGCACGACGCGCCCGCCGAAAATCTGCCCGATGGCCTGATGCCCCAGGCACACGCCGAGCACGGGGACGTGCCCCGCGAGCGACGCGATCAACTCCAGCGAGACGCCCGCCTCGTCCGGCGTGCCCGGCCCCGGCGAGACGACCACGCGGTCGGGGCGTATCTCGTTCTCGACCTCCCTCACCGTCACCTCGTCGTTGCGGCGCACCAGCACCTCCGCCCCCAGCTCGCCCATGTACTGCACGAGGTTGTAGGTGAACGAATCGTAGTTGTCTACCAGCAGAACCTTCTCGCCCATCTTAAATCTCAATCTCAAATTTCAAATCTGAAATCCTCAGGGGGCTCAGCCCTTCCTCTTCGCCCCCGCCTCGCGGAGCAGTTGCAGCGCCTCGGCGCGGCGCGCGTCCGCGGCGTAGGAGAGCGCCGTCTTGCCCGTCCTGTCCTTCAGCGCGGGGTCGGCGCCGCGTTCGAGCAGGAGGCGCACGACGCCCGCGTTGCCCTTGAGCGCCGCCGTCATCAGGGGCGTGCCGCCGCCGCCGTTGGCGATGTTCGGGTCGGCGCCCCGCGCCAGGAGCTTCGCCGCGAGGTCTTCGCGGTCGTAGTAGACGGCCCACGTCAGCGCCGTCCCGACCTGCCCGTCCAACTGGTTGACGTCCGCCCCGGCGTCGAGCAGGAGGTCGACCACGTCGCCCCGGTTCCTCGAAACGGCGTACATGAGCGCGGTCGAGCCCTGCGTCTCGGGGTCGGTGGTCTGCGCGCCCAGGTCGGGCTTGAATTCGAGGACGGTCTTCACGGTCTCGTCCGAGCCGTTCAGGACGGCGCGCATGAGCGGCGTGTGGCCGCGCCGGTCGCGGCCGTTGACGTCGGCGCCACCCGCCAGAAGGGCGCGCGCGACCTTCGCGCGGTCGAAGCGCGCCGCGAGCAGCAGCGGCGTCTCGCCCTCCGCGTTGCGCACCTCGGGGCTCATCCCAGCGATGAGGAACAGCTTGACGCCGACCTCCTTCCCCTCCTTCGCCGCGTTGAGGAAATCCTCCTCCTTGTACGCGTACCCGCGCAGGAAAATCTCCCGCCGCGCCGTCTCCGGCCCGATGGGGCGGTCGCCGCCCCCGCCGCAGCCGAAGGTAGAAGGCAAAAGGCAGAAGGCAAAAGTGAAGAGCAGGCGGGAGCTTAAATAAAAGCCCTCCGCGCGCGCCCGCGCCCTCACTTCTGACTTCTGACTTCTGACTTCTGACTTCATAGTCCCCTCTCCGCCATCTCGACCGCGTTGAGGACGGCGCGCGCCTTGTTGACCGTCTCCTCGTACTCGCGCTCGGGGACGGAGTCGGCGACGATGCCGGCGCCGGCCTGGACGTGCGCGGCGCCGTCGCGGACGACGACCGTGCGGATGGCGATGCACGAGTCGAGGTTGTCGGCGTAGTCCACGTAGAGCACCGCGCCCGCGTAGACGCCGCGCGGGCCGGGCTCAAGGCCGCCGAGGATTTGCATCGAGCGCACCTTCGGCGCACCCGTCACGGTGCCCGCCGGGAAGCACGCCGCCAGCGCGTCGAAGCGGTCGCGGTCGTCGCGCAGGCGCGCCCGCAAGCTCGTGACGAGGTGCATCACGTGCGAGTAGCGTTCGACCGTCATCAGCTCGTTCACCTCGACCGAGCCGTAGTCCGAGACGCGGCCGAGGTCGTTGCGGCCGAGGTCGACCAGCATCGTGTGCTCGGCCACCTCCTTCTCGTCGGCCGCCAGCTCCTCGCCGAGCAGCCAGTCCTCCGTCTCGGTCGCGCCCCGCTTGCGCGTGCCCGCGATGGGGCGGTAGTCGAGCCGCTGGCCGCGGCAGCGCACCAGCATCTCGGGCGAGGCGCCCACGACCGACTCGCCGCCGAGCCGCAGGAAATACATGTAGGGCGACGGGTTCGTCGCCCGCAGCGCGCGGTAAATCTGGACGGGGTCCACCCGGCACGACTTCGAGAAGCGCTGCGAGAGCACGGCCTGGTAACAGTCGCCCGCCGCGATGTGCTCTTTGATGCGGACGACGCCCTCCTCGAAGCCCTCGCGCGTCCAGTTCGACTCGAACCCCGGCCCCGGCTCCTCGGCGCCGCGCCCCCCGCCGGCGCCGCGGCCCTGCGCCGCCCCCACGCCCGAGAGTAACTTCTCGACCCTCTCCGTCTCGGCGACGGCCGCGTCGTAGAGCGCGCGCAGCGAAGCGCGGCTCTCGCCCGCCTCCTCGGTCAACACGACGGAGGTAATCTCTATCTGCTGGCGCACGCGGTCGAAGGCGAGCACCGTGCGGAAGAACATGAAGACCGCGTCGTCGCGCCCCTCGGCCGGCCGCAGGTCTCTCTCCAGCACGGGCTCGAACCAGCGCGCCGCGTCGTAGGCGAGGTAGCCGACGGCGCCGCCCGCCATCGGCGCCAGTCCGGGCCGGCGGGCGAGCCGCCGCACGCGGAAGTAGTCGCGCATGAAGTCAATCGCGCGCACGCCTCGCAGCTCCTCCGTCTCGCCGCCCGCGCGCTCGACGGAGGTCGTGTCGCCGCGCCCGCGCACGATTAACTCCGGGTCGGCGCCGATGAAGGAGTGGCGCGCGATGCGCTCGCCGCCCTCGACCGATTCGAGCAGGAAGGCGTGGCGCGCGCCCCCGGCCACGAGCAGGAAGGCGCCGACCGGCGTCTGCAAGTCGGCGAGCACGCTCCGCACCACGGGCACGACGTTGCCGCGCGCCGCCTCGCGCTCGAACTCCTCGAATGTCGCCGGCTGGATTCCTAACATCTGGAGACCTTCGGGCTCAGCCGACCATCCGGTTGCTGCTGAGCCAGTGGCCGCCGTCCACGACGATGACGGCGCCGTTGATGAAGGCGGCGGCGTCGGAGCAGAGGAAGACGGCGCACTGCTCTATGTCGCGGATGCGGCCGAAGCGCCCGAGCGGGATGTTGCGCCGCAGGCGCTCCTTGACCGGCTCGGGGACGAGGCGGCTCATCCCCTCCGTGTCCTCGATGGGGCCGGGCGCGATGGCGTTCGAGCGGATGCCGTGGCGCCCCCACTCGACGGCGAGGTTGCGCGTGAGCGCGTCCACGCCCGCCTTCGCCGCCGAGACGTGGAGCTGCATCGGCGTCCCCACGTAGTGGAGCGTCGCGCTGATGTTGAGAATCTGGCCGCGCGTTTTCTTCAGCTCCTCGAAGGCGGCGCGGCAGACGTTGAACGTGCCCTTGAGGTCGATGTCCACGACCGTCCCGAAGCCGTTGGGCGAAAGCTCCTCGGCCTTGCAGAGGAAGTTGCCGGCCGCGCCGTTGACCGCGATGTCTACCCGGCCGAAGCGCTCGACGGTCGCCGCCACCGCGCGCCCGACGGCCTCGAAGTCGCGCACGTCGGCCGCCACGGCCAGGGCCTCGCCGCCGGCCTCGTTGATCTTCGCGGCCGCGGGCTCGAGGTGTTCGAGCTTGCGGCTGACGAGGGCGACGCGCGCCCCGGCCTCGGCGAGCGCGCGCGCCACGCCGCCCGTGATCCCCGTGCCCCCGCCCGTGACGAAGGCGACGCGCCCCGCCAGAATCCCGCCCGCGAAGATGCTGCCCGCGGCTTCACTCATGCGGCCTTCAGAGCCTCCTTCAACGTGAATCGCCCCTCGTACAGGGCCTTGCCGACGATGACGCTGTCGACGCCGCACTTCACAATGGTCTTCAGCCGGCGCAGGTCTTCGAGCGAGGAGACGCCGCCCGACGCCGTCACCCTCAGCCCCGACTCGCGCGCGATGGCGCAGGTCTGTTCGAGGTTCGGCCCCTGGAGCGTCCCGTCGCGCGAGACGTCGGTGTAGACGATGCGGTCGACGCCCGCGTCGGCCACGCGGCGGGCGAGCGCGGCGGCCGTCAGGCGCCCGCCCTTCTCCCAGCCGTGCGTGAGCACGAGCCCGTCGCGCGCGTCTATCCCGACGCAGACGCGGAAGCCGAAGAGCTGGACGAATTTTTCCAGCGTCTCCGGCGACTCGGCGGCGAGCGTGCCGATGACGACCTGCGCCGCGCCGTACTCAATCATCTGCTGGACGTCGGTCACGCTGCGCAGGCCGCCGCCGAACTGCACGGGGATGTTCACCGCGCGGATGATGCGCCGCACGACCTTCCGGTTCTGCGACTCCCGGTCGGCGAACGCCCCGTCGAGGTCGACGACGTGGAGCATCCGCGCGCCCGCGTCCTCGAACCCTTTGGCGATCTCGGCGGCCTCGCCGTCGTAGACCTTCACGTCCTCGCGCCGCCCCTGCGTCAGGCGCACGCATTTCCCGTCCCTCAAATCTATCGCCGGAATGATTAGCATCTTTGAAAGCCGTGAACCGTGACAACGCCGTGAACCGTGAACCGTAAACCGTGACGAGTGAAAGCCTGCTCTTTCTCGTCACGGTTCACGGTTCACGGTTCACGGCTTTTTTGGCGTCGGCCTGGCGTCCTCGTCGGCGACGTTGGGCGTGATGGGGAGCGGGACGGGGGCGCCGTTCTCGTCCTCCTGCTGCTCGCCGCCGAGCTGTTCGGTGACGGCGGCGGCGCCCGCCTGCGCCTGGTCGTTGTCCGGGTCGAGCCGGAGCGCGCGCTGGTAGTCGAGCAGCGCCTCGCGCGACTGCCCGGCCCCGCGCAGCGCGTTCCCGCGGCGCACGTAGACGCGCGCCAGCTCGTCGCGCGTCTCCTCGTCGCCGGGGTTGCGCTCGGCCTGGCGCTCCAGCCGCTCGATGTCCGCGGCGAGTCTGGCCGAGTCGGCCGGCGCGCCTTCGCCCGCCGCCGCCGCGCCGGGCGTGGCGCCCGCCTGCGCGACCTTGCCGTCCGCGCCCGTCCGCGCCTCCCTCCGGCACCCCGCGGGGAGCGCGGCCAGCGCCAGGAGCAGCAGCGCGAGCGCCGGGGCCGCCGCCGCGCGGCTCTTGAGTGGGGTTCGGTGCATCGGGCTCTAACCTTTCTGGACGAACGGGCGCGACTGCACGATGTAAATCTGACCGCGCATGTAGACCCACTCGATGTCCTGCTCGCGGCCGCCGAAGAGGGTCTTGATGAGCGAGGCGGCGCGCGCCAGCTTCCGCACCACCTCGTCGGTGAGCACGGCGCGCTCGCCCGAGATGGGCACCTCCTTGACGCCGCCCGCCTCGTCGAAGGTGAGCAGGCTCTCCTCCTCCGAGCGCGTCAGCACCTTCACGGAGTTGGCGCGCGGCAGGAAGAGGAGCTGCTCGGGGATGCGCTTGCCCTCGACGACCTTGATGCCGAGGCCGCGCTTGGCGCTGATGTAGATGGCGCCGCGGTTGTCCGCGTCGAACGGGTCGGTCGTAATCATCACGCCCGCGCTGTCGGCGTTGACGCCCTCCTGCACGAGCACGCCCATGTAGGCTTTCGAGTGGTCGATGTTGGCGCGCTCGCGCGCCTCGTACGCCTCGAAGTTCCAGAGCGACGCCCAGACGGTCTTGACCGCCTCGACCAGCTTCTCGTCCTCCTTCACGTTCGGCACCGTGTCGTAGAGCCCGGCGCCGTTGAAGTTCGGCAGGTCCTCGACGTTCGAGGAGCTGCGGACGAAGAGGCCCTTGCCGGCGTACTCGGCGCGCGCCTTCCGGAGCAGCGCGTCGCGCAGCTCGTCGCTCACCTTACCCCGCCTGAAGAGCTCGCGCAGCGCCGCCAGTCGCTCGCGCCGGTAGGCCGGGTCGTGGACGAACCGCTGGTCGTTCATCATCTCGAAGACGGCCTCTTCGAGCTTGTTCTCCTTGACGAAGCGCTCGTAGTAGTAAATCGGGATGCCGAAGCCGCCGGGGACGGTGACGCCCGCGAGGCGCGAGCGCGCCACCTCGCCGAGGTTGGCCGACTTCGAGCCGTAGGCGTCGGCCATCCGCGCGCGCTGCCGCGGGAGGTCGAGCAGGCGGCGCTCCGCGAGGTTGAAGCGCGGCGTCATCACCCGCTTCGTCGCTTCGAGCCGCTTCTGATACTCCTTGATCTGGTCGAGGTCGGCGCGCTTGATGGTGTACTTGTCGGGCGCCGTCTCGAACGAGACCCACCAGCCGTCGTACTGCTTCAGAAGCTCGTGCGCGTTCTTGATGTAGGCGTTCGGCACGCCCCAGCCCTTCACCAGCAGGTTGATGTGCGAGAGCGGCGTCGAGGGCTTCGAGATGATGATGCCCGCGACGGGCGGCAGCGAGAGCGGCACCTCGTTTAAGACGAGAATCTCGTTGAAGCCGATCTCGACGTGCTCGTCCAGCTTCTCGATGACGTGGATGCGGCCGAGCCCCTTGGCGACGTTCAAAGCCTGGTACTCCTGCTCGCGCGCGATGTCGCTCTGCGTGACGCGGTCGAGCCCGGCGACGCCGGCCGCCTCCTGCTCCTGCCGCAGCGAGTTCGGCTTGTAGGCCACGGGCTCGAAGAAGGTCTTGCGGATGACGTCGGCCGTGAGGCCGATGAGCGCGGCCGTCGCCAGGTCGCCCTCCCAGTACTCGAAGGTGTAGCGCTTGACGGGCGCCTGCCACGCGAGCGTGCCGAGGATGAAGCGGCGGTTCTCGCGCTGGTAGTTGTTCCGGAAGAACTCGTCGCCGCGTTCGAGCGAGAGGTAGTTGCCGTTGACGAAATCGACGTGGAAGCGGTAGCGCTGCGAGTTGACGTAGTAAATCCGGTTCGCGTCCTTGCGGTCGATGACGAAGATGACGTGCGGCAGCGCGTAGGGCTGGTCGGTGTAGACGCGCGCCAGCCGGTCGAACTCCGCGCGCGAGCGCAGCGCCGGGAGCCACCGGTCGCCCGTCGAGGCGGCGGGCCTCCCCGCCCTGCGCGTGGACTGGCCGCGCTCGGCGGCGGCGGCGGCCGGCGGCGCCAGGACGAGCAGCGCGGCGAGAGAGAGAAAAATGAGACGGGCGTTCGTGTACTTCATCGGCTTCACTCCCCGCTGACGAGCTTCGCGCCTTCGCGCCGGAGCAATTCTACCAGATAGTCCACGTGGCGGCGTTCGGTGAGGAAGCTGTTGACGTTGATGCGCAGCGCGCGGCGGCCGTGCAGCACGGTCGTCGCCAGCCACGCCCCGCCCGAGCACTCGACGCGCTGTTGCAGGGCGCGCTGCAACTCGTCCTGCTCGGCCCCCGTCTTCGCGCGCGCCCCCGGCGGCAGGAACCGCACGCAGCAGAGCGCCGTCTCGACCTCGCCCACGCGCTCGAACTCCTCCAGCTCGTCGAAGCGCGCGGCGAGGTGTTCGACCAGCCCTATCTGGCGCTCGACCACCTCGGCGTAGCCGCGCACGCCGAGCGACTTGAGCGCGGCCCAGACCTTGAGCGCCATCGCGCGCCGCGTCCCCAACTGGCCGTAGCGGAAGAAGTCGTACTCGACGTCGGCGCCGCCGCGCTCCTCGCTCAGGTACTCGGGCGTGATGTCGAAGGCGTCGCGCAGCACGCGCCCGCCGCCGCGCGCCAGCAGCGCCCCGCACTCGAAGGGGACGAACATCCACTTGTGCGGGTCGAAGGCGACGGAGTCGGCGCGCTCCATCCCGCGCAGGCGCGGGCGGTGCTTCTCCGAGAAGGCGAGCGCGCCGCCGTAGGCCGCGTCCACGTGGAACCAGAGGCCGAACTCGCGCGCGATGTCGGCCAGCTCGTCCAGCGGGTCTACGACGCCGGTCGAGGTCGCGCCCGCCGCGCCCGCGACGCAGACGGGCGTGTGCCCCTCCCTCAAGTCACGCTCTATCGCCTCGCGCAGGAGGTCGGTGCGGATGTGGAAGCGCGAGTCGGTGTCCACCTTCCGCAGGTTCTCGCGCCCGAGGCCGAGGATGTCCACGCTCTTGACGAAGGAGTAGTGGCATTGCTCCGACGCGTAGACGACGAGGTTCCCCGCGGCGCCGGGCGCGCGCAGGCCGCGGTCGCGGGCGGCTCCGAAGGCGCGGTCGCGCGCGCACTTGAGGCCGACGAGGTTGGCCTCGGAGCCGCCGCTCGTCAGCGTGCCGAACGCCTCGGGGCCGTAACCGACGAGCTGGCAGAGCCAGCGCAGGACGCGCGCCTCGACGGCCGAGACCGAGGGCGAGTTGCGCCAGGCGGCGCCGTTCTGGTTGATGGCCGAGGCGACGGCGTCGGCCCAGACCGCGACGGGCAGCGGCGCCGGGTTGAAGAGGCCGAAGTAGCGCGGGCTCGGGATGTTCATCGCGTGCGGGAGGACGTCGGCGCGCACGCGCGCGAAAATCTCCTCGGCGCCCGCGCCCTCCTGCGGCAGCGGCTCGTCGAACAGGGTTTCGAGGTCGGCGGGCGTGGCGGCCGAGCAGACGGGCGCGTCGTCGAGAGCGCGCGCGTAGTCGGCGATGAGCTCCACCGCGGCGCGGCCGAGGCGCTCGTGCTCGGAGGCGAGGTTGTGCGCGTCGGGGACGCGGCTGTTTTTTGCTTCGGACATCCGCTAAGCTTCTTTTCTGTGTTCGGGAAGATGGAAGAAGGAAAACTAACACCGCGCGGCGAGTTTGACAAAGCGCTGGCGGCGGGCGCCAGCGCTTACGGCGTCTCGCCGGGCGGGGAGCTGTCGGCGCGGCTCGGGGACTACTTCGAGCTGGTCGCGGCGTGGAACGCGCGGCTGCACCTCGTCGCCCCGTGCGCGCCCGCGGAGTTCGCCACGCGCCACGTCCTCGAATCCCTGACGGCGCTCCGCTTCCTCCCCGAAGGCGCGACGTTCGTGGACGCGGGCGCGGGCGCGGGCCTGCCCTCCCTGCCCTGCCTCGTCGCGCGCCCCGACCTGAAGGGCGTGCTGGTCGAAGCCTCGCAGAAGAAGTCGGTCTTCCTGCGCGAGGCGGCGTCGCGGCTGGGGCTGGCGGGCCGGGCGCGCGTCCTCGCCGAGAGGTTCGAGCGGCTCGGGCCGCCCGCGGCCGACGCCCTCACCTGCCGCGCCATCGAACGCTTCGCGGAAATCCTGCCCGCCCTCGTCGCGTGGGCCTCGCCCGTCCCGACGCTGCTGCTCTTCGGCGGCGAGGCGCTGGGCGAGAGGCTTGAGACTGAAGGACTCGCCTTCGAGGCCGTCCGCCTGCCGGAGTCGGAGCGGAGGTTTCTCTTCGTAGTGCGGCGCGGCCGGTAGGGTCGGAACCGCCTGACAGAAAGAGGCGGGACTCGGGGGAGTCGCGCCTCTTCGTCCGACCTGATGAAACCACCCTCCCGGCGTCAGGGCGCGGCGTTCAGGAACACGTCGTACGCCCAGCGCCCCGCGTCGGACGCCCCGCGCCCGTTGACCTTAGCGCGGTAGCGGAACTCGTTACCGTAGCGGTCGCGCCTCTTGGCCTCCTTATAGCCGAGCGAGATGGACTCGACGTTGAGCGAGGCGAGCGTGTGTAGCTCCTGCGGCTGCGAGACGCCGTCGTGGTTGGTGTCCTGCCACAGGCGGAGCAACCCGTAGGCGGAGTCCTTGTTGTCAACGGTGCCGTCGGCGTTGCCGCCCTTCTCGGCCTTGTCGAGTTCGCCGAGGGCGATGAAGCCGTTCGGTTTGGCCGAGGCGGGCTGCGTCGTGTAGTTGCCGAACAGCTCCGTGCCGAACTCGATGAGGCCGTCGCCGTCGTGGTCGAGGGCGAGCCAGGCGTCGTCGGAGCCGGCGGCCGTCCACGAGGTGCGTTCGGCGACGCCGTCGCTGTCAATGTCGAAGTTGACGCCGCCCGCCTCGCTCGTGAGGTCGAAGCCGTTGCCGAGCACGTCCACGATGACGGGGGACTTATCAATCGTCCCGGCGCAGTAACACCCGTCGTAGTCCCAATCGGAGCACCACCCGATGAGCTGCGAGCTGGCCGTGCAGCCCGAGGTCGTCCCGGGGCAGCTATCGTTGGCCCAGTCGTAGCGGGTGACCTCCTTGGTGGCGACGCAGCCGAAGCCGTTCGAGTCGTTACAGATTGAGGTCGCCGTCCGCTTCTTGTACCTCCCCGTGGACGAGGCCGTCGCGCTCTCGTTCGTGTTGCGGCAGGTCACCCCGTCCTACGCGCTGTAGGTGCAGGTCACGGAGGTGGAGGTCGGCGTGTTGTAGCAGGTGGTGGTGGTCTGCGCGGGGGCCGCGGGGGCCGCCGGGACGGGCGGCCTGAAAGAGGCCGTCTGGAACAAAGAAGGGGCCGCCCCCCGCGGGGCGGCCCGGCGGACGCTGCCCGCGTCCGGCCCCGCGGGGGGCGCTTCTTTTCTGAAGCGCTGGAGCCTGCCCGCCGACCAGACCGTGTCGTCGTCGAAGAGCACGTACTCGAACCGCAGCTCGGCCACGTCGAAAGAGTCCTTGCCGCCCTTCTCACGGACGAGGCCCTTGAACTGCTCGTAGATGACGTCCGAAAGCACGAGCTCGGCCGTCTCGCCCGGCGCGAGCGTCTTCGCCGGGGCAGGGGCCGCGGCGGCGCCGCCCGCCTCCGCCGGTATCGCGCCGAAGGTCAGGGGGGCGGCGACCGAGTGCGGCGGGTCGTCCGAGGTCATGACGTGCAGCTCGGCCCGGATGTGGACGATGTTTTTGGCCGAGGTGTTTCGCACCACGACGGTCAGGGCTTTCAGCCACTTGCCGTCGTCGCCCTCGAACGACTTGCCGAGGGCGACGGCCCTCTTTCCGCCCCGCGAGTTGTCAACCTCCACCCTGACGATGTCTAAGGGTTCTTTGGGGAAAGTCATCTTACCTATCGAGCGGCCGCGCCTCTCCTGGCCGGAGCCGAAGACGACGAACGGCAGGCACAGTAAGACGGCCAAAGCCTTCTGGCTGGTGGGGAATCTCATGAGGGTCTCCTATCCTGGTAGGACGTGGTAGGGGAGTTAACAGAATGGGGTCTGCTAACTGAGAAGAGTAAACGCGCGCCCCTTTTACACCCGGCCGGTGCGCGCGTCAAGGTATTTATCGCGCGGCGGCGGCGCCCGGATAGAAAAAGGCGGGGCCCGTCTGAGCCCCGCCCCTCCGCCCGGCTTCGTAAGCCTCTAGCGGACGACGTTGATGGTGATGAGCTGCTGGCCGTTGATGACGTACTCGGCGGGCGGCAGCTCCTTCTCGCCGACGGGCGAGAGCACGGTGGGCGTGTAGCCGCCCGAGGTGCGGTCGCTGTTGAGCGTGGCGACGAAGGAGGGCGGGAGGTTCGGCATCTCGTCCGTGCCGATGACCGCGCCGGTCGTGATGCGGAAGAGCTTGACGTAGAGCCGGTCGTTCTTCTTGATTCTGTTAATCGCCCCGACGAGCTGACCCAGGTCCTTCGGGACGAAGCTCTGCGCGGCCGAGACCTGCTGGAGCGTGCCGCCGTCGCCGACGAAGAGGACGAGCTGGCCCGGCGGCACGTCGGCCGGAATCTGGACGGGGATGCGCTGGACGAACTGCTTGCCCGACTCGGTGCGGACGTAAGCCTGCACCTCGACGGTCTCGCCGCTGCGCGCCTCGTTGCGGTCGAGCGCGACGCGGTCGAGCGTGGCCACGCGGCGCGAGTCCGCCGCGGCGATGTCGAGCGTGATGGGCCCCAGCTCGACGCCCTCGAAGCCGCTCGACAGGAGCGCCTGCACGGGCGCCGCCACCGAGCCGGCGGCCGAGATGGCCGCGCCCTGCATCGAGAAGCGCCGTTCGAGCGTGATGGTCTCCTGCCCCTTGACCTCTATCCTGCCGCGGACGCTCACGGTCGAGTCGCCCAAGCTACGCTCGCTCGAAGTGAGCGTGCTGTAGACCGTCATGTTGAGCAGCAGCGGCGTCAGGAACTCGTCGTTGGCGACCTCGTAGCGGAAAGTCTCGACCTGCTCGCGGCTGGTGTGGAGGTTGATGGTGACGGGAATCATCTTCGGCGCGCGGCCGAGGTTGCCGTAGATGCCGGTCGAGCGGTCCTGCGAGATGGCGCCGACCATCTGGCCGGGCACCGTCAGCTTGAAGGAGTTGAGGGTGTTCGGGACGACCGTCACCACCTTCGACTCGGACATCGGCATGTCGGCCGAGCCGAGGCTCAGGAACGGGTGGCCGAAGGCGTAAATCTGCTCGCCCTCGCGGTGCGTCACCGTGCCCGAGGCCGCGACCGAGAAGTCGCCGCGCACCAGCTCGACGCTGACGGACGTGCCCGGCGCGAGCGTCTGCCCCGTCACCTTCCCCAGCGGCGTGATGGCCGAGGCGCCGCCGACGCCGGCCACCGGCATCAGCCCCTGCGACTGGAGCTGCGTGGAGAACTGCGAGACCGACTGCGGCGAGAAGCCGTTGAAGACGAGCGGCGTGGCGATGGGCGCGAACTGCTGGCCGAGCAGCGCCGCGAGCGGCGAGCCCGACGCCACCGGCGCGACGAAGTTGACGCCGCCCGACTGACCCTGCGGGAGCTGCGACTTCCAGCCGTCGCCCGCGAGCTGCGCGTAGGAGACCGCCCGCGGCTCGCGCACGAAGCCCAGCGGGTCGCGCCCCTCGCTCGACTGGCGCCCCTGCTCGAACATCTCGACCATCTGCCTGATGGGCGTGATGCCGGCGATGGGCTCCTTGGCGAACGGGAAGGCGTAGGCGATGGCGCCGACCAGCTTGCCGTCGATGTAGACGGGCGAGCCCGACATCCCGGCGAAGACGCTCGTCCGCTCGACCTCCTTGCCCGAGAGGCGCGCGATGATGACGGACTTGCGCGGCGCGGGGAAGCCGGGCAGGACGCCCAGCACTTCCAGCCCGAACTCCTGCGGCTCGGCGCCGGAGAAGACCGTCCGCGCCGTGCCCTTCTGCCCCGCGCGGACGTCTTCGAGCGCGAAGTATTCGACCTTCTGCGCGCCCCCCGCGGCGGGCTTCTGCTGCGCCAGGCCCGAGACCTGTAGTGCCAGGAAGAGGGCGAAAAGGAGGGCGGCGTTTCTTCTCATCAAGGTACCTCGGACTGGGTTGCGGAAACTGTTTTAAAGGTGCGGCCCGGCGGCGGCGGCGTCGCACGCGGCCGACGCGTGGAAGGGGAGCGGCAGGGCGGCCCGCGTGTGCCGACTATAACTGCGCCATTCTCAAAGGGTCAAGCCGCTTTCCGCCCCAACAGGGATGTGGCCGGAAGCGCCGGGGTTGCTTTAGTTAAACCCTTAATCGCGTTCTTCTTCCGCGCGCGGCGCGGTCGTTTGCGGTCGCCGCCGGGCGCGTGATACTTTCCGCCCCCTGATGGCAGAAGCCCGACCGTGAGGGAGGGCGTATAGCTTTCGTCCGGGCGCACGGATAGGGACAGACGCCCTCCCTCACGGTCGGGCTTCTGCCTGGTCTTATGACTGACGTCGAAGGCTTCATCCTGGCCGGCGGGCTTTCGAGCCGGATGGGCGCGGACAAGTCGCGGCTGCGGCTCGGCGGGCGCACGTTCGTCGAGCTGGCGGCGGAGGCTTTGGGCGCCGTGGCGGGCCGCGTGAGCCTCGTCGGCTCGCGGCCGGACGCGGGCGCGCACGGCCTGCCGGTCGTCCGCGACGTCTACGAAGGGCTGGGGGCCATCGGGGGGCTGCACGCGGCGCTCGGGGCGTGCGGGGCGCCGTGGGCGGCGGTCGTCTCCTGCGACCTCCCCTTCGTCACGGGCGGGCTGTTCGCGCGGCTCGCCTCGCTCCGCGGCGGCGACGCGGACGCCGTCGCGCCGCTACAGGAGGACGGGCGGCCGCAGCCGCTCTGCGCGCTCTACGCCGCGGACGCCTGCCGCGCCGCCGCCGAGTCGCTCATCCGCTCGGGCGAGCTGCGCCCGCGCGCCCTGCTCCGCACAGTCCGCACGCGCTGGGTCGCCTTCGCGGAACTCTCCGACCTCCCGGGCGCGCCCCTCTTCTTCGCCAACGTCAACACGCCCGAGGACTACGAAAAGGCCGTGAACCGTGAACCGTGAACCGTGACGGGTAAGAATAGGTTTTACTCTCGTCACGGCTCACGGTTCACGGTTCACGCTCTCGTTACGGTTTACGGTTCACGGTTCAAGGCTTTTGCCTTTACAATGGTGCCATGCCTCCTCGTCGCCGAACAGGGCGGAAAGCTTTTGCGGCGCTGCTCCCTGTCTTCCTCCTGTTGCTTCTGGCCGTCGTCGGCCTGACCGTGTGGCTGGTCTACTCGGCCACGCGGCCGCCGCACCGCGCCTACCTCGTCACGCCCGAGCAGTTCGCGCGCCTGAGCGACCGCGGGCTCAAGGCCACCGAGGAGACGTGGCCGAACCGCGACGGGACGCGAGCGCGCGGCTGGCTGGTGCGCGGCGCCGAGGGGTCGCCCGGCGTCGTCCTGCTCCACCGCTACGGCGCCGACCGCTCCTGGCTCCTCAACCTCGGCGTGAAGATTAACGAGACGACGAACATGACGGTGCTGCTGCCCGACCTGCGCGGCCACGGCGACAACCCGCCGGTCGCGGCCTCCGCCTTCGGCGCCTCCGAGGCGGAAGACGCGCTCGCCGCCTTCGCCTACCTGCGCGGCCTCAAGTCGCCGCAGGGGCGCGCGCTGGTCGGCGCGGCGCTGGGCGTCTACGGCGTCGAGGCCGGCGCCTACGCCGCGCTCGCCGCCGCCGGGCAGGAAAGGGCGGTGCGCGCGCTCGCGCTCGACTCCGTGCCCGACAGGCCGGACGACGTGCTGGGCGCCGCCGTCGGAGAGCGCACGGGGCTCGACAACGCGCTGCTGCGGGGACTGGCGCGGCTCGGGACGCGCGTCTACTACGCGGGGCGCTTCAAGAACACCTCCGCCTGCACGCTGGCCGAGTCCTTGGGCGACAGCCAGGTGCTGCTGCTCGCGGGCGAGGGCTCGGCGCACCTGCGCCAGACCACCGAGACGCTCGCCAACTGCTTCCCCTCCCGCTCCGCCGTCGAGGCGCACACCGACCTCCCCCTCACCGGCAACACGCTCGCCACCGCCTCGCCCGAACAGGCCGAAGCCTACGACCGCCGCCTGATTGACTTCTTCGACCGCACGCTGCGTGGAAGGCAGTAGGCAGTAGTCGGTAGAAAAATCAGAGGCGGCGCGCCCGGCTTTTGACCGTGACGCGCCGCCTCTCTTTCTACCGACTACTGTCCACTGCCTACCGTTTTACCCTGACGTGGACGAGGGCGAAGCGGCCGTTGTCGGCGACGCGTTGCGATTCGAGGGCGGGGTCTTCGAAAAGCTGGTACTCGTACTCCGTGTGGACGACGACGAGCGCCTGGCCGCCGCGCGCGCGCGCGAACGCTTCGACCTCGGGGGCGCCTTCCAGCTTCAGGGGCTCGCCCCGCTCGTCGTAGCCGAGCCGGCCGGCGGCGTAGAACTCCGTCGAGCGCTCGATGTCGTGCAGGTTGACGACGGGCAGCCCGCCCAGTCCCCGCGCGGCCGCCGCTGCCAGCTCCGGCCCCACCGTCTCCTTCCGCGCCACGCGCCCGAGCACGCCCCCCGCCACGACCAACGCCACCAACAGGAGCGTCGCCCCGACGATTGAGACCGCGCACAGCTCCCTCCTCCTCGAAGCCAGCGCGAGCGCGGCCAGCCCCGCCAGCCCCGGCGCCAGCACCAGCGCCGCGACGTAAGCCGCATGCACCCCGCGCACCGCATCGCCGAACTCGCCGGCGTGAAAGACCAGCAGGGCGACCGCCGCGGCCGAGGCCCCGAGGGCGAGCAGCCCCGTCAGCCTCATCAACAGTTGGCCGCCCGCGCCGCGCAGGTACCTGTGCAGGCAGTCGCCCGCCAGCAGCGCCGCGCCCGGCACCGCCGGCAGCACGTACCCCGGCAGCTTCGACCCCGAGGCCGAGAAGAAGAGCAGCGGCACCAGCAGCCACGCGAGCGCCAGCACGCGCAGCTTGCTCGCCGCGTCCTCCGCGCGCGCGTTCACCCCGGCCGCGCCCGCCACCCCGCCCAGCAGGAAGAACGTCCACGGCAGCGCCAGCCCGAGCAGGACGGGCACGTAGAACCAGAACGGCTGCGGGTGGTGAAACCTGTTCGAGACGTAGCGCGCGAAGTGGTGCTGGACGAAGAACTCGTCCACGAACGCGTGGCCGTGGCGCGCGGTGACCGGCCCGTACCACGTCGCCGCCGCCAGCAGCGCCAGCGGCGCGCCCCACAACACGCCCAGCCGCAGCAGCCCCGGCCAGCGCCGCCGCAGCACGAAGTAGACCACCACCACCCCCGAAGGGATGACGACGCCCACCAGCCCCTTCGCCAGCAGCGACGCGCCGACGAAGAGGTAGAAGCCCACGAGCCACGTCTTCCGCCCCGCCCCGCGCTCGACCTCCGAGCAGTAGAAGCAGGCGAGCGCGCCCGTCACCGTCGTCGTCAGAAGCGTGTCGAAGCTCGACGCCCGCGCGAAGACCATCAGCCCCAGCGTCGAGGCCACGACCGCCGCGCACGTCACGCCCAAACCCCGCAGCCCCTCGCCCGACTCGTACTCCGCGCGCCGCGCCGCCCAGCCCGCGAACAGCACGGTCAGGACGCCCGACAGCGCCGAGCCGGCGCGCGCCGCGAACTCCGTCACGCCGAACAGGCGGTAGGCCACGCCCGTCATCCAGTAGAGCAGCGCGGGCTTCTCGAACCACGTGTGGCCGGCGAGCGTCGGCGTCACCCAGTCGCCGCGCGCGTACATCTCGCGCGCGACCTGCGCGTAGCGCGGCTCGTCGGGCCCGAGCAGCGGCACCGAGCCGAGCCCGTAGAAGTAGACCGCGCAGGCCGCCGCGAACAGCGCGACCCACGCGCGCTTGGCAAGCAGGAAACGTTGCAAGTATAGTCACCCTGAAAACAGAAGTCAGGAGTCAGGAGTCAGGAGTCGGACGGCAGAAGGCAAAGAGGCGAGCGCGCCCGCCTTCCTTCTTCTGACTTCTGACTCCTGACTCCTGACTCCCTTTTGATTTCTACCCTAAACTTAAATCGGGAAACTGTAAACTCGTGACACTTCGCACCGCCGTCGTCGGCGTCGGCCACCTGGGGCGGCAGCACGCGCGCATCCACGGGGCGCTGGCCGCCGAGGGCAAGTCGAGCTTCGTCGCCGTCTGCGACACCAACGAGGCGACCGCCCGCGAGGTCGCGTCCGAGCGCGGGACGCGCCCGACGGCCGACTGGCGCACGCTCCTCGGCGAGGTGGACGCCGTGAGCCTCGCCACGCCGACCGAGTCGCACGCCGAGATCGCCTGCGCGCTCCTCGAAGCGGGCGTCCACGTCCTCGTCGAGAAGCCCATCTCGCGCACGCTCGAAGAGGCCGACCTGATGATCGCAGCGGCCGAGCGGGGCGGCGCCACCCTGATGGTCGGCCACCTCGAACGCTTCAACCCGGCGCTCGTCGCGCTCCGCCCACACGTGCGCCAGCCCGTCTACTTCGAGATTCACCGCGTCGGCCAGTTCACCGCCCGCTCGCTCGACATCGACGTCGTGCTCGACCTGATGATTCACGACCTCGACGTCGTGCTCTGGCTCGTCGGCCACGACGTCGAGGTGACGGACGTGCGCGGCGTCGGCCTCCCCGTCCTCACCAACCGCGTGGACGCCGCCAACGCGCGCATCGAGTTCGCCACCGGCGCCGTCGCCAACATCACGGCCTCGCGCGTCGGCACCGAGAAGATTCGCAAGATGCGCTTCTTCCAGCCGCACGACTACGTCGCCGTGGACTACGCCACGCGCCACGCCTCCATCAGCAGCCTCGCGCCGCCCAGCTCGACCGGCTCCTGGCCCGGCGTCCAGGTCCGAAACCTCGACATCGTGGACGTCGAGCCGCTGCGCACCGAGATCGAACTGTTCCTCGAAGCCGCGCGCGAGGGGCGCCCGGCGCCCGTCACCGGACTTGAGGGGCGCGCGGCGCTGGCGCTCGCCGAACGCCTCCTCGCGCGCATCCACGAGCACCCGGTCATCGCCGGGTTGAAGATGAAGTTTTAGCTTTTGCAGAAGCCCGACCGTGAGGGAGGGCGTCTGTCACCCATCAGAGCATATGACGAAAGACCTGCGCCCTCCCTCACGGTCGGGCTTCCGCCTCGGGAGCGAGGAGACGATTGACGCCCTGCTCGCCGAGCGCGTCGAGGCCGGCGACTTCCCTTCCGCCGTCTACGTGGTGGCCGAGCGCGGCCGCGTGCGCTTCCGGGGCGCGCTCGGCGAGGCGGTGCGCGAGCCGGACAGGCGCGCGGCGACGTTCGAGACCGTCTACGACCTCGCCTCTTTGACGAAGCCGCTCGTGACGGGGATGCTGCTCGCGCTCCTCGTCGAGCGCGGGGCGGTCGGGCTCGACTCGCCGGTCGCGGACTACCTCCCGCAGTTCGGCGCCGGAGACAAGCGCGGCGTCACCGTCCGACACCTGCTCGCGCACACGTCGGGGCTCCCGGCGTGGCGGCCTCTCTACCTGCTCGCGGGCGAACCCGAAAGCGCCCTCGACCTTATCGCCTCGCAGCCGCTCGAACGGCCGCCCGGCGCGCGCGTCGTCTACAGCGACCTCGGCTTCATCACGCTCGGCCTGCTGGCGCAGTCCGTCACCTCCGCGAGGTTGGACGAACTCGCGCGCCGCGAAATCTTCGGCCCGCTCGGCCTCGCGCGCACCTACTTCAACCCGCCCGAGGCTGTGCGCACGGGCGTCGCCGCGTGCGAGTCGGGCGGGAACGCCTACGAGCGCGGGATGTGCGAGGGGCAGCCGGAGGCCGTCGCGGCGTCGGGCGCGCGCTGGCGCGAGCGCACTATCTGGGGCGAGGTGCACGACGGCAACGCCTACTTCCTCGGCGGCGCGGCCGGGCACGCCGGCCTCTTCTCGAACGCGCGCGAGACGCTGCGCCTCGCCTCGCAGTTCCTCGCCGGCACGACGGAGCTGCTCGGGGCCGAGACCTGCCGCCTCTTCCGCACGAACATGACCGAGGGCTTGAACGAGGCGCGGTCGTTCGCGTGGCAGCTCGCGGCCACGCCCGAGTCCACGGCCGGGCCGCGGCTCCCGCCCGAAGCCTTCGGCCACCTCGGCTTCACCGGCACGAGCTGCTGGCTCGACCCGGCGGCCGGGCGCGTCCTCATCCTCCTGACCAACCGCACGCACGCGCGCGCCCTGCCCTTCGTCAACATCAACAGCGTCCGCCGGCGCTTCCACACCCTCGCCGTCGAGGCGCTGGAGAAGCATGAAGGTTGAGGGGTCGGGCCGCCGCGTCCCCTTCACGGAGGCGCTGCGTTTCTGGGTCAAGCTCGGCTGGATTTCGTTCGGCGGGCCGGCGGGCCAGATCGCCATCATGCACCGCGAGCTGGTCGAGCGCCGCCGCTGGCTCTCGGAGGAGCGGTTCCTCCACGCGCTCAACTACTGCATGATGCTGCCCGGCCCCGAGGCGACGCAGCTCGCCATCTACGTCGGCTGGCTCCTGCACCGGACGCCGGGCGGCGTCGTCGCCGGCGCCTTCTTCGTCATCCCCTCGATACTCGTCCTGCTCCTGCTCTCCTACGTCTACGCGGCGCACGGCAACACCGTCTTCGTCGCGGGGCTGCTCGCGGGCTTCAAGCCGGTCGTCGTCGCCATCGTCGTCGAGGCCGTCCTCAAAATCGGCGGCCGCGCGCTCAAGCGGCGCGCGCACGTCCTCATCGCCGCCGCCGCCTTCGCCGGCATCTACTTCCTGCGCGTCCCGTTCCCGCTCATCGTGCTGCTCGCCGGGCTGGTCGGCTACGCCGGCGCGCGGCTCTGGCCGTCGGCCTTCGTCCCCGAGGAGAAGAAGAAGGCCGACGCGGGGAGCAAGTCCGGCGCGGGCGAGGCCGACGAGGCTTTGCCCCTCGTCATTGACGACCACGCGCCGCCGCCGCCGCACACGCTACCCTCGCGCGCGAGGGCGCTGAAGGTTCTGGCCGCCGGGGTCGCGTTGTGGCTCGTGCCGCTGGCGCTGCTCGCGCCGTGGGTCGGCGTGCGCGGCATCCACGCGGGCGAGTACCTCTACTTCACGAAGGCCGCGTTCGTCACCTTCGGCGGCGCCTACGCCGTGCTCGCCTACGTGACGCAGGCCGTGACGGTCGCGCCCTACGACTGGCTCTCGCCCGCGCAGGCCGTGGACGGGCTGGCGCTCGCCGAGACGACGCCCGGCCCGCTCATCATGGTCTTGCAGTTCGTCGGCTTCATGGCGGGCTGGAACCACCCGCCCGCGGGCTGGAGCCCCGCGGCGTCCGGCGTCGCCGGCGCGCTCGTCACGACCTACGCCACCTTCCTGCCCTGCTTCGTCTTCATCTTCGTCGGCGCGCCCTACGTCGAGGTCGTCCGCGGCAAGCGCGCGCTCGCCGGCGCACTCGCCGGCGTGACGGCGAGCGTCGTGGGCGTCATCCTCAACCTCGCGCTCGTCTTCGGCGCGGCCGTCATCTGGCCGCGCGGGCTCGCGGGCGGCCCCGACTGGTTCGCCGCCGCGCTCGGCGCCGCCGCCTTCGTCGCCCTCTTCCGCCTGAAGCTCGACGTGCTCTGGGTCGTCCTCGCCGGCGGGCTGCTCGGCCTCGCCCGCGCATATCTTTTCCCCTGAGCGCGGCGACTATTGTAGAATCCGACGCGGCGCGCTCCCCTCCGGCCCAGGCGTGCGGTTCATAAGTAGAAAGACCCGGATGCGTTCCTCCTTCCACAGAGTTTTCGCCGCGACCCTGCTCGCCTGCGCCCTCGTCTCGCCGACGCTCGCCCCGCGGGCGCAGGACGCGCAGGGCCAGCCCGCGACGCGCCCGCGACGCGCCACCGCGCCCGAGTGGCCGACGACCACGAACAGCAACGTCGAGCCGGCGCCGGCTCCCGTCGTCGAGCCCGAGCCCGTCCGCCTCAACGGCGAGCCGCTCATCCGCATCGGCCTCGCCACCGGCGCGCGCAGCGTCACCGTCTCGACCACCGCCCCGGCGCTCGACGCCAGCGAGTCCGGCGCGCAGCCGCTCCCGCTCGAAATCGCCCGCGTCCGCGTCGAGCCGCGCTCCTACCCGCAGCTTCCGCCCGCAACGCCCGACGCCGCGGGAGAAGGCCAAACGGCGTCAACCCCTCCCGTCAACCCGCCGCCGGCGAGGGGCGGCGGCGTGCGCCTGACCTCGCGCGCGGCGGCGCCCGCGCGCGGCGAGGCGCTCTACGCGCCCGGCTCGACGAAGCCGCTGTTCGACCTGCGCGCCCCCGTCGTCTTCGCCTCCGCCGACCCCGAGCAGCACCCCGTCCGCTACAACGAGAAGCCCTACCGCGGCCGGCTCGAAGTCTTCGCCAACACGAAGGGGGCGCTGACGGTCGTCAACGTCCTCTCGCTCGAAGACTACGTCCGCGGCGTCGTTCCGAACGAGCTGTCGCCGGGCGGCTTCCCCGAGCTGGAGGCGCTGAAGGCGCAGGCCGTCGCCGCGCGCACCTACGCCGTCAGCAACCTCGGCCGCTTCGCCGCCGACGGCTTCGACCTCACGCCCGACACGCGCTCGCAGGTCTACGGCGGGCGCTCGACCGAGCACCCTTTGACCGACCGCGCCGTGCTTGAGACGCGCGGCCGCATCGCCACCTACAAGGGCGCCCCCATCAACGCGCTCTACACCTCGACCTGCGGCGGCCGCACCGAGGACGGCGAGAACATCTTCGGCGGCGCCACGGTCGCCTACCTCCGCGGGCGCGAGTGCGCCCTCGACGCGGGCGCCCACTTCGCGCCCATCACCGTGCGCACCTCGCGCGAGCCGGCCGCCCTCAAGTCGGCCGAGCACGCGACGAGCGCGCGCGACGCGGCGCTGCTCGCCGTCCACGGCTTCGACCTGCCCGCGCGCGTCGGCGACGAGTGGCTGGCCTCGAACGTGGCGGCCGAGGAGGTGCGCGCCGTGCTCTCGCGCGTCGCCACGCTCGCGCGCCAGCCCGCGCCGCCGGTCGGCGCCGACGCGACGCGCCCGGGCGGCTTCGCCGGCGCGCTCGCGCTCGCGCTCGACGGCGAGAGCCGCGGCGGCGTCCTCCTGAACAGCGCGGACGTCTCGTACCTGCTCGCCTTCCGCGACGCGCCGGAAGTCCCGCAGCAGAACCGCGCCGACGTGGCCGCGATGATGCGCGAAGGCCACCTCCCGCTCTTCCCCGACGGGACGCTCCGGCCGCGGCAGCCGCTCACGCGCGCGCGCGTGCTCCGCGCCGTCGCGCACGCTACGGAAGCGCGCGGCCTCGTCCGCCTTCAGAAGGCCGCGGCGCGGGCGGGCGCGGGCGGCGCGCTCCTGCTCCGCCCCGCGTCGGGCAAGGACGCGCCCGCCGTGCTGGCGCCGGACGCGCACCTCTTCCGCGCCTTCGGCGAAGGTCTCTTCGCGGTGCGCGAGCTTGAGCTGGTCGGCGGCGAGGCGCTGGCCTTCCACACTAGCGCGCGCGGCGAGGTTGACTACCTCGAAGCGCGGCCGGCGTCGAACGGCGCGGCGGCCGACCGCTTCTCGACCTACGCGAACTGGTCGGAGACGCTGACGCCCTCCGGCGTCCTCTCGCGCCTCGCCCGCTCCATCCCCGACGTCGGGGCGCTCGTTGACCTGCGCGTGCGGCGGCGCGGCGTCTCGGGCCGCGTGCTCGACCTTGAGGTCGTCGGGACGGGCGCGACCGCGCACGTGCGTGGCGGGCGCGTCCGCTCGGCGCTGCGCCTGCGCGAACAGCTCTTCGTCATCGACCGCGAGTTCGACGAGGCGGGGCGCGTCGCCCGCTTCACCTTCAACGGGCGCGGCTGGGGGCACGGCGTCGGGATGTGCCAGGTCGGCGCCTACGGCCTCGCGCGCGCGGGGCTCTCCTACGAGAAGATTCTGAAGTCTTTCTACACGGGCGTCAGCGTCTCGAAGCTTTACTGATGCGTTTCTCCCGCACACAACTCATCGGGGCGCTGGCGCTGCTCGCCGTCATCTGGCTCGTCACGGCCTTCCGACTGCACGCCCCTTCCCCGTGAGTCCCGAGTCACAAACAGCGGGGCCGATTGTCGCCGTCGTCGGCCCGACCGCCTCGGGCAAGAGCGAGCTGGGGATTGCGCTCGCGCTGCGTCTGGGCGGCGAAATCATCAACTGCGACTCCGTGCAGGTCTACCGCGAGATTGAGATCGCCACCGCGAAGGTGCCGCCCGCCGAGCGGCGCGGCGTCCCGCACCACCTCCTCGACTTCGTCCCGCCCGGGCGCACCTACACCGCCGCCGACTGGGCGCGCGACGCGCTCGCACGCATCGAGGAGATTGAGGCGCGCGGCCGCACGGCGCTGCTCGTCGGCGGCACCGGTTTCTACCTGCGCGCCCTGCGCGAGCCCTTCTTCGAGGCGCCGCCGACCGACGAGGCGCTGCGCCGCCGCCTCGTCCGCACGCGCGAGCGTCGGGGCGCCGGGCACCTGCACCGGCTCCTCGGCCGCCTCGACCCCGAGCGCGCCGCCCGCCTCCAGCCGCGCGACTGGTCGCGCGTCCAGCGCGCGCTTGAGCTGCGCCTCCAGACCGGCGAAAAACTTTCGGCGCGACTCTCCGAGCGCCCGCCCGCGCCGCCGCAGGCCGCGCGCCTGCGCGTCTTCGCGCTCAGCCCGCCGCGCGAGGAGCTTTACCGCCGCATAGACCTCCGCGCCGAATCGCACTTCCGCGCGGGGCTCGTCGGGGAGGTGCGCGAACTGCTGGCGCGCGGCGTGCCCGCGTCGTCGAGCGCGCTCGGGGCGCACGGCTACCGGCGCGTCGTCGAGCACCTGCGGGGCGCGCGCACGCTGGAGAGCGCCGTCGAGCAGACGAAGCTCGACGTGCGCCACTACGCCAAGCGGCAGATGACGTGGTTCCGGCGCGAGCCGGGCGTGGAGTGGGTCGAGGGCTTCGGCGAAGACCCGCGCGTGCAGGAGGAGGTCGCGCGCCGCCTCGGCCTCGGGTAAAACCCCGCGCCGCAACACGCGCGCGCACGCGTCACGGCGCCGGGGATTTTGTTTTGTAACCGGCGCCCGCCCGCCGCCGTCATAGAGTTGTTTCTCAGAAACTTTGTACTTTGAAGCGGTCGGGTGTAAGCTGTCCGAACCCAGGGTTCACTCAAATTTCAAGCGGGGGCGTCTGTGGACACAAAATCAACTCCCCAGAACATACAGGACGCGTTCCTGAACACGGTGCGCCGGGAGAAGGACACCGTGACGATCTACCTGATGAACGGGGCGAAGCTGACGGGGCGCATCCGCAGCTTCGACAAATACTCCGTGCTGCTCGAATCGGCTTCGCAGGAGCAGCTCATCTTCAAACACGCGATCTCGACTATACAGCACGCGCGCCGCCAGCAGACGGGAGAGCACCGGCCCCCTCACGCGCCCGAGCACGGCCACGAGCCCGGCGGCGAGCACGCGGGTCGCTCCGAAGGCTGAGAAACCCGCCCCGCCCGGCGCCACCCCTTAACGGAGAATTTAAAAAGTCTTGGCCCCTGCTTTCATCACCTTCGAGGGCATCGACGGGTGCGGCAAGTCCACGCAGTTGCGGATGCTCGCCAGCGAGCTGCGCCTGCGCGGGCAGGAAGTCATCGCCACGCGCGAGCCGGGCGGCACGCCCCTCGGCCTGCGCATCCGCCAGCTCCTGCTCGAAGCCGAGGAGCAGGTGGACCCTTTGGCCGAGCTTCTGCTCTACGCCGCCGACCGCGCGCAGCACGTCCGCTCGCACGTCCGGCCCGCGCTCGACTCCGGCCACGTCGTCCTCTCCGACCGCTACGCCGACGCGACCGTGGCCTACCAGGGCGCCGGCCGCGGCTTCCCGCCCGAGCTTGTCTCCGAGCTGGTCGTGCTCGCCACGGGCGGCCTGATGCCCGACCTGACGCTCATCTTCGACCTCCCCGTGGACGAGAGCCAGCGCCGGCAGGCGCGCCGCACCAGCAAGGGGCACAAGGCCGACCGGCTCGACGCCGAGGACGCGGCCTTCCACACGCGCGTCCGCGACGCCTACCTCCGCATCGCCGCCGCCGAGCCCGAGCGCGTCCGCGTCATCGACGCCGCCGGCTCCGTCCAGGAGACACAGGCCCACGTCATGCGCGCCGTCATGCCTTTCTTAGAGAAGTCTGGAGTCTGAAGTCTGAAGTCTGGAGTCAAGACAGATGAGATGAGTCTTGTCTTGACTCCAGACTTCAGACTTCCGACTCCAGACTTTTAATAACTATGTTCGACACACTGGTCGGGAACGAGCGCGCGAAGGGGACTTTGCGCAGGATGCTGGGGCAGGGGCGCGTGCCGTCGGCGCTGCTGTTCGCGGGCGAGGAGGGCTTGGGCAAGAAGCTGTTCGCGCTGGAGCTGGCGCGGGCGCTCAACTGCCGCGCGCCCCGCGGCGCCGAGGCGTGCGGCGCATGCCCGGCCTGCGCGCGCGTCGGGCGCGTGCAGTACCCCGCGTCGGACGACCGCGACGAGCACAAGAAGATTGCCTGGACTGACCACCCGGACGTCGGGCTCGTCGTCCCGTACAACCGCAACATCCTCGTGGACGCCGTGCGCCACCTTGAGCGCGAGAGTAACTTCCGCCCCGCCGAAGGCAGGGCGCGCGTCTTCCTCGTCGAGCACGCGGAGAGCCTGAACGAGTCGGCCTCGAACGCCCTGCTCAAGACGCTCGAAGAGGCGCCGCCGACCTCGCACATCGTCCTCGTCACCTCGCGCCCGGCCGGCCTGCTCCCGACCATCCGCTCGCGCTGCCAGACCGTCCGCTTCGCGCCGCTCGCGGCCGAGGAGCTGGAAGGCTACCTCGTCCGCGAGGGCAAGCGCGCCGGCGCAGAGGCGCGGCTCGCGGCGCAGCTCTCCTCGGGGCGGCCGGGCGTCGCGCTCGGCCTCAATCTCGACGCCTACCGCGACCGGCGCGACGCGATGTACAGCGTGGTCGAGGCGCTGGCCGCCGGCGGCGGCGACCGCGTGCGGCTCCTGCGCGCGGCCGAGGAGATGGGCGACGCGAAGAACAAGGACGAGTACGAGCCGCGGCTGGACGCCCTGGAGCTTCTGGTGCGCGACCTCTGGCTGCTCGCGCTCGGGGGCGGCGAAGGGCGCCTCGTCAACGGCGACCTGCGGGAGCGGCTCGCGCGGCTCGCCGCCGGCGTCCCCCCCTCGCGTGCCGCGCGCTGGCTCGCGCGCATCGAGGAGCTGCGCGGCCGCCTCGCCGTCAACGTCAACCGCCGCGCCGCCACCGACGCGCTCTTCCTCAACATGGCCGCCGACTAAAAAAGGAGGCGGGCCGAAAGCCCGCCTCCCCGAATCATAAAGTTCAGGACGTCCCGCCTACTTAATCTGCACCAGCTCGGGCGCGACTTCCGTCTCCGCCGACGCGCCCTCCCTGACCAGCTTTTCGGCCTCGGCGACGAACGCCTCGACGATGTCGGGGCCGGAGACCCGGCGCATGGGGCGGCCGTCCTTGAAGATCATCCCGGCGCCCTTGCCGAAGGTGATGCCGAGCTGCGAGTCGTGCGCCTCGCCGGGGCCGTTGACCTCACAGCCCATGATGGAGAGGTGCAGCGGCTCCGCGATGTGCGCGAGGCGCCGCTCGACCTCGGTCACGATCTCGACGAAATTCGCCACGTCGAGCCGCCCGCAGGTCGGGCACGCCACGACCGTTACCCCGCGCTGCCGCAGCTCCAGCGACTTTAGGATGTCCCACGCGACGCGCACCTCCTCCTGCGGCTCGGCCGCGAGCGAGACGCGGATGGTGTCGCCAATGCCTTCGTGGAGGAGGATGCCGAGGCCGATGGAGGACTTGATGGTGCCGCCGAAGGGCGTGCCCGCCTCGGTCACGCCGAGGTGGAGCGGGTAGTCCACCTGCTCCGAGAGCAGGCGGTAGGCGGCGACCGTGCGCCGCACGTCGGAAGCCTTGAGCGAGACGACGATGTCGTGGAAGTCGAGCTCTTCGAGGATGCGTATGTGGCGGAGCGCCGACTCGACCATCGCCTCGGGCGTGGCCGTGCCGTACCGCTTGAGCAGGTCTTTTTCGAGCGAGCCGCCGTTGACGCCGATGCGGATGGGGACGCCGCGCTCCTTCGTCGCGCGCACGACCTCGCGCACGCGCTCGATGGAGCCGATGTTGCCGGGGTTGAGCCGCAGCTTGTCCACGCCCGCTTCGAGCGCCATCAGCGCGAGGCGGTAGTGGAAGTGGATGTCGGCGACGAGCGGGACTTCGGGGACGCGGCGGCGAATCTCCTTGAGCGCGACGGCGGCCTCGGCGTTCGGCACGGCCACGCGGACGACCTCGCAGCCCTGCCGCACCATCTCCCGAATCTGCCCGACCGTGCCCTCGACGTCGGCCGTGTCGGTCTTCGTCATCGACTGCACGACGACCGGCGCGCCGCCGCCGATGAGGACGTCCTTGACCCTGACCTGTCTGGTTTGTCTCATCTCAGCTCACTTCGGCTGCGTCGCCGCCGGCTTCTCCTTCGAGGAGCCGAGCCAGCGGGGCGCGAACTTCGTCACGTCGTTGATGATGACGAAGCCCATCAGCAGGAGCAGGAAGACGAAGCCGACCTGCTGGATGCGCTCGCGCACGCGCAAAGAGATCGTCATCCCGAAGACGGCCAGCGCGCCCTCGACCAGGAGCATGAAGAGCATGCCGCCGTCGAGGACGGGGATGGGCAGCAGGTTGAAGATGCCGAGGTTGAGGCTCAGGAAGCCGAGCATGTCGAAGACGCCGCCCCAGCCGTAGTTGCTCGCCGCCTCGTAGGACGCCTGCGCGATGGCGATGGGGCCGCCGACGGCCTCGCCGATGGCGAGGTTGCCGGTGAAGACCTGGCCCAGGGCCATCCCCGTCAGCCGCAGGATTTCGATGTTGGTGTTGAAGGCGACAGCGGCCGCCTCGCCCACGCCGACCCGCTCCAGCGGCGCCTGCGGCGGCGCCTGGAAGTAGATGCCGAGCGTCTTGCCTTCGAGGCGGTGCTCGGGAGTCGTCAGCTCGACGCGCCCGCCCTCGCGCTCGACCGTCAGGCGCACCGCGCCCGGGTGCTTGCCGATGTAGTCCCTGACCTGCGCCGCGTTGCGCGCCGGCTCGCCGTCGAGCGCCACGATGCGGTCGCCCGGCTTGATGCCGGCCTGCGCGGCCGGCGAGTCGTCGAGCACCCGGCCGATGAAGACGGGCTGGACGCCGAGGTCGGGCAGGAAGTCGAGGTCGCCTATCTCGTGCCCGCCCTCCTGGATGACGGTCGGGCGGATGGCGAGCGGCACGCGCTGGCCCTCGCGCTCGACGACGAAGGGGATGTCCTGCGTCCGCTTGACCGTCGCCACGACGTTCATCCAGCGCCAGGTCGGGTTCTGCTCGTTGTCGAACGAGACGATGCGGTCGCCGGGCCTGAGGCCCGCGCGCTCGGCGGCGCCGCCCTGCTCGACCTGGCTCACGAGCGGCGAGGGCGCGGCCGGGACGCCCACCGTCAGCGCGCCGACGAACGGGATGGCGAGCGCCGTCAGGACGTTCATCACCGGCCCGGCCACGCCGACCATGAACTTCTGGTAGCGCGGCCGCAGGTCGAAGCGCTCCTTCGCCGGAATCTCCTCGGCCCCGCCCTCCTCTATCCCCGCGTTCGAGTCGTCGCCGCCGAGCTTGACGTAGCCGCCCAGCGGGATGAGCGAGAGCCGGTAGTCGGTCGTCCCCCAGCGACGCCCCCAGAGGCGCTTGCCGAAGCCGACCGAGAAGGTCTCGACGCGGATGCCGAGGAGCTTTGCGACGATGAAGTGGCCGAACTCGTGCAGGATGACGGCGGAGCCGAGGATGAAGACGAAAGAGAGCAGGGCGAGCAGATTAGTCATAAAATCAATGTCACTTCAATATTGGAGCCGACGCCGCCAAAAAAATTAGAGGCGGGGCCTCCCCGCCCGGTTGCACCGAAAAAGTGTACGTGCGCCGCGCCGGGCCGTCAAACCCTTGAGAATTTGAAACCTCAAACCTCGAATCTCAAATTAAGACCGGGCGTCCCCGCGTCTCCGAAGTCTTTCGAATCAGGCGACCGCCTTCGAGCCCGCCGCCAGCCGCTCCACCTCGGCGGCGGCGGCGGCGCGCGCCTCGCGGTCTACTTCGAGCACCACGTCGAGGGACGAGAGGGGGCGCGTCCGGTGCGCGTCCATCACCGCCTCGGTCACGCGCGGGATGTCGGTCAGGCGGAGGCGGCGGTCGAGGAAGGCGCTGACCGCCACCTCGTTCGCCGCGTTCAGGGCCGCCGCCAGCGTCCCGCCCGCGCGCAGCGCGCGGTAGGCGAGCCGCAGGCACGGGAAGCGCTCGTAGTCCGGCTGCTCGAAGCGGAGCGCGCCGAACTTCGTCAGGTCGAGCGGCGGGAGCCCGGCCGAGGCGTGGCGCTCCGGGTAGGTCAGCGCGTACTGGATGGCGTGGCGCATGTCGGTCACGCCGAGCTGCGCGATGACCGAGCCGTCCACCAGCTCGATCATCGAGTGGACGACCGACTCCGGGTGGACGACGACGTCTATCTCGTCGGCGCCGAAGCCGAAGAGCCAGCGCGCCTCGATGACTTCGAGCCCCTTGTTCATCAGCGTCGCGCAGTCAATCGTGATCTTCGCGCCCATGCTCCAGGTCGGGTGGCGCATCGCCTCCTCGACCGTCGCCGCGGCCATCGCGCCCGCACTCTTCTCGCGGAAGGGGCCGCCCGAGGCCGTCAGGATGAGGCGGCGCACCTCCTCGCGGCGCTCGCCGCGCAGGCACTGGTGGAGCGCGTTGTGCTCGGAGTCCACGGGGAGCAGCTCGGCGCCCGACGCCTCGGCCGCGCGCGTCATCAGCTCGCCCGCGATGACGAGCGTCTCCTTGTTGGCGAGCGCGACCCGCTTCCCCGCTTCGAGCGCGCGCAGCGTCGGCACGAACCCGACCGCGCCCACGGTCGCGCTCACGACCGTCCGCGCACGGCCGTGCGTCGCCACCTCGACGAGTCCCGCCTCGCCCACGCCCACGCGCGGGGCCGGGACGCCGCGCCGCCTCAGCTCGTCCCTCAGGCGACCGGCGCACCCCTCGTCCTCGACGGCGACCAGCTCCGGCCGGTGCCGCTCAACCTGCGCGGCCAGCCGCTCGACGTTGCGCCCGGCCGCGAGCGCCACCACCCGGAAGCGCCCTTCGCCGAACGACTCGACCACGCTCATCGTGCTGCACCCGATGGAGCCGGTCGAGCCGAGTATCGCTATGCCCTGAGTGTCCATTGGTTAAGCCGACCGAAAAGAAGTACGCCCCCGCTATCTCAAAAAGGTGTCGGGGGGATGGTTAAGGGCTTGTATCCTCACCCCGGCTGATTAACTTCTCGACGGTGGCGATGAGGGCGTTCAGCCTCTCGTCCGTACGCCTGTTTATTGTTTCCTGGGCCTCGAAAGTACGGGTCACAACCTGAATGAGCGTCGTCTGCGTGCTTGCGTACTCACCGAGCTGCCTGTTCGTCTCAGCGAGCTGCCTGTTTGTCTCTTCGATTCGCGTGCCCAGGTTGGCGTTGACCTGTTCGATTCGCGCTTCCAGATTCGCTTGGCTCTTCAGGAGAAAATCTATCGCCCGCTCCATCTCTTCACCCGTCATGTCACACCGCCTTTCTTTTCTCGCTCCGGGGTAGCCGCGGCGCTTTCGGTTCAACTGGCGGGTTGTTCGAGCTAACGCCAATAGTACAGGGCGAAATAGTAGATGAGCGGCGCGTTGAAGAGCAAGCTATCGAGCCGGTCGAGGAGGCCGCCGTGGCCGGGGAGGATTTGCGCCGCGTCCTTGGCGTTGGCGCCGCGCTTGAGGGCGCTCTCCGTCAGGTCGCCGACCACGCCGAGCACGTTCATCACGGCCGCCAGCGCGAGCGCCGCCCCGAGCCCCAGCTCCGGGAAGAACCAGTAGTGCGCCGCCGCCGCCGCCGCGAGGCTCGCGGCCAGCCCCCCGGCCGCGCCCTCCCACGTCTTGCCCGGGCTCACCGACGGCGCGAGCTTGTGCCGCCCGAGCGCGCGCCCCGTGTAGTAGGCGCCCGTGTCCGAGCCCATCAGCACGAGGAAGAAGAAGGCGAGCAGGTGCGTCGAGAGCGTCCTGTCGATAATCCTCTCGCCGAACCAGTAGCCGGCCTCCGGCGGGATCACCTCGGTGAACCCCGTGCGCACCGCCAGCAGGTGGCTCCCCAGGAAGGCGACGTAGAGCACGCCGAGCACGGTCGAGCCGACCGAGAGCACCATCTTGTCGAACGGCGCGCCCCGCAGCATCTCCGCCACCAGCGCCGCCACGACGAACAGCGGCACTATCAGGTAGAGCAGCTCCAGCCAGTTGAAGATGAAGACGACGAAGAGCGCCGCGGTCGCCGCGTACCCGACGACCACGTCCGGCCTCGCCCCCACGCGCTTCGCCAGAAACCAGAACTCGTAGAGCGCCACGACGACGGCGGCCCCCGCGAGCACGACGAACAGCAGCTTCAGCGGCGGGAAGATAATCGAGGCGATGAGGACGGGCAGCGCGACGGCGGCGGTGATGAGTCGGGAGTTCATTTAGTAGACGGCAGACAGTAGACAGTAGAAGAAACTTCCGTATGCGCACCGTGCGCGTTTCAGTAGCAGCGTGAGCAGGGCGGAGGCCCTACCGACTACCGTCTACCGTCCACTTCTTCACTTCGCATTCGCCACCAGCTTCAGGCCGCCGAAGCGGCGGTCGCGCCGCTGGAAGTCCACGACCGCCTCCAGGAGGTCTGCGCGGCGGAAGTCGGGCCAGAGCGTCTCGGTCACGTAGATTTCGCTGTAGGCGGCCTGCCACAGGAGGAAGTTCGAGATGCGCAGCTCGCCGCTCGTGCGCACCAGCAGGTCGAGTTCGGGCAGCCCGCGCGTGTAGAGGTGGCGGCCGATGTCCTCGTCGGTCATCTCCTCGGCCGAGCGCCCCTCGGCGGCGAGCGTGCGCGCGGCGGCGCGCACCGCGTCCACAATCTCCGTGCGGCCGCCGTAGTTGAGCGCGACGCTCAGCACCATCCCCGTGTTGCCGCGCGTGCGCTCGACCGAGCGCAGCAGCTCGCGCCGCACGCTCTCGTGCAAGCCCTCGATGCGGCCGATGGGCTGGAAGCGGATGTTCTGGCGGTCTATCTCGTCCAGCTCCAGCCGCAGGTAGCGCTTGAGCATCCGCATCAGCGCGTCCACTTCGAGGCGGGGGCGCTTCCAGTTCTCGGTCGAGAAGGCGTAGAGCGTGAGGGCGCCGAGGCGGAGCCGCGCGCAGGTGTCGACGGCGGCGCGGACGGCCTCGACCCCCGCGCGGTGGCCGGCGATGCGCGGCTGCCCGCGCTGCGCGGCCCAGCGCCCGTTGCCGTCCATGATGACGGCGACGTGGCGCGGCAGGCGCGCCCAGTCTATCTCGGCGAGCAGCGCCTCGTCGCGCGACCCCCTCTCCACAACGTCGGCGAAGTCTGAAAGCATAAGCGTCGGGGGCGAGCCGAACGCATCGCCCGCCGCGCATCTTAATCGCAAACGACTTGAAAGTGCAAAGTAGAGTGGGGCCGCCGGCCCTACTCGTAGTGAACCTGGACGAGCGTGAGGCCGTGCGGGGGGGCGGTGGCGACGGCGTGCGGGCGGTCGCCCGTCTCGATGGCGCGGCGGATGGCCGCGGCGTCCATCTCGCCGCGCCCGGCCGCCAGGAGCGCGCCCGCGATGGAGCGCACCATGTAGCGCAGGAAGCCCTCGGCGCTGACGCGCACCGTGACGAGCCGGCCGCGCCCGCGCGCGCTGCGGTGCTCCGAGACGTCGAGCGCGGTCAGCTCGCGGACGCGCGTCTTGACGTCGGCCTGCGCGGCCGAGAAGGCCGTCCAGTCGTGCCGGCCGAGGAAGAGGCGCGCGGCCTCGCGCATCGCCCCGAGGTCGAGCGCGCGCGCCTCGTGCAGCGCGTAGCGCGACCAGAAGGGGGACGCGAAGCGCTCGTTGAAGACGCGGTAGCAGTAGGTCTTGCCCCGCGCGTCGAAGCGCGCGTGGAAGCCTTCCGGGGCCGCGGCCGCCTCGAAGACGCGCACGTCGCGCGCGAGGTTGCCGTTGAGCGCCGCCGCCAGCCGCCCCGGCTCCCACTCGCGCGCGAGCCGGGCGCTCGCCACCTGCGCCTCGGCGTGGACGCCCGCGTCCGTCCGCCCCGCGCCGTGCAACGAGACCTCGCGCCCTTCGAGCAGCGAGAGGGCGCGCGACAGCTCGCCCTGCACCGTCCGCCGGCCCTCCTGAATCTGCCACCCGGCGAACTCCGTCCCGTCGTACTGAATCGTCAGGCGATAATTCATCAGCGCCGAATCATACAACACAGGCGGCTTCACCGCGCCGCGGCGACGAGCCCCGCCTGCGGGTCGTCGACGTAGACGGCCGGCCGCGGCGGCCGCGGCGGGAGGCTGATGACGTTGGACGCGCTCGGGGGCGCGGGCGGGCTCAAGGGCTGTAAGGGGAGGCCCAGCTCGCCCATCATCCGGCGGTCCCAGTCCTCGATGGGGTCGAGCCCGGCGATGTACTTCCGCCCGGCGTTGCGGATGGGGTTGCGCACGCTCAGGATTTCCGGCCCCGAGGCGAGAATCACCTTCTTGTAGTTCGGCATCCGGCTCTGCCACAGCTTCGAGCGGTAGTGGCGCGCGACGTTCGTCAGGCTCCCCAGCTGGCGGCAGAGCCTCTGGAAGTGCTCGATCACCTCCGACGGCTCCATCCCGACGGGGCGGTGGCAGAGCGTGTAGCCGTCGTAGTCGCGGCTGACGGTGCCCGGCAGAATCCGCCCCTCGCGCGCGAGCTGCCGGTAGAAGGGCGTCTCCGGGTAGGGGCAGACGATGCCGAGGAACGTGATGTTGAAGTATTGCAGCTCGGAGAGGTAGTCGGGCAAACGCTCAAGGTACTCCGTCGTGTCGCCGTCCGAGCCGACCAGCAGGCCGAACGAGAGCATGATGCCGTTCTGGAAGCAGCGGCGGATGACCCTGTCCACCTCCGAGATTTTGTTCTGCCCCTTGTTCATCGCCTTGATGGAGTCGGGGTTGAGCGACTCCAACCCGGTGTAGACGTAGCGGCAGCCGGCCCGCGCCATCAGCCGCACCGTCTCCTCGTCCTTCAGCACGTTGAAGGTGAGCGCGCAGCCCCACGTCTTCTTCAGGGGAATCAGCGCCTCGCACAGCTCGCGCAGGTAGCGCGGGTTGCCGCCGAGGTTGTTGTCGAGGAACGAGAACGCGTCGTCGAGCAGCCCGAAGTAGTTCTTGTTCCAGCGCATCTTGAACTCGATCTCGTCCACGACGTGCCCGACGGGGCGGTAGCGGTACTTCTCGTGGCCCGTGAGCACGCAGAAGTTGCACGTGAACGGGCAGCCGCGCGACGCCTCGATGCCCGGCAGCCTGATGGCGTTGGTGCGGAAGTCCACGAGGTCGTAGCGGTAAGGCTTAATCTCCGAGGGGCCGGCGCCGCGGAGGCCGTAACGCTTCTTCAGCTCGCCGCGCTCGAAGTCACTGATGAGCGCCGGGACGTTCGGCTCCGGCTCGCCGGTGACGACCGCGTCGAAGTATTTCTCGCAGTCGTCGGCGAAGTGGACGGCATGGCGCCCGCCCGCGACCGTCTTGATGCCGCGCCGGCGGAAGAGGGTCGAGAGGACTTTCGTGTGCTCGTAGTAGGAGTGGAGGTAGGAGAAGAAGACCAAATCCCATTCGCGGTCGAGGGGGACGTCCGCCTCCTTCTCGTTGTAGACCTCGACCTCGGCGTGGTCGGGGCAGAGAGAGGCGATGAGTTCCGGCACCGACGACTGCATCACGCCGCGCTCCTTGCGCGGGAGCCTCGTCGGGTGCGTGTAGGTGCTGATGACGGCGATGCGCATGACTTCCCTCCTCGGTTCGTCCCTGTGTGTTTATGAAATGCCGCGGCCGGCCCCGGCCGCCTGAGCTGTCGCGCGCGGGCGTGGCTGCGCGCCCCTCTTCTCGATGTGGAAAGTGCCGAAGAGGTAGTCGAAGAGCGGCGACGTGACGCCGAAGCGGACGGTGGCGTCGTGGTGGTGGTGCTGTAGGTGGTACTTCCGGAAGTAGCGCGTGAGGCGTCCGCGCGAGGTGCCGTGGTGCGCCTGAAAATCCAGATACTCGTAGAAGAAGTAGCCCGCGATGAGCCCCGTGTAGAGGTGCGTCGCCGCCTGCCAGCTCCCGGCCAGCGCCCACGCCGCGAGGAAGTAGACGACGCAGACCGGGACGCTCTCGCTCAGCTGCACGTTGAGCCGCTGGAGCGAGTCCGGTTCGGCGTGGTGGCGCAGGTGCGTCAGGTTGCCGGGCAGGTTGAAGCCCTCGGCCTTCGGCTCGCGGTGCAGCACCCAGCGGTGCGTGACGTACTCGTAGAGCCCCCACGTCAGGAGCCCGACGACGAAGAGCGCCGCCGCGCCGGCCGGCGTAGACGCCCCGCTCCTGACGACGGCGAGCTGCATCAGGGAGAGGACGGCCGTGTAAAAGATGAAAGGCTTGTAGAGCTGGAACCTGTCTATCTGACGGTTGCGCTCGCGCCTTGTCTGCCTGGTTCGACTCATGATTCCACCCGGTTCGGATTCCCGCGCCGTTCCCGTCTGACCGTCTAAAAGAGGTTGACGAATCAATGAAGGCGGCGCGGTGGGATGACTGCTCGACACGCTAACGCGCGAACGGGCGGCGAACGGGATCAGGCCGGCAGGACTTTCCTGTACGGACGTTCGTTTTCGTTGCCGCGCGCGACGGCCGGCCCTTCCTTCAGGTTCCGCGCCAGCCCGAGCGCGGCGAGGAGGCGGACGACGAGGTATGAGAGGTCCAACTGGCGCGCGCCGAGCCCGTGTCTGACCGAGCGCGGGTGGGCGTGGTGATTGTTGTGCCAGCCCTCGCCGAGCGCGAGCAGGCCGACCCACCAGACGTTACGGCTGCCCTCCCGCGTCTCGAAGAGGCGCGAGCCGAAGCGAGAGTCGTGGCAGACGGAGTTGACCATGTAGGTGCTGTGCATCCAGCAGACGACCGGGAGGAAGAAGACGAGCGGGACGGCCGACCAGCCCAGCGTGAGGCCCACGGCCGCGACCGCCGCCGCCTGCGGCGCCAGGCGGAAGCGGACGAGCCAGTGATAGTAGGCGTCGCCCGCGAGGTCTTTGCAGTATTTGCGGTAGGCTTCCGGGTCGGTCGAGGCGTCGTCAATTATCCAGCCGACGTGCGCGTACCAGAAGCCGCGCCGCGGCGAGTGGACGTCGCCCTCGCGGTCGCTGTAGCCGTGATGAATCCTGTGGTTGGCGACCCAGAGCAGCGGGCTCCCCTGCCCCGTCAGCATCGCCAACGTCACCAGCAGGTATTCGAGCCACTTCGGGCACTCGAAAGACCTGTGGCTCAGGAGCCTGTGCAACCCGATGGTCGTGCTGAACCCGATGGAGAAGTACGTCACGACGGCGAGGGCGACGAGGCCCGGCCGCACCGGCAACAAAAACGCCGACGCCGCCACCACGTGCACAAGGCACAGGTAAGCCAGCACCACGCAGTTGACCTTCACACGCCCGCGCCCCCGCCGCCTCTCGGCAGCCGCCCGCCCTCGCTCGTTCATCGTCCGCCCCCCCGTCTCGCTCTCGGAATTTGTCCCAGACCTCTAACGCGTCATCCGGCAACCTAAGGGATCACGCGGGGCGGCGTCCGCCTCCGGGCGGGGGCGTTTACGTAGGGGCGTTTGTTACGGAAGCTCCGGCGGGGCTCTCAGGCGGGCTTCCGGCTGCCGGGCTTGACGGCGGGGACGCCGCGGGCGCAGAGGGGGCAGTCGGCGGGCGAGACGGCGGGGACGTCGAGGGTGGCGAGGGCGAAGCGCGGGACGCCGACGTCGGCGCGGCCGGCGGAGCGGTCGATGATGGAGGCGGCGCCGACGACGAGCGCGCCGGCCGCGCGCAGCGCGTCGCACGTCTCGCGCGTCGAGCCGCCGGTGGTGATGACGTCCTCGACCACCAGCACGCGCTCGCCGGGGCGGACGGTGAAGCCGCGGCGCAGGGTCATCCGCCCCTCCTCGCGCTCCGTCCAGAGGGAGCGCACGCCGAGCGCGCGCGCCACCTCCCAGCCGATGACGATGCCGCCGATGGCGGGCGCGGCCACCGTCTCGACCTCTTGGGGGCCGAACCGCTCGGCGAGGGCGCGGCCGAACGCCTCGGCCTCCGCCGGGTGCTGGAGCACGAGGGCGCACTGGAGGTAATGCGTGCTGTGGAGCCCGCTCGTGAGGACGAAATGGCCTTCGAGCAGGGCGCCCGTGCGGCGGAATCTCTCGACGACTTCCTGTTGCTGCATCCCCGAATCCTTCACTTTCCCGCGCCGCGCGGCTACAATCCCGCCCGATGCAGACCTTCCGCAACCTCGTCCCCGACGGCGCCGACGCGCCGCTCGTCGAAGAGACCATCCGACTGCTGCACTCGAACGGGGGGCGCGCGACGGCGGCCGAAGTCTGCGCCTACGTCCTCGACCTCCACGACCTCGAACCCTACGTCGCCTGCTCCT
This sequence comes from Pyrinomonadaceae bacterium, assembly GCA_036387455.1. Lineage (GTDB taxonomy): Bacteria > Acidobacteriota > Blastocatellia > Pyrinomonadales > Pyrinomonadaceae > QHXN01. Next base: position 32,575 of record DASVTS010000086.1, on the reverse strand, counting down.
TCGTCGCCGGCCTCGTCGGCGACGACTGGCGCCTGCGCGTCCTGGAGGAGACCTGCGAGGTCGAGGTGCTGTGCGTGGACGACGAGTGCCGCGCGCTCTCCGAGACCGAGTTCGTCGTCTTCGACATCGAGACGACGGGGCCGAAGATGCCGCCCTCGCGCGTGATGGAGATCGGCGCGGCGCGCGTCCGCGACGGGCGCATCGTCGCCGAGTTCCAGACGCTCGTCAACCCGCTCATGCCCATCCCGCCCTTCATCGCCGGGCTGACGGGCATCCGCGACGAGATGGTGGCCGGCGCCCCGACCTTCGAGGAGGTCGCCGCCGACTGGCTCGACTTCGCCGACACGGCCGTCCTCGTCGCGCACAACGCCGTCTTCGACGTGCGCTTCATCAACCACGAGGTCGGGCACGTCTTCCCAGGCCGCCGGATGATGAACTCGCACATCTGCACCGTCTCGCTCGCGCGCCAGCTCCTGCCCGAGCTGAAGAGCTTCCGCCTCGGCGCGCTGGCCGAGCACTTCGCCGTCCCGCACCGCACGCGCCACCGCGCCGGCGACGACGCGCGCGCCACCGCCAGCGTCTTCATCCGCCTCCTCGAACACCTCGACGAGAACGGCGTCCGCGACCTCGGCGGCGCCCGCCGCTTCCGCAAGCCGCCGCCCGCCGAAGACAACGGACGCGCCTCCGGGGCCGGGGGCGCCTGAGCCTTCACTCGGCCGCGGGCGTCCCCGCCCCGGGCCGTCGCCCCTTCTTCCTCCCGAGCAGACGCTTCAACACGAACGCGACGACGATGAGCGCGGCGATGCCGAGGCCGACGGCCGGGTAGTTTTCGGCGAGCAGCTCCTTCGCCTCGTCGCCGTAGCGGACGGCGAGGTAGCCTTCGAGGAAGAAGCGGAAGGCGCGGCCGACCGCGACCGCCGCGGCGAAGCGCGCGAGGCTCAGGCGGAAGACGCCCGCCGTGATGACGAAGAGCTTGAAGGGGAACGGCGGCGGCAGCACCGACGCCACCAGCACGGAGAGCACGTCGTAGCGGTCGACCAGCTCCTTGACCCGCGCCCGCTTCGACTCGGGGAACTTCTCCAGCGCGCTCCGCCCCGCGCGCCGCGAGATGTGGTAGAGGATGACGCAGCCCAGCACCGACCCGGCCGTCGCCCCCAGCGCGTAGAGCGGCATCCGCGCCGGGCTCTGCGTCGAGAGGAAGATCATCACCGCGTCCGGCCCGCCCGGCAGCGGGACGAGCGCCGAGTCCAGCAGCGCGATGGCGAAGAGCCCGAAGGCGCCGAAGGGGATGAGGAAGTCTTTGACCGCCGTCAGCCCGTTGGTGATTTTACGGATGAGCCACTTCAACCCTTAGTCCGCCGCCTTCCCTTCCGGCTCCGCCTCCGCCCGGCCGCCGCGCGACTCCGCCTCGACCGCCTCGACCGCGCTCACGCGCGGCGCGCGGACGCGCTTGACGAGCACGTAGCCGCCCACGCCGACGACGAGGAGCGCGCCCACGCCGCTCAGGATGTAGAGGCCGTTGTCCTTCATGAAGACGAGCACGCGCTCGCCGTAGAAGACCGCCAGCGCGCCCTCGACGATGTAGCGGACGCTGCGCGCGACCATGATGGTCAGCACGAAGCGCCAGCGCGGGTATTCGAGCGCGCCCGCCGTGGCGACGAAAATCTTGAACGGCATCGGCGGCGGGAGCAGCGCCGGCACGGCCAGCGCCAGGAACCCGAAGCGCGCGTAGGCGCGCTCGACCCGCGCGATGTTCTCGGCGCTGAAGCGGCGCCGCATCACGGCCTGCCCGCCGCGCCGCATGATGGTGTAGAGCAGCAGGCACCCGATGACGGAGCCGGCGGCGGCGAAGAGCGGGAAGTAGAAGACCGACCTCGGGTGGCTGTAGCAGCGCGCGACGACGAGGTAGTCGTTGATCTCGGGCAGGCTCAGCAGCGACGAGTCGAGCGCGCCGATGAGGATCATCGCCGGCCCCGCGACGTAGAACGGCACCTCGCTGATGAAGTCGTGCAGCCAGCGGACGAGTTCGGTGACCCATTCGAACATGAGTTCGAGTTTAAAGTTCCGGGTTCGAAGTTCCAAGTTGAGGCCGGCCCGACCCGGAACTTCGAACCCGGAACTTCGAGCCTTTTATTTGACCGGGGTGAAGACGGAGGGGGTGTCGTAGGTGACGCCGACGGTGACGCCGGAGCGCGGGCTGAACCCCGTGAGGCCCTTGATGCCGGCGGCGTCGAAGCGCAGGCCGGCGGCCTTGACCTGGAGCCCGAGGCGGAACTCGCCGACCGACTCGGTGCCCAGCGGCGCCGCGCCGCCGCGCGTGTTCGAGCGGCCGTTGACCTCGGCGGCGATGTTGACCGTCTTGTTGACGCGGAAGATGCCGCCCAGGCCGTAGAGCAGCATGTCGTTCTGCGTGAACAGCCGCGTCGGCGCCGTGTAGATGCCGAGGCCGAGGTTGCCGAAGGTGTTGAGGCGCCCGCCGCGGCCGAACTTCTTGCCGACGAGCATCATCCCGAAGGCGTTCGTCTGGTTGACGCCGATGCCGCGCGCCTCGTTCGAGTTGGGCAGCTCGACGCCGAACTTGAAGCCGAGCGAAGGCCCGCGCCGCGTCTCGTTGCGCAGCTTAATCTTCGTCGCCAGCCGGAAGTCGCCCGTGTCGTTGGTCGAGTTGACGCCCGGCGCAAGCTCCAGCGGGATGGCGCCCGGCGTGCGCGTGTTGATGCTCAGGAAGTTCTGCGCCACGCCCTCGACGGAGAACTCGACGTTGGGCGAGAGGCCGACGTGGACGCCGATGACGCCGACGCGCGCGAGGTCACCCGTCAGCCCCGACGCGGGGAACTTCGCCCCCTGCACGAAGTCGATGCCGACCTGCACGCGCAGGGAGCCGGGCGGGAGCACGTCCACGTCCTCGGTCAGCAGCGGCCGCTGCTGCGCGCGCGCCGCCGCCGTGAGCGCGAGCGCGAAGGCGAGCGCGCAGAGGGCGCGGGCGAACTGTGTGCGGCGAGACTTCATGCTTTCGGGATTCGACTCCGGCGGAGACTTACGACGAGCGCGAGAATTGTAACGGCCGCCCCCGCGAGCGTCAACAGCGACGCCGGCTGTGCTAACATCCCGGCGTACAAATCCCTTTCAGGTCGTATCAGGATGGAGACCAGACCGCTTCTCATCGGTGGCGCGTGGCGCACGACCGCGACGGCGCGCGAGGTGCGCTCGCCCTTTAACTCGGAGCCGGTCGCGCGGTTCTCGGTGGCGTCCGGCGCGGAGGCGGACGAGGCGCTGGCGGCGGCCGCGGGCGCCGCGGCGGAGATGCGGGAGTTGCCGCGACACCGCGTCGCGGACTCGCTGCGCGCCATCGCCGACGGGATTCGCGGGCGGGCCGAGGAGTTCGCGCGCACCATCGCGCTGGAGGCCGGCAAGCCCATCCGCACGGCGCGCGCCGAGGTCGAGCGCGGCGTGATGACCTTCACGCACGCGTCCGAGGAGGCGCGGCGCTTCGCGGGCGAGGTCGTCCCCTTGGACGGTCAGGCCGGGGGCGCGGGCCGCACCGGCTGGACGGAGCGCTTCCCGCGCGGCGTCGTCTTCGGCATCACGCCCTTCAACTTCCCGCTCAACCTCGTCGCGCACAAGGTCGCGCCCGCGCTCGCCTCGCGCAACGCCATCGTCGTCAAGCCGAGCCCGCGCACCCCGCTCACCTCGCTCCTGCTCGGCGAAGTCTTCCTCCAATCGGGCCTGCCGCGCGCGTCCCTGCAAATCGTCCCGATGGAAATCGAGACCGTCGACGCGGTGCTGCGAGACGACCGCGTCGGGATGATTTCGTTCACGGGGAGCGCCGAGGTCGGCTGGCTCCTGCGCGAGCGCGCGGCGCGCAAGGCGGTCGCGCTCGAACTCGGCGGCAACGCCCCCGTCATCGTGGACGAGACCGCCGACGTCGCCTTCGCCGCCGAGCGCACTGCGGCCTCGGCCTTCGCCTACGCCGGGCAGGTCTGCATCTCCGCGCAGCGCGTCCTCGTCCACGAGCGGGTCGCCGGGGAGTTCACCGGCCGCTTCGTCGGGCACGCCGAGTCCCTGCGCGCCGGCGACCCGCTCGACGAGGCGACCGAGCTTTCGAACATGATTGACGAGGCGGCCGCGCGCCGCGCCGAGGGCTGGATTAACGAGGCCGTCGGCGCCGGCGCTCGTCTCCTGTGCGGCGGGCGGCGCGAGGGCTCCCTGCTCGCGGCGACCGTGCTGACGGACGTCCACGCGGAGATGCGCGTCTGCTCGGAGGAGGTCTTCGCGCCCGTCGCCACGCTCCAGACCTTCGGGGATTTCGAGGAGGCGCTGGCCGAGGCCAACGCCACGCGCTACGGCCTCCAGGCCGGCGTCTTCACGCGCGAGACGGCGCGGGCGCTGCGGGCCCTGCGCGCGCTCGACTTCGGCGGCGTCGTCGTTAACGACTCGCCCGCCTTCCGCGTGGACAACATGCCCTACGGCGGCGTCAAGCTCTCGGGCGCCGGCCGCGAGGGCGTCCGCTACGCGATGGAGGAGATGACCGAGCCGCGCCTCATCGTCCTGAACGACGAACGATGAACTGTAAGGCAAGCTGCTCGCGGTTCGCCGCCCCGCGTTACGTGTTAAGATGCACGCGCCTTTGACACCTGCCCGTTGAGGATTCACCCGATGAAAACAACCGTCCTCGCCGCGCGCCTCCTGCTGGCGCTGTCGTTCCTTGCCGCCCCGTGCCCGCCGCCGGCCGCCAGGGCCCAGACCGCCGCGAAGACGCAGGCCGGGCCGCCGGTCGTGCGCCTCACGGGCCTGAAGAAGGGCGTGTCCGTCAGGCGCGACGAGCGCGGCATCCCCTACATCGAGGCGTCCGGCGAGGAAGACCTCTACTTCGCGCAGGGCTACGTGACGGCCTCCGACCGCCTCTTCCAGATGGACTTGATGAGGCGCACGGCGCGCGGCGAGCTGTCGGAGATTTTCGGCCGCGCCACGCTCGAAGAGGACAAGCGGCGCCGCGTCTACGGCTTCGCGCGGGTCGCGGAGGCGAGCGTCGCGCAGGCCGACCCGCGCACGCGCGCCGCGCTGGAGGCTTACGCGCGCGGCGTCAACGCCTACATCGACTCGCTCGACGAGCGCACGCTCCCGCCGGAGTTCCGGATACTCGGCTACCGCCCGCGCCACTGGACGCCCGCCGACTCGTCGGCCGTCGGCAAGAACTTCGCCGAGGTGCTCTCCTCCACCTGGCCGCTCGACCTCGCGCGCCCGTCCTACGCCGACATCCCGCCCGGCAAGGCCGCCGCACTTTTCCCCGAGACCTCGCCGCTCGACCTCCCCGTCGTCGGCACCGACAAGCCGAACAAGATACCCTCGCCGTCCATCAGGAACCTTTCGACACCCCGCGACTCAACCGAAACGGCCGGGCTGCTGGCCGAGCTTGCCTCGATTCAGGAGACGGAGGCGCGCACGCGCGCGCGCGTCGGCCTCCAGACCGAAGACCGGGCCGCGAGCAACAACTGGGTCGTCTCGGGCAAGCGCACGGCGTCGGGCAAGCCCCTGCTCGCCAACGACCCGCACCTCCCGCCCTCCGCGCCGTCCATCTGGTACATGGTTCACCTGACGGCGCCGGGCCTGCGCGTCGCGGGCGTCACCGCGGTGGGTGCGCCCGGCGTCATCATCGGCCACAACGACCGCATCGCCTGGGGCATGACCAACCTCGGCCCCGACGTGCAGGACGTCTACCGCGAGAAGTTCGACGCGGGGAACCCGCGCCGCTACATGACGCCCGCGGGCTGGCGCGACGCCGAGGCGCGCCGCGAGGAGATTAAAGTCCGCAAGTCGCCGGCGGGCGCCGAGACCGAGGTCGTGCCGCTCGACGTGACGGTCACGCGCCACGGCCCCGTCGTGCTGAAGCACAACGGCGACTCCTACGCGCTGCGCTGGACGGCGCTCTCGCCCGCGGCCTCGGAGTTCGCGGCCTTCTACAAGCTCAACCGCGCGCGCAACTGGAAGGAGTTTCAGGACGGGCTGAAGGATTACGGCGGCCCCACGCAGAACTTCGTCTACGCCGACGTGGACGGCCACATCGGCTACTACGGCGCGGGCCAGGTCCCCGTCCGCGCGTCCGGCGACGGCAGCGTCCCCTTCGACGGCTCGAAGGACGAGGGCGAGTGGAAGGGCTTCATCCCCTTCGCCGAGCTGCCGCACGTCTTCGACCCGCCCTCGGGCGTCATCGTCACGGCCAACAACCGCGTCGTCGGGACGAGCTACCCGCACTTCCTCACGCACGCCTGGGCGCCGCCCACGCGCGCCCGCCGCATCTACGACCTGCTCGCCGCGAAGCCGAAGCTGACGGCCGAAGACTTCCGCGCCGTGCAGGGCGACGTCTACACCATCTCGGGCCACACCTTCACCCGCGAGGTCGTGAAGGTGGCGCGCGAGGCGGGCCTCGACGCGAAGGACGAGAAGTGGCGCGAGACCGTCCGCCTCTTCGAGTCGTGGGACGGCCGCCTCACGCCCGACGCGCGCGCGCCGCGCCTCGCCGGGGAGATGGCGTCCTACTTCCGCCAACAGATTCTCGAAGGCGTCATGGGCGCACAGCGCGCGAGCGCGTACCGCTGGCCCGCCAGCGCCAACTTCTTCGACCGCCTGATACAGGAGCGGCCCGCCGAATGGCTGCCGAAGGGCTTCAAGAGCTACGCCGAACTTCTCGACGCCGCGCACCGGAAGGGGCGCGAGGTGCTGACCGGCCGCTTCGGCGCGGACGAGTCGAAGTGGACGTGGGGCGCCACGCCCGTGAGCTTCCCGCACCCTCTGGCGACGGTGCCCGACTACGGCAAGCCTTTTCAGGTCGAGCCGTTCCCGCAGAAGGGCGGCGGCGGGCTCTTCGCCGCGCCGAACGTCGGGGCCAGCGTCTCGATGCGGCTCATCGCCGACGCCTCCGACTGGGACAAGACGCAGCAGGGGCTGGCGCTCGGCGAGTCGGGCGACCCGCGCAGCCCGCACTGGGCCGACCAGCTCGCGGACTGGCGGGCCGCGACCCCGCGCGCCTTCCCCTTCACCGCCGCCGCCGTCGCGCGCTCGGCGCAACTCGCGCAGACGCTTGAGCCGAAGCAGCAATGAGTGCGGGCGAAAGTCTGCGCGTCTTCTGCGCCGTCGAGCTTCCACGGGAGGTGCGCGAGGCGGCGGCCGCGCACGCCTCGCGCCTGCGGCGAGACTTCCCCGACGCGCGCGCGAGCTGGGCGCGGCCGGAGAGCCTGCACGTCACGCTGAAGTTTCTGGGTGAGGTCGAGCCCTCGCGGGTCGCCGACCTGTCGCGCGCGGCGGGCGCGGCGGTCGGGGGCTCCAAGCCCTTCCGCCTGTCAATCGAGGAGGCGGGCGCCTTCCCGCCGCGCGGGGCGGCGCGCGTGCTGTGGCTGGGGGTGAGTGACGCCTCGGGCGGGCTCGCGCGCCTCCAACGCCGGCTCGAAGAGGAGTGCGCGGCCGCCGGCTTCCCCCGCGAGCCGCGCGCCTTCAAGCCCCACCTGACCCTCGCCCGCCTCCGCGCCCCGAAAGGCGCGCACGAACTCTCCGAAGCGCACAGGCGCTCGACGTTCGGCCCTCACGACTTTCAAGTCTCGGAACTCCTCGTCATCCGCAGCGAGCTCGGCCCCGGCGGCTCCCGCTACACTCCCCTGTCTCATCATGGTTTTTAATAATCTAAAATAATATGACGAAGCTATGCTGTAAGCTAGAAGTAAAATTCAGTCTTCGATGTTATTATCTAGCAAATCCGGTAGCAGAAAAACGATCAGGTGGCAGAATATATGGCGACACCGGTCGATAATAAGGTAGCGTTTAAGCCAAATTTACCCACTAGAATTGCGACTATTTGTGTTGCCGTTTACTTAAGCGCGGTAGCCCTAAGCGTAATGTTTGCTCACATCTTGCTTATCGCACAGCCACAATCTGGATGGGGTGAACGTATCATTCTGCCGGTTGCTCGGGGAATCGAATTCTTAGACACTCATTGGAAGCCAGTTCTTTTAATTCTGGTTGCGCCTTTTATCGCGCCTGTTGCACGTGATCTCTTCAGTAGGCTACGTAAGGCATGGGGTTTGGAATTCGATCCTGTCACGTTAGAGGCAGAAGCAGTACGTGAGAAACCCGTAAGGCCCACTCAGGGAGTAGCGCAATGGTAGAGACATCTGAGCGGAAATTCCAACTCAAATCAAACCAATATCAGATATTCAGGTTCACCATTGTTCGACATACCACATTACATATCCGAATGATTGCGTCTGAACCCGTGAATTTATTCGTTCTTGATAGTGATGAAAAGAGCGTGTACGAAAGTGGTGGTGAATTTTCTGCATTTGCTTGGAGGCGAAAAAGTCACTTGGAAGAGCAAGTTTTCGTTGAACCCGGAACGTGGTACATAATCGTGGAAGGGAGAGATGCACCAAGCACAGGGCGCATCTGGGTATATCAGTAGAGGCCCGTGATTTGTCGAATCACGGGCCTCTACAAAAACATTTCTTTCCCCTCTTCTTTTAACTGTTCGGCAACTGGCGTTGGCGGGCGGGGGGAAGTTGCTGGCCGCCGCCGTCGTCCTTCCGCCCGCCGCCCGTCTCGGACAACATCTCCTTGATGGCGCCGATGCTCGAAAGCATGGCCGTGGTCTCGACGGGCATGAAGATGACCTTCGAGTTCTGGCCGAGCGACATCTCTTTCAGGCTCTCGATGTACCGCTGCGTGATGAGGTACTGCGCGGGGTTGCCGTGGTCGAGCATGACGCGCGCGACCTGCGAGATGGCCTCGGCCTCGGCTTCCGCGTTGCGGAGTCGCGCCTGTGCCGCGCCTTCGGCCGCGAGGATGGCCGACTGCTTCTGCCCCTCGGCGCGCGTCACCGCGGCCTGCTTCTCGCCCTCGGCGCGGGTGATGGCGGCCTGCTTGTCGCCCTCCGCCTGGAGGACGAGCGCGCGGCGGGTGCGCTCGGCCGTCATCTGCTTCTCCATCGTGACGCGCACGTCCTCGGGCGGGTTGATGTTCTTCACGTCCACGCGCGTCACCTTCACCCCCCACTTGTCGGTCGCCTCGTCCAGCCCGATGCGGAGCTTGGCGTTAATCTGGTCGCGCTGCGAGAGCGTGTGGTCCAAGTCCATGTCGCCGATGACGGCGCGCATGCCGGTGATGGTCAACTGGACGATGGCGCCTATCAGGTCCGCGACCTCGTACACGGCCTTGATCGGGTCCGTTATCTGCCAGTAGACGACCGAGTCCACGTGGATGGTCACGTTGTCGCGCGTAATCACGGGCTGCGGCGGCAGGTCGATGTACTGCTCGCGCAGGTCGATGGAGGCGAGGCCGGGGCGGACGTTCGTCCAGTAGACGCCGCGCGGCTTGTCGAGGAAAGGGACGATGACGTTCAGCCCGCTCGTCGCCACGCGGCTGAAGCGCCCCAGCCGCTCGATGAGCATGACGGTCGCCTGCGGGACGATCTTGATGGTCTTGGCCGCGACGACGAGCGCCGAGATGGCGATGAAGAGCAGGAAGAAGAGAACGAGTACTTCGGGCATGTGGCCTCCGGTTGGTAGTAAGCTCAAATTTGAAATTTCAAATACTCAAGGCGGATTCGCGCGCGACTATAACGGATTGGCGCCGCCCTTTGGAAGAGTCTCACGCGCCGGGCGTTGCCAGAAGAGGCGGCGGGCGCCAGCCGCCCAGCGCATCTTCCAGCACGCGCGCGGCGTCGAGCACCGACTCCTCCTCGTGCGGCCGCCCGACGACCTGCACGCCGACGGGCAGCCCCGAAGGCGTGACGCCCGCCGGCACGGCGACCGCCGGCAGGTCGAAGGCGTTCGCCGCGTGCGCGGGCGAGAAGGCGCGGAAGGTCGAGACGCTCCGCCCCTCGTATTCGAGCCGGCCGAACTCCTCGTGCCTGAACGCGGGCACCGCCCCGACCGGCGCGACGAAGAGCGGCGCCTCCTCCATCCATGAGAGCAGCGCCGCGCGCTCGCGGTCGCGCGCCTCCCAGGCTTTGAGCAGGTCTTCGAGCGCGGGCTCGCCCCACCGCGCCCCCCTTTCGAGGATGACGCGCGCCGCGCGCCCCGCAAGCTCCTCCCTGCCCTCGTACATGCGCCGGACGAAGCGCTGCGTCGCGTACTCGAAGAGCGAGAGCCAAAGCTCGGTCGCGCCCGCGACGCCCGGCGGGACGGACTCGAAGACCTCGGCGCCCGCGCCGGCCAGAGCGCGGGCCGCGTCGCCCACGGCCGCGCGCGTCTCGGCGGAAGCCGGCACCCCGCCCGCGTCCGTGTAGAAGGCGACCCGCAAGCCCTTCAGACGTCCCGCCGCTTCGGCAACACCGGCCGACGGCTTCGTCTCCTCCCGATGTTCGAGGGCGGCCGTCCTTCCGGTCAGGACTCGGAAGAGAAGCCGCAGGTCTTCGACGGTGCGCGCGAGCGGGCCGGGCGTCGCGCCGAGCGAGTGGAGCCCCTCGGACGGCGGCAACTGCCCGCCGCCGGGGACGCGCCCGGCCGTCGGCTTCAGGCCGAAGACGCCGCAGAAGTGCGCGGGGATGCGGACGGAGCCGGCGAGGTCGCTCCCCAGACTACCCGCCGTCATCCCGGCGGCGACGGCCGCCGCGCAGCCGCCGCTCGAACCGCCCGGCGTGCGCCCCGCGTCGTGCGGGTTGTTCGTCCGCCCGTAGACGGGGTTCTCCGAAGTGTAGTCGAGCGCGAACTCCGGGCAGTTCGTCTTGCCGAGAATAATCGCGCCCGCCGCCCGCAGCCGCGCCACCGCGGGCGCGTCCGACCCCGGCACGTGACCGGCGCGCACGCGCGACCCGCACGCGGCCGGCATCCCCCGCACGTCGAGCGTGTCCTTCACCGTCAGGGGCACCCCGTGGAGCGCGCCCCGCGCTTCGCCCCGCGCCAAAGCCGCCCCCGCCTCCCGCGCGCGTTCGAGCGCGTCGGGCGCCAGCGCCACCAGCGCGTTCAGACTCGGGTTGACCGACCCGACGCGGCGCCGGTACGACTCGACCACCTCGACCGGCGACGCTTCCCGCGCGCGAATCAAACGGGCGAGTTCGGCCGCCGACATGCTCGTCCAATCCTCAGACAGCGCCCCGCACCTCCAGTCGGCTTAAAAACTGCTCTGCCTCCGCGCTCGAACGGAGCCGGACGACCCGCTTCCCCTCACCATGCTTCTCAAGCAGCGCCAGCACCTTCGGCCGGCTGCGCGCGCGGTAGTTCCAGACCCACAGCAGGAACTTCGGGTCGAACTTCTCGCCGCAGCCCTCGGCCATGTCCGGCCTCGGGGTGTTCCTGTACATCACGAGTCGCTTCAGCACGCGCCACAGGCAGACGGCGCGCGGCAGGTCGAGGAAGACGACGGTGTCCGCGGCGACGAGCCGCGGTTCGAGCGTGCCCGAGAAGTTGCCGTCCATGACCCAGGACTCGCGGCGGCACATCTCCTCGACCTTGCGCGCCCACTCCTCCTTCGGCGTCTCCGTCCAGCCCGGCCGCCAGTAGGCCACGTCGAGGTGTATCACCTCCAGCCCCAGCCGCTCGCCCAGGCGGCGCGAGAAGGTTGACTTGCCCGCCCCGCCCGAGCCTATCACCAGCACGCGTCTCATCGTCCCGCGCCGCCCGCCTTCTTCGCACGGCGTTTGCCGCCGCCGCCCGCCGCCGGCTCGTCGCCGGGGGCCGGGGCTGCCTCGACTTCGGCGCCCGAGGCGTCGCGGCGCTGTAGCAGCTCGACGAACTTGCGCGCGGCGGTCGAGAGCGCGCGGTCGCTGCGGTAGACGGCGCCGACGGCGCGCTCCCACTCGGGCTCGGCCAGCGGGACGACGGCGAGCTGCCCCGACCGCCGCTCGTCGAGCACGGACGGGCGCGGGACGACCGCCACGCCCATGCCGACCTCGACGGCGCGCTTGATGGTCTCGATGTTGTCGAACTCGGCGACGCGGTGGACGGTGACGCCGTGCGCGCGGAATATCCGGTCGGTCGCGCGCCGGGTCGGGATGTCGCGCTCGAAGTGGATGAAGTTCTGACCTTGCAGGTCGGCGGCCTTCAGCTTCTTCCGGCCCGCGAGCGGGTGCTCCGGCCGGCAGATGAGGACGAGCCGGTCGCCGCCGAGCGGGACGACGTCGAGCCCGCGGCGCTTCTCCGGGTAGGCGACGACGCCCACGTCCACCGCCCCGCTCATCACGTCGCGCACGACGCGCGTCGTGCGGCTGTATTCGAGGTCAATCTTGGCGCGCGGGTAGAGCGCCATGAACTCGCGCACGACCGGCGGCAGCTCGTGCAGTCCGACGCTGTAGACGGTCGCCACGCGCACCGTCCCGCCCACCGTCCCCGAGAGCTGGCGCATGCTCTCTTCGAGCCGGCCGTAGGCCGAGAGCACCTCGCGGCTGGCCTCGAAGAAAGCCTCGCCCGCCTGCGTCAGGTGCAGCTCGCGCCGGCCGCGCACGCGCTCCAGCAGCCGCCGCTTGAACCTCGATTCGAGCCCGCGCACCTGCTGGCTGACGGCCGACTGTGTGACGAAGTTGCGCTCCGCCGCCTGCGAAAAGCTGCGCGTCTCGACGAGGTCGCAGAAAATCTTGAGCGTTTCTATCTGCACGGCCTTTATAAGAACCTCTCAAATGTTCGCCCTATATTTTTCATTTTATCTTATATCAGCGCTGAACTACACTTGGGCCATCGGGGTGAGTCGATATGGCTACACAAGAGACAAGCCTGTCGCGGCCAGGCGGCGGGGGACGGTTCGCGCCCGAGCTGACGCTGGGCGAGGCGCGGGCGCGGCTCTTCGCGCTCGGCGGCCTCGGCGAGGACGGTGGGTACGGGGCGGCCTGGGTGTGGTTGAAGCTCTGGCGCATCCCTTTCGGGTTCCCGAACACGGCGGGGCGGCGCCGCGCCGTCAGGTTCCACGACCTGCACCACGTTCTGACCGAGTACCCGACGACCTGGCGCGGCGAGTTCGAAATCGCCGCGTGGGAGATCGCGGGCGGCATCAATCGCTACTGGGAGGGCTGGCTGCTCGACCTGCTGGGTTTCGCCTGCGGGCTCTTCGTCTACCCGCGCCGCGTCTACCGCGCCTTCATGCGCGGCCGCCGGAGCGCGAACCTCTACTTCGAGACGTGGGACGACTCGATTCTCGGGCGGCGCGTCGGCGACGAGCGGCGCCGGCTCGGGCTCGACGCAGGGCCCGACTTCGGGGGCGGGCGCCCGACGTGGCGCGACCGCGCGGCGTTCGCCTTCTGGGCGGGCGCGAGCCTCGCCGCCTACGGCGCCACGGGGGCGCTGCTGTTCGCGCCGTTGCTGGTGCTGCTCGCCGCCGCCGCCTGGCTCTGGCTCGGGCGCTAGGGGGTCGCGCGCGGGCCTGCGGCGGGCGATTGCTTTTCGTCGCCGCGTCGTTATAATCATGGCCGACCTACCAGACTTTAACGTTTCAGCGCCGCGGCCCGCGCCGACGCGCACGCGCAAGGGGCGTGCGTCGTGCGCGCCGCCGCGCACCGCGAAGGAGAGGCACTTCTGACATGGCCGTCCGTCTGAGCAGTACGTTCGTCTTCCGGAAGCTGCACCAGTTGACCGGCATCATCCCGCTGGGCGCTTTCCTCCTCGAACACCTCTACACGAACTCGAAGGCGCTGACGGGGCCGGGCGATTTCAACAAGGCCGTCGCCGACCTCCAGGCTATCCCCTACGTCATCTTCGTCGAGATAACGTTCATCTTCATCCCGCTCATCTACCACGCGGTCTACGGGATGTTCATCACCTGGGAGGCGCGGCCGAACAACCTCGCCTACCCCTACCCGCGCAACTGGTTCTTCACCATCCAGCGGCTGACCGGGGTCATCCTCTTCTTCTTCATCCTGTTCCACGTCCTGAACTTCAGGTTCGGGCTCCTGCCGGGGCTCAACGACAAGTCGGTCGCGCACTACCCGAACCAGGCCTACGACATCGTCTCGAACGAGTTCCAGATGTGGTGGGTCATCGCGGTCTACGCGGTCGGCATCGTCTCGACCATCTGGCACCTCGCCAACGGCGTCTGGCTCTTCCTCGTGGACTGGGGCGTCGTCATCGGGGAGCGCGCGCAGCGCCTGACCGGCTACGCCTGCATCTCGGTCGGGGTGCTGCTCCTCGCGCTGTGGTTCAACGTGCTGTTGGCGTTCGTGGGGAGGAACGGCGGACTGCTGGAGGGACTACTCTAAAGCCATGGCAGCAAAAAACGGCATCAAAATAGCCATCGTCGGCGGGGGCCTCGCGGGGCTGGCGGCCGCGATGAAAATCGCCGAGGGCGGCCACGACGTGGACCTCTTCTCGGTCGTGCCGGTCAAGCGCTCGCACTCGGTCTGCGCGCAGGGCGGCATCAACGGCGCGGTCAACACGAAGGGCGAGGGCGACAGCCCCTGGAAGCACTTCGACGACACGGTCTACGGCGGCGACTTCCTCGCCAACCAGCCGCCCGTGCAGAAGATGTGCGAGATGGCGCCCTCCATCATCTACCTCTTCGACCGCATGGGCGTCCCCTTCTCGCGCACGACCGAGGGGCTTCTGGACTTCCGCCGCTTCGGCGGCACGCTCCACCACCGGACGGCCTTCGCCGGCGCCTCCACGGGCCAGCAGCTCCTCTACGCGCTCGACGAGCAGGTGCGCCGGCAGGAGTCGGAGGGGCGCGTCAAGAAGTACGAGCACTGGGAGATGCTCTCGCTCGTGCAGGACGGGCACGGCGTCGTCCGGGGCTTGGTGGCGATGGAGCGCTCGACGCTTGAGCTGAAGGCGTTCCCGGCCGACGCCGTGATTATGGCGACCGGGGGGCCGGGCCTCATCTTCGGCAAGTCCACGAACTCGATGGTCTGCACCGGCTCGGCCGTCTCGGCCTGCTACCAGCAGGGGGCGCGCTACGCCAACGGCGAGTTCATCCAGGTGCACCCGACCTCCATCCCGGGCGAGGACAAGCTGCGCCTGATGTCGGAGTCGGCGCGCGGCGAGGGTGGGCGCGTGTGGGTGCCGAAGGCGAAGAACGACAAGCGCCAGCCTTCGTCCATCCCCGAGTCGGAGCGCTGGTACTTCCTCGAAGAGAAGTACCCGGCCTACGGCAACCTCGTCCCGCGCGACATCGCCACGCGCGAAATCTTCCAGGTGTGTCTGGACGGCTTCGGCGTCTACGGCGACAACCAGGTCTACCTCGACCTGACGCACATCCCGGCCGAGACTTTGGACCGCAAGCTCGGCGCGATTCTGGAAATCTACGAGATGTTCGTCGGCGACGACCCGCGCCACGTGCCGATGCGCATCTTCCCCGGCGTCCACTACTCGATGGGCGGCCTCTGGGTCGACTTCGAGCAGCGGACGAACATCCCCGGCCTCCTCGCCGCGGGCGAGTGCGACTACTCCATCCACGGCGCGAACCGCCTCGGCGCGAACTCGCTCGTCTCCTGCGTCTACGGCGGCTTCGTCGCCGCGCCCGCCGCCATCGAGTTCGCCAGGAACGTCGAGCGCAACGGCTCCGACGGGTCGAAGATTTACGACGACGAGCTGAAGCGGCAGCAGGAGATTAACGCCGGGCTGCTCAAGCAGGAGGGGTCGGAGAACCAGTACGTCATCCACGACGAGATGGGCAAGTGGATGACGGACAACGTGACGGTCGTCCGCTACAACGACAAGCTGAAGGCGACCGACGACAAGCTGCTCGAACTCATCGACCGCTACCGCCGCATCTCGCTCAACGACTCGAACATGTGGGCGACGCACGCCGTGCCGCACGCGCGCCAGCTCTGGAACATGCTCCAGCTCGCGCGCGTCATCACGCTCGGCGCGCTCAACCGCGACGAGTCGCGCGGCGCCCACTACAAGCCGGACTTCCCCAACCGCGACGACGACAACTTCCTGAAGACGACCATCGCCGAGTTCTCCGGCGAGGGCCCGGTCTTCTCGTGGGAGGCGGTGGACGTCGGGCTCATCGAGCCGCGCAAGCGCGACTACACGAAGGGCAAGCAGGCGAAGGCCGCCGCGGGCGGGCAGGCCGAGAACTCCCCGACCAAAGACGGCGCCGCGCAGGTGCCCGCCTCCGGCTGGGAGCAGAAGCCGCCCAACACCTCCGGCCCCGCCACGTGGGGTCAGGACAAGGAGAAGGTTGACCGCGCCGTCTCCGGCGAGGTCGAGACGCGCCGCGGGCGCGGCGACGCAATCGAGGACGCGGGCGGCAAGAACCCTTAAGCGCCCGGTTTTGGTGAAGGCCATGACGACACACACGGTCACCTACGTGACTCCCGAAGAGTACCTCGCCGCCGAGAGGTTGTCGGAAACCAGGAGCGAGTATTCAGACGGAGTTGTGTATCCGATGACTGGGGCACATCTTAACCACATCCAAATTGTCAGCAACATCACGGTCGAACTTGCGAATCAACTCCGACCCCGGCCCTGCCGCGTCCTCCAGAGCGAGTTGAAAATTCGGCTGCAAGAGTCGCAGAAGTTCTTCTACCCGGACGTGACCGTCCTCTGTGACGAGCCACAGTTTCACGACGAACGTAGGGACATCATCCTGAACCCTCTTCTCATAGTAGAAGTGCTTTCCAAAAGCACCGAGGCGTTCGACCGTGGGGCGAAGTTTCAGGCTTACCGGACTATTGAATCGCTGAAGGAGTACCTGCTCGTCTCGCAGGGGACGCCGCTGATTGAGCAGTACCTGAAGGAAGAAGACGGAAGGTGGGTGTTATCTACGGCCGCGGGACTTGAGAGCTCGCTGACGCTGCCGTCAATCGAGTGCACTTTGAGCCTGAACGCAGTCTACGACAAGGTGGATTTCAATTCATGAGCGCAGAAGCAAAAACGGAAGAGCACGTGCAGGGTTTGCGGAACCCGCCGGGGGAGGTCGTCCTGCGCATCCGCCGCCGCGAGCGGCAGGACGCGGAGGCGCGGTGGGAGGAGTTCGCCATCCCCTACCGGCCGAACCTCAACATCATCTCGTGCCTGATGGAGGTCCGGAAGAACCCCGTCACGCGCGACGGGCGGAAGACGACGCCGCCCGTCTGGGAGATGAACTGTCTGGAGCAGGTCTGCGGCATCTGCACGATGGTCATCAACGGCCGCGTCCGCCAGTCGTGCTCGGCGCTCGTGGACAACCTCGACCCGCACAGGCCCATCACCCTTGAGCCGATGTCGAAGTTCCCGAACGTGCGCGACCTCGTCGTCGACCGCTCGGAGATGTTCGAACACCTCAAGCGCGTCAAGGCGTGGATCGAGATTGACGGCTCTTACGACCTCGGGCCGGGGCCGCGGATGTCGCAGGAGGAGGTGGCCGAGCGCTACGCCTACTCGCGCTGCATGACGTGCGGCTGCTGCCTCGAAGCCTGCCCGCAGTACGGCGACGGCAACTACATCGGCCCGCAGGCCATCGCGCAGGTGCGCTACCAGAACATGCACCCCTCGGGGAAGATCACGCGCGACGACCGGCTCTCGGCCATCGTCGGCGACGACGGCATCACCAACTGCGGCAACGCGCAGAACTGCGTCCGCGCCTGCCCGATGTCCATCCCGCTCACCAAAGCCATCTACGAGGAGAACCGCGAGACCATCATCTACGGCCTCTTCGGCTGGCTCAGGAAATAGCTTCCCGAATAATTTAACCGCGGAGACACGGGGACACAGCTACAAGCATCTAGCTGTGTCCCCGTGTCTCCGCGGTTAAATTGCTTTTGCCGACGGCGAATTAATAAGTCCGTTGAAGTTAGAGAAGCGCGACGAACTCGTCCACGCTCAGGCCCGCCTGACGAATGATGGCCCGAAGCGTGCCGCGGTCAAGCTCTTTATGATTGGGGACGGTGGTTTGCGCCCGCGGCTCGGCGCGAACCAGAGTAATGTGACTGCCGCGTTGCCTGTAAACGACGAAGCCCACCCTTTCGAGTGCTCTGACGCATTGCGCGCCTGACACGACGGGCAGCTTGCTCATGCGGCGACCTCAACCACCTCCACCTGGTCGTCGGGTACTGGCTCGCCGCGCTCTTGCAGGACTTCGATGTGAAGCGCGATGGCTTCCCGGATGTTTGTCAACGCTTCGTCCCGCGTCTTTCCCTGACTGATACAGCCGGGCAGACTCGGAACCTCGGCGACTACGTAGCCGTCCTCGCCGGGGTATAAAAGAACTCTTCGGGTCATATCGCCGTCGTCCTTTCAGGCGGGAGGTCGGGAGTATACATACTCCTCTTGGCCGTCGCCCATCCCTCTTCAGCCTCCGCCATGCGATTTTAGCACGCAGATTGAATGCTAGAAGAGTCCGCCCTGTTCGCCCTGTGTGCGGCGCTGGCGGGCGGCGCGTTTGAAGGTGGCGGCGTTCATGCGGGGGTAGAGGGCGGCGGCGGCGCCGTTGAGGAGGTCTTCGACGGTGAGGATTTGGAGGCGCGGGAAGTTGCCCCAGTGGGAGTTGTAGAAGCCGGCGCTGACGGCCTCTTTGAGCATGTCTTTGGTGGGGGGTTGGAGCGTGATGAAGATGCCGATGACGGCCTTTGAACCGGTAGCGGTCCTGGAGGGCTAAGGCTTCGGCGGAGGCTACATCCTTTTGCTATAATCCGGCCATGAGTTCGAGTCCGGAGGAAATGATTCAAGGGTTGCCGCGTCGGCCACGTATTGGCGAAGCTTCTGCTGGCGCGATTCTTGGTGCCATAGCGCTCGGCATCCTTACTGGAGGCTGGGCCGGTGCACTTATCGGGGGTATGGCTGGAGGCGCTCTAGCCAGTCAAAGGCAACCCCTTGAAATGGCAATCCGCGAGCACTTCAAGGCTAAAGGGTTAGAAGTAATCTTCTACTACCCCGCTCCCAGAGGAGTTAAAGTAACCTTCCGAGACAGCACTGATACATATTGGACGGTTGAAAGTGTTATGCCCGACCACTTTCAACTATCTGCCGAAGATGGTGCCGACTGGCTCTACGGTAATCTTATTACCTTTGAATTGCCGAAGGTGTTACGCAGAGTAAGGCGCGCCAGTTAAATGAGCCTCGACGAAGCAATTGGGCAACTAGAAAAGCTTGTCACCGAAATTAGGCGAGTCTCTCTCTCTGACGACAAAACCTCCCTTAGCAACTCACTAGCACTCGCTCAAGAAGAACGGCAAATTAACATGGGCGTCAGTCCGTTCCGCGTAATTATTTTTGGGGATTTAAACGATTTCAAGCAACTTAACGACAGCTATGGGTACGAGGCAGGGGACGTCGGTATCAGACGAACAGGGGAAACCATCCAAAGCCTCCTCGTTGAAGGTTTGGAGGCTAAGGCATTTCGGCAGAGTGGAGACGAATTCGTAATTCTTCTTCAAGAAGATATGGTTGGTAGGTTTTTGGCGGCCGCACCTTCCTTTAAAAACATTTCCTTTAAATATGAAGAACAGGAATTGCGAACGGCGATGAGCTTCGGGTATGCCCGTAGTGATAATAAAACCAGTTTCAGGGAACTACTCGGGCGGGCAGAAATTGCATGCAAACATGCCAAATCTCAAGGTGACGGGGCTTGCGTTGAGTGGGTTGAGGATATTGAATCCAATCCGCTGGTGAGAAGGAGTGGGGTCTGTAAAAAATGTAACGCCAAAATTAGCTGTAGCCTTCCGCAAGACAGCGCACCAACGGAACTAAAGCTCTGCCCTTGCTGCGGTGATTCGTTGCTAGATGAGTAAGAGTCATTTTATTGGGACAGCACTCTGAAATAACGAATTACCTATACACACGCATGTTTCCATGAGGAGCGCGGGCGGGGACAAGCCCCGCCCGCCCCGGGCCGTCTCCTACTCTTTCGCCTCCTCGGCCTCTTTGCGTTTGCGCGTGAGGCCCGTCTTGCGGTCGCTCTTGCGCTTGTAGCCGAAGGCTTCGTAGAGCGCGCTGTCGGCGCCTTCGGTCGGGTCGGCGAGGACGCCCAGCACGGCGAGCTGCGCCTTGTTGTTGAAGGCTTCGTCGGCCGTCTCGCGCGCGGTTATCTGCTGCGCAATCTGGCTCTCCAATTCCTCTATCTTGCGGCGCGCGGCCAGCGAGGGCGCCGCCGCCGCCTCGAACTGCGCGAGCGTCATCCCGCCGAAGCTCTTGTCGGGCGCGAGCGTGCGCCAGGCGTTGACCATCTTCGTAATCTTCTCCTCGATGTCTTTCGGACTCGGCATGGTGGAAAGTCCTTTCTCCGCGCGCTGAGGGTGCGGGTCTCGGGGTTTCGTGTCGGCGTGCTGGTGAGGCACGAAGGGGCGTGTCGTTTTGTACCGAAGGCTTCCGCCAGACGCTTTCAGACGCCTCCGGTCTTGAAGTGTCGTCGTCCGGCCCGGACGGGAAGGGCTGATTTGTGGGGGAAAACTATCATTTTCGCCCCTCGCCCGCGAGGTTTTCCCGCCCGCGGGCGCGATTTTAAGTTCAGGAATCGCAATTCTCAAGCTAATAATCGCGGCGGAAAGCTTTAAAATCGTGATTCCGAAGCCCGAAATCACGACGCAAAAGCCTTCCGTCACTTCGGAAAGCTTTAAAATCGTGATTGAAAGACTTGTAATCGTGATTCCGAGGCTTTGAATCGTGATTTCGGGCCTTTCAATCACGACTTAAAAGCCTTGAATCGCATTTTTAAAGCCTTTCCGCGTCCTTGAGGAGCGCGACGGTGGCGCCCCAGCCGCCGGCTTCGGGCGGGGCGTCGGAGAAGTGTTCGACGTAGGGGGTGCGGGCGAGGACGGCGCGGACGGCCTCGCGCTGCACGCCGACGCCCTTGCCGTGGATGATGCGCACGCGGCGGAAGCCCCTGCCGCGCGCCTCGCGCAAATACTCTTCGACGACGGCGCGCACCTCCCGCGGCGGGACGCTGTGGAGGTCGAAGACGTCCGTAATCTCAAGCCTCACGGGCTCAGGGAACGGGTCGAAGGGGTCAACCTCTTCGTCGTCGTCGGCCGCCACGGCGCCACCCGACGCCGCCCCTTCGCGCACCCTCCCGGCCAGCCAAGCGCGCAGTTTCGAGAGCAGTCCTGCCATCCAATTCGCCTCCGTTTGACTCCCGCGGGCGGTCAGACCTCTCGGGTTGACATAAAACCGTGACAAGTGTACATTCTGCCGGCAGTTCGTTAGCCCCGGGCGGAACCACTCGCAACGCTTTAACGCAGACCGCCCGCATCCGTTCTCATCACACCGCTAAATTTCCGGACAACTGGCCCGCCGAAAGACAGGCCCCTTCTCGCTGTAACAATTCGCGTCCCGAACGCATACGCTAACAGACAAACCCCTGAGAACTGACGCGCGCGGCGCCCGGCAGGGCCGCCGGCCGACGAGCGGCCAGGACTCGCCCCGGTAAGTGAAGCGCCTCCCCCCGGCGGGCGCCGAGGCAAGGAAAGTCATGAGAAAGCAGCCCCTTATTTTTCTGGTCAGCGTCGCCCTCGCGCTGTTCTGCCTGACCTACTTCCCCGCCCGAGCCCAGAACGACTCCCCCAAAGGCGGCAAACAGCCGGCCGCGCAGAAGTCGCAGGCCGCCAAGTCGCAGGCCGCCAAGCTGAAGCAAGTCCCCGAGCTGGTCAAGACTTCCAAAGCCGCCGGGGCCACCTTCGACCGGAGGGAGCTTTTCAAGGCCGCCGCCAGCGTCGCCGACGCCGGCGCCGGGGTGCGCGCCGCGCTCAGCGGCGGCTCCGTCTTCGAGCTGGACAGGGTCGCCACCGCGAAAATCATGGAGGAGCGCGCCGGCTTCCTCACCCTCCCCCTGCCCGACGGCAAGGGCGGGACGGTCGAGCTGGAGCTGGTGCAGGTGGACATCTTCGCGCAGGGCTTCACGGTCAAGACGTCGCAGCCGACGAGGGAAAAACTGGCCGAGGGCTACGGCCTCCACTACCGCGGCATGGTCAAGGGCAACGAGCGCTCGCTGGCCGCCGTCAGCGTCTTCAAGAACGAGGTGATGGGCTTTTACAGCACCGCGGCCGACGGCAACTCGGTGCTCGGCCGGCTCGGCGGCGACAACCCGTCCGACACGCACGTCGTCTACTCCGAGAAGGACTTGAGGCTCACCAGCGACTTTCACTGCGACACGCCGGACACGGGCGTGACGCTGCCCGTCTCCGCGCTGCAAGAGCCGGAGGAGCTGCTGGCGCGCTGCGTCCGCATCTACATCGAGGCCAACTTCGACCTCTTCCAGAACAAGGGGAGCGTCGCCAACACGACCAGCTACATCACGGGGATGTTCAACCAGTCGGCGGCCCTCTTCGCCAACGACGGCGTCCCCGTCTCGATCTCCGAAATCTTCGTCTGGAACTCCGCGAGCCCCTACACCGGCACGACCTCCCACCAGCAGCTCGAACAGTTCAAGGCGGGCCGCACGTCCTTCAACGGCGACCTGGCGCACCTGCTGAGCCTCCAGAGCGGCCTCGGCGGCGTGGCCTACCTCAACACCCTCTGCAACTCCAGCTTCCGCTACGCCTTCAGCGCCATCCACTCGACCTTCAGCGCCGTGCCCACGTACTCGTGGACGGTGGGCGTCTTCACGCACGAGACGGGCCACAACCTCGGCTCGCCGCACACGCACGCCTGCGCCTGGAACGGCGACAACACGGCCATTGATAGCTGCGCCACGAACGAGGGGAGCTGCCCCTCGGTCGGCATCCCGACCGGCGGCGGCACCATCATGAGCTACTGCCACCTCCTCGGCACCGTCGGCATCAACTTCTCCCTCGGCTTCGGCCCGCAGCCGCGCAACCTCATCGTCAACCGCTTCAACGCCGCCGGCTGCCTGACCGACTGCGGCGGCGGCGGGGGCGGCACGACCGCGCCCGCCAACAACAACTTCGCCAGCGCGCAGGCCATCAGCGGCAACACGGGCGCGACCACGGGCTCCAACACCGGCGCCAACAAGGAGACCGGCGAGCCCAACCACGCCGGCAACGCCGGGGGGGCGTCCGTCTGGTATCAGTGGCAGGCCCCGGCGTCGGGCACCGTCACCATGAGGACGGCCGGCAGCAGCTTCGACACCCTCCTGGCCGTCTACACCGGCTCCAGCGTCGGCGCCCTGACCGCCGTCGCCTTCAACGACGACGTCGCCAACGGCGTGGACCGGACGAGCAGCGTCACCTTCAACGCCACGGCCGGGACGACCTACCGCGTCGCGGTTGACGGCTACGGCGGCGAGACGGGCAGCGTCGCCCTCGCCTGGGCCAACGTCCCCGTCGGCCCGATTAACAACAACTTCGTCGCCGCGCAGGTCATCACGGGCGCGGGCGGGACCGTCAGCGGGGTCAACTTCGGCGCCACGAAGGAGGTGGGCGAGCCGGCCCACGGCGGCAACGCCGGCGGCGCCTCCGTCTGGTACCAGTGGCAGGCGCCGTCGTCCGGCAACGCCACCTTCACGACGACCGGGAGCAGCTTCGACACGCTGCTCGGGGCCTACACGGGCGCCGGCGTCTCGGCGCTCACGACGCTGGCGGGCAACGACGACTTCAACGGCTCGTACGCCAGCTCCGTCACGTTCCCCGTCACCGCCGGCGGCATCTACCGCATCGCGGTGGACGGCTACGGCGGCTCCACCGGCAACATCGTCCTGAACTGGAGCATGGCCGCGGCCTGCACCTTCTCCATCACGCCCACGTCGCAGCTCTTCGGCGCGGCCGGCGGCTCCGGGAGCGTCGCCGTCACGGCGCCCGCGGGCTGCGCCTGGACGGCCGTGAGCAACGCCTCGCTCGCCGTCATCACCTCCGGCGCGAGCGGGACGGGCAGCGGGACGGTCAACTACACCGTCGCCCCGAACGCGGGCATTGCCACGCGCTCCGGCACGCTGACAATCGCGGGCCAGACCTTCACCGTCAACCAGGCGGCCAACGCCGCCTCGTCCATCCAGCTCGGCGCGGCGGCCTACGCCGTGAACGAGTCGGCGCGGCAGGTGCTCATCAACGTGACGCGCACCGGCGTCACCACCTCCCCCGCCTCGGTCAACTACGCCACGGCCGACGGGACGGCGAGCCGCCTCCGGGACTACTCGCAGACGCTCGGCACGCTCAACTTCGCCGCCAACGAGGCGTCCAAGACCGTCACCGTCTTCGTCACCAACGACGCCTTCGTGGAGTCGGCCGAGACCTTCACCTTCACGCTCACGAACGCGGCGGGCGCGACGCTCGGCACGCCCGCCGCGGCCGTCGTGACCATCACCAGCGACGACGCGACCTCCGGCGCCAACCCCGTCGGCGACGCGGCCTTCAGCTCCGACTTCTTCGTCCGCCAGCACTACATCGACTTCCTCAACCGCGAGGCCGACGCCTCCGGCCTGGGGTTCTGGACGGGCGAGATCAACCAGTGCGGCACGAACGTCATATGCAGGGACGTGAGGCGCATCAACGTCTCGGCCGCCTTCTTCCTCTCGATTGAGTTTCAGGAGACCGGCTACCTCGTCTACCGCCTCTACAAGTCGGCGTACGGCGACGCGGTCTCGCCGAACGTCGCGGGCACGGTGCCCGTCGTGCGGCTCGAAGAGTTCCTGACCGACACGCAGCGCATCGGCCAGGGCGTCATCGTCAACGTCGGCGCGTGGCGGGTGCAGCTCGAAGACAACAAGCAGGCGTTCGCCCTGGAGTTCGTCCAGCGCGCGCGCTTCCTCGCGGCCTTCCCGGCCACGATGACGCCCGCGCAGTACGTGGACAAGCTCCGCGCGAACACCGGCGTGGCGCTCACGCAGGCCGAGCGCGACCAGCTCGTCGCGGAGCTGACCGCGAACAACACGGCCGTGGGCCGCGCCTCCGTCCTGCGCAAGGTGGCGGAGGACGCGACCCTCCAGGCCAGCGAGTTCAACCGCGCCTTCGTCCTGATGCAGTACTTCGGCTACCTGCGCCGCAACCCGAACGACGCGCCCGACTCGAACTTCGGGGGCTGGAAGTTCTGGCTCGACAAGCTCAACCAGTTCGGCGGCAACTACGTCAACGCCGAGATGGTCAACGCCTTCATCACCTCGTCCGAGTACCGCGGGCGTTTCGGCCCCTGACGGGGCCGCGCCCCGCGCCGCCCAACCCCAGAAGCCCGGACGGCGACCGCCACGCCGTCCGGGCTTTTTTCCGCGCCGCGCGGCCCGGGCGCCTACCTTGACACCCGCCGGAGGCGCACCTTACACTCGCGCTCTCCAACCCACGACATCCCCTGCGGGCGAACCGCGGCGTCGGCTGTGACGCGGGGCACAGCGGGCCGGCGGCCCTGTATGCCTTAACCGCCGCGCGCGGGTGCGGGACGACGCACTACCGAAACCGAACTTTTAAGAGGCGAAAGGAAGAGAGAGAGATGGGCAAGCGAAACAAGGTCACGGTGGTCGGCGCCGGCAACGTCGGCGCGACCGCCGCACACTGGCTGGCGAGCAAGGAGTTGGGCGACGTCGTCCTCCTGGACATCGTCGAGGGCATGCCGCAGGGCAAGGCGCTCGACCTGGCGCAGGCCGCGCCCATCGAGGGCTTCGACGCGCGGCTCGTCGGCTCGACCAACGACTACGCGGCGACGGCCGGCTCCGACGTGGTCATCATCACCTCGGGGCTCCCGCGCAAGCCCGGCATGAGCCGCGACGACCTCCTGAAGACCAACGCCGGCATCGTGTCGAGCGTCGTGGACGAGGTCGTCAAGCACTCGCCCGACTCCATCCTCATCGTCGTCTCGAACCCGCTCGACGCGATGACCCAGGTGGCCTTCAAGCGCTCGGGCTTCCCCAAGCACCGCGTCATCGGCATGGCGGGCGTGCTCGACTCGGCCCGCATGCGCTGCTTCCTCGCCGAAGCCCTCGACGTCTCGGTCGAGAACGTGACGGCCTTCGTCCTCGGCGGCCACGGCGACACGATGGTGCCGCTCCCGCGCTACTCGACCTGCGCCGGCATCCCCGTCACCGAGCTGATTCCGAAAGACCAGCTCGACGCCATCGTCAAGCGCACGGCCAACGGCGGCGCCGAGATCGTCGGGCTCCTGAAGACCGGCTCGGCCTACTACGCGCCGTCGGCCGCGGCCGTCGAGATGACCGAGGCGATTCTCAAGGACAAGAAGAAAATCCTCCCGTGCGCCGCCTACCTCGAAGGCGAGTACGGCATCAACAACCTCTTCGTCGGCGTCCCCTGCAAGCTCGGCGCGCGCGGCCTTGAGCAGATCATCGAAATCAACCTGACGGCCGAGGAGCGCATCGCGCTCCAGAAGAGCGCCGCCTCCGTGCAGGAGCTGATTGACGTTCTCGGCATCTGAGTTCGGGGGCGAAGATTAGCCACAGAGACACGGAGACACAGAGATTTTAGAAAGGGGGTTTCTTCAACCCTTCCCTAAACTCTGTGTCTCCGTGTCTCTGTGGCTAATCCCTTTCAGCGGTTTGAAGCCGTGAAAAAATTCGGACGCCTCTCCTGCCTGTCGCTGTGCCTCCTCGCCGCGTGCGCCGCCGAGTGCGGCGCGCGGGCGCGGCAGGCGGCGCCGGGGCTCGTGCCCAAGTTCCCCTTCCCGCAGAGCGGGCTCCGGCTGGAGCGCCGGACGCGGCCGGGCGCGTTCCTCGACGTGCTGGGGCGCCGGAGCGCCGTCTTCGGGTACGAGCACCGGCAGCTCGAAGCGTGGGCCTACCCCGTCCAGATTCTCGACCAGTTCGAGCTGTCGTTCCGGCTCGAAGGCTACCCGCTGGAGTTCCGCGGCGCGGACGTCGCCGCCTCCATCGAGGTGCGCCCCGAGGCGACCACCGTCACCTACTCGCACGCGGCCTTCACCGTCCGCCAGCACATCTTCGCCCCGCTCGACGAGCCGGGCGTCGTCATGCTCCTCGACGTCGACTCGGCGCTCCCCCTCTCCGTCGTCGCGCGCTTCCGCCCGCGCCTGCGCCTGATGTGGCCCGCGGGCTCGGCCACGCCCTCGGTCTCGTGGGACGAGAAGCGGCGCCACTACTTCGTCTACGAGGAGACGGGGCGCTTCGCGGGCGTCGTCGGCAGCCCCGCGGCGCGCGACGTCTCGGTCATGCCGCACCAGGAGGAGCCGCGCGACGCGCCCGCGCAGTTCCTCATGGACGTGCCGGCCGCCGAGCTGAAGTCGGGCTTCGTCCCCGTCGTCATCTGCGGGAGCGTCAAGGGGCGCGAGGAGGCGCGCGCGACCTACGCGCGTCTGCTCTCGAACGCGCGCGGGCTCTACGAGAAGAACGTCGCGCACTACCGGCGCCTGCTCGAAGAGACGACCGAGGTCACGACGCCGGACGCGCGCGTCAACGAGGCCGTGCGCTGGGCGAAGGTCGGCATCGACAAGGGCTTCGTCGAGAACCCCCTGCTCGGGCGCGGGCTCGTCGCGGGCTTCCGCACGGCGGGCGAGTCCGAGCGCCCGGGCTTCGCATGGTTCTTCGGCCGCGACGCGATGTGGACGGCGTTCGCGCTCGGCTCCTACGGCGACTTCGAGGGCGTGCGCGCCGCGCTCGACTTCCTGAAGAAGTTCCAGCGCGCCGACGGCAAAATCCCGCACGAGATTTCGCAGAGCGCGTCGCTCGTCCCGTGGTTCACCGACTACCCCTACGCGTGGGCGAGCGCCGACGCCACGCCGCTCTACGTCATCGCGCACGCCGACCTCCTGCGCGCCGGCGGCGACCTCGCCTACCTGCGCGCCAACTGGGACTCCGTCCTCAAAGCCTACCGCTTCACGCGCGCCACCGACACGGACGGCAACGGCCTGATAGAGAACACGCAGTTCGGCCACGGCTGGGTCGAGGGCGGCGCGCTCTACCCGCCGCACGAAGAGATTTACATGCAGGGGCTCTGGGTCGAGGCGCTCGGCGCCGTCGAGGAGATGGCCGGGGCCTTGAAGGACGAGAGGCTCGCCCGCGAGGCGCGCGAGTCGGCGGAGCGCACGGAGCGCGCCGTCGAGCAGACCTTCTGGCTCCCCGAGCGCGGCTTCTACGCCTACGCCACCAACGCCCCGCGCGCCGAGCCCCGCGAGGCCGACCCCGGCCCCAACCGCGCCGCGCGCCAGCAGCGCATGAACGAGCAGGACAAGGCGAAGCTCTACGAGGAGGACACGGTGCTGCCGGCCGTCCCGCTCTGGTTCGGCGTCCTGGAGGACGAGCGCGCGCAGGGCCAGATCGACCACCTCGGGGGCGCGCGGCTCGCGGCCGACTGGGGCTCGCGCATCCTCTCGGACGACAGCCGTCTCTACGACCCGCTCTCCTACCACAACGGCTCGGTCTGGCCGCTCTTCACCGGCTGGGCTTCGTTGGGCGCCTACCGCTACGGGCGGCCCACGGTCGGCCTGCGGGCGCTGATGTCGAACGTGCTGCTCCGGCGCGAGTGGGCGCTGGGCTACGTGACGGAGCTTCTGTCCGGCGACTTCAACGCGCCCTTCGGCCGCTCGTCGCACCACCAGGTCTGGTCGGAGGCAATGACCGTCACGCCGCTCATGCGCGGGCTGCTCGGGCTGGAAGTCTCGGACCTCGGCGAGACGGTCAGCTTCGCCCCGCAGCTCCCGGCCGACTGGCCTTCGGTGGAAGTCCGCCGCCTGCGGGCGGGCCGCAACACCTTCGACGTCTCGCTCGCGCGCGGCGGCGGCCAGATGACGATTAAGCTGCGCCCGACGAACGTCGCCGGCGACGCCGAGACGAAGAACAGCACCACCTTCCGCCTCGCCCCGGCCTTCCCGCTCGACGCGCGCGTGCGGTCGGTGCGCGTGGACGGCCGCGCCGTCAACTTCAGCCCCGGGCGGTTGGGCGACGTCCGCACCGTCGAGTTCGACGTCGTGGTGCGCCGCCCCGTGGACGTGCGCATCGCGTACGAAGAGGGCTCGGACGTCTACGTCCCCTTCGAGCCGCCCGCGCCCGGCGCGCGCAGCGAGTCCTTGCGGGTGCTGCGCTCGACGGCCGAAGGCGGCGCGCTCCGGCTCCTGCTCGAAGGCTTGGGCGGGCGCACCTATTCGCTGCGCCTGAAGACGCCCCACGCCGTCAACACCGGCGAAGAGTTCGAGTCAACGCGCGTCTCCCCCGACGAGTACCGCCTCGACGTCACCTTCGACCCCACCGCCCGCGGCTACACCCGCCGCGAGGTCGTCGTCCCGCTCAACAAACGATGAACGCCGGACTGACGGCGGCGGGTCTTCGGTTCGGCGTTCCGAGTTCATCGTTTCCCCTTCTTCGTGGCATAATGTTCGCGCAACCGATGAAAGACGAATCGCAGGCGAGGGAGATGTTGAAGTCTCTGGCGGAGGACGTGGCCGAAGCCGCCTCGTACCTGCGCGAGCTGGGCGTCGAAGGGCTCGAAGGGTTCGACGCCGGGCCTTACGCGCCGCCCGTGCCGGCGCGCGAAGCGGGCACGAAGCCGCCCGCGCAGGTGCCGTCGGCGCTCCGGCGGAACGCGGGCGCAGAGCGTCAGGCGCCGCCCCCTCCGCCGCCCGCGAGGCCGCTCCCCCCGCCGCCGCCCCCTCAACCGAGTCAGGCCGCGAGGCCGCAGCCGACCGAGGCGCCCGAATCACCCGACGTCCTCTACCAGGCGAACCACATGCCCAGGAAACCCGTCCGCAAGCCTTCGCCCGACCCGCCCGCGCCGCGCGAGACGCTCTTCGGCGACATCACGCCGCAGGACGAACTGAGCCTCGGCCGCCCCGGCGAGACCTTCGAGGACATCCGCGCCGACGTCGGCGAGTGCGTCCGCTGCCCGCTCCACCAGGGGCGTCACACCATAGTCCACACGGAGGGGCAGACGGCCGCGCGCCTGATGTTCGTCGGCGAGGCGCCGGGCGCCGACGAGGACGCGAGCGGGCGCCCGTTCGTCGGCCGCGCCGGCCAACTCCTCAACAAGATTATCGAGGCCATCGGGCTCAAGCGTGACGACGTGCTCATCGGCAACGTCAACCGCTGCCGCCCGCCCGGCAACCGCACGCCGACGACCGAGGAGGCGCACACCTGCAAGCCCTTCCTCCTGCGCGAAATCAACATCGCCCGCCCCGACGTCATCGTCGTCCTCGGCAACACGGCGATGAAGAACCTGCTCGACACCAAGGAGGGCATCACGCGCCTGCGCGGGCAGTTCCAGGACTACCGCGGCATCAAGGTCATGCCCACCTTCCACCCGGCCTACCTCCTGCGCGACCCCTCGAAGAAGCGCGAGGTCTGGGACGACATGAAGAAGGTGCGCGACTACCTCAACGAGACGAAGAAGAAGCCGGAGTAACCCCGTAGGCCATGCAGGACTCACTCTTCAGCGCGCAGCCGTCCGGGCCGAAGGAGACGGTCGAGGAGGTCAACGCGGAACTCCTCCGGAGCGCGAAGGCGCTGGCGCAGTTCAAGGAGCGAATCTTCATCTTCGGCGAGGGGGGCGGGGGCGCGAAGGCGGCGGTGGTCGGCGAGTCGCCGGGGCCGCCCGACATCGACTCGGGGCGCCCGTTCATGGGGCCGGCCGGGCAGATGCTCGAACGCATCCTCACAAGCATCGGCCTCGCGCGCTCCGACTGCTACCTCACGAACGTCATCAAGGTCATCAGCCAGGGCGACGAAATCACGCCCGAGTGGCTCTCCTTCTTCACGCCCTACCTGCACCGCGAGCTGGCCGCCGCCCGCCCCCGCGTGGTCATCGCCTTCGGCAACACGCCGACGCGCGCCCTGCTCCGCACCAAAAAGCCCATCTCGCAGATGCGCGGCGAGTTCCACGACTACGGGGGCACGCCGCTGATGCCGACCTTCAACCCCGCCTACCTCCTGCGCGACCCGACCAAGAAGCGCGAGGTCTGGGAGGACATGAAGAAAGTCCGCGCGCTGCTCGCCTCGGGCTGAGCCGGGCGCGCCCTGCGGCGGACAAAAAAGGGGCGGACAAAAAAAGGGGCGGCGACAACGGTGTCGCCGCCCCTCCCCTTTTGCCGGGTGGTTTACTTGAACTGGAAGTTGGCGCGGTGGAACGTGCCGTCGGCCAGTTGGATGACGAACTGACGGCAGGTGCCCGCCCAGGACTTCTCGGTCTTCCAGGCGTAGGTGTAGGTGCCGCTCGCGGCGTCGTACTGGAGGCCGCTGCCGCCCGCCGTCTGCGTCTCGTCGATCACGTTGGGCTCGCCCGACGAGTTGCACGCGATGGCGCCCGACGCCGGGTAGCCCGCGGCGAAGATGTTCAGCCCCTGGTTGCCGCCGAGGCCGAACTTGACCGGGATGGACTGCCCGGCCTTCACGCTGTTGAAGGTCGGCAGGTTAGCCACCGGCGAGAAGAAGCCGGCGAAGTTGAAGACCACGTGAACCGTCCGCGTCGCCGTGCCCGTGTTGCCCGAGGCGTCGGTCGCCGAGTAGGTCAGCGTGTACGTCCCGACGGCGTTGGTGTTCACCGAACCCGACGCCGAGACCGGCAGCGGGCCGCCGCACGAGTCGGCGGCGGTCGCGCCCGGGTCGCTGAAGGCCGAGCCCAACGCGACCGTCAGCGGGTTGGCCCCGTTGAGCGTGACGACGGGCGCGGTCGTGTCCACGACGTTGACCGTGCGCGTCGCCGTGCCCGTGTTGCCCGCCGCGTCCGTCGCGGTGTAGGTCAGCGTGTAGCTGCCGACCGCGTTGGCGTTGACCGAGCCCGAGACCGAGACGGCGCGCGGGCCGTCGCACGAGTCGTTGGCCGTCGCGCCCGGGTCGCTGAAGGACGCGTGGCACTCGACCGTCATCGTGGCCGCGCCGTTGAGCGTGACGACCGGCGCCGTCGCGTCGTTGACCGTGACGGTCTGCTGGCACGAGGCGGAGTTGCCCGCCGCGTCGGTGGCCGTCCAGGTGATGGTCGTCGTGCCCTTCGGGTAGGGCGCGCCGAGCGGCTGCGCGTCGCCGCGCGTGCCGCTGACCGAGACGTTCGGGTCGTTGTCGTTGACCGTGGGCGTCCCGACGTTGACCGTGGCGTCGCAGGAGCCGCCCGAGGTGGTCGTCGTGATGTTCTGCGGGCAGGCGATGGTCGGCGTCTGGTTGTCGCCGACCGTCACGTTGAAGCTGCACGAGGCGGGCGAGCCGATGCCGTTGGTCGCCGTGCACTGCACCGCCGTCGTCCCGACGGGGAACGTGTGCGGCGAGGTGATGGTGGTCGCGCCGACCTTGCAGTTAACGGTCGGGGCCGGCGAGCCGCCCGCCGTGACCGCGAAGGCGACGGAGGCCGAGAACTGGCCGGGGTCGGTGTTGGCGCTGATGTCGGCCGGGCAGGAGATGGTCGCGGGGCTGCCGACCTGCGTCACGGTCGGGTCGCCGAAGGCGCCCGTGTCCGGGTCGTCGGTCTGCACCGAGCCGCCGGCGTAATCGACCGTGCCCTGGTTCGAGACCTGCGTCGAGTTGAGCGAGTTGTTGATGGTCGCCTGGAAGGTGATGGTCACAGACTTCCCGGCCGGGAGCGTCCCGATGTTGAGCGAGATGTTCTCGCCCGCGAAGGCCAGCGAAGCCGCCGCCGCCGCCGCGTAAACGGGCGCCGCGGGGGCCTCCTCACGCGCGGGGCGCACGACCGGGTCGGCCGGGGCGCCGCCGAGGGCAACGTAACCGGCCTCCTTCAGGAACGAGAGGCCGCCGAGCCGCGACTTCGAGTTGCGCCAGGCGTCGAGGCCGGGCAGCGCCTCGAAGAGGTCGTTCGAGAGCGTCCCCGAGAGGTAGCCGAAGCCGCGCGCGCCGTTCGACGCCGGGGCGGAGAGACCCGCGAACTGGTCGCGGCCCGCGTTCGTGCGCAGCGCCGCCACCGGCGGCGGGG
>DASVTS010000085.1:0-37881 GCA_036387455.1 Pyrinomonadaceae bacterium | reverse complement strand
CCGGGGCTCTTGTCGCCCTCGGCCACCAGCTCGTCCTCCGTCAGATTCTTGTGCGCGAGCCGGCGGCGCAGGTACTTGTCCACGCCCCAGCGCACCAGCCCGCCGACGAGGATGGGCGACGAGGACGAGAGCGGCAGGTAGACGCCCACGGCGAAGGCGAGCGAAGGGATGCCCGCCATCTCCAGCACGACCGCGATCATCACGCCGAGCAGGACGAGCCCCCACGGCAGCTCGCGGTTGAGGATGCCCTTGATGATGTAGCTCATCAGCGTCGCCTTCGGCGCGGCGAACTTGTCCACCTCGCGCCCGCCCTCGGTCGCCTGGTAGGTGCCGTTGATGCCCGGGTCGACGAAGTATTTCGGCGTGCCGTCGTCGTCCACGAGGTACTTGCCCGCGCGCGACCCGCGCTCGTCGACCTTGTGCCAGACGCGGTAGGTGCCGGGGTCGGTGATGCCCTGGTCGCCGGGCACGCCCTCGCGCTCGGGCCCGAGCTGCGAGAGTTCGGCGCGCACGTCGGCCGGGAGCTGCATCCGGCCCGCGGGCACGTAGACGGTGGCGGCGCTGTTGAGGCTGATGAGAATCGGCCCGAGGATGAGGGCCGACGCGCCCGCGCCGATGAGGATGGCTATCTGCTGGCGCCACGGGGTCGCGCCGACGAGGAAGCCGGTCTTCAGGTCCTGCGAGGTCGTCCCGCCGTTCGACGCCGCGATGCAGACGATGGCGCCGATGGAGAGCGCCGTCACGTAGTAGCCCGGCCCCGTCCACCCGATGACGAGGAAGATGAAGCAGGTCAGTAGCAGCGTCGCCACCGTCATCCCCGAAATCGGGTTCGAGCTTGAGCCGATCTCGCCCGTCAGGCGCGACGAGACCGTGACGAAGAGGAAGCCGAAGGCGACGATGAGGATGGCGCCGAGCAGGTTGAACTGGAGGTGCAACTGCGGGATGAGCATGATGGCCGCGATCAGCACCACGATGCCGCCCAGCACGAACTTCATCGAGAGGTCCTGGTCGGTGCGCGGGTTCGAGGCCGAAGCCGCCTGACCGCCGCGCAGGTCGCGCAGGCCGCCCTTCAGCCCGTGCCAGATGGTCGGCAGCGAGCGCACGAGGCTGATGATGCCGCCCGCGGCCACCGCGCCCGCGCCGATGTAGAGGACGTAGGCGTTGCGCACGGCGTCCGGGTCCATCTCGGCAATCGGGGTCGTCCCCGGCGGGACGATGGTCGGGCCGAGGAAGCGGCCGAAGAACGAAATCATCGGGATGAGCACGAGGTAGGCGAGCACGCCGCCCGCCGCCATGATGGAGGCGATGCGCGGCCCGATGATGTAGCCGACGCCGAGGAGCGCCGGGCTGGACTCGACCGACACCGAGGCGTTGGCGAACGGGTCGCCGAAGACCTTCGTCGGGTACTCCTTCCACGTGTAGAACACCTTCATCAGCGTCGTGTAGACGAGGCCGACGGCGAAGCCCGCGAAGATGGTCTTGGCGCCCGTGTTCGACGCCTCGTCCGCCCCCGACCTCTCCCACTCGGCGCGCGCCGCGCCCGAGGCCATCGCGCGCGACTCGTCGGAGGCGCCCGCCTTCAGGACCTCGGCGCAGGCCGTCCCCTCCGGGTACTTCAGGAACCCGTGCTGCTGGACGATGAGCGCGCGCCGGAGCGGAATCATCATCAGGATGCCGAGCAAGCCCCCGAGCGCGGCGACGAGGATGGGGCGCGTCAGCTCCAGGTCGAAGCCCAGAATCATGATGGCCGGCATCGTGACGCCGACGCCGAAGGCGATTGATTCGCCCGCGGAGCCGGCCGTCTGCACGATGTTGTTTTCGAGGATGGTGGCGTTGCGGTCTTCCATCCGGTAGATGAGGACGAGCGTCACGAGGGAGACGACCGCCGTCACGGCGAGGACGTAGACGGACGCCCCGGTCAGGGCGAGCAGCGCCAGCACCCCGACCGCGAGGACTAGCGCCAAGACGGACAGAATCTTGTTGCCGAGCGTCGAGACGATGCGGAAGAGCGTGATGGAGATGACGGCGACGGGAATCGAGGCGCTCACGGTGAGCCCGACCTTCAGCACGAGGTAGAGCGACGAGGCGCCGAAGACCATGCCGAGGATGGTGCCGACGACGACGGCGCGCACGGTCAACTCGGGCATCAGCGTCTCGGGCGCGATGTAGGGCCGGTAGGCGACCGCGTGCGGGTCGTCGGGCCTGAACCCGACGACGTCCGGGTACTCGTTCGTCACGGCGACCTGGTGCTTCACAGGGTCGAGAGCTTCAGACGACATCAGAAGTGACCTCCGACAGATTCTTTTTTTCGGGCTACACAGGGAAGAGCCTTTTAAGGGGACGGGGTGGCGCTACTCTACACTCGCGCGCCGCGCAGAGGCAAGCCGCTTAAGAGCCGTGAACCGTGAACCGTGAACCGTGACAAGAAAGACCCGCTTCTTCTTGTCACGGTTCACGGTTCGCGGCTCACGGCCCTTACGGCTGGCAGACGCGGCAGGGGCGGAAGTGCGCGGCGCGGGCGGCGTCGGGCGAGTCGAAGTCGGCGCGCTGGCGCCGGGCGATTCTGGCGACCCATTCGCAGCCGGGCAGGTGGTAGATGCCGAGGCTGCTGTTGCCGACGACCTGTTTCATCGCAGGGAGAGGGTCGGGGGTGGACTGCTTCGGCGCGGCCGGGGTCTGCGCCGGGGCCGGGCCGAAGAGCGAGGCGGGCGCGGGCGCGGGCAGGGGGGTCGCGGCGTGCGGCGTCCGGAACGCGCGCGCCGCGGGGCCGCCGCCGCCGGCCCCGGCCGCCGCGGGGGCGCCCGAAGCCGCCTGCGCCTCTTTGAGCGCGCGGACGAAGCCGTAGACGAGGAGCAGCGCCGACAGGAGGACGAAGGTGAGCAACATCCCGGCGAGGGTGTCGGTCACGCCGAAGGCCCCCCAGAAGTTCTGGAGCCAGAAGTTGTGGAGCGGTATCCACCAGATGTAGCCGTACGAGTTGCCGAAGACGTTCTTCGCGTAAAAGAGCGTGTTGCCGCCCACGTCCGCCGGGTCGCGCACGACCGCGGCGGGCGCCGCGCCCGCGGAGGAGTTGAAGAGTCCCTGCACGGTCGCCGACGCGGGCGTGTTCGGCGTCGGGCGCCGGTGCCTCGAAGCCCAGAGCCTCTCCGGCTCGGGCTCCCGCAGGACATCGCGCGAAACCTCGCGCGTGCGGCCGCGCACCTCCACCTCCGCGGGCGCGGTCATCCACCCCGGCAGCGTGGCGGGCGCCACCGAGACCAACTCGGTCAGCGGCGGCGTCTCCGAAGGGCGCGCGCGGCAGGCCGCCTTGAGCGCCGCGGCGAGGCGCGCGTGCTCGCCGCCCATCGCCTCGATTTTCCGGAAGAGCGCGGACGCGTCGGGGTCCGCGAAGTCGGCGCGCGTGAAGATGAGGTTCTCGTCGTGGTGCTCGCCCCACAGCTCGGGCCGCTCGGCCAGGGAGACGAGCGAGAGGTAGACGACGAGCGCGGAGAAGTTGTCCGTGTCGCGCGAGAAGTGCGCGGGGTCGCGCGCGGGGTGCTGGTAGTGCTGGTGCCCGACCTCGCTGGCGCGGAAGCCTTCGAGCGCGGGGACGTACATGCCGTCGAGGTCCACGAGGCGGAGGCGGCCGCCGCGCTCGACGATGATGTTGCCATGCTGCAAGTCGCCGTGGGCGATGCCCGCCTCGCGCAGCGCCGCGACGAGGCGCACCCACTCGCCCGCGAGGTGGAGCAGCGCGTCGCGCCGCCCGACCGCCTCGTCGAGGTAGACGTCGAGCGTCGGCCCCTCGACCCACTCCATGACGAGGAGGGGGTAGC
Organism: Pyrinomonadaceae bacterium; assembly: GCA_036387455.1. Lineage (GTDB taxonomy): Bacteria > Acidobacteriota > Blastocatellia > Pyrinomonadales > Pyrinomonadaceae > QHXN01. The sequence continues at coordinate 34,066 of DASVTS010000085.1, read as the reverse complement.
GGCGCCCCGCGACGAGGACGCCCTGCGGGAGGTACCTGAAGCGCGGGAGCGCCGCGATGTGGTGGGCGCCGAGGTGCGCGTCGAGCGCGCGGTAGCGCTCCTCGCGGTCGCCGAGGAAGCCGCGGAAGCAGCGCACGGCCAGCGCCTCGCCCGCCCCGGCCGGGTTGAGCTTGAAGACGTAGGCGAACTGCCCCGAAGTGACGAGCGGCATCCCCAGACGGTCGACCGCCGCCGGCATCCCCTTCAACGAAGGCTCCGCGAAGCACACGGCCGGGCACTGCACCGCCTCCGCGTAGTGCCGCGCCGTCGGCCAGAAGTTTGTCGTGGGGGCTTGCATGGTTTGAACTACGAACCCGGGGCGCCGGACGCCGGGTTGAAAGGCGAAGGATTTTCGGCTCGGCGTTCAGCGCTCCGAGCCCAGCGTTATTCTGATGGCGGCGACGTCGTCGTCCTTCATGCGCCCGGCGGCGCGCTCGCGCCGGACGAGTAGGGAGAGGGCCACATTGTCCGACGCGGCGAGCAGAGAATCAAACTCTTCGGCGTCGGCCGGGCGCCGGGCGAGCGCCTCGAAGTACCAGGCGGCCAGCGCGTCGGTGACGAGCAGGAAGGTGTCGCCCGGCTCGGCCCGGCCTTCCGCCTCGACCACGCGCGCCAGCGCCGCCTTCATCAGCGGCTCGCTCGAAGGGACGAGCGGCGGCGCCGAGCCGAACCCCTCGTGGCCCGAGACGGGCACGGACGCCAGCAGCTCGCGCCCGCGCCGCTGCAAGAGGCACGAGTCGCCGAGCGCCAGCGCGCGCCAGCCCGCGGCGCCGCGCCCGCTCGCTTCGAGCCGCAGGCCGACGAAGGCCGCGAACGCGCCCGCGCGCCGCTTCTCCTCCGCGTACCACGAGAGCTGCCGCCCCTCCCACGAGGCGCGCAGCCAACCGCCCTGCTCCCTCAGCCACGGCGCGAACTCCGCGGCCGTCAGCGGCGCGCTCGCCGCGCCCACCCACTCCCCGACCAGCCGCGCCGCCCAACGCCCCGCGTCGAAAGCCTCCGTCGCCCCGTCGGCCACCGCGAACCTCAGCGCCCCGACGTCGAAGCCCACGGCGTCCTCGCACTCCTCCGCCGCGCTGCCCCCCTTCGGGAGGATGAACTGTTGAGTCTGGACCGTCAGCCTCATCCCTCCATCCAGATGTGCGGGGCCATGCCGGTGAGGGAGGTGCCGATTTCGTAGAACTGGACGACCGAGGAGGGGTCGGCGTTGAAGACGAAGCCGCGCGAGCCCTCGCCGGCGGGGACGCCGAGCTGCTGCGCCGCGCCGAGGAAGTTTTCGGGCAGCGTGCTGGAGATGCGGAACAGCGTCCGCGCGAAGTCGTCCGAGAGCTGCGACTCCGCCGACGGGTACTCGACCTTGCGCGCGCGGCTCGCCGAGACGTGGCAGTTGAAGAGGAGCACGCGGCCGTCGTCCGTGCCGAGCGACATGACGGCCTCGCCCGCCTCGACGGGGTCGCCGTCGCTCGACTCGCCGTCGGTGAGGTGGAGCACCGTCGGCGGGAAGCCGCGCGGGTGCGCCGCGAGCCAGGCCCCCAGAATCTCGCGCACGCGCCCGAGCGCGCGGCACATCGGCGTCCCGCCCTCGGCCTGCGGGTGCACCCAGACGGGGAAGCGCACCGGCATCTCGACGAAGCCGCCCGCGCCGTCCGGCACGCGCCGGAAGCCCGACTCGATGCGCGCCGGGTTGTCGGCGACGGCCGAGACCGGCGCCACGCCGTAGCCCGCGAGCGCGCCGCCCAAGCCCCCCGCCACCCCGCGGCCGTAGCCGACGACGGCCACGTGGTAGTAGTCGCGCACCTCCTCGGTCTTGGTGCAGCGGATGACGAGGTCGTGCAGCGCGTGGTTGACGGCGCGCGCGACGAAGTCCGCCTTGCGCGCGCCCTGCTCGCCGCCGAACGGGTCGGCCATCGAGCCCGACTGGTCGAGCAGGAAGACGATGAGCGTCGGGTTCGCGCGCGTGATCTGTGCCGTGTATGCCATCGGAGGGTGATAAGTGATAAGTGATGGGTGATGGGAAAGCTTTCAGCGCCCGGCCGGCGCGAAGGCGCGCGCCACGAAGCCCTGCCGGTTCTCGTTGAGGATGCCGAGGAAGACGTAGACCGTCAGGACGAACATCGAGGAGTTGAGCATCCCGCCGACGAGCAACTGGACGAGCAGCGAGGCCGCCGAGCCCCCGCCGCCGCCGTAGTAGAAGCTCCGCGTCACGACCAGGCTCAGGACGGCTATCGCCACCCACCAGAGGAAGTACGTCAGGAAGATGAGCCCCCTGTAGCCCCTCGTCAGCTCGGCGCTGCGCGCCAGCGACCCGAAGACGCCGCGGTTCTCGATGGCCGCGGCCGGCACCGCCATCGAGAACGTCAGCATCAGCACGACCCACGGCAGGAGCATCAGCAGCACGCCGATGAACGCCGCCGGCCCGACGGCGAAGGCCAGCCCCGCCACGAGGACGGCCGGGACGCCGTAGACGGCCAGGTACGTGACGAGCGTGACGGCGAAGACCTTGAACATCTTCCGCAGCCCCCAGCGCAGGCTCTCGCCCGCGCGCGCCGCGCCCGTCCGCTGTATCTGCACGACGGCGTGGGCGAGCGCCCCCGACAGCAGCGCGTAGCCGAGGGTCGTCAGCAGCCAGAGGAGGAGCGTGTCGCGCCCGGCCCCGACGAACCCGAAGCCGCCCGCGCGGGCGCCGATTCCCTCGCCCCGGAATTCGCCCGTCGTCAGGACGGTGTTCGAGCCCGCGTACTGGAGGAAGGCCACCGGCGCGGCCGTCACGAGGACGAGCAGGCCGACGAGCAGGAAGTGGTTCCGGTAGATTTCGAGCGTCGGGGTGATGACGTCGCCCACGCCCTTGAACTGCGGCGAGGGGATGTCGGTCGGCAGCGCGCCGTAACCCTCCCCCTCCGGGCGGGACGAACCGGCGCCCGGAGCCCCGGCCGCGCCGCCCGGCCGCGCGTCGCACATCTCGCACGAGGCGGCGCCCGCGCGGTTGATGTGGCCGCAGACCGCGCACCTGGGGTTGTTCATGGGGGTTCGCTCCTTAAAATCCGAACGGCGACGGCGGGGCCCTCGAAGGTCTCCCGTTCGAGGTCGCGCGGGCGGCGGCCGGCGCCCCGGCCGCCGCGCCATCAAATATCCAACGCCGCGAAGTTCCCTGTCAATACACTCTCGCCGGGCGCCGCCCGCGCTGTGATAAACTCGCCGCTCCCGAACCCTTTTGCACGCTCTGCCAGCTCGAAACAGGACGCCCGAACACCACATGGCGAAGCACCTTATGGCGAAGCACCTTCTGTCGCGCGCTTTACTGCTGCCGCTCCTCCTCATGCTCGCGCCGCACGCCGGCCCGGCCGGCGCCTCGCACGCGCGCCAACCCGCGCCCGCCGCGGCCGACGTGCCCGCGCCCGAGCGCGTGCTCGGCTTCCGCCCCGGCGACGACCGCAAGCTCGCCTCGTGGGCGCAGACGGTCGAGTATTTCCGGCGGCTGTCGCAGGCCAGCCCGCGCGTGCGCTTCGAGGAACTCGGCAAGACGACGCTCGGCGCGCCCTTCGTCCTCGCCACCGTCAGCGCGCCCGAGAACCTCGCGCGGCTCGAAGAGTTCAGGGAGATTCAGCGCCGCCTCGCCGACCCGCGCACGCTCGGCGCCGCGCCCGACCGCAGGGCCGCCGACCTCATCCGCCGCGGCCGCAACGTCGTGCTCATCACCTGCGGCGTCCACTCGACCGAGGTCGGGTCGTACCTTTCGGGCATGCTCATCGCGCACCGCCTCGCCTCTTCGGACGAGCCCGAGGTGCGGGAGATTCTGCGGAACACCATCGTCCTCATCGTCCCCTCGCTCAACCCCGACGGCGTGGACATCGTCAAGCGCTGGTACGACCGCACGCTCGGCACGCCGTACGAAGGGACGAGCCCGCCCGAGCTGTACCACCACTACGTCGGCCACGACGACAACCGCGACTGGTACGCCTTCACGCAAATCGAGACGCGGCTCACCGTGGACAAAGTCCACAACGCCTGGCGCCCGCAGATAGTCCACGACATCCACCAGCAGGGCGCCTACGGCTCGCGCCTCTTCCTCCCGCCCTACATGAAGCCGGTCGAGCCGAACGTCCCCCGCCAGCTCGTCGAGGGCTACACGGAACTCGGGCGCTTCATGGCGGACAACCTGCTCAAGTCGGGCTTCAAGGGCATCACCTGGGACTCGACCTACGACGCGTGGACGCCCGCGCGCGCCTACTCGCACTACCACGGCGGCGTGCGGATACTCTCCGAGACGGCCTCGGTCAACCTCGCCACGCCCGTCACGGTCAGGCCCGAGCAGCTCCGCGCCGGCGAGGGCTACGACGCGCGCAAGGCCAGCCCGAACTTCCCCGTGCCGTGGGAGGGCGGCGAGTGGCGCCTGCGCGACATCACGAACTACATGACGGGCGCGGCCTTCGAGCTGTTGAAGCACGCCGCGCAGAACCGCGAGGCGTGGCTCCGCCGCTTCTACGCCGTCGGCCGCGAGGCCGTGCGCCCACGGCGGCCGGGCGAGATTCAGGGGTACAAGATTGCCCTGAGGGAGAACTCCTCGGCGCTGCTCCGGATTCTGCGGCGCGGCGGCGTCGAGTTCTCCGCCGTCGAGCGGCTCATGCCGAGCGGCAGGCCCGGCCCCAACCCGCCCGAATACTACGTGCCGCTCGCGCAGCCCTACGGCGCCTTCGCCAAGGCGCTGCTCGAAGCGCAGCACTACCCCGACCTGCGCGACGCCGAGGGCCACCCCGTCCCGCCCTACGACGTGACGGCGCACACGCTCTCGCTGCTGATGGACGTGCCGGCCGAGCCGGTCTACAGGCCCGTGAAGACGCGCGGCCCGGCGGCAATTCCCGCCCCGCGGGCCGGCGACGCGAAACTCACCCCGACCGACCGCAAGGCGCCGCGCGTCGCGCTCTACAAGTCGCACGTCCCCTCGATGGACTAGGGCTGGACGCGCTGGGTGCTGGAGCAGAACAGGCTCGGCTTCTCTTCCCTCTCGGACGCGGAGGCGCGCGCCGGGAACCTGCGGGCGAAGTACGACGCCGTCATCATCCCCGACCAGTCGCCGCGCTCGATACTGGAAGGCTACCGGAAGGGCTCGATGCCGGAGGAGCTGACGGGCGGGCTGGGGAAGGACGGCGTGAAGGCTTTGCGCGAGTTCGTCGAGCGGGGCGGGACGCTCGTCGCGCTGAACGCGGCGTCGGGCTTCGCCATCGAGCAGTTCGGCCTGCCGGTGCGCGACGTGACGGCGGGCCTCAAGCGGACCGAGTTCTACTGCCCCGGCTCCATCCTGCGCACCCTCCTCGACACGGCGCACCCGCTCGCGGCCGGGATGCCGCGCGAGTCGGTCGCGTGGGTCGAGGACTCGCCCGTCTTCGAGATAAAGAGCGACCCGCTCGCGCTCGCCCGGGTCAAAATCGTCGCGCGCTACCCCGACTCGGGGACGCCGCTGCTCTCGGGCTGGCTGCTCGGCGCGGAGAAGCTGCGCGGCAAGGCCGCGCTCGTCGAGGTCGGTCTGGGCGAGGGCAGGGTTTACCTCTTCGGCTTCCGCCCGCAGTACCGCGCGCAGTCGCTCGCCACCTACCCGCTCCTCTTCAACGCCCTCGCCGCCGGGCCGCCTAAGACAGCCCGACGCTGACGATGGCGGCGGCGAGCGCGCCGAGGAGGACGAGCCCGTAGCTGAGGAAGTAGCCGACGACGAGCAGCACCGACGCGAGGAGCGTCCTGACGGCGCCGAGCCCGTAGACGGCGCGCACGGCGAAGAACATGTAGGCGATGTCGAGCGCCCACTTGAAGACGGCGACCAGGAGGTTGGCCCCGCCCGTCTTGACGCCGACGTAGTAGTAGACCGGCCAGAGCAGCAGCAGCACCAGCGTCGAGAACGAGACGAAGTGCATCGAGAAGACGAGGTGCTCGACGAAGTGGCGGCGCGAGAGCACGAAGACGAGCTGGAGCACGAGCGCGAACCCGCCGACGAAGAGCAGCGGCGAGAGCGACATGTAGCGCTGCCACTTCTCGTTGAGCCGTTCGAACATCACGCCCGGCTCCATGCGGTTCCTCGCCGCGAACCGCTCGAAGACCCTGAGCGACTCCTCGCGCTTCTCCTGCCGGATGAACTTCTCGACGTCGAACATCGAGACCGGCTTGTAGACCGAGTAGGCGAAGAGGCTCAGGGCGAGGATGCCGAGGCACAGGTTGAGCGGCTTGAGGTAGCGGCGGCGGCGCCCGGCCGCCCACTCGTTGGTCAGGAGGCCGGGGCGGAACAGGAGCGCCCGGAGGGTGTGGAAGAGCTTCGAGTGCTCGACGCTCGTCAGCTCCTGCGCGGCCTCCGAGAAGAAGTGGCGCACGGTGAGGTCGCGGCTGTCGGGCCGCTTCTCGCCGCAGCGGTGGCAGAAGTCGCCGAGCAGTGCCGCCTCGCACTCGGGGCAGGCGCCCGCCTCGATTCGCCCGGCCGCCTGCACGACCTCGGCCAACCCCTCAGCCCTCCCCCTCGCGCCCCCGCGCGCTGACCGAGCCGGCGATCTTCTTGCGCGTCGTCTCGCCGGTTTCGAGGACGGGGATGCCCTCGTCCACCTCCTCGTGCGGGCGCGGGATGACGTGCGTGGCGACGACCTCGCCGACCCTGCGCGCCGCGGCGGCCCCCGCGTCCACGGCCGCGCGCACCGCGCCGACCTCGCCGCGCACGATGGCCGTCACCAGCCCCGCGTCAATCTTCTCGTAGCCCACCAGCCGCACGTCGGCGGCCTTCACCATCGCGTCCGCGGCCTCGATCATCGCCACCAGCCCGCGGCATTCGACCATCCCCAGCGCCTGCATCCCTTCGCCCTCCGGTGTTCGTGTTCGCGCGCGCCTTCAGCCGGCGCGCCGGTAGACCAGCCTCACCTCCTGCGCGCCCGTCTGGACGCTGGTGAAGGCGGTCGTGTTCGTCAGGGTCTTCCCGTCCGCGGAGACCTGCCACTTCTGCGTCACGTCCACCTCGAAGCCGGGCGAGCCGTTCTGCCCCGGCCACGTCATCTTCGCGCGCGCCGTCACCTTCTCGCCGTCCCACTTCGTCTTCGACTTGACCTCGCCCGCGCCGACGGCCGCCGGGTTCGTCTCGCCGCGCCCGTCCGTGTAGTAGGTGAACTCCTTCGTCTCCTGCTGGCCGCTGAGCCTGAGCGTGCGCGAGATGCGCAGCTCCGGCTCCTTGTGCGAGACGACGAGCGTCGCCTCGGCCTTCGAGACGGGGCGGTCGCGGAAGATGCCGTAGTCGCTCTTCGACCTGTCCAGCTCCCACGTCCCCGAAAAGTCCGGGCGCGGCTGCTCTTCCTTCTTCCCGCCGTCGCGCGCCGGGGCGGCGGCCGCCGCCGCCGCCGCGCACGCCGCCAGGCACAGGGTTAAGATGATAGCCCTCATCGTCGGCCCTCAGCGGTAGTAGGTGATGGTGTAGTAGGTGACGGCCGCCGGCTCGAACTCGCCCGTCGCCTCGTTCCACCTGAAAGTCGTCTGCTTGCTCAGGTTCCTGTGCGAGTCGTACTCGCGGGTCTCGCGCGTCCGGCGCGGCCCCGGGTTGTGGCCCTCGTTGACGGCGCGCAGGTCGGTCGCGGCGGCGTCCGCGTCCGACACCCTCCGCCCGACGGGCGTGACGCCGTCGGCCGCGAAAGTCTCCGACTCCGTGTGGTGAGGCCCGCCGTAGTCGAGCGAGTGCGTGTCCCGCTTCTTCAGCGTGCCGTCGCCGCGGTACGTGCTCCAGACCGACTTCTTCGCGTCGCGCTCGTTGACCGAGCGCTCGACGAGCACGCCCGCCCCGTCGTAGAGCCTCGTCTCCAACTGCGTGTTGTCGGGGCGCGTGACGACGACCCGGCGGTCGCGCAGGCTCCCGTCGCCGTTGTAGGTCAGCGTCTCGCCCGCGGCGGGGCGGTAGACGCGCCTCATTTGCAGGTCGCCCCTGCCGTCGAAGAAGGACATCTCGACCTCGTTCCCGGCGTCGTCGTAGAGGTGGACGTACTTCGCGCGCGGGCTCCCGTCGGGCGCGTAGCTCACCTGCTCTTTGCGCTTCCCGTCGGGCGCGTAGGTGCTGACCGAAGTGAGCCGCCGCGGCCCCTCGACCAGCGCGCCGTTCACCCGCCGGAAGGTCGTCTGCTCCAGGCGCGCGCTCTGGATGGGGCCGCTCAAGGCGTCGCCCTGACGGAACTCGACCGTCTTCTGTCGGGCCGCGGCCGGGGCAGCGAGCGCGGCGAGCAGGAGCGAGGCGGGCAGCAGCTTCTTCGAAATCATCTGACACCTCCCGAAGTGGCGCGGGCCGCGGGTAGTGTAGCACCGCGGGGCGCCTAGTTGCGCAGCGAGTGGATGGGCGCGGGGATGCGCCCGCCGCGCCGGATGAAGACGCCGGGGGAGAACTGGTTGACGGGCATCACGGGCGCGCTCCCGAGGAGCCCGCCGAACTCCACGACGTCGCCGACGACCTTGCCCGGCGCGGGGATGATGCGCACGGCCGTCGTCTTGTTGTTCATCACGCCGATGGCCATCTCGTCGGCGATGACGGCGGCGACGGTCTCGGCCGACGTGTCGCCGGGGACGGCGACCATGTCGAGCCCGACGGAGCACACGCTCGTCATGGCTTCGAGCTTCTCCAGGGTGAGCGCGCCCAGCCGCGCCGCCTCAATCATCGCCCCGTCCTCGGAGACGGGGATGAAGGCGCCGCTCATCCCGCCCACCGCGCTCGAAGCCATCGCGCCGCCCTTCTTCACCGCGTCGGTCAGAAGCGCGAGAGCCGCGGTCGTCCCCGGCGCGCCCGCGCGCTCGAAGCCCAACGCCTCCAGAATCTCCCCGACCGAGTCGCCCGGCGTCGGCGTCGGCGCGAGCGAGAGGTCGATGATGTTGAAGCGCAGGCCGAGGCGCCGCGCCGCCTCCCGGCCCACCAGCTCGCCCGCGCGCGCCAGCTTGAAGGAGAGCTTCTTGATGAGTTCGGCCATCTCGTCGAGCGGCATGTCGGCGGGCGCGTGGCGGACGGCGTGGTTGACGACGCCGGGGCCGGAGACGCCGACGTTGATGACGGCCTCCGGCTCGCCCGGCCCGTGGAACGCGCCCGCCATGAAGGGGTTGTCCTCGACCGCGTTGGCGAAGCAGACGAACTTGGCGCACGCGAGCCCGCCGCGCTCGCGCGTCAGCCCGGCCATCTCCTTGATAATCTCGCCGGTGCGCCGCACGGCGTCCATGTTGATGCCGGCGCGCGTCGTCGCCACGTTGAGCGACGAGCAGAGCCGCTCGGTCGAGGCCAGCGCCTCGGGGATGGAGTCGACGAAGGCCGCCTCGCCGTCGGTCGCGCCCTTGTGGATGAGCGCGGAGTAGCCGCCGATGAAGTCCACGCGGACGCGCTTCGCGGCCTCGTCTATGGCGCGCGCGAGCGGCATCAGCTCCCTGCCCGAGCGCGCGCGGTCGTAGACGAGCGAGGCGGGCGTGATCGAGATGCGCTTGTTGGCGATGCGCAGGCCGAACTCCTCGCCTATCTCGTCCACGGTGGGGACGAGCCGCGCCGCCGTGCGCTCTATCTTCTCGCGCACGGCCTCGGCCGTCTCCTCGACGGTGGCGCGCACGCAGTCGCGCAGGGAGAGGCCGAGCGTGACCGTGCGCACGTCCAAGTGCTCCATCTCGGTCATGCGCACGGTCTGAAGGATTTCGGCCTGTGTGTACTCCATGCCGGTCGGGTTCTAACGCAGAACGGTGGTGCTCAGGAAAAGTAGGACGAGGAAGACGACGAAGAGCGCGACGGCCGCGACGACGAAGCGCAGCCCCGAGTCGTCCGGCGTCTCTTCGAGCACGACGATGGCCTCCTCGCGCATCCGCCCGACGCGCGCCCGCGTCCCGTCGCGCACGCGCGCCACGCGCCCACGCGCCTCGCCCGCCCCGGCCTGCGCCCCGACGCCTACGGCCTCGCCTTCGTCCCCGGTGTTGATATCCGCGCCCGCGTCGGCGGGTTGCGACTCGGGCGCCGCGGGCTGCGTCTCGGGCGGCGGCGGCTGCGAACGCGCGCCGGCCGCCGCGGACTCTAAAGACTGCACGAAGGCCGCGTACTCCTTCGTCGGCGGCGCCCAGTCGCGCGCCGCCGCGGGCTCGCGCGGCGTCTCCGGCTCGCGCGCCGCCTCGACCCCGCCCGCGTCCGCCGCGGCGCCGTCGGCGCCCGTCGCCGCCGGGGCCGACGCGGCGGGCGAGTCCGCCATCAACTCGCCGCACTGCGGGCAGAAGCGCGCCCCCGCGCGTACCGCCGCGCCGCACGAACGACACCTGCGAGAGATTTCAGGCAGCGACATAAGACGAACGCAGAATGCGGAATGCAGAGTGCAGAATCAAGGGCAAGAGGTTTTTAATTCCGCACTCTGCACTCTGCATTCCGCACTTCTTCTAAATCCTGTGCATCGCGTTGAAGAGGTCTTCGCGCTGGGCGTAGATGCGCACGCCGAGGCGCTCGCCCTCGCCGCGGAAGCGTTCCTTGAGCGCCGTGACCGACTCGCCCGCGCGCGAGATGTCGGCGACGATGACCATGGCAAACTTGCCCTGCACGACCGTCTGGTTGATGTCGATGATGCTGCAACGCGCCTCGGCCAGAATCTGCGACACGGCCGCGACGATGCCCGGGTGGTCCACGCCGAAGACCGACACGATGAGCCGGTCGGCCCGCCCCTCGGACGCGCCCGCGCCGTCGCCCGCCGCCCCGCCGCCCGCCCCGACGACCGGCTCGACGGCGCGGTAGACGTCCATCACCAGCGCCTCCACCGTCCGCTCGTCGGCCTGCGCCCCGAGGCGGCCGTAGACGGCGCGCGTGATTCTGTAGATGAGTTCCTCGTTCGCCATTTGAAAGCGGATGCCGGATGCCGGATGCCGGTGGATGTCTTTTACTAACATCCGGCATCCGGCGCCCGGCGTCTGTATTTTCACCGCCCGCCCAGCTCGCGCGAGGTCTCGACCAGCTCGTCCGAGCGCGCGAGGTCGGCCTGCACGTCCACGCGGTCGACGATGCCGACGACCGCCGCCTCTATCGCCATCTCCTGGTCGCCGACGGCCGTGCGCGCGGCCTTCCCGTAGGCGCACAGCACGACCTCGCCCACGCCCGCGCCGAGGCGGTCGGCCACGACGACGATGTTCTTCGTCGGCTCCTTCTCCAAATCTATCGGGTGGACGACCAAAAATCTGACGCCCTCAAGGCCGGGCGTCTTCTTCGTTGACCACACGGTGCCGACTACTTTGCCCAGAAACATAAAGACCGTAAACCGTGAACGTGAACCGTGAACCGTGACGAGTGGAAGACAGTTTTTCCACTCGTCACGGCTTACGGTTCACGGTTCACGGCCTTTCATGCCTTCGCAAAGACCTCCGCGGCCTCGCCCATGTCGCGGGCGGCGGGGGTGATGATGGTGCGCGCGTTGGTGTAAATCTTCTCGCCCTTCTGGATGGCGCGGCGGACGTCGTCCTCGCAGACGAAGTCCACGGCGCGCCTGCCGTTCGACGCGGCGGCGGGCGAGGGCGTCTTCGGCGCGGAAGCCTGCCCGCCGTCGCCCGCGGCTGGCGCGGCGGGTGCGGGCGCGGCCTGCGCGGGGCCGGTGCCGTTGCCGCCGCCGTTCGGGGCCTGCGCGGTCGGCGCGGCCTCGGGGTGCGGCGCGGCGCCGCCCGAGTGCGCGGCGCGCTGCGGCTCGACGTCCACGTCCTGCTGCACGTAGGCGTGCGGCTGCGCGACGGGGAGCGGCTGCGCGCCCGGCGGAGGCGCCGCCTGCGCGGGCTGACGCTGGCTGAGAAAACGGTCGACGATTTTCGCTATGTCGTCGCGGCTGATGGCGCCGCCGCCGGCCGCGGCCCCCGCCGCGGGCGCGGGCTGGAGCGGCGGGGCGGCGGCCGTCGCCTGCGCGGAGCGCGCGGGGCGCTTCGACGGGACGGCGCGTGTCTCGAAGGCGACGCGCTTGATGTCCATCAGGTGCCAGGGCGAGACGTTGTCCGAGGTGACGTTGCCGCCCCAGGAGCCGCAGCCCAGCGTCATCGAGGGCGGCAGCGCGGTCGAGAAGCCGATGGCGCCGTGCGTCGTCGGCGAGTTGACGATGATGCGCGACGCGGGCATCTCGACGCCGAAGGCCGCGGCGGACTCGCGCGAGCGCGTGTGGATGCCGGCCGTGTGACCCATCCCGCCGTAACTCAGGACCTCGAAGCAGCGCGCCGCGCCCCGCTCCAACCCGTCCTCGACGTAGAAGGCGAGGATGGGCGACAGCTTCTCCATCGAGAGCGGGTGCTCGCGCCCGACGCCGCCCACGTCCGCGACGAGGCAGCGCGTGCCCGGCGGGACGCTCAGGCCCGCCATCTTCGCAATCACCTCGACCGAGCGGCCGACGATTGCCGGGTTCAGGGCGCGCTTCTCGGTCGTGACGATTTTGGCGAGCTGGTCGGCCTCGGCCGGCGAGAGGAAGTAGGCGCCCTGCGCGACGAACTCGTCGCGCACCTGCTTCGCCACCGGCGCGTCGGCGACGACCGCCTGCTCCGAGGCGCAGATGGTGCCGTTGTCGAAAGTCTTCCCCGTCAGGATGTTCTGCACGGCCGTGGGCACGTCGGCGGTCCTCTCGACGAAGACGGGGACGTTGCCGGGGCCGACGCCGAACGCGGGCTTGCCCGAGGAGTAGGCCGCGCGCACGAGCCCGATGCCGCCGGTGGCGAGGATGACGGCCGTCTGGCGGTGCTTCATCAGCGCCTCGGTGCCTTCGAGCGACGTGCTCGTCATGCAGCCGACGGCCTCGGCCGGCAGGCCCTCCTTAACCCCCGCCTCGCGCATCACGCGCGCCGTCTCGTTGATGCACCTCGCGGCCGAGGGGTGCGGCGAGAGCACGATGGCGTTCCTGGACTTGACGGCGATGAGGATTTTGAAGATGGCGGTCGAGGTCGGGTTGGTCGAGGGGATGATGCCGGCGACGACGCCGCGCGGGCTGGCTATTTCGAGGACGTCCTTCGACTCGTTGATGACGCCCACCGTGCGCAGGCCCTTGAAGTAGTTCCACACGTCCTCGGAGGCGAAGCGGTTCTTCTCGCGCTTGTCGTCGGGGACGCCGTAGCCGGTCTCCTCGGTCGCCATCGCGCCGAGGCGCGCCGCGTCCCTCAGCGCCGCCCGCGCCATCGCCTCGCAGACGCGGTCGATCTTCCCCTGGTCGAAGCGCGCGAGCTGCCCCTGAGCGCGGTGCGCGGCCTCGACGAGGTCGCGCGCCTGCTGCACGGATACTAAATCTTTATCCGCCATAGCTCACTCCGTTCGCCGTGAACCGTGAACGGTAAACCGTGACAAGATAAGACCCGTCCCCTCTCGTCACGGTTTACGGTTTACGATTTACGGCCTTCCTTGCTGTTGTCGCGCTGGCCGGCCGGGAGCGAGCGCCCCTGGTCGCCTTCGCCGAGCGCGCCGCCCGAGCCGCCGCCGGCGGCGAGCGCCCGCTCGTCGGGGCTGTAGCCGGAGCGGCCGTTGCGCGGGAGCACGCGCTCGACCTCGCCGTGCGGGCGCGGGATGACGTGGACGCTGATGAGCTCGCCCACGCGGCGCGCGGCCGCGGCGCCCGCGTCCGTGGCGGCCTTGACCGCCCCGACGTCGCCGCGGACGAAGATCGTCACGTAGCCGGCGCCGATGTACTCCTTGCCGATGAGCTGCACGTTGGCCGCCTTGACCATCGCGTCCGCGGCCTCGACCGCGCCCACGAAGCCCTTGGTCTCGACCATTCCGAGTGCTTCCAGAGGCATTCCTTTATGTCCTCGCTTCTGTGTTTGTATGAACTTTACGCCCGGGTGTAAAGCAACCGTAGCACCGCGCGCGGCAAAGTTCAAGACGCGCGCTAACCTCGTCTGCGGGCGAAGTTTGACACGCCTCGGAGACGCCCATTATATTGGGCCTCGGGGGGCGGCGCACACGGAGTACGGCGGCGGACGAGAGCGTCAGGGCGCGGCCCTCAGACCGGCGGGCACCCCGGCCGCCACCGAAAGACTCGCGCAGGCAGTGGACTCAAAAAACTCCGAACAGGCACCCGAAGGCGGCGGGCGAGCCGGGGGCGCCGAAGGCTCCCTCGGCGAGCAGCTCAGGCGCGCGCGCGAGTCCCGCGGCGTCACCCTCCGCGAGGTCTCCGAGCAGACGCGCATCACCATGCGCCACCTCGAAGCCATCGAGGCCGACGACATCAAATCGCTCCCCGGCGGCATCTTCAACAAGTCCTTCATCAAGTCCTACGCGCGCCACGTCGGCTTCCCCGAGGCGCGCGCCCTCGAACTCTACGAGCGCACGGCGCGCGAGCAGGGCCTGCACACCGAGGAGGTGGCGACCTCGCCGCAGCGCTCGCGCGTCTACATGGGCGAGACGACGCGCTCGCCGCTGATGACCTACGGGCTGAGCATCCTCATCGTCGGGCTGCTGGCGCTCGCCATCTACGGGGTGCTGCAATACATCCAGGGCCGCCGCGCCGAGCAGGCCGCCGCCGCCCCGGCCGCGACGCCGGCCGCCGCGCCGACGCCGGCCGCGACGCCGACGCCGCCCCCGGCCGCCGAAGGCTTCCGCGTCAAGGTCGGCTCGACGCGCGCCTTCTGGCTGACCTCGTGGCAGGACGACGAGAAGAAGAGGCGCGGCCGTTTCCTGAAGCCGGACGCGCCGGAGGAGTTCGAGCCCGCGGCGGCGCTCAACCTCCACTACGACCGGGTCTCGGCCGACGCGCTCCAGGTCACGGTCAACGGCCAGGCGCTCAGGCCGCCCGCCGACACGACGACCTGGACTATCACTAAGGACAACTTCCGACAGTTCGCCCAGTGATGCGGTTTAAAACGAAAGGCCCGCACCCCGAAACTCGTCCCCGCGGGACTTTCGGGGTGCGGGCCTCGAACTTTTTAATTCAGAGCCGGAGTTTTAATCATGATTACGTCTGACTTGCAGGAGGGGCTGACCTTCGACGACGTGCTGCTCGTGCCGGCGCGCTCCGAGGTCCTGCCCGCCGAGACCGACACCTCCACGCAGTTCACGCGCGGCATACGCCTGCGCATCCCCCTCTGCTCGGCCGCGATGGACACCGTGACCGAGAGCCGGCTCGCCATCGCCATCGCCCAGCAGGGCGGCATCGGCGTCATCCACAAGAACTTCCCCGTCGAGCGGCAGGCCGAGGAGGTGGACCGCGTCAAGCGGAGCGAGTCGGGGATGATCGTGGACCCCGTCACCATCCGCCCCGACCGCCCCGTGCGCGAGGCGCTGGCCGTGATGGAGCGCTACAAGATTTCGGGCGTGCCGGTCGTCGACGAGGACGGGCACCTCGTCGGCATCATCACCAACCGCGACCTGCGCTTCGAGACGCGCTTCGACATCCCCGTCTCCGAGGTGATGACGCCGCAGCCGCTCGTCACCGTCCCCGTCGGCACCACGCTCGAAGAGGCGAAGGGCGTCCTCCAGAAGCACCGCATCGAGAAGCTCCTCGTCGTCGACGGCGACAAGCACCTCAAGGGGCTCATCACGGTCAAGGACATCCAGAAGGCCATCCGCTACCCTTCGGCCGCGAAGGACGACCTCGGGCGCCTGCGAGTCGCCGCCGCCATCGGGGCGACGGGCGACTTCAAAGAGCGCGCCGACGAACTCGTCCGCGCGCGCGTGGACTGCCTCGTCGTGGACACCGCGCACGGCCACTCCTCGCGCGTCGTCGAGGCGGTGCGCGAAATCAAGCGCCGCCACCCCGAGACGCAGCTCATCGCCGGCAACGTCGCCACGGCCGAGGGCACGCGCGAGCTGATCGCCGCGGGCGTGGACGCCGTCAAGTGCGGCATCGGCCCCGGCTCCATCTGCACGACGCGCGTGGTGACGGGCGCGGGCGTGCCGCAGATCACGGCCATCCACCAGTGCGTGCAGGCGGCGAAGGGCTCGGGCGTCCCCGTCATCGCCGACGGCGGCGTCAAGTTCTCGGGCGACGTGGCGAAGGCCATCGCGACCGGCGCCGACGTGGTGATGATCGGCTCGCTCTTCGCCGGCACCGAGGAGTCGCCGGGCGAGCTGATTCTCTTCCAGGGCCGCTCGTTCAAGGCGTACCGCGGCATGGGGTCAATCGGCGCGATGCGCGAGGGCTCGCGCGACCGCTACGCGCAGGAGACGACCGAGGTCGAGTCGAAGCTCGTCCCCGAGGGCATCGAGGGGCGCGTCCCCTACAAGGGCACGCTCGCCGACATGGTGACGCAGCTCGTCGGCGGCCTGCGCGCCGGCATGGGCTACACCGGCTGCCGCGACATCAAAGAGTTTCAGGAGAACACGCGCTTCATCCGCATCAGCTCCGCCGGCCTCAAGGAGTCGCACGTCCACGACGTCATCATCACCAAGGAGGCGCCCAACTACCGGCTCGAATAGACGGCGGGCGGCGAAAATGTTGACCGGGCGGGCGGGACGGCTATATGCTCCCGCCCGCTCGCTTTTCCGCGAGACTTCGGGCTGACGCGTCGGGCACCTCGCCCTGCCCCCCGACGGCACGCGCCGAAGCCGACGACCGCCGGCGCCCACACACGCCCGGCGGCCCGCCCATCACCGGCCGATTCACCGAAAGGAGTACCCGATGCTCACCATCACGCTCAGGCCGTCGCTCACCCTCGCACTCGCCGCGGCGCTCACGCTCGCCGGGCTGTCGCGGCCCCGCGCCGCCGAGGCGCAAGCCACCACCACCACCACCAACGTGACGAATCAAATCAACGCCACGTTCTTCTCCCCCTGCGCTGGCGAAGTCATCACGGTCACGGGCGACATCCACACGCTCTTCCACTTCACGTCCAACGGCAACCACACGACCGTCAAAACCCACTCCCAGCCGCAGGGCGTCATCGCCGTGGGTCAGACGACCGGCGACGTCTACCACGGCACCGGCGTTTCGCAAAGCACCAGCACTTTCCAATCCGACGGAGCCACGACCGAATTTACCGTCATCGTCAACGTCGGCTTCGTCGGGCCCGGGCCCGGCAACAACATGTTGGTTCACAACGTCCTCCACAACACCTTCAACAACAACGGCGAGCTGACCTCGTCCCAAAGCAACTTCAACGCCGACTGCAAGTAGGCGCGCGAAAGAGGATGCCGCTTC
The DNA here is from genome assembly GCA_036387455.1 of Pyrinomonadaceae bacterium. Lineage (GTDB taxonomy): Bacteria > Acidobacteriota > Blastocatellia > Pyrinomonadales > Pyrinomonadaceae > QHXN01. The sequence continues at coordinate 16,946 of DASVTS010000085.1, read as the reverse complement.
ACGACTGTGGGGCGCGTCCCGCCGCCCGGCCGGGGCAGCGAACGCCCGACAGGTGTCCGCGCCGGCTTCCCCCGGTGGAGGCCGGCGCGGCTTTTTTTGGGTTATAGTGAGGCGGGTCGCGGCGGCATCGCGCTTGCAGAGCATTGGGGCGGCAGGTGTTTCAAGTCGCCGCCGCCCCGGCGGAACGAGGAGGTTTCAGGTGACGTTCTTCGCCCTCTGCCCCGGCCCCTTCTTTTCCCTCGGGGAGCTGTTCGAGCTGCTGATGCTCGCCGCCTCGTGGTGCTCGCTACCCGTGCTCGCCGCGCTGGCCTTCGCGAGGTGGATAGGCGCGCGGCGGGAGAGGTTGGCCGAGCAATATTCTCTCCACCTGAACGATAGGCGGGCGTAACAGCCGAAACCGATGGCCGAACGCAAGGCAGTCTTAATCTACAACCCGAACGCGGGGCGCGGCACGGACCCCGCGCGCGCGGTCGAGGCGTTCTGCGCGGGCGCGCGCGCCGGGGGCGTCGAGGTCGAGGTGCGGCCGACGGCGGGGCCGAACGACGCGGCGCGGCTCGCGGCGGAGGCGGCGGCGTCGGGCGCCACCGACATCGTCGCGCGCGGCGGCGACGGGACGGTGCACGAGGCGATACAGGGCATGGTCGGGGCGGGCGCGCGGCTGCTGGTGTGGCCGGCGGGGACGGCGAACGTGCTGGCGCGGCAGTTGGAGTTGCCGCGCGGCGCGGCGGAGGCGGCGGAGGTCCTGGCGCGCGGGCGCGCGCGGCGCATCACGCTGGGCGCCGGGACGAGCGAGCGGACGGGCGAGCGCCGCTACTTCTTCATGATGGCGGGCGTGGGGCTCGACGCGTCGGTCGTCCGCAGCGTGCGGCCGCGCCTGAAGCGGCGGCTGGGCGAGGCGGCCTTCTGGTACGCGGGGCTCGCGCACCTCGCGCACTGGGTGCCGCGCGAGTTCACGGTCGAGGTCGGGGGCGAGCGCCTGCGCGCGACCTACGCGGCCGTCGGCAAGGCGCCGTGGTACGGCGGCAAGCTGGCGGTCACGCCGCGCGCGCGCCTCGACGCCGACGAGTTCGAGGTCTGCGTCATCGACACGCACAGCCGGATGCGCTACCTGCGCCTGCTCGGCTACGCGATGCGCGGCGGCGCGCCGGAGGAGGGCGCGCGCGGCCTCACCTTCCGCCGCGCCGCGCGCCTGCGCTGCGAAGGCGCGGGCGTCTACGTGCAGGCCGACGGCGAGCTGATCGGCGAGCTGCCGATGACCTTCGAGGTCGTCCCCGAAGGTCTCGAACTCATCATCCCCTGAGTCTTGAAACGACGAAACTTCTCCCCCTTCGTTTAAGGAGCGGGACGGCTCGCCTCCCCTCACTTCGAAGGAGTTTTATCAATGAGTAGTAACTTGAGAAGTTCAGTCGCGCTCGCGTGCTGTCTGGCGCTCGCGCTCTGCGCGCCGGCGCCGGCGGCGGGCGCTCGCGGGTCGCGCGAAGGGTCGCGCGAGGAGGCCGAGCGCCTTTGGGAGCTGGCCGTCGCGGCGAAGGGCGGGCGCGAGCGGCTGCACTCGGTGAACAGCCTCCTCCTCACCACGGGGTCGCGGAAGTACCCGCTGGTCGACCTCTACGCCTTCCCCGGAAAGCTCTGGCGCTGGTCGAGGCTGCCCGCGCCGTTCGACCTCAGCGTGAACATGCTCAACGCCGAGCGCCGCGCCGCCTACGCGACCAGCGGGAACAGCCCCGCCTCGCCGCGCAGGCTCGGCGACGACGCCGTCCGCGGCTTCCAGTCCTTCGTAGACGAGGCGCAGCTCTACTTCCTTTTGGAGACGCGCTGGCAAAGGCCCGTGCCCGTCGCGGCGTCCGAGGGCGAGGCCGGCGGGCGGCGCGCGGACGTGGTGCGCGTGGCCGTCGGCGACAAACAGGCCGACTACTTCCTCGACAGGAAGACGCACCTGCCGCTGAAGATAGTCTTCCCGGCGCGCGACAACGCGAGGCGCTACTTCGCGGCGAAGGACTACGCGGACGTCGGCGGGGTGATGCTCCCGCTTAAGGTCAGCTACGGCGGCGGCTTCTCGCCCTACGCCTACGTCCTCAACCCAGACTACGACCCGAACATCTTCGAGCGCCCGCCGACCATCGACGCCGGCATCGAAGCCTGGAGGCGCGGCGCCGCCCGTTAACGCGGCAGCCCCGACACGCGCGGCCGACTCAGCCGTCCTGCTTCTCGCGCATCCAGAGCATCGCGGCCGCCGAGGCGAGCGCCAGCGCGACGACCATGAGCAGGCCGCCCGCAAGCATCCATCCGTCGCCGGGGTCCGCGCCGATTTGCGCGAGCGGGTTGGCGGCCTGAGCGGGCGCCGCGGCAGCGGCCGCGCGCGACCCGGCGTAAAGACTGGCGACGGAGCAGAGCGTCAGGAAGGCCGAGGACGCGAAGAGCCTCTTGATGGTTCTATACATTTTACCGGAGACCTCTTTCTTCTCCCGGTGCCGCCACGTTTAGACGCACCGCCGGGGGAAAGGTTCCGTGGAAGTAGATAGTAGACAGTAGTCAGTAGCCAGTAGGAAAAAGACTTCGGCGGGCGTCGGGTTTCAACCCCCGACGCCCGCCGAAGTTCTTCTGCCGTCCACTGTCTACCGTCTACTTCCCTTTGAGCCACGCCTCGCGCAGGGCGCGCGCTTCGGGGGGAGCCTTGTCGTCCTTCTCGATGCGGTAGGCGGGGCGCGCGCCTTCGGCCGCGGGCGCGCGCACGAGCCGCAGGCCGGCGTAGGCGAGCGCCTCCTCGTAGGGCGGCGGCGCGACGTGGTGGGCGTGCGAGCGGAAGAAGTCGGAGAGGTCTACGCCCGCCGCCTCCGAGGCGAGGCGCTCGAACTCCTCGACGGCGTAGGCGCGCCCCTTGAGGTAGTAGCTGTCGTTCGGGCTCCGCAGGTAGAACTCCTCGTAGGCGCGGCGCATCACGTCGTCGAGCGAGGCGCGCCCCTTCGAGCGGCCGCGGATGAGCAGGTCGAGCGGCAGCGCCAGCGTCTCGCCCTTCGGGTAGTAGCTGACGACCGTCTCGGCGAGGTTGGTGCGCTGGGCGCTCTCGCCGCGGTCGATGAAGGGCGCGAGCAGGCTCGCCTCGACGGCGCTCGTAAGTTTGCTCCCCGGCGCGTTCTCGACGCCCGCGATGGCCGCGGCGTAAGACTTGAAAAGCTGCTCGTCGTCCCACAGGCCCGCGCGCCGCTGCGCGAGCTTGCCGTAGTAGTTCGTGAAGCCCTCGGCGATCCAGAGCCCGCGCGTGACGACGGGGCGCGTGAAGTCCCACGGCCCGAGCCCCTGCGGCCGCAGCCGCTTCACGTTCCAGACGTGGAAGAACTCGTGCGCGGCGGTGCCCACCGCGCCCTCGAAGATTTGGGGGTCGGCGAGCGCGCCCGTCTCGATAATCTGCGTCGAGTTGAGGTGCTCCATGCCGTCGCCGCGCCGCGCCGCCGGGTCGAAGTGGAAGATGAAGGTGTACTGCTCGTAGTCGGGCGCGGGCATCATCGCCGTCTCGGCGCGGACGACGCGCTCGACGGCCTTCGCCAGCTCGCCGCGCCGCCCGCCCTCTTCGCCGAACGAGTGCGTGACGACGCGGTAGGTCTTGCCCCCGACCTCGAAGGTCTGGACGTTGAAGTCGGGCGCCGCCTCGGTCGGCGTGTCTATCAGCACGTCGTAGTTCGGGAAGGCGAACTCGGTCTGGTCGGTGCCCTTCGACTGGCCGTTGATGACCTTCCAGCCGGCGGGCGCCCCGACCTTCAGGCTGACGGGGTCCTGCTTGTGCCCGACGACGTAGGCGAAGACCGAGGCGCCGTTGAAGTTGGCGTGGCGCGCGTCGAGCTGCGAGAAGGTGCCCGAGAGGTCGTCGGCGAAGACGCTGTAGGAGAAGGAAATCTTAGACAGCTCGGGCGTGTCCACGCGCCACGTCTGCGTGTCGAGCCGCTCGACCGGATAGCTCGTCGAGCCGCAACGCGACCTCGGCGGGCACGGCCCCGTCGCCTCCGCGCCGTAGACGTTCTTGGCGAAGTCGAAGACGGCGTAACGCCCCGGCGACCAGCGCGGCATCTGGAAGTCCACGTGCGGCGCGCCCGCCAAGCCCTCCACGTCCACCTTCACGTTAAAGACGTGCTTCGCCGGGTCGGACATCCGGAGCGTGTAAGAGATTTTATAGGGCGGCGCCGAAGTGTCCTGCGCGCGGGCGGGCGACGGCGCGAGCGCCAGGAACGCGAGGAGGCAGAGGGCGCGCGCCGTGCGCGCGCGGGCGGAGGCTGTCATTCGTCTCGACTCCGAAGGTGATTTGAGAGCGCTGCCGTGCGGGAGACCGCCGCGCGATTATCGGGGCGCGCCGCGCGGCTGTCAAAAAGGGCCGCTTGACGCGGCGCGCGGGCGTCGTTTATCAACTCTCACACGATGACCGAACGACTCTACTACGCCGACTCGCACCTCCTTGAGTTCGACGCGCGCGTCGTCTCCGTCGCGCGGACGGCGGACGGGCGCGCGGCCGTCGCGCTCGACCGCACGGCCTTCTACCCGACGGGCGGCGGCCAGCCCAACGACACGGGCTCGCTCGGCGGGGCGCGCGTCGTCGACTGCGTAGAGGAGGAGGGCGGGCGCGTCCTGCACGTCTGCGAGGGCGGGGCGCCGGCCGAGGGCGAGCGGGTCTTCGGCCGCGTGGACTGGCCGCGCCGGCTCGACCACATCCAGCAGCACACGGGCCAGCACATCCTCTCGCAGGCGTTCGTCGAACTCTACGGCGCGCAGACGCGCGGCTTCCGCATGACGGAGGAGGCGTGCGAGGTGGACGTCGAGCTGGCGGAGCCCTCGGACGAGCGCGTCGAGCGCGCCGTCGGGCGCGCGAACGAAATCGTCTGGGAAGACCGCCCCGTCCGCGTCCACCAGCTCCCGCCCGCGGAGGCCGCGCGCCTGCCGCTGCGCAGGGACTCGGAGCGCGGGGGCACGCTGCGCGTCATCGAGGTCGAGGGCTTCGACTTCAGCCCGTGCGGCGGGACGCACGCGCGCGCGACGGGCGAGGTCGGCCTCATCGCCGCCCGCCAGTGGGAGCGCGCCAAGGGGCTCGTGCGCGTCACCTTCGCCGCGGGCGGGCGGGCGCTCGCCGACTACCGCCGCGCCAACCGCACGGCGCGCGCCGCCGCCTCGCTCTTCAGCGTCGCGCGCGACGAGGCGGCCGAGGCCGCCGCGCGGCTTCAGGAGGAGCACAAACAACTGCTGCGCCGCCTGCGCGCCGCCGAGGAGACGGCCGCGCGTGCCGAGGCGCGCGAGCTTTACGAGGAGGCGGCGCGCGCGGCGCCCGCGGGCGAGGCCGGCGGCGCGGCCGTGGTCGTCGCGCGCCTGTTCGAGGGGCGCGACGCGGAGGGCTTGCGCAGGCTCGCGGCCGGCGTCGCCGCGCACCCGCGCGCCGTCGCGCTGCTCGGCTCGGACGAGGGCGGCGCGGCCCGCCTCGTCTTCGCGCGCTCGGCCGACGCCCCGGGCGACATGAACGCGCTCATGCGCGAAGCCTGCCTGACACTCGAAGGGCGCGGCGGCGGCCGCCCCGACCTCGCGCAGGGCGGCGGCCAGAGGGTCGAGCGGCTCGCCGCGGCCCTCGCGGCGGCGGCGGCGCGGGCGCGCGGCGGAGGCGTCTGAGTGGCGTCGGCCGCACAGATAGTCGGCAGACGGTAGTCGGTAGCCAGCAGCAAAAGACTTCGGCGGGCGTCGGGTTTTCCCGCGACGCCCGCCGAAGTTCTTCCGCCGTCTACCGTCTACTCATTGCGTGAAGCAGTTCTTCTCCTCCGCGAAGCGGGCGTCTTCGAGCGCGACGTTGTGTTTGACCTCGCCGAGCGTGATGACGGAGAAGTCGTCGCGGATGCGGAAGGGGAGCTTGACGCCGTCCACCTCGCGGAAGTCCTCGTAGAAGGTGTGGCCGCGCCGGACGAGCAGGCCCGTCCGCGCGTCGAAGTAGAGCCGGACGGTCGCGCCCTCGGCCGTCGTCGCCTCGACGACGAACGCCTCGGCGCCGCCGACCTCCTCCCTCCCCTTGAGCGCCATCGAGGGGTAGAGCCGCCGCAGGTCTCCGGCCCAGCCCGCGCGCGCCTCCAGCCGCAGCTCGGCCAGCTCGCCGCCCTCGACCCGGCGGAAGCCGAACATCGGCACCTGCATGTAGCCGTACTCGCCCGTGAAGCCGCGGCGGACGACGCCGAGGCCACCCACGTCCACGAGCGAGACGTAGCGGTCGGGCGCCTTCTCCAGCACCTCGACCGTCCCGCTCACCTTCATCCCCGCGTACGCGCCCTCGATGCGCCCCTTCGACACGCGTGTCGAGAGCCTGCCGAACGCCTCGCGCACGCCGACCGCGGCGGCGTACCTCTCAAGAATCGGCTCGACCTCGGGCGCGACGCCCGCGGGCGCTTTCGCCCCGGCGGCGGCGGCCCTGCCCTCCGCCTCTTCAATTACTTCCCTCGCGCGCGCGGCCGGGCCCACGCCGTCGCCGGCGCGCGCCGCGACCGCGGCGAGCGTGGCCTCGGGCGTCGCCAGCGAGTCGAGCGCGGATTCGAGCTGCGGGTCGCGCCCCGCGAGCAGCTCGCGCCGGCTGAGGGCGACGGCCACGGTCGGCGCGACGCCGCTGCCCTCGATGACGCGGCCGTCGGCCGCGACGAAGTCGGCGAAGGCATACTGGAGGATGGCGCCCGTCGGCAGCTCCTTCGCCGCCGAGGGGAGCGTGGCGCCGGCGCTGCGCTGGCCGACGACGAGGGCGCGGCCCGACGCCTGCAACCCGCCCGCGAAGATTTCGCCCGCCGACTGCGTCTCGGCGTCGATGAGCACGACTAAGGGGCCGCGGTAGCCGCTCGGCTGCGGCGTGATGGCGAGGTCGTGCCAGCCCGCGCGCGTGCGCATCACCCCGAACGAGACGGGGCGCGTCTCAAGGAGCCCGCCCATCCCGTAGACGAGCCCGAGCAGCCCGCCGCGGTTCCCGCGCAAATCTATGACGACGCCCGGCGCCCCCCTCATCGAGCGCAGCGCCGCGCAGAACTTCTCCAGCACGGGCGCGACGAACAGGTTGAAGCGGATGTAGCCGACGCCGCCGCGCAGGCGCTTCGACTCGAACTCGACGAACTGCGGCGGGAGCGACTGGAAGGTGGGCGTCAGCTCGCCCTTCAGCCGCTCGCGCACGACGGCGGCGCGGCGGACGCGGTTGCGCCCGTCGAGGAAGGAGAGGCGCACGCTCGTCCCCGGCGAGCCGTTGACGTAGCCGACCAGAATCTCCGCCGGAATCTGGTTGCGCGCCGCGGGCTCGTAGACGGCCGCGCGTCTGAGCGTCCGCAGGATGTGCGAGACCGGCAGCCCGTCCACGCTCCGCAGCGCGTAGCCCGTGCGCAGCCCCGCGCGCTCGGCCGACGAGCCCGCCTCGACGCGCGTGACGAGTACGGCGCCGCCCACGACGCGGAGGTCTATGCCGATGCCGTAGGTCATGTGCTCGGCCGCGTAGAGGCTGCCGCCGGGGCGCGGCCTCTCGCCGCCCAGCTCGTCTACGCCGCCCGCGCCGCCCTCGTCGCCGCCGCCGTCGCCCTCGACGGAAGGGATGGCCTCGGGCGGGATGATGTTGAAGTGCGACTTGCCGAGCCGGTTGAGCATCTGCTGGAGGAGCCCGTGCAGCTCGCGGTCGGTGCGCGCGGCCGCGACGCGCGGCGCGAACTCCGCGCGCACGGCGTCCCAGTCCACGCCGCCGAAGTGCGGGTCGAAGTGGTTCTCCCTGACCGTCGCCCAGACGATGTCGAAGGTCTCCGCCCTCCGCTCGGCCTCGGCGCGCGGCTTGGCGGCCGTCGGCGCGGCGGCGACGGCCGTCGTCTCGCGCGCGGGCCCCGGCGGCGGCGGCGTCTGCTGCCGGCCGTGTGCGACGGGATGCAGGGCGGTGATGATGAGGAAGAGAGCGCTGAGCGGCCTGACCCTGAACATTAGGCTCCTCGCGCGGGGCGGACGGGCCACCCGCGTCTCGAACTCGAAGGGCGCGGGCAAAGGGAAGACGTGTGGGACGACCGCGCGAGGCTATTAAAGCACCCGCCGGGCGGTGCGTGTCAAACGATAAGGACGAGGGCCCGCGGCAGGGCGCGGCCGTCCGGTTTGCGGCCGGGGCGCAATCAAACTGAAAGAGGCGTCTCCTTTTAGTCCGGTGTGTAACCTGCGGAGAGACATTTTAATTCGCTTTTCACACGGCTCAAACGGGCGCGGCGGGCGCGGCCGGGTCGGGCCAAAGGCAGAAGTATTGAATTTCAAAGACTTAAACGGCCGCGCTGGCGGGCGGGCGGCCTGCGGCATGGGGGTTGTTATTAGACCCGGCAGGTGCTTGGGAGTTCAAAATTTTGTGAGTGCGTAACATAGGAGGAAAGTGACATGCTTTGGACAATTCTGGTGATTCTGTTGGTTCTCTGGCTTCTGGGTCTTATCGGCGGCGTCGGCGGCGGCCTGATCCACCTGCTGCTCGTCATCGCGCTCGTCGTCTTCGTCATCAACCTTCTGACCGGACGCCGCCCCGTCGTCTAAAGACGGCGACGAACACAGACGCGGTCGGCCTTTAGCGCCGGCCGCTACGGGATAGAAGGCGGCCCCCTCGCGGCCGTCTTCTTGAGACGCCCTGGCGCCTCGGCGTCAGAGCATCGTCCACAGCAGCAGCGCCCTACCGCCCACGCGGCGGAGGGCGCTGTTCTGTGCCCGCCCTCGAACCTGGGGGTTCTCGTCTCATGCCGTGAGCCGGGCTAAAAGATTTTTCAATCGGTCGGGTTCTTCCCCGAGGTAGAATATCCAGTCGTTGCCTTCGACGTTGACCTCCTTGTCCTCCAACTCCTTGTCATACTTTTCCGGCATCACGACCAACGGTGTGTGCCCGTCATACCTAGCGTGTTCACGCAAGCGCCGCCCTAGACTCAGAACTTCTCTGGCCGTCTTCCCGACGAGATTGACCAGCACCAAGTTGGCCTCCACGCCCCCGCCGTCAATCCTTTCCAGCGCGTCCTCTTCGTCTACTGACACTATTACGCGGTAGCCGTAGCTGCGCAGATTATTCACCAGCGGCCTGCGCGTCTCTTCGTCCTCTTCGAGTAAGAAGATGGTCGGTTGCTTATTCTGCCCGTCGTTCATCATTAGCCCCCTTACCGAAAACCATAACTATCACGCCCCCCGATGAGAACAGTCTGTCCAGATTCCGACACACGGATGAGCCTGTGTCGGACGCGGACTGACGTCTGTCTAATTCGGACGAAACGTGCTATACTCCTTATCAGTCCGAACAGTTCTTTAGCAATTCAACATACGTCATCGGGTCGAGCTTAGCTCGCTTCTCCTTGTGCCGCGTGCTGTCTTTCACGACACGACCGCAATCACAAGGGGACCCCGATGTACACGCACACAGAATCACGCCCGCAGACTACCAACCGCATCCTTAACGCGCTAACCCGCTCCGAGTTCGAGAGCCTGTCGCCATACTTAGACCCTATTAACCTGTCTTCCGGCGAAGTCCTCTCCCGCCCGGAACAGCCCATCACGCACGTCTATTTCCCGAACCGGGGTACCGTCTCGCTCGTCTCCACGTTCGAGGACGGCGAAACGGTCGAGGTCGGGATGGTGGGCAACGAAGGGATGTTCGGCGTCTGCGTCTTCTTGGGGAGCATCGCCACGCCGCTCACGGCGCAGGTGCAACTGCCGGGCGAGGGGCTGCGGATGCGAGCCGACGTGCTAAAGAGGGAGTTCCAGAAGGGCGGGCAGCTACAAGACTTGCTGCTGCGATACACGCAAGCCTTTATCACGCAGATAGCGCAGACGGCCGCCTGTAACCGTGCCCACCCGCTCGACGGGCGGCTGGCGAAGTGGCTGCTCATGTGTGCTGACAGGGCGCAGTCCAGGGAGTTGGCACTGACGCACGAGTTCATCTCCACGATGCTCGGCGTGCGGCGGCCGGGCGTGACGGAGACGACGGGACTGCTCCGGGATAAAGGTCTAATCAACTACGTGCGGGGTCACATCACCATCATCGACCGCGAGGGGCTGGAAGGCGTCACTTGCGAGTGCTACCAACTCGTAAAGAAGGAGTTCACACGCCTGGTCGGGAGCAACGGTCACCCCGGGTAGGTTGTTCGGCCTCATCAAGTAAGCCGGTCAATCTTCCTCACCACGCATCCCGTGTGGCGTTCGCTTCCCCCCACGCCCGTCAAAGTCCATTGAAGAAGACTCCCACGGGGGGCACACGAACCTTAAGAAAGCCTTAGAATGTCGTATTTTGAGACGAGAGGGTGAACTTGACACTCCGGAAATCAGCCCCTAATATCTACCCTCGCGTGGGGCAGTAGCTCAGTTTGGCAGAGCGCCGCGTTCGCAATGCGGAGGCCAGGGGTTCGAGCCCCCTCTGCTCCACCAAAAGATTCGAAGAAAACGGCGGGACGGCTCCCGCCGTTTTCGTTTTCGTTGCCAATACGTTGCCAAGCCGCACCGAAAGCGAATCCAAATTCCGCACCGCCTGTTTCATGTTCGCGTTCGTCGCCTGCGTGTAACGCATCGCCCTCCGAATGTCCAACCACCCGAAAATGTAGGCCAGCGTAACGGGTCAACGCCCGGCATGATTCCGTCTACAGCGCGCGGAGGCCGTTGTCAGCGCTTGTGCCTTGTGATACTTTGCGCCTCTGCAAGCGGCAGGGACCCACGCTCTTTACCCTGCCGCGACTGAACGCTCGACAGCTCGTTGCCGCCACAAGGAGCATAGTCGGTGCCTACGTTAGCTCAGTTCGAGCGTGGCTTTGACCACGACCTCGGCGGTGTAGCGAGCTTCAAAGTGGGGAGCGTCTACCACCGCCGCAATGACATCCATGCCCGCTTCGGCGGGCAGCGACAGGGGGGCATCTCTACGCCGAGCGGGGTGCCGTACATCTTCCTGTTCACCGGGGAGAGCGGGGAGCAGTACGGCTACAGGGACGGGTGGAACGAAGACGGCGTCTACCTGTACACGGGCGAAGGGCAGGTCGGCGACATGCAGTTCGTCAGGGGTAACAGGGCGATCCGTGCACACCTGGCGGACGGAAAAGACCTGCTCATGTTCGAGAACATGGGCAAGGGTAAGGGCGTGCGCTTCGTCGGATGTTTCGCCTGCGCATCCTGGGAGACCCGCACCGGCCCGGACGTGCAGGGGAACGACCGTCAGGTGATAGTCTTCCACCTGATCCGGCAGGTAGACGCGGAAGTAGAAGCGCCACCGGAGCCCGCGCGCCCCGGCCTGTCGCTCGAAGAGCTGCGCCGCAGGGCTATGCAGTCCAGCTCGACTCCCGCCGAGAAGGATACGAAGCTGACGCGGCGCCGCTACTACCAGCGCAGTGAAGACGTCAGGGCTTATGTGCTGGCTCGGGCGGGCGGGACGTGCGAGTCGTGCGGCAAGCCTGCGCCCTTCGTGCGCCCCGACGGCTCCCCTTACCTGGAGCCGCACCACACGCGCCGCGTCTCGGACGGCGGGCCTGACCATCCGAGATGGGTCGGCGGAATCTGCCCGACCTGCCATAAGGAGATACACTACGGCGCGGATGGCAAGGCCCTCAACCGCAGGCTTCAAGAGCGCCTCTCGCAGATAGAGCAGGGCTGATGTGCCAAGTGGTCACGACCTCGAACCACCCTCTATAGCCCGCGTCTCACGCCGCGTACGGCGTGCAAACGCCTCAAAGTTGAGTTCATAAGGAGTGTCAGCGATGGTCGCACGCGCGTTGTGTCTTGCCGTTGTTCTCGCCGCCTCGGTGTTGGGGGCGGCGCCCGCACGTTCGCAGACGCCGGCCGGGGACGGCCTCACGCTGGAGTGGATTTTGGGCGACGAGGGCCGGGGCGTGGCGAGCCTGCCGGCGCACGCGTGGCTGTCGGACGGGAGGCTGTTGCTGTTCGACGTGAGGCGGCCGGCGGCCGAGCGCACGTTCGAGGTTTTGGAGCCCGCGACGGGGGCGCGGCGGCCGGCGCTCGACATGGCCGCGGCGGTGGCGAGCCTGAAGGCGCTGCTGCCGGACTCGGGCGTGGGGCAGTCGCTCGGCTGGCCGGAGGCGTTCGACCCGGCGGGGCGGCGCGCGCTCTACGTCTTCAAGGGCGACCTCTTCCTGCTCGACCTCGGCGCGTCGCGCTTCACGCGCCTCACGCAGACGGAGGCGGAGGAGTCGTCGCCCGGCTTCTCGCCCGACGGGCGGCGGCTCGCCTTCGTCCGCGCCAACGACCTCTACGCGCTGGAACTCGACACGCTGGCCGAGACGCGCGTGACGCGCGACGGCTCGGAGACGCTGCTCAACGGCACCCTGTCGTGGGTCTACTGGGAGGAGGTCTTCGGGCGGCGCGACATCGGCTACTGGTGGTCGCCCGACTCGCGCGCGCTGGCCTACCTGCAGACCGACGAGTCGGCCGTCGGCGTGAGCGCCTTCGTGGACTTCCGGCCCGACAGCGCGCCGCGCCTCATCCGGCAGCGCTACCCGAAGGCGGGCACGCCCAACCCGCGCGTCCGCGTCGGCGTCGCGGAGGTCGGCCGCGGCGCGACCGTCTGGGTGAACGTCAGCGACCGCCCCTTCGAGTACGTCCTGCGCGTGAAGTGGCTGCCCGACGGGCGGCGCCTGAGCGTGCAGACGCTCGCGCGCGACCAGCGCGAGTCGGGGCTCTACTTCGCGTCGCGCGAGACGGGCGCGGCCGAGCGGATTCTGACCGAGACCGACCCGGGCTGGGTCAACGTTCACGACGACCTGCACTTCCTCGCCGACGGGCGCCACTTCCTCTGGGCGTCGGAGCGCGACGGCTTCTACCACCTCTACCGCTACACGCTGGACGGCCGCCTGGTCAATCAGGTCACGCGGGGGCCGTGGTCGCTGGCGTCTTCGGGCGGCGGGGCCTTCTGGGTCAGGCAGGCGGTCGTCGGGATAGACGAGCCCGGCGGCTGGGTCTACTTCACGGCGCTGGAGCGCTCCTCGGTCGAGCGCCACCTGTACCGCGTCAGGCTCGACGGCTCCGGCATGACGCGCCTGTCGGCGGAGCCGGGCGTGCACCGCGTCTCGATGCCGCCCGACGCGCGCTTCTACCTCGACAACTTCTCCGACATCCGCACGCTGCCGTCGCTCACGCTGCGCCGCCCCGACGGCGCGCGCCAGCAGGTGCTCGCGCCCCCGCGGCCCGAGCTGATAGCGCGCTTCGGCGTGCAGTACCCGGAGCTTTTGACCGTCCCCGCGGCCGACGGCTTCCAGATGCCGGCGCTGCTGCTGAAGCCGAAAGACTTCCGGCCCGACCGCCGCTACCCCGTCGTCGTCTACGTCTACGGCGGGCCGTCGGCCCCGCAGGTCGCCAACTCGTGGCAGGGCGGCGGGCTGCTCGTCGACCAGCTCTATCTCGCCGAGGGCTTCGTCCTTTTGAGCGTGGACAACCGCGCGGCGACGGGCATCAGCAAGAAGCTTGAGAACACCATCGCGCGCGGGGCGTTCGAGCCGGAGACGGCCGACCTGCTCGACGCCGTGCGCTGGCTCAAACGCCAGCCGTGGGTGGACGGCTCGCGCGTCGGCGTCTGGGGCTGGAGCGGCGGCGGCACGATGACGCTCAGCCTGATGACCCGCTCGAAGGAGTTCAAGGCCGGCATCTCCGGCGCGCCCGTCACGGACTGGCGCTACTACGACACGAAGTGGGCCGAGGCGCTCGTCGGGCTGCCGTCCGAGAACCCCGAGGGGTACGAGCGGGCCTCCCTCGTCAAGCGCGCCGCCGACCTGCACGGCCGCCTCCTGCTCGTCCACGGCACCTACGACGACAACGTCCACCCGCAGAACACGCAGGCGTTCGCCGACGCGCTCATCCAGTCGGGCAAGCTCTTCGAGCAGATGATCTACCCCATGCGCAAGCACGGCATCAGCGACCGCCCCGGCGCGATACACCTGCAACGCACCATGCTGGACTTCTGGAAAAGAAACCTGTGACCGCTTCCGCCCCGGCGGAGAAAGGAAAGAGGCTACCCTCCGGGTAGCCTCTTTCACGTTTCGGGCGTCCGCGTTCGGCGGCGCGTCGGGCGCGGGGTTAGTTGACGGTGAAGGCGGCCGACTTCTGATCCTTCTGCTCGCCGTTCTCGTTGAGCATGAAGACCTCGACCTTGTACTTGCCCTTCGGCCAGCCGGAGGACGGCGGGGTGAAGGTGTAGGTGGCGGTGCCGCTGCCCGGCAGGTCGAGGCTCGTCTCCGCCCCGGGGACGGGCCCGGCCGTCTGCCCCTCGACCTCTTCGAAGGACAGGCGCCCCCTGACCTTGACCGCGCCCGGCGCGTTCGAGACGGTGGCGACCGCGTAGACCGTGTCGCCCGCGGCGAAGCTGCTCGTCTCCGTGGCGGCGGCCTGGTCTTTACTGAGTTTGAGGCCGCTGAGGTTGGCCGTCGAGGCGCTGAAGTTACAGGCGAGCCCGGCGAAGAACAGGAGCCCGAGGCCGAGGGCAAGATTCCATCTGTTAGTGCGCATAATCACTCCTCTACTTTTACGACTGGACTGGGAAGAACGTCGGACGGTATTGGCGTCGCCCGAGGCGGGGGCGTCGGGAAACGCCGGTCATACTAACACGCCGGTTGTAAAGCGCCCCGCCCGGCCGGAAAATTTCGGCGCCCGAGTTGATCTTCCCGCGCGCGTCTTTCCGCGTTAGGAGGTGAAGGGCGGTGGCTTCGTCCCCCGACGGGGCTGCCGCCGCAGAAGTCTTTGCGTAGCGAGGGAGGAGTGTGGGATGAGCGCGCCCGCGATTGAAGCGAACGAAGCGAACGAAGCGAACGAGGCGGCCGTGACGCCGGACAACATCATGCAACTGGGGCTCGGCTTCTGGGCCTCGAAGACGCTCCTGAGCGCCGTGGAGCTCGACCTCTTCACCGAGCTGGCGAAGGGGCCGGCGACGGCCGGGGCCGTGCGCGAGCGGCTGGGCCTGCACCCGCGCGGCGCGCGCGACTTCCTCGACGCGCTCGTCTCGCTGCGGTTGCTCGAACGCGACGACGACGGGCGCTACCACAACGCGCCCGAGGCGGCGACGTTCTTAGACCGCGCGCGGCCGTCCTACATGGGGGGCATGCTGGAGATGGCGAACGCGCGGCTCTACCCCTTCTGGGGCTCGCTGACCGAGGCGCTGCGGACGGGGCGGCCGCAGAACGAGGTCAGGACGGGCGACGACTTCTTCGGCGCGCTCTACGCCGACCCCGCGCGGCTCGAAGGCTTCCTCGGCGCGATGTCGGGCCTGAGCCTCGGCGCGGCGCGCTCCATCGCGCGGAAGTTCCCGTGGGGCGATTACAAGACCTTCGCGGACGTCGGCGGCGCGCAGGGCGGGCTCCCCGTCCAGGTCGCGCTCGCGCACCCGCACCTCTCGGGCGTCAACTTCGACCTGCCCGCCGTCCGCCCCGTCTACGAGCGTTACGTGGCGGCGCACGGGCTCTCCGGGCGGCTCGGCTTCGTGCCCGGCGACTTCTTCAAAGACCCGATGCCCCGCGCCGACGTGCTCGTGATGGGCCACATCCTCCACGACTGGGACCTGGAACAGAAGCGCGCGCTGCTGGCGAAGGCTCACGAGGCACTCCCCGAGGGCGGCGCGCTCGTCGTCTACGAGGCGCTGATCGACGACGACCGGCGCGAGAACACGCTCGGGCTCCTGATGAGCCTGAACATGCTCATCGAGACGCCGGGCGGGTTCGACTACACGGGCGCCGACTGCCGCGGCTGGATGCGCGAGGCGGGCTTCCGCGAGACGCGCGTCGAGCACCTCGTCGGGCCCGACTCGATGGTCGTCGGCATCAAGTGAGGGCGTGATTGGGGGGTCGCGGCTTCCCTCCCGCGACGAAAATCCAAGCGCCTTCGGACGGCGGGCCTGCGGCGGCCCGCCGTCCCCTTTTTATCCCCGCGCTGCCCGGCCCGGGGAAACGGGCAACCCTCGCCCCCCCCGTGCCATCAATCGCTGCTGAGCCCTCCGCTCTCCCGCTTGCAAAGCGCGTCTCTCTCTGTTTTCATGTGGCTTCGAACGGGAAGCCCGCCGTCCCCCTCTGGAGGAGTTATGAGAGTTCTCAAAGTCGCACGCACGCTGGCCGCGCTCGCCCTCGTCTGCGCGCTCGGCGCGCCCGCGCTCGCCGACACCATCCGCATGAAGGACGGCCAGGTCATCCGCGGCCAGATCGTCTCGTTCCGCGACCAGCAGTTCACCGTCCTCATCGGCTCGGCCGCGCGCGGCGGACGCCGCAGCCGCGTCACCCTCTACATGGAGGACGTCGAGTCCATCGAGTTCGACTCGGCGGGCGGCGGCGAGACCTCGGCCGCCGCGGACGACAACACCAACGCCGCCCCGGCCGAGGCCGCGCGCACGCAGCCGCCGCCCCGCCAGACCGAGCCGCCGCGCCAGGCCGAGCCGAGCCGGCAGCAGTCCGGCCAGCGCCCGCCCACGCTCGGCAACGACACGGGCTCGACTTCCAACAACACGGGCAACACGGGCGGCGCCGGGCGCACGAACACCGGGTCGGCGCCGGCCGGCGGCTCGGCCTTCTTCCCCGTCCGCGTCCGTGTCCGCGCCGACAACGCCGCCAACGGCTGGACGGACTCCGGCCTGATGGTGAGGAAGGGCCAGCGCCTGCGCATCAGCGCCACGGGGCGCATCTCGCTCGGCGAGGGTCGCTTCTCGACGCCGACGGGGCTGCCGCGCGTCGTGGACACCGAGAAGCTGATGCGCAACGAGCCGACGGGCACCCTCATCGCCGTCATCGGCGACGACAACGACGAGTTCATCGCCGTCGGCGCCAACCGCGAGTTCTACGCGCCGCGCGACGGCCGCCTCTTCCTCGGCGTCAACGAGGGCAAGCTCGAAGACAACACCGGCAGCTACGACGCGCTCATCGAGGTCGAGCCGTTGACGACGAGCGGCGGCGGCGGGTGAAGGCCGGGCGTTAGGCGGAAACATTCAGGGGCCGGAGTCCTTCTGA
>DASVTS010000084.1:0-43647 GCA_036387455.1 Pyrinomonadaceae bacterium | reverse complement strand
CCTCCTCGAACTGCTGCCGGTCGAATGAGACGTCGCGCCGCCGCGCCCGCCCTAGTGGTGGGCCGGGGCCGCCGCGCCCGGCGTGTGGATGTCCGGGAGGAAGTAGAAGAGCACGGCGAGCACGGCGTAGACCGAGAGGAGCTGGAGCCCCTCGATCCAGTTGCTCTCGCCGTCGCTGCTGATCTGCTCGACGATGATGATGGAGGCGACGACCGCGACCACCTCCGGCACGGTGAACTCCAAATCCATCGGGCGGCCGAAGAGGTAGGAGGCGAAGACGAGCAGCGGGGCGACGAAGAGCGCGATCTGGAGGCTGGAGCCGACGGCGATGCCGATGCTGATGTCCATCTTGTTGCGCAGCGCCATGAGGATGGCCGAGGAGTGCTCGGCCGCGTTGCCGATGATGGCGACGACGATGACGCCGACGAAGACCTCCGTCAGCCCGAGCGACTCGCGGGCGCTCTCGATGGCGCCGACCAAAAACTCCGAGATGAGCGCCACGAAGGCCGTCGCCCCGAGCAGGACGCCGGCCGCCTTGCGCACCGACCACGGGGCGTGAGCGCCCTCCTCGACCTCCATGCGGGTCAACTCCTCGCCCGCCTCGCACGCCACGTCCTTCCCCTCGTCGGCGCCGAACAACTCCCTGTGCGTGACGAGCGAGAAGACGAGCGTCAGCGCGTAGGTCAGGAACAGCACGACGGCGATGGCGAGCGAGAGCCCCTGCTCCTTCGCGGGCGTCCAGCCGCCCTCCGAGACGGGCACCGCGGCCGCCGCCTGGTGGAAGACCGTCGGGATAATCAGGGCGATGGCGGCGAGCGTCAGCGCCGTGGCCGAGACGCCCGCGGCCACGCGGTTGAACTCCTGCTTGCGGAACTTGATGCCGCCCGAGAGGAACGAGAGCCCGAGGACGAGCAGGATGTTGCCGATGATGGAGCCGGTGATGGAAGCCTTGACCACGCCCGTCAGGCCCTTCGAGAGGGCGAAGAGCGCGATGATGAGCTCGGCGGCGTTGCCGAAGGTGGCGTTGAGGAGCCCGCCGACGCCCTGGCCGAGGTGCTCGGCGAGGTGCTCGGTGGCGCGGCCCATCCAGCCGGCCAGGGGGATGATGGCGAGGCAGGAGACGACGAAGAGCGCCGTCGGGTTCTCCAGCGACGGCACGAACCTCAGCGCGATGGCGACGGGCACGAAGACGAGGAGCCAGTCGAGCCTCGGCCTCAGCCACGAGCGGCGGCGCGGCGCGGCGTCGTGGGGCGCGGGGGCAGACGTCCGGCCTGAGTCTGACGGGGTGGAAGGTGTGGTCATGAACTCTATTTACCACACCTCCGGCACGGTCTTAAACCCGCTATGCGCCTCCGCGCCGAACCGTTCAAACCGCTGGGTCAGTTGAAAGGCCCGGCCAGAGCCTTCCCGACGGCTTTTAAGCGAGAGCCCTTCGCGCGCGCCGGTTCGGCCTGCGCGGCCGCCTTCGTCTTGTGCGGGGCGGTGCAGTACTGCCGCGGCTCCGAGCCCGCGGGGTAGGTCATCCTGCTCACGGCCGTGCAGTCCCGCGTCGCAAGCTGTCCCGTCGTCGCGTCTATTTTGACCGTGACCGTCGGCAGAGGCCGCAGCGGCGGCGCGCCCGGCCCGGCGTCGGGCGCGTCGCCGGGCGTCGCTTCCGGGGGGGGCTGGCGGCCGGCCCTCTCCTTGCCGCGCGCAGGCTGGGCCGTGGCGGGACGGCCGCCGACGTCGGGTGGCCGTCCTTCGTCGTCGGGCCGGGCCTCCGACTGTGCGGCCGGCGCCGTCCGGTCGCGCGAGCCGCGCGCGCCCTGCGGCAAGAGCGCGCTTAACGCCGCGAAGAACACGGCGCAGAAGGCCAACGCCGTGGGCAGAATGAACCGGCGCCGTCGACGGGTTACGTCCGCAGCGGGGGCCGCCGCGGGCCGGCCCGGCGGCGAGTCGGGGCGCGTCCGCGTCGCGGCCCGCCCGGACTTTAACCGCTCGTAGGCTTCGTTTATCTCCTTCAGCTTCTCCTGCGCCTTCTGCTGTAAGCGCGGGTCGTGGGAGAACCTGTCCGGGTGCCAGACTTTGGCCAGGTCGTGATACGCCTGCTTCAGCTCGCGGCCCGAGGCGCCCGGGGCGACCCCCAGCAGTTCGTGGTACTTGTCCGACTCGTCGCTCACGTCAACACACCTCAGGAAAGAATCTTGGCCAGTTGTGACATGCCCCCGATTCGCTCCAGCAGCTCGAAAGGGTCGGGCAGGGGCAGGCCCAGGTAGGACAGGGCCGCCGTCAGGCAGGCCGCGAAGATGAAGACGGTGACGGCGGCCCGGAGAGCCGCGCGGCAGATAAGGCGCACGACCGCTGCGAAGAGGCGTGGCGGACGGTATCGCATAGAAAGAGACCCGGCGGGTAAAGAGTCGGCCGGCTGCCAGTTTGTGGTGAGTATGTTCGGGGCGGTTCGCCCGGCCGGGGGCGGGAAGGCGGCGAACACAGAAGTATTATTACAGGCCGCGAGTTCCGTTGACAACCGTCTTCTTTGACGGCATCGGGCGGGGTAACTTGGCGCGAAGCTCGGTCAGGCGGCGCATCACGAGCCGGAACCCGTCGGTCGCGTTCAGAGGAGGGAGCGCACCCAGCCGCCGTCCACCGTGATGGAGGCGCCCGTGATGTAGCTGGCGCGCTCGGAGGCGAGGAAGGCGGCGAGCGCCGCGAACTCCCTCGGCTCGCCCAGCCGCCGCATCGGTATCTCAGCCTCCCAGCGCGCGCGCGCCTCGTCCTCGGTGACGCCTTCGTGCCCGGCCGCGGCGCGCGCCAGCTCCTCGACGCGCTCCGTGCGCGTGTAGCCGGGGAGCAGGTTGTTGACCGTCACCCCGTCGGCCGCCACCTCGTTGGCGAGCGTGCGCGCGAAGCCCGTGACGGCGGCCCTCAGGCTGTTCGACAGCATCAGGTTTTCGACGGGCTGTTTGACGGCGATGGACGTGACGTTCAGGATGCGCCCCCAGCGCCGCGCCCTCATCCCGGGCAGCACCGCGCGCGTCAACTCCAAAACGCTCGTCAAAGTCTGCCGCGTCGCCGCCTCCCAGTCCCGCGCGCTCAGGCTCTCGAACCGGCCCGCCGGCGGGCCGCCCGCATTCGTCACGAGGATGTCCACGCGCCCGAAGCGTTCGAGCGCGGCGCCCGTGATGCGCGCCACGTCCCCGGGACTTGAGACGTCGCCCGCCACGCCGAGCACGTCGGCGCCCGTCTCGCGCCCGATGCGGGCGCACGCCTCCGACAGAGACTCCGCCCCGCGGGCGCAGAGCACGAGCGACGCCCCCTCGGCGGCCAGCTCCTCCGCGACGGCGCGGCCGAGCCCGCGGCTGGCGGCGGCCACCAGCGCCACCTTGCCCTTGAGCCCCAAGTCCATAAGGCTACTTCCGTCTGAAGTAATCGTCCGTCTTGTCGAGCCAGTCCTGCCGCGGCGGGCTGAAGACGTCCACGTCGAGCGTGTCTTCGAGCGCCAACGCCTTGTGCGGGACGTTCGAAGGGATGTGCAGCACCTCGCCGGCGCGGACGTCAATCGGCTCCGAATCCTCGCCGCCGATCCAGAAGCGCAGCACGCCCTCAAGGATGTAGGTCAACTGCTCGTTATCGTGCGAGTGGAGGGGGACGACGGCGCCGGCCTTGAGGTAGACGTGCGCCAGCATCATCCGCTCGCCGGTGATGATGCGCCGCTCGATGCCGTCGGCGACCGGCTCCTTCTCCATCTCGTCCCAGCGGAACGTGCGCACGCTCGCTCTCTGCTCCATGTCTCCTCCGGGCCGCGTTTAAAGTGTCGAAGTCGAAGAGGCGGGTGCTACATTCCCACAATGACGAGGAGAGCGTCAAAGAGTTTTTCGGCGGGCGGGGGGGACGAACGTCCGCTCTCCGTGGGCCTGCGCGCCGCGCGCGCGAACCTGATGCCCGGGCTCGTCATCCAGGCGTGCGTGGTGGCGCTCGTCCTCGCTTACTACTTCTGGGAGCCCGCGCGCGGGTGGCTGTCGCGGCTGGCCGAGTTCAAGCGCGGCGGCGGGTACCTGTTCTCGGCGGCGTCGGGGGTGTTGGCGGGCGGCCTTCTGCCGGAGGTGCTGACGGTCGCCGCCTTCCAGCGCTGGCGGGCCGGGCGCGAGAACCTGAACAACCTCTTCTTCGGCTCCTGCTTCTGGGGGCTGATGGCGGTGGTCGTGGACGGCTTCTACCGCGCGCAGGCGTTGCTGTTCGGCACGGGGGTTGACATCGCCACCGTGCTCAAGAAGGCGGCGGTGGACCAGTTCCTCTTCACGCCCTTCCTGACCATCCCGCTGACCGTCGCCGTCTTCGAGTGGAGGCGCGACCGCTACCGCTTCGGCGGCCTGCGCCGTTCGCTCGGGCGCGACTTCTACCGCCGGAAGGTGCTGCCCGCGGCCGTCAGCGGCCTCGGCTTCTGGCTCCCCGTCGTCCTCCTCGTCTACTGCCTGCCGCCGCTGTTGCAGTTCCCGCTCTTCACCCTGGCCCTGACGCTCTGGGTCATCATCTTCACCTGGATTAGCCACGCCCACAAAGAGGCGCCCGGCTGAACACGCGGCGGTTCAGCCGGGAAGCGCGCTGCAAGACTGGTAGGCGCCCGTGGGGTCGATGGCGTCCTTGCCCTGCTCGATGTGGCGGATGATGCCGTCCTTGTCCACGGTGAAGGTGGCGCGCGTGCCGTAGCCGCCCTCCTCGTCGAAGATGCCGTAGTCGCGGACGGCCTTGCGCTTGAAGTCGGAGAGCAGCGGGAAAGTGGCGCCGATGTCCTCCTTGAAGCGGCGGTTGGCCGCGAAGCTGTCAACGCTGATGCCCAAGACCTGCGTGTTCGTCTGCTCGAATTTGGCGATATCAGCCTGATACGCCTTCATCTCCTTCGTTCAACCGCCGGTGAAGGCGAGCACGTAGAAGGCGAGCACCACGTTCCTCTTCCCGCGGTAGTCGCTCAGGCGAACCTTCTGCCCCTCCGTGTCGGTCAGCTCGAAGTCGGGGGCGCGGTCGCCCACCTTCAACTGCGTCTGCGGCGCGGCCGGCTGCTGACTTGCCGCGCCGGCCTGCGCGCCGCCCGGGGCGTTGGCGGCGTTGGCGCCGGCCGGCGCCTGCCCCGACTGCCGGCACGCCGTCGCGCACAGCGACAGCCCGACGACCAGCGGCGCGATTAACGAGCTTCTCTTCATCTGTTGACCTCCATTGTTCGGCGGGTTCGTCCCGCACGTGTCTCGGATTGTACGCCGTGCGCACGGATAATCCAGCGGCGTCTTAAAGTCTGAACTCTCCCACCAGCTCGCCGAACTGAACCCTCGTGCCCGCCGCGAGGGTGACGCTGCGCCCCGGCTCGACGTCCTTCACGGCGCCGCCCTGGGTGCTGACGACCCACTTCTCGGATGACAGATTTTTCAGGCCCCAGACGTTCGGGTCGGACGGGTGCCGCGTCACGGCGGCGGCCGGCGCGTCGAAGTCGTAGAGCCTCTGCCCGTTGACGTGGTGCGGGAAGAGGCGCGTGTCGAAGTTGAGCATGACGACCGACCTGCCGATGCGGATGCGGGGCGGGAGCCGCAGCGCGGTCGCGCACGACCAGCAGAGGCCGGGGTCGCCGCCGCGCCCCTTCAGGGCCGGGCCGTCGTAGAAGTTTTCGAGCGAGCAGTGCGGGCAGTAGAAGATTGAGTCGCGCAGCGCGACCATCGCGCCGCGCCACTCGCTCTCGCGGACGCGGCCGTGGAGCGGGTCGCGCACCCCCTCGGTGAAGGCGCGCGTGAAGAGGTCGCGCAGGGTTTGCGGGTAGATGCGCCAGAAGGCGAGGGCATTGTCGTGGACGCCGGGCACAGGCGCGTTCGAGTCGTCCCGCGGGTCGAAGATGAACAGGGGCTCCGTGCCGTAGAGCTTCGTCATCGCCGGCAGGTCGAGGCACTTGATTTCGGTCTCCTTCCGGCCTTCGAGCGGGTGGGCGACCATCAGCATGTAGAAGAGGAGCACGGAGAGCGAGAAGAGGTCGGTCTGCGTCGAGGGGACGGCCTCGCCGCGCACCACCTCCGGGGCCATGAAGCGCGGCGTGCCCAGCACGCCGAGGACGCCCGCGCCGTCCACCGAGACGTTGTCGTTGTCGGCGATGAGCACGTCGCCGCCGTCGGGGTCGAAGAAGGCGTTGCCGAAAGAGATGTCGCGGTAGCACAGGCCCTGCGAGTGGAGCAGGAGGTAGTTGTGCGAGAGGTTCAGGCCCGCGGTGGCGAGCGCGCGGAAGGTCGGCTCGATGCGCCGCTTCATCAGGTCGACGATGTTCTTGAAGCGCGGCGGCCGGAGCGGCATCACGTAGCCGAAGCCGGCGACGCCCGCGGCCGTCGTCAGCTCCAGCGGCCAGAGGAAGTGCTCGCTCGGCGGGCCTTTGCGCACGAGCAGCTCGATGGCGGCGCGCTGCTCCGGCGTGGACATGTGCGGGAAGAACCACTTGAGCGCCACCCCCTCGCCGCCGAGCGTGGCCTTGTAGACCTCGCCCTGCCCGCCCGCGCCGAGCAGCTCCCCGACCGCGCACGTCATCCCCGAGGGCTCGCAGGCGACGGCCTGCCCCGGCCTGAGCATCTGATCCATTCCGACTTCTCCCCCCTCGCCCGTCCTCTTCCGAACCCCGCTAATCAAGGTTGCCCTCGGACTCGACCGCCGCGCCGTACTCCACGTCCCACGGGCCGAGCCCGTTGCCCGTCAAATCCGAGTCCTCCACCCGGGCCGTCCCGCCGGCCGACACTTCGACGGCGTAACGCGCGTTCGCGTTAAGACCGGACGTGAGGGCGGCCAGCACCGACTGGTCGCCGACCGACGCCCCGGCGCCGGCGTTGCCGCTGACGACACACGATTGGAGCAGGGCCTGTCCCCCTTCGCGGACGAGGACGCCCGAGTCGTGGCCGTCGCGCACGCGGCAGCCGTCGAGGAACAGCCTGCCCCGCGTGGTCACCACCGCCTCGGCCTCGCGGTGTCCGTACAGCTCGCAGTCTTCGAGGACGGCTTCGCCTTCGAGGTGGACGAAGACGCCGGAGTTCTCGCCCTCGTGGACGCGGCACGCCCGCGCCGTCAGCTTCGCGCCCTCGCTGGCGCCGAGGTTCGCCAGCCGGTTGCCGTAGACCTCGCACTCTTCGAGAAGGCCCTCCGCGCCCTGCCACACGACCACGCCCGCGTGCGCGCCGCCGTAGACCCTGCTGCGCCTGACGACCGCGCGGGCGCCGCCCGTGATTGCCACGCCGACGTTCGCGCTGCCCGAGACCTCGCAGTCCTCGACCGTCCCCGAGGCACCGTCGAAGAAGTAGAGCCCCGAGTCGGCGCCGTCGTGAATCCGGCACTTCTTGATGTGGGGCGCGGCCTCGGGGCCGTGGACGCCCACACATGAAATCGTGTCCGAGGAGATGTCGCAGTCTTCGAGCACCAGCTCGCCGCGCAGGACGTCCACGGCGAAGAACGCCCCGGCGCCGCCCGGCTCCCCGCGGAGCGTGAGGCCGGCGACCCTCGCGGCCTCCGCGCTCGACTTCAGACAGCTCGCGCCGACGCCCCGGACGATAATCTCCGCGCGCGGCCCGTCGCCGACGACGTTGACCCTTTTATCAAGGACGATGCCTTCTTCGTACGTCCCCGGCCGGACGAGGACTCGCCCCCCGGGCGCGACGGCCCTGAGCGCCTCGTTGATGCTCGTGTAGTCGCCGTCGCCTCCGGCGGAAGCGACGAGAGAGGTCGAGTCCGGGGCGGGCGGCGCGGGCGCTTTCGTCGCGTTCGTCCGAGGCGTCTTGCTCCCGGCCCCGACCTCTCCGTCACCCTCTGAACTAACAACCGCGGCCGTCGCGGCGCCCGTCTTTTCGAGGGCTTTAAGTTCGTCGTCGGAAATCAGCCCGAGCGCGAACGCCCACGAGTTGACCGACCAGGCGGCGGCCGGCTCGGAGAGCGCGTGGTATTCGGAGAGCCGGCGCGCGAGGCGCGCGAGCAGAACCGCGCGCGGCGTGCCGTCGGGCGCGGCGAGCAGGTCGTGCGGCACGTGCTCTTCGAGCGCGGACACGAGCACGGAGACCTCGCGGCGGTGCGCGCCGGCGTAGTCCCTCAGGAGCCCTTCGCAGCGCCGCGCGTTCTGGATGACGGAGTTCCCGTGGCGCGCGACGATCTCCCGCAGTTTCTGCCTCGGCTGCTCGTTCATGCGCCCTGTTCTTCGGAGCCGGTCGTCCGAGCCTGCTCGACCGCCTGCGTCAAGCCCTCCGTCTCTTGAGGCTGCGTCGAAGCGACGGCCGCGTCGGTCGTCGCCGTAGACGTCTCCTCCACTGAAACGACCGGCGTGGCCTCCGTCGTCTTCTCGCCCTCGGCGGACGGCTGCTCGTCCGTCTTATTCAGGGCGTCCATGCGGCAGACGAGGCCGAGCGTGCAGTCGTCGCCGCTGCCGGAGCGCGTGGCCTCTTCGAGCCATCCCTTGAGGCTCGCGTTGATCGAATCGAAGCCGTCGGCGCGCAGCATCTCAAGGAGGTCGCTCCCGACTTTGAGGAAGCCGGCCGTGTCGGAGAAGGAGTTCACGTAGCCGTCGGTCGAGAGCAGGATGAGCGCCGGCGGCTCGCCGTCGAAGGTTCGAAGCCGGACGCGGAAATCGTTCTCCGCGTCCGCCGTGCAGAGCGAGGTCGTCTCGTTGGCGAAGAGGCGCTCGTCCTCGGGCAGCGCCCGCTCGACCTCGCCCCGCGCGGAGACGTTCAGGATTTCGCCGTCGCCGAGCTGTAGGTAGAGCGCGAACGCCTCGCCGACGGCGACGGTCAGGGAGGTCGCGCCGTAGGCGAGCAGCGGGTTGCCCGCCAGGAGCCGGAGCGCCCGCGGGCCGTCCTTCTTCTCGACGGCTTCGAGTTCCGCCGCCGTGAATGGCCGCGCCTTGAGGTCGGCCTCGGCCGCCTCGCGCCAGCGCCTCACAAACTCACGCGGTAGATACTCCTTCGCCTTGCCTTCCAGTTCCGCGTGGTCTGGGGCGGAGCCGCGCGACTCGTCAAGGAACTCTCCGACGAGTCGCGCGGCGCACCTCACGGCGTAGCGCGAGCCGCGGTCGCTGCGGAAGCACTTGTCGCTCCCGTGCCCGTCGGAGGCGGAGACGACCACGGGCAGCCCCCGCCCCGACTCGCGCACCTGGAGGATGGCGTCCTGGTTCGGGGTGCCGGCGCGCAGGTGCGAAGCCCCCGGGACGGTCTCGCCCATCACCCGCCACTCGGGCGGGCTCTGCTGTTCGTCCACCGTGGCCGCTCCTTACCAGACGTCGTCGATGGTCTGCTGGTTGTTGGCGGCCTCGTCGTCCACGGGCGTCTGACTCCCGCCCGGCGCGGGGGCGGCGGTGGCCTGCGTGCCGCCTGTCGCGGGCGCGGCCGCGGCGGTCGGGATGGGCACGGGCGTCGCGCCCTCGCCGGCGGGCTTGTCGGCGGCGGCGGGCGACGAGGCGGACTTGAGGACGGCGGTCGAGGCCCACTTGATGTGGCGGACGAGCGCCTCGGGGCTGTTGGCCGCGAGCGGCTTGAGTTCCGTGTTGCCGATGAACCGCTGCAAGACGTCCGCGTCGGCGTCGCGCCCGATGGAGATGGCGATGCGGACGGCCTTCTTGCCCCACGGCTCGTTCAACAGGGCCTTGAGGCCGGCCTCGAAGTCGTCGGTCGGCTGCCCGTCGGAGACGAGGACGAGGACGGGCGGCAGGGCGCGCTCGCTCATCGGCGGCATCTTGAGCTGTTCGGCGACGAGCTGGAGCGCCTTGCCCATGTCGGTCTCGCCCTCGGCCGCGAGGTCGGCCCAGGCGAAGTCGGCCACGGGCGTCGGCTGCGTGATGTGCCACTGCGCGCCGTTCGAGAATTTCACGGCGCGGACGAGCACCTGCGCGTTCGGGTTGTCCTCGGCCACCTTGCGCATGTGCGGGATGGCCTCGCGGATGGCGGTGTTGAGCGCCTGTATCTTCCCGTCCTGCTCCATCGAGCCGGAGCTGTCCGCGATCCAGATGAAGTGAAGCGGCCTCGATGCGAGTTCGCCGCCCGGTCGTCTGCTCATAATCTAAGTTCTCCTCCCACCTTTTTCGATTCACCACCGGCGGAGCACACCCCGCCGCAATACGGCGCCGGCGTGGCGCACAAAGCCCGACGCTCAAGGGGAGCTTCAGTAACCGTCTCGAAGGGGAATGAATATCAATATACCAGATACCGCCGCCGGACGCGTCCTATAACAAAGGAAACCGCTCCGCGCCCGAACTGTGGAAGCGCATGTATCACTTCTATAAGTTCAACGAGTCGGAGTTCAAGCAGCACTACCACAAGCGCAGCAATGTCGAGACGGTGTTCTCGATGATTAAGGCGCAGTTCGGGGAGAGACTGAGGAGTAAGACGTACGCGGCGCAGATTAGCTAAGTGCTATGTAAGGTTCTGTGCCATAATCTGTGCTGCCTTATCCAGTCCATCTACGAACTCGGCACAGAGCCGACGTTTTGGAATGAGCCATGCGCTTAGAGGCTAACTCCTGTAAGCCTCGTTCATGTAGGGGGGCGGCGTTCTATCGAGTTCGTCCGCCCCGTTCGTCTGGATGGTCGCCCTAATCTTTCGGGAGCCGTTGTAACCATCCGTCACGGTCAGCACCACCCGCGCGCCTGAAAGCTTCTTCTCGTCAATAACGTCCACGCTGAACCCGACGTGGCCCACCACCGGAACCCCCTGCTGAAGAGGAACGTGTTTGATACTCTCTAAGTCTATA
The DNA here is from genome assembly GCA_036387455.1 of Pyrinomonadaceae bacterium. GTDB lineage: Bacteria > Acidobacteriota > Blastocatellia > Pyrinomonadales > Pyrinomonadaceae > QHXN01. The sequence continues at coordinate 32,931 of DASVTS010000084.1, read as the reverse complement.
AGCTCTTGCCCCACCCTGCCCCATTGCAGCCCCTTCACGGATACGTTTCGGCCTCTTAGCGGGCGGCCGCTGGTCATGCTGACGAGCAGCGCGTATTCATCAATCGGGGTTGGCTCCGGGCGCGTGTTAACTAAATACAGTTCCAGAATGACAAGGGACGAGATCGGGTCTAGTCGGGAGAATGTGAACCCGTTTAAATGCGCGGTCGCTCGCCGGATTTTAACTCGGAGGTCGGGGTGAACCTTATTCCAGACGGCGAAGCCCGCCACGAAAACACATATGACCCCCGCGCAAATGAACATCGTTTCGTTGTCTTTGAACCACGGCCATCTATCCCCCAACCACTTGGGCAAAACGAGCAGCGCGATGGAAACAACACCGCTCACGAGCGCCACCCATTCGCGGCAGACGGCGACAAAATACTGGCCCAATCTCCTAATAAGAGACATGCCGCAAGCCTATCCGACTTCCCACGAAGATTGAAGGGTTTTTTGTGCCCGACTCTTGACCATAAAGGTGACTATAAAGTCTGAGTTGACCACAAAGTCTGACCCTAAAGTGACTTTGTGGTCAAAGCCGGAGAGACGGAAATTGATTTTATCGGATGCGGTATGCGAGGTTACGATTCAGGCGCGCGGGGCGGGAGACGGTTAGGTTGACAGGCGGCGCTTCGCCCGTATAATTCACGTTCGCTCGCGCCGGGAATGCCCGCCGACGTAATGAGCCCCGGTCGCGCCTCTCCCCGGCAAACCGCGTGACGCCTATCACAGACGCGCTTCCTTTACCCTGTTACATTTTTCGCACTACGCCCGCGCGGTCGACGGCGCCGCCCGGCCTTTTACCGCCGCGTCGCTTCCCTACCTCCCCGCCCGTCGTCACGAGCCGGCGCCCGCAAGGAGATTATTAGTGCCCCGCACCAACCCCGGCAAAAACGCCCCCCGACGTTTGACGCTTCTCGTAGTCCTGACAGGGTTACTCTGTCTGGCCTCTCTGCCCGCCGGCCCGCTCGAACTCCTCCGGCCCACGACGGCCTTCGCGGCGACGAGCTTCACCGTCAACTCGACCGCCGACGCCGCCGACGCCGACACGGCCGACGGCGTGTGCGACGACGGCGCCGGCAACTGCACCCTGCGCGCCGCCGTCCAGCAGGCCAACGCCACGGGCGGGGCGCACGCGATTGGCTTCACAGTCACGGGCACCGTCACCCTGACGAGCGCGCTGCCCGACATCACCGCCAGCGTGAACGTGAGCGGCCCCGGCGCCCGGCGCCTGACCGTCAGCGGCAACAGGGCGAACCGCGTCTTCGTCGTCGCCGGCGGGGCGAACGTCATCCTCTCGGGCCTGACCATCTCGGGCGGGAGCGCGGCCGGGAGCGCCGGCCTCTTTAACAACGGGACGCTGACCGTCAACGAGTGCTCCATCACCGACAACCACGCCACGGGCAACGGCGGCGTCGGCAACTGCGGCACGCTGGCCTCACCCGCCGAGAAGTCTGCGCTCGTCGCCTCGCTCGGCGCGACGCCGGGTGACGCGCAGAAGCGAGCCGCCGTACTGCGCTCGGTGGCGGACGACGCCGACCTGCGAACCGCCGAGCTCAACCGCGCCTTCGTGCTGATGCAGTATTACGGCTACCTGTGCCGCGACCCCGACGAAGCGCCGGACGCGGACTTTCGCGGCTGGAGGTTCTGGCTCTCGAAGCTCGAAGAGTTCGGCGGCAACTACGTCCGGGCCGAGATGGTCAAGGCGTTCATCTCGTCGGACGAGTACCGGAACAGGTTCGGGCGGTAGTGAACGCCGCCGCGAAGCGGTGAGTGGCCGCGCGGGCAAGTATCGTCCGCGCGGCCACTCCGTTCTTCGACGGGCGCCGGGCTGAGATTGAGCCCGTTTCATCAAAAGCGCCTTTCGTGCCATGATGAGGCACATGAGTCAGTCAACCACGAACGAGGGCGGGGCCGCCGGCGGCAGCGGCGAGTTGCGGCTGGCGACCGGCAGCGCGGGTCTGGACAGTGTGCTCAACGGCGGCTTCCCGGCCAACCACCTCTACCTCCTGGAGGGCGACCCGGGCACGGGCAAGACGACGTTGGCGCTCCAGTTCCTGCTCGAAGGCGCGCGCCTCGGCGAGCCCGTGCTCTACGTCACGCTCTCGGAGACGAAGGAGGAGCTGACGGCCGTCGCGCGCTCGCACGGCTGGTCGCTCGAAGGGGTCAACCTGCACGAGCTGGTGCCGCCCGAGGAGAGCCTCAAGACCGAGTCGCAGTACACCATCTTCCACCCCTCGGAGGTCGAGCTGGGCGAGACGACGCGGGCCGTGATCGAGGAGGTCGAGCGCATCCAGCCGCGCCGCGTCGTCTTCGACTCGCTCTCGGAGATGCGCCTGCTGGCCCGCGACCCGCTGCGCTACCGGCGACAGATTCTGGCCCTCAAGCAGTTCTTCGCCGGGCGCCACTCCACCGTCCTGCTCCTCGACGACCGCACCTCTGCCGACTCCGACCTGCAAGTGCAGTCCATCGCGCACGGCGTCGTGATGCTCGAACAGTTGATGCTCGACTACGGGGCGGAGCGGCGGCGGCTGCGCGTCTCCAAGCTGCGCGGGAGCCGCTTCCGCGGCGGCTACCACGACTTCACCATCAGGACGGGCGGGCTCGAAGTCTACCCGCGGCTGGTGGCGGCCGACCGCCGCGCCGAGTTCAGGTCCGAGGCGTCCCCGAGCGGCGTGGCCGAACTCGACTCGCTGCTCGGCGGCGGCCTCGACCGCGGCACCGCCACGCTCCTGCTCGGCCCGGCCGGCTCCGGCAAGTCGTCGCTCGCGACACACTTCGCCGCCGCCGCCGTCCGGAGGGGCGAGCGGGCCGCCGCCTTCCTCTTCGACGAGGGGGTGAACACCTACCTGAGCCGCGCGTCCGGGATGGGGACCGACCTGAGGGCGGAGGTCGAGGCCGGGCGCCTGTCGGTGCAGCAGGTGGACCCGGCCGAGCTGTCGCCGGGCGAGTTCACGCACGCCGTCTGCACGGCGGTCGAGGGCGGCGCGCGGGTCGTCATCATCGACAGCCTCAACGGCTACCTGCAAGCCATGCCGGACGAGCGCTTCCTGACCGCGCAGATGCACGAGCTGCTGACGTACCTTAACCAGCAGGGCGTCGTGACGATCATGGTGCTGGCCCAGCACGGCCTCATGGGCGCGGCGATGAGCTCGCCCGTCGACGTCAGCTACCTCGCCGACACGGTCGTGCTGCTGCGGTACTTCGAGGCGGCGGGCGCCATCCGCCGGGCCATCTCGGTCGTCAAGAAGCGCACCGGCCCCCACGAAGACACCATCCGCGAGCTGCGCCTTTCGGCGCGCGGGGTCGAAGTCGGCGCCCCGCTGACCGCCTTCCGCGGGGTGCTCACGGGCGTCCCCGTCTTCACCGGCGACGCCGGGAAGAACGCCACGCTTTTCGGCGACACCGATGAAGAAGCCTGAGACCGCAGAGCGCGACGGGCGCGTGCTGTTGCTCACGCCGACGGGGCGCGACGCCGTCCTGACGGGGCGCTTCCTGTCGGGGGCCGGCATCTCCGTCGAGGTCTGCGCCGGGATGGGGGAGTTGTGCGGGAAGTGGGCGGAGGGCGCCGGGGCGGCGCTCGTCGCGGAGGAGGCCCTGTCGCCGGAGAACACGCGGCTGCTGCTCGACGCCCTCGGCCGACAGCCCGCGTGGTCGGACTTCCCGCTCGTCATCCTGACGAGCGGGGCCGAGGCCGCGCCGGGCGACGCCGGCGCGCTCAAGTCCCTGGGCGACGTGCTCAACGTGACGCTCGTCGAGCGCCCGACGCGGGTCATCACCGTCCTCAGCGCCGTGCGGTCGGCCCTGCGGGCGCGCCGCCGCCAGTACGAGGTGCGCGCGCACCTCGAAGCGGAGCGGCTCGCGCAGGAGGAGCGGGCGCGCCTGCTGGAGGAGGCGCTCGCCGCGCGGGCCGAGGCCGAGGCCCTCAACCGCGCCAAAGACGTCTTCCTCGCCACGCTCTCGCACGAGCTGCGCACGCCTTTGACGGCCATCCTCGGGTGGGCGCGCGTGCTGCGCTCCTCGGCGTCCGACCCCGACGCGGCCCGGCACGGCCTGGACGTCATCGAGCGCAACGCGGAGGCACAGCACCAGCTCATCCGTGACCTGCTCGACGTGTCGCGCATCATCAGCGGCAAGCTCCTGCTCAAGACCCGGCAGGTCGGACTCGCGCCCGTCGTGGAGGCCGCGCTCGACTCGGTGCGGCAGGCGGCCGACGCGAAGGCCATCCGGCTCGGCGCCGAGTTCGACGGCGAGTCCGACCTCGTCACGGGCGACCCCGACCGCTTGCAGCAGGTGGTCTGGAACCTGCTCTCGAACGCCATCAAGTTCACGCCGAAGGGCGGGAGCGTCGGCGTCCGCGTCGAGCGCGACGGGTCGGACGTTCTCGTCAGGGTGAGCGACACCGGGCAGGGCATCGCGCCGGAGTTTCTGCCCTACGTCTTCGAGCGCTTCCGACAGGCCGACGGCTCGACCACGCGCGAGCACGGCGGCCTCGGCCTCGGCCTCGCCATCGTCCGCCACCTCGTCGAGCAGCACGGCGGCAGCGTCTCGGCCGAGAGCGCGGGCGAGCAGCGCGGCTCGACCTTCACCATCAGCCTGCCGGTCGCGGCGGTGGCGGCAGAGGAGAAGACGCCCGGCACCTCGGGGCCGCTGCCCTCACGCCCTTCAGGGGAAGGCGCCGTGCCCCCGCTCGGGGGGCTGCGCGTCCTCGTCGTTGACGACCAGCCCGACGCGCGCGAGTTGTTGGCGATAGTCCTGGGCGGGGCGGGCGCGGAAGTCGCCACCGCGGCCTCGGCCGCCGCGGCGATGGAGCTGATCGGGCGCGGGCGGGTGGACGTGCTGGTCTCCGACGTCGGGATGCCGGGCGAGGACGGCTACGCGCTCGCCGGCCGGGTGAAGGCCCTGGGGGCGGGTGCCATCCCGGCCGTCGCCCTCACGGCGTACGCGACGGAAGAGGACCGTCGGCGCGCCTTGGCGGCAGGCTTCGACGCCCACCTCGCCAAGCCGGTCGAGCCGACCGAACTCGTCTCCGCCATTGCGAGCCTCGTCGCGCCCGGCGGTTGACCCTCCGGCGGCGCCCGCCGAAGATGGAGGGGCCGTTGAGTCGTCGGCCGGAAAGGGTGAAGACTTTATGAAGAGATGGTCTCTCGTGATTCTGACGCTCGCGCTCTCGCAACCCGCGTGCGTCGTGGGCGGGTATAGCAGCGACGGCGGGTTCTTCCTCTGGCCGGGCAGTCTGTTGGTGACGGCACTGCTCGTCCTGCTCTTCCTTTTCCTGAGGCGCCGCAGGTAACGCGGGTCACTCTTTTCACCCCCCTCACCTGCCGGCGTCGGCGAGCAACGCGCAGACTCTCTCTCGCACCCGTTCCACGTCCCACGGCGGCAGGAAACCTCCCGCCTCCGCGCGCATCGCCGAGAGCGTCGCTTCCACGGGTCGCCCCTGAGTCTCAAGCATCGCCGCCGCCGCCCCCGCGAAGTCATTCACCTCCTCGTCCGTCAGTTTGTGTGACGGCCCGGTTGCTTCGTCGTAGCCCCGGCCGACGTCGGCCCGCGCGCGCGCGGGGCGTGAGGCCCCTTCGATGACGCCGTATCTCCTAGCACGTCGTAGGTCTCTCGCTGCGCCACGCAGGCCGCCTTCGGCAGTCCCCTGCTCTCCAGCCACTCGCGCGTGCGCTCGTGCTCGCGCGCCGCCGCCTGACACGACAACGCCCGCAACGCCGGCCCCAGTTCCGCCCCGAGGCGCGTGACCACCTCGACGCCGTCTCCCGGATGGTTGACAACTCGCGGGCTGACGGGTGGGTAAGACTCATCTTCCACAAGGAGGATGAGAAGCCCGAGGCATACCTGCCCGTCATCAAGGAGGCGCACAGGAGGGGCGTCCGCGTGCTCGGTATGCTGCGCGACTCTCAATAAGCTCTCGAACACGAGAGGGAAACGCCTTTGCGGCACGGCGACGGAGCCCGGCTGCGATGTGGACGAGTGGGAGGTAGGAAACGAGGTCACGGGGGAGTGGACGGCCGAGAACGAACGCGGAGACTATGTCAATCCGCCGTTCGGACTTCCCTTTGGGGCCAACCCGTGGCCAAGGGCTGTGTTGCAACAATCACTCGTGAGCTATAATCCGCCCTCCAGTTCGACCGGCACACTCCGGGAATCCTACTCCTGAAGCAGAATAAGTCCTCTTTCAAATGGCGACACTACGAACCCAAGATTATTCTTTTGTGCGTTAGATGGTACTGCCGCTACCAACTTTCTTAGCGTGATGTTGAGGAGATGATGCGGGAGCGCAGACTCGACGTGGATCACTCGACTGTCTTTCGTTGGGTACAGCGTTACGCCCCGGAAATCAATAAACGTGTGCGCCAACATCTGAAAATGAGCGGCACGTCCTTCCTGGTTGACGAGACCTACATCAAAGCCGGGAAGTCATGTAAATATCTGTATCGCGCGGTGGACAAAGAAGGAAATACAATTGAGTTTATGCCCAGCGCGAAACGCGATGTTTCCGCGGCGAAACGGTTCTTCAGGAAAGTATTGAGGGCTGAGCACAGGGGGCTCCCGTTCACCATCGGCACCGACAAACACGCCTCCTACCCCGGGGCCTTCGCGACTTCAGTGAAAGAGAAGATACTACCCGCCGGCTGCAAACTTAGGCGCGTCAAGTGCCTCAACAATGTGATTGGACAAGACCACCGGGCTATCCGCAGGAGGTGGCGGGCGATGCAATGCTTCCGCTCCTTCCATGCGGCAGAGCGGACACTCGAAGGCGTTGAAGCGCTCCACATGATTGGTAAGGGGCAGGTCAAGAGATTAGACGGTAGAGACGCGGCAGGGCAGGTGAAGTTCGTCGAGAGCCTCTTCGGCATCGCCGCCTGACAGTGAGGTGCCTCACGGCCTCACTTGCTTCGAATCAATCTTTGCAACAGAACCGGAGGAACGGCTAAGGTAATGTCAACGAACAACCCCGGCTCCGTCGAACTGTTCATCTCGTACGCTCACGAGGACGAGCAACTCCGCCAGGAGTTGACCAAGCACCTGGCGAACCTGCGCCGTCTGGGGGTGGTTAAGGAATGGCACGACCGCGAGATACCCCCCGGCGGCGAGTGGGACAAGGAGATTGACGAACACCTCAAGAGCGCACGAATCATCCTCCTCCTCATCAGCCCCGACTTCATGGCCTCGGATTACTGTAACGACGTGGAGGTGAAACAGGCCCTCGAACGTCACAAGAAGGGCGAGGCCGTCGTCATCCCCGTCGTCCTCCGTTCGGTCGACTGGGAGGGCGCACCCTTCCGCAAGCTTCAGGCGCTGCCGAAGGACGCGAAGCCCGTGGCGAGTTGGCCCGACCGCGACCAAGCCATGACGGAAGTCGCGCGGGGCATACGCAGGGTGGCGGAGAGGCTGACCGGCAAAGTGGCCTCCGGTGACGAGCCGGCCGCGCGGGAGGAGGGGCCGGGCGGGATACTTACGCAGCCGCCCGCCGGGAAGTTGGACGACGAAGTGCGGGAGCCTTCCGCGAAGGTCGCCGGGACGAAGAAGGCGCAGCCGCAAATACCCGACGAGAAGCCGCAGGGAGAGGCCGGCGGGCTCTTACCGATGAGGGTGTTGAGGGAGGCCATCCGCGCAGTCCCGGCCGTCAAATACGCGCTCGGCGTCGCGGGGGTCGGGGCGGCCGTCAGCATCATCGCCGGCTTTCAACTGAACTTGAGCGTGGCCGTCATCGGCATCGTCCTGATGTTCGGCCTGATGATAATCCTCGTCATCTTCTCCTCGTTCGCGCGCAGCACCAGCAAGTCGCTCAAGCCGCTGGCGCTCACGCTGGCGTGGTCGTTCGTCACCCTCACGGTCGCGACCTCTTTCTTCATCTTCACCGGCTTCTTCTTCGCCTGGCCGCGCCCTTTAGACCAGACCGCCGCGCGGATCATCGGCACGGACGCCACCCCCACGCCCTCGCCGACGCACACCCCGCCCGCGACGCCGACGCCCGCGCAGGCGACCCGCACCCTGAACTACTCGATTCAGGTCTGCAAGCCTCACACCGACCCGCAATGCCGGAAGCCCTTCCCCCTCGCGGGCGAGATCAACTTCGAGGCGCGCTACCGGATCAAACTGCACGTCAGCAGCCCGCAGCCCGGCTTCCTCTACGTCATCAACGAGGGGCCGCAGACGAGCCGCGGGCTGCCGCAGTACGTGATGCTGTTCCCGACCGAGAGGGTGAATGACGGCTCCGCGGGAATCGACGCCGACCGAGTCCTTACCTTCCCGGGCGAGAGCGACAAATGGCTCAAGTTCGACCCCGAAGAGGGCAAGGAGAAGCTCTGGCTGGTCTGGTCGTCCGACCGCGTCGGCGAGCTTGAGGCCGCCGCGCGGATGGTCGCCGCGCGCAAGGACCAGGACAGGGGCGCGGTGACCGTGCCGGGCGACATCGCCGCGGTGCGAGACGCGCTCGCCCGCCACTCCGCCACGCCGCCGAAGGTCACGAGGTCAGACGAACTGAAGCGAACCGAGGTCGAGGCGCGGGGCGACACGCTGGTGTACGCGCTCGTGCTCGAACACCACTGAGCCGCGCGGGGGCCTTCAGGGTTTAGCGCCGTCGGCGTCGCGCGCAGCGCCGGCCTGCGCGCTCGCGGCGGAGCCCGCGCCCTCGGTGACGACGAAGGGGGCGGCTTCGAGTTCCCGCCGGTAGAAGACGCGCGGGTGCTGCGCGTCACGCGGGTCGAGCCCGCCGCGCCTCCCGCTCGTGTGAATAAGCTCGCGCCGCTCGGCCGCGTCCTGCCGTATCTTGGGGACGCGCGAGGTGGCGTAGTCGAACCACTCCCTGAGCAGAACCCGCCCGTCCCGCGGGGACGAGTCGGCCGCGAGGCCCCTCAATCCCTCCTCCACCAGCGCGTAGGTCAGGTAGCCGTGGCCGAACCTCCCCGAGCCGTGCGCGGACTGGAAGCTCTGCGCGGCGGTGAGCACGTACATGCCCTTCTCGTAGGCGAGCTGCGCCAGCCCCTTCGAGTTCATCGGCCCCTGCCGCCACTCGTCCGACTTCAGCGCCTGCCCCGAATAGCAGGCGTCGATGACCATCAGCAGCCGGCCGGGGTTCAGCCCCTCAAGGATCGCCCCGAGCTCGGTGTCGGCGATGCCGTGGTCGAGGATGACCCCGAGCCCGCTCTCGTCGAGGTCGTCCCGCTTGCCCGCGTAGCCGAGGTCATGCGGCACGAGGACGAAGTGTTTGTCGTGGGAGACGCCGTGCCCGGCGAAGTAGATGGCGACGGTGTCCTCGGGCCGCACGCGGTCTTTGAGTGAGTTGAGGGCGCTGACGATGCCGTCCTTGCTCGCCCTCTCGTTGTAGAGCGGGATGACCTCGCGTCGCCGGAACTGGCTCAGCCCCTTCTGCCGGAGGTTCAACTCCGCGCCGAAGTCCTGCGCGTCCGGGACGGCGTACTTCAAGTCGAACTCGTGATTCTGGTAGCGGTTGATGCCGACCGCGAGGATGTAGAGCGTGGACTGGCGCGACGAGTCGGCCGCGCCGCCGTCGACCACGGCCTCGGCGTCGGCGCTCTTGACGTTCTGCCGGTTGAAGGCGTAGGCCGCGAGGCGGTTCTCCCCGGCGACGACCCCGACGCGCGCCTCGCAGCGCGCGCGGCCCTGCCCGAGCGGCTGACAACCGCTGCTGCCGTCGAGCGCGTCGCCGCGCCAGACCTTGACGAGCAGCCCGTTGCGGAACAGGCGCACGTCGCGCGCCCCGCCGCCCGCGTCCGGGTAGCCATCGCCGGGCGGCGCCTCGGCCACCTCGACGCCGACGGCGACGCCCTTCTCGGCCACCGCAACATCCCCCTCCTCCGCCAGCCGCGCGGCGGTCGTGATGCGCACGCTCGGCTGCCGCCGGTCGATGTTCTGTATCTCGCGCGGGGCGGCCGGCGGCCTGACGTCGGCCACGTCGGCGAGGAGCCCGGGGCGGAAGAAATCGTTGAAGAAGACTTCGACCGTCTTCACGTCGTAGAGCCGCGGCGAGAAGCGCCAGAGGAGCTGCGACCACGCCGCCGACGACCCGTCGAAGAGCCCGTTGGGCATGACGACGAGCCAGTTCCCCGAAACGTCGGTGACGACCAGCGTGGCCCGCACCTGGGCGCTCTCCGGGTCCCAGAGCCGCGTCGAGCCGTCAAAGCCCGAGCTCGCCAGCGTCCGCCCGTCGGGGCTGAAGGCGACCTCGTGCACGACGCTGGTGTGGCCGACCAGCGAGCGGAGCTTGCGGCCGCCCTCCGCCTCCCAGAGGATGACCGTGCCGTCGTCGCTGCCGCTCGCCAGGACGCGCCCGTCGGGGCCGTACGACAGGCTGACGATTATGCCGCCGTGGCCCGCGCACGTGTAGAGCAGGCGTCGGCCCTCCACGTCCCACAGCCGCACGATGCCGTCGGCGTCGCCCGTCGCCATCGTCCTCTTGTCCGGGCTGAAGGCGACGGTGGTGACGGTGTTCCGGGCCTCCGGCGACCGCCAGCGGGCGTAGGTGGTGGAGTCCCACAGGCTGAAGGTGTTGCCCTCGTCGCTGGTCGCGAACCAGCGGCCGTCGGGGCTGTAGGCCGCGGACTGGACTTTCGCCTCGTCGAGCAGACTCTTCCTCTCCGTGCCGTCGGCCACGTTCCAGAGCCTGATTCTCTTGTCGTCGCCGACCGTCACGAGCGTCCGCCCGTCGGGGCTGAAGGCGACGGCGTTGACGTCCATGCTGTGGCGCGTCAGGTGATGCACGACCTTCATCGTACTCACGTCCCAGAGCTTGGCCGTGCGATCCACGCTGGCCGAGGCGAGCAGCCGAGTGTCGGGGCTGAAGGCCAGCGACATGATCTGCCCGCTGTGGCCGCTGAAGACGCCCACGCTCGCGCCGCCCTTCAAGTCCCAGAGCACGATCTGGTGGCCGACGGCCTGCGCCAGCCACCGGCCGTCGCCGCTGTAGGCCACGGACGACGAGGCGGTCTGACGCCCGCCCAGCGTGCGCGTCGCCGTCTCGCTGTCAACGTCCCAGAGTTGGACGGTCGTGTCCTCGCCGGCCGAAACGAAAGACTTCCCGCCCGCGTCGAAGGCGACGCCCCGGACGGCCCCCTCGTGCCCCGCGTACGTCCGCCGCACCTTCGCGGTCTGCACGTCCCACAGCTTGACGGTGCCGTCTTCACCGGCCGAGAGGAGAGCGTCGCCGGCCGGGGCGAAGGCGACGGACATCACTGCGCCGGTGTGGTCTTTGAGCTGCCCGAGGTCGCGCCAGCCCTCGACCGCCCAGAGGTAGATTTTTTTATCCTGGCACCCGGCGGCCAGCGTCCTCCCGTCCGGGCTGAAGGCCACGGCTCTCATCGGGCCGGGGCAGTTGAGGACTTTGACGAGGCGGCCCGTCGCCGCCTCCCACACCTTGACCGTCTTGTCCTCGCCCGCCGAGGCGATGAGCGTCCCGTCATGGTTGAACGCCACCTGATAGACTTCGCCCACGTGGGCCGTGACGGTCGGGTACTTCTGCTTCCGAGTCCGTACGTCCCAGACGCGGAAAGTCTCCCCGTCGCTCGCCGAGGCCAGCGTCGCGCCGTCGGGGCTGAAGGCGATGGAGTGGATCGGCCTGATGTGACCGAGGAAAGGCTGTAACTCCTGGCCCGTCTCTACGTCCCAGACCCTGATCGCGCGGTCGCCGCCCGCGGAGGCGAGCAGGCGGTCGGCGGGGCTGAAGGCCAGCGCCGCGGTCGACTCGCTGTGGCCGACCAGCGAGCGCAGCTCCTGCCCGGTGACCACATCCCAAATCCTGATTACGTCGTCCTCGCCGGCCGAGGCGAGCAGCTTCCCGTCGGGGCTGTACCTGACCGCCAGCACCGCCGCGCTGTGGCCGACCTGGGTCGAGAGTTGCGGCCGCGAACGGGACGGCGTCGGGGCGTCGGTCACCTTCGCGAGGCGGGCCGACAGCTCGTTCACCAGACCGGCCGTCCGGTCGGCGTCAAACTTTAAGCCCTGGCGGCTCCACAGCCGCAGCGCCTGCCGGTAACAGTAGAGCGCCTCGGCGGCGTCGCCGCGCTTCTGATGGAGGGCCCCGAGCGCCTCGTGCGCGGCGGCGGCCTCCACGTATGAGCCGTGTTCCTCGGCCAGACGGAGCGCCTCGCGCAGGGACGCGTCGGCCGCCTCGTCCGCCCCCTGCGCGGACTGCGCCTGCCCCAAGCTCCGGTGGGAGCGCGACACGAACTCCCAATCCGCCGCCTTCTCCGAAAGGGGCAGTGCCGCGCGGAAGTACTCTTCGGCCTGCCGCGGCCGCCCGGCCCGGTACTCGTTACTGCCCAGGCACCAGACCGCGTGCCCCTCCCACTTCGCGTCGCCCCCGGCGTGTGCCACCGCGGCGGCCTCCCTGCACCGCTCCGTGGCCTGCTCGAACTCCTTCGAGTTCAGGTAGACGTCGGAGAGCCGCACGAGCATCTCGGCCGCGTCGCCCGCTTCGTTCACGGCCTTGTAAGCTGTGACGGCCTGTTGGTGGAAATCTATCGCCAGCTCTCTGTGGCCCAGCCTCTTGTGCATGAGACCGATGTTGCCGAGCGTGTCGGCGATGCCGAGGCCGTCGCCGGCCGCGCGCCGCAGGGCGAGCGCGTCGTGGTAGAAGGAGAGCGCCTCTTCCTGGCGGCCGTCCTCGTCCAGAATGTTGCCCACGTGGTTGAGCGCGCGCGCCTCCCCGGTCACGTCTTTCAGCTCACGCCAGAGCGGCAGCGACTGGCGGCACTTCTCCACGGCACGCTCGCGCGACGCGTGCGTCCTCTCGTACTTGAACTTAAGGCAGAGCGCGACCGCGGCCTCGGCCCGGATGCGCGTGAGGTCGGCGGGCGTGGCTTCGGCCTTCACCGCGGCGGCCAGCGTGTAGCGTGCGGGCGTGACCTCGTTCAGCCGCCGCACCTCGACGAGGTATGCCCCGGACGCCTCGGCCAGATGGTGAAAGCTCTCGGGCACGGGGCCGTAGAGTTTCCTGACCACGTTCACCTCCGCGAGCCGCCGGCCGGCGGGGTCGAGCAGGCTCAGCGAGACGTCGCTCCCGCGCTGGAGCGCGCTGACCTCGACCAACTCCCCGGCGCGCAGATCGAGGCGGTAGACGTGCGTCTCGACGCCGTCGAACTCGGCCTCCACCGTCCGCCCCGGACTCAGCGGTGAGGCGTCGGCCCCCGGCGGCTCTTCACGCGCGCCACCGGGCCGTCCGGGCTGGAGGCCGTCGAGCGCGTTGTGCGCCCTGTCAGCCTGCCCCTTGTCGTTCCCCTCCTGCGCCGCCCGCAGCCCCCTCTGGTAATAGTCGAGCGCTTCATCCCTTCGCCCCAGTGCGAGGAGCACGTCGCCGAGGTTGTTGTACGTGACTGCCGTCGCAACGGTGTCCCGCAGCGCCTCGAAAACCTCCAGCGCCTGCGTGTAGTATTCGAGCGCCTTCCGGTAGTCCGTCCGCTCCCAGTTGAGGACGCCGAGGCTGCGCAGCGTCCGCGCCTCCCAGTAACGATCCCCCGCGGCTTGGAGTATGGGAAGCGCTTCGAGGTAGAAACTCATCGCCACTTCCTTGTTGCCGAGGTCGTAGTTGGCGTTGGCGATGTTGCGCAGCGTGACGCCGGCCGACGCGTCGCCGGTCGCCTGCTTAATCTCCCGAGAGCGCTGGTAGAAATCCAGAGCGCGGCGCTTCTCGTTGTTGTCCGAGTAGAGCGTCCCGATGTTGTTGAGCACCAGCGCCTCGCGGATGTCGTCGCCCAGCGTGTCGTAGAGGGTCAGCGCCTTGTTGTACCAGTTGAGGGCCTGGCCCCGCTCCTTCAGACGGGCGCTGGCGGCCGCGATCTCGTACATCGCGGCGGCGACGCCGCGCTGCTCGCCGGCCGCCTGTAGGAGCCTGAGCGCCTGCCGATAGAGTTCGCGCGCCTTCTGCTCCCTGCCCATAGCCTGCTGAGTCCAACCGGCCGCCAGAATCGCCCAGCCCTCACGGCCGCCCTCGCGCAGCTCGCGCCAGATGGCCGCGGCGGAGATGTAGCTGTCGAAGGCGCGCGGCCAGCCTTCGGGCGTCGCCCCACGCCGCAGCGCGCGCGCCTCGCCGAGCAGTCTCTCGGCCTCGACGCGTCGGAGGTCTTCCGGCGTCGGCGCTTCGCGCGTCTCGGCGCTCAACTCGTAGGCCCCCGGCGCGGCATACTTTTTCAGCCCGCGAACCTCTACGCGGTAGCGGCCGCCCGACGCGGCGACGAACGACGCGGACTCCTGCCCGAAGCGCCCGTTCGGGCTGTCTGCGACGGCGACCTGCGCGCCGGCAGGGTCGGCGACGGAAACCGTCACGTCCAGGTTCTGCTGCTCGGCCAGCACGCGCCAGAACTGCCCGGCCTTCGCCTCCAGCTCGTAGACGTGTGACTCGCCGTCCATCAGCTCGCGTTTGAAGCGGCCGCCCGCGGCCAACTCGACGACACCCGCCGCGGGCAGGTCTTGTGCCGCGACGGCCGCCGGGGCGATGCCCGTGCAGGCGATAACGAGTGAAAGGAGTGTGGAGGCAAGCGACGGGCTCATAAATCTCCGTGGTTCGTTGAGAGCAGTTGACGTTGGGAATTGAGATGGATGGGGCGCGCGAGGCATTCGCGGGTCGTACAGCCATCGGGAAGTGGGCGGCCGTTCGTCAGCCATTTTAATCGACCGCCGGCGAAAAACAAATTGCGGTGGCTGCGGCGACTTCTGCTAGACTCTGCGAGCCCGAGCTTACCTGACGCTTCGAAGACCCGGCCCGCGCAGTCCAGCCGCTCCGGGCCAGCGCCGCCACCCGGCGTGACCTCGCCTCGCTTACGCCCCGCCGAAAGGAGAGATACGATGCCCCCACAGGCGTACGCGACCTCGGCACTCCGCGCCGCCCTCTGCGCCCTGTTTCTGACGGGCCTCTGTAACCCCACTCAAGCGCAAACGCCCGCGACGGGCGGTCGCCGGGTCGTGCCGCCTCAGACGGGCGGCGCGCGGCCGGGTTCCGAGCCCGCGGCGCAGCCCGAGGTGGTGGCGCAGAACGGCCACAGAGGCTTGGTGACGGCCGTAGCGATCAGCCCCGACAAGAGTCTGCTCGCCTCGGGCGGAGAGGACGAAAGCGTGAAGCTCTGGGACGCGCGCGGCGGTAAGCTGCTGCGCAGCTTCGCGCGGCACGCGGGCGATGTCAGCTTCGTCGCGTTCACCCGCGACGGCCGCACGCTGCTTTCCGCCGGCGGCCGTGACAACCGGCTGAACGCGTGGGACGTGGACAGCGGCGTGCTGTTATGGAGACACGACTGCGGGGTCGCGGCCCTGCACCCCGACGGGAAGAGCGTCGCCTGCGCGGCCGTCAATTTCTCCCGGGTTGACGTGTGGGATTCTTCGGTAGCCATCCTCAACGCGCGCGACGGCAAGACCCTCCGCGCCATCCCCGGCGACAAGAACAACTACCAGATCACCGCGCTCGCGTTCAGCCCTGACGGGAGCCTCCTCGCCGCCAGCGCGTGGCCGGACGACGAAGAGTCGCCGCACTTCATCAACGTCTGGGGGGCGCGCGCCGGCCGCGCGCCTCTCAAACAGATCAACGTCACCGCGGCTTTCGGCGGCCCGAAGAAGCGCATGGGGAATCCCAGGTCGACCGCCGACCTGATAACCTCCCTGGCCTTTAGCCCCGACGGGAAGGTGCTGGCCCTCGCGGACGACCGCACGTATATGACAATCGACGAGACGCCCGGCCCGCGCTACGTCACTTACTGGGAGCCGTCGAGCGGCCGGCTGCTCCGCCGGTTCGACGATTCGGTGGAAGGAAGAATCGTCTTCCACCCGGCCGGCGCTTCCTTCGCCTCGGGCGGCAGGCAGGTCAAGCTGTGGGACGCACGGAGCGGCGCCCTCGTGCGCACGGTCGAAGGCGTCGGCTGCGCCGAACCGAAGGGCGCGAAGAGCCGCGCCGCGGGCGGCGACGGCGACGGCGAATGTTACGACAACCCTGTGACCTTCTCGGCGGACGGGCAACTCCTCGCCGCGGGCGGCCGGAGCCTCAGCCTCTGGGAGCCGGCGACGGGCCGCACGACCTACTTCCGGGGCGCCGCCCTGGCCGTCAACTCCGTCGGCTTCGGCCGCGACGGGAAGACGTTCGCGACTTCGAACGCGCAGACGACGACCGTCTGGGACGCGACGGGCGGCTGGCCCGCGAGAAACCTCAGCTACAAGGGCGCACTCGGCTACAGCGCCGACGCGGGCCGGGTCGCCTTACTCGGCAAGGACGGGACGAAGGTAGACGTGTTCGACACCGCGAAGGGCGTCCTCGTCGCGAGTCTCCCGGTGGCGTTCGCCACCGGGTTGAGGGTCAGCTTCGCCGGGGCCGACAAGCTGCTCATCAGCGGTCGCGACGGCCGGGCGGTTATTTCGCAGGTCTGGGGCTTGCAGAGCGGCAAGCCGCTCGGCCTGCTTATCGACTCGTCCGTGCCCGAATACCACCTTGACGACGCAATGCTCGTCCTCAGCGAGGATGGGAAGACTTTCTGGGACGGCACGGTGGTGAGCGACGCGACCGGCACTAAGCCGAAGCGCACGTTCGAGACCAACTTCAGCAACAACACCCATTACATCGCCGTCAGCCCGGACGGGAAGGTGGTGGTCAGCGCCGGCTCCCTCGCCGGAGCCCCCGGCGCTTACGGCAACGCGGAAGACAGCGGCGCGATTCAAGCCTTCAACACGGCGACGGGGGCGGAGATTCCGTTGGAGCTGACCGGCCGGACGACGCAGGCCGAAGGGATTCCGGAGCCCTCGGCGCTGGCCTTCAACCGCGACGGGACGCTGCTGGCCGCGGGCTTCATCTACGGTACGGTCATGGTCTGGGACACGCGGACGGGCCGTCGCGTGCACAACTTCTCCGCGCACTCCGGCACCATCGGCTCGATAGCCTTTCACCCGGGCGGCCGGAGCTTCGCCACGAGCGGCGGCGACGCCACGGTGAAATTCTGGACGACGAAGGGGCGGCGGCTGCTGGCCTCCTTAAACGAGTTCGACGACGGCGAATGGGCGGCGGCCACGCCCGACGGCCTGTTCGACGGCTCGCCGCGCGGGTGGGCGCAGTTGATCTGGAGGTTCTCGCCGCGCGCGCTGGAGGTGGCGCCGGTCGAAATCTTCTTCGGCGACTTTTACGCGCCCGGCCTGCTCGCGGACATCTTCGCCGGCCGCCGCCCGCCCGCGCCTTCGAACCTCGCACAGAAAGACAGACGCCAGCCGGTCTTGAGCCTCGTGCGCGCCGAAGGCGTGGTCGCGGGGCGCAGTGTCGCGCTGCGCGTGAACATCTGGGACGCCCCCGCGGGCGCTCAGGACGTGCGCCTGTTCCGCAACGGCTCGCTGGTGAAGCTGTGGCACGGGGACGTGCTGAGCGGGCAGGGCGGCTGCGAGTCGGCCGGCGCGGGGCGAGCCCGTTGCGAGACGACCGTCAAGCTCGTCGCGGGCGAAAACCGCTTCACGGCCTACGCCTTCAACAGGGACAACATCAAGAGCGAGGACGAGGTGCTCGAAGTAGCGGGCGCCCCCTCGCTGGCGCGGCCGGGGACGCTCTACGTCATCACCGTCGGGGTGAACCGTTACGCCAACGGCGAGTTCGACCTGCGCTACGCGGTGCCGGACGCGCAGGAGTTCGGCGCGGAGCTGAAGAGTCAGCAGGAGACTCTGAAGACCTTCGGGCGGACGGAGGTCGTCCCGCTCTACGACGCCGAGGCCACGAAGGAGAACGTGCTCCGCTCTCTCAGAGAGCTTTCGGACAAGGTCGAGCCCGAAGACACGGTCGTCATCTTCTTCGCGGGGCACGGCATCGCGTTGGGGAGCCGCTTCTTCATGATCCCGCACGACCTCGGCTATGCGGGGCGCAGGGAAGAGATCGACGCCGCGGGGCTTGAGCAGATCCGCGCCCACGGCATCTCGGACGTGGAGATGGAGGGCGCGCTTGAGCGAGTCAGCCCGGGCCGGATGCTGTTGGTGATTGACGCCTGTAACTCGGGGCAGGCCGTGGAGGCCGAGGAGCGACGGCGCGGCCCGATGAACTCGAAGGGGTTGGCGCAGCTCGCCTACGAGAAGGGCATGTACATCCTCGCCGCGGCGCAGGGCTTTCAGGCGGCGCGCGGGTCAAAAAATTACCAGCACGGCTACCTCACCTACGCGCTCGTCGAAGAAGGCATCCGACGCGTCAAGGCGGACTCTGAGCCGCAGGACGGCGAGGTGACGATTCGGGAGTGGCTGGACTATGCCGTCGCGAGGGTGCCGAACATGCAGCGCGAGGGGGAGGAGAAAAGAGAGGTCACGCATGACCCGGCCCGCGGCCCGGCGCGCCCGGCGGCGGCGGCGGACGACGACTTGCAACGGCCGCGGGCCTTCTACCGCAGGGAGCGGGAGGCGCGGCCATTGGTCGTTGCCAGGCCCAGACGTTAGCCGGCCCGCGGGAGCAATGCACGCGCAGCCCGTGTGCCCTACCGTCTCTTGAAGGGCAGACTCACCTTGAGCAGGAACGGGTTCGACGTACGCCGCCGCAGGCGGTAGACGGATTGCGGGGCGGGGTCACCCTGCCACAGCTCGCGCACTTCGTCGCCGGCCGCCTCCGACTCCGCCTTGGTGATGGGCCGGCCCGCGCCCCCGACCTGCTCCACCCGTTCGAACGGGGCGGCCCAACGCGCCTCCCACGTGTTCACCGTATTCGTTCGGAGGACTTGAGCCTGGGGCGTCAGCGGCAGGCTCAACGGCTGGTCGGAGATGATGATCAGGAGTTGCTCGGCGACCTGATCGCGCCGGTTCGGGTTGGGCCTGACGGTGAAGTAAGGCGGGTCGTCGGTCTTGGCGGGAATCGTGACCGGCCGCCCCGCGCGCACGTGGTTGTTCCCTTCGAGCGTGCGCTCGGTCGGGAAGATGAGTAGCGGGCGGCCTTTGGAACCGTCCTCGTACAGCTCGCGATCCACGACGTAGAGGTAGCCCTCGCGTGACGACTCGATGCTGATGCGCACCCGCTCGCCCTTGTCGAGCGGCGTTTCGGCCTCCACCCGCACCGGCGTCATGCTGACCCGCTTCTCTTCGTCATCCGGGCCGGTTCTCTCGTGTATTAACTCCCTGACTTCGTCGTCTGAGGCCGACGGCCGCAGCCGCCAGACGGTAACCCCGACGACCGCCTGGGCGGACTGTGGGACGGGCGACGTCCCCTGACTCCGCGGGAGCGGCCGCGTCACACGGCGATACTGCGGCGTGGCGGACTGCGGCGAAGCCTTCCTCTGGCGCACAAGCCCTTCATCCCAAATCCTGCGTATCTCCTCCGCGTCTGCCTCCCCCTGCGGCGCGCGGACAAGCGCCGCGGTGTCGATGAGCCCCGAGGCGCACACCGCGGCGCACAGTAGCACCGACATTATCTTGACCGCCTTCATTAAGTGATTCCTTTCGCGAATTGATTTTGACTTCGACGCCCGCGCCTCAGCACTCGCGCCCGGAAAGACTGAAGGCAGACGGTGAGACTCTCACTGCTGAGACTGTCGCCGGACGACCGACGAAACGCCTACAACTTTACTGCCCCCGCTTCATTTCGGCGGCCAGCTTGGCCTTCAGCCGGGCCTTGTCTTCCGCGCGCTTCGTGGACGAGAGCGCCTTCTTCCACGCTTTCGACGCCGCGAGCATCTGGTTTAGCGAGCTGTAAAAGTCTCCCAACCGCTCCTGCGCCTCCGCCAGCTCCGGGGCAATCTTGGCGGCGTTCTTCAGATACTGCTCGGCCTCGTCATCGCGGCCCGACATGAAGTAGGCCCATCCCAACCTGAGTTGAACCTGCGCGTCATACGGTGCGGCGGCCTCGGCGCGCTTGAGCATCAGCAGAGCCTCGTCCATGTTTCCGCCCTGCTCGGTCAGGAACTGCCCGAGCTCTGTCAGGGCTTCCGGGTCGTTGACGGTCAATGCCACCGCCCTTCGGAAGTGAACTTCGGCCTCCTCCATGCCCTGACGCTGCCGCTTCAAGATGCGACCCAGGTCAATGTGCCATTGGGCCTGGTCGGGCTCCAAACGTAACGCTTCTCGGAAGTGCGCCTCGGCCTCAGTCCACTTCCCCTGTTCCCCGGCGGCCACGCCGAGGTACGCGCGCCAGTGGGCGTAACCCGGCTCGACCTCCGCGGCCTTTTTGAAGTGCGCCTCCGCCTCGGCCCACTTCGCACCTTTCGCCGAACCGATCCCTTTCTTAACGGATTTTTCCGCCTCGGCCCTTGAACGCGACTTAGCCGGGGCGGTGCCGAGCCGCTCGCCGCAGTTGCCGTGGATCGTGCCCAGAATCAGATTCTTGACATCCGCGGATAGGGGGGTAGGGAACAGGTCAATTTTCTGCTCCCAATATTTCAAGTGAAAGTCGGACGGCGGCGGCTTGAGCATTAGGGACAAGGCGGTGGCGAGATTCGTCGCCACCATCGGCAGCGGCTGGTTCGCCTTGGCCTCTTCGATCTCCTCGCAGGGGATCACGAAATTATTGACGGGGTTCGAATCCTTGCCGTACTCGTAGTACTTGAGCCCGTCCAGGGTGACGTACAACAGCCCGTTGACCTGCCAGCCGCCCTTCCAGCCGCCCTGCTTCCCCACGTAGAACAACTTGGAGTAGGCCGCCTTCTCTTCGAGCTTCCGCGTGGCCTCCTCGCGCTCCTCGCGCGCCCTCCTCTCGCTCGCGGCCTCCTCCAGGCTGTCGATCCGCTTGCGGGCGATGTCGGAATGGGGGCCGCGCGGGTACTTCTCGACGAACCTCCTGAGGGTGTTGACGTCTTCGGTGTTCTCGACGGCCTTCCACTCGCTGTATTCGGACGTGGCCTCCACGCCCGGCCCCGCCGCCTTCCCCAGCGAGAGCACCAGCTTGCTCGTCTTATAGCCCTTGATCTCGTGAATCGGTATCTGTTCTTTCCCGAGGTCGGCCAGCACTTTTCGCGGCACCACCTCTTCCACGTAGTCCACGAGCCCTTGCAGGGTCACCTCGCCCCGCTCGTTCGCGGCTTCACCTTTGAGCCCCTTGACCACCGCCCAGGTGAAGTAGCCCTGCCGCTCCTCCTTGAACTCGTACGCGTACTTCCCGACGTCCGTCGCGTGGAAGATGGCGAACGCCCGCACCCCGCGGTTACGGGTGTCGAAGTTGAAGCCCTTGACGAAGGCGGCCGACAGCGGCTCGGAGCCCGTCTCGCCGGCCCTGACTTCGCCCGGCGTGCTCCGGCAGGCGTCGAGCAGCAACACGACCTGGCCCGCGCCCGTCTTCAGTATCCGCTCGCGCAGCCTCGTCACGCTGAGCGCCGACTCCTCTAAAAATTCCGGGTCGTCGCTCGTCCGCGAGTCAGAGGCGAATAAATACCCTTCACCCTGACGCGTAATCCCGTGACTGGAGAAGGCCATCAGCAGCAGCCCGTCCTCCTTCACGCGGCCGGCGAGCGCCGATAACCAGTACAGAATGTTCGCTCGCGTCGGCTGGTGATCGCCCGGCTGGTCGGAAGCGAGCAGGTGGATGTGGTCTTCAGGGAAGCCGGCTTGAGTGGACAGCACCTCCTTGAGCATGCCCGCGTCGTTGGCCGCCCCGCGGAGGCTTCTAATCTTCTTATCACTAAACTCGTCCACCCCGACGACGACCGCCCAGCGGTTGGATTCGGCCGGCAGTCGGGCCACCGCCGGGGCTTGCTCCAACTCACGCGCGGCCGGGACACTCCGACCGGGAGCCCTCTCGCGCCGACCCTTCTCCTTGTTATTCTGTGCGGCGGCGGGCGGCGCAAGGCGGTAGCCCACGGACATCGAAAGGGTGAGTGACAGGAGGACCAGCAGGGTACGGGCGCGAAAAGCCGAGGGGTGGGAGCTCATAAATCACCTCCGCTTTCATCTCTTCCTTTTGCGACATCATACTTCCGTCGCGAATGGCGCAGCAAACGTTTTTCGGTAGGCGGGCCCCGTCAGTTGACGGTGCCGACGATGAAGTCGGGGGCGTCGTCCTCCCGCCGGTAATAGACCCTCGGCGTTTGCGCGTCGCTACCCGGAGGGCGCGCCGCCGGCTCTTGAACGAGCTCCCCCCTCTTCTCGGAGGCGGCCGGTCGCCGCAGCTGCGGCACGCGCTCTGTCGCGTAGTTCAGCCACTCCCTGAGCTGTATCCGGCCGTCGGCCGGCGCCCTGTCCGCCGAGGCCGTCGTCAGCCCCTCGGCCAGCGCGTAGGTCAGGTACCCGTGGCCGAGCGCGTTTGAGGCGACCGCCTGCTGGTAACTCTGCGCCGCCGTCAGGACGTACATCCCCTTCTCGTACGCGAGCTGCGCCAACCCCTTCGTGTTCAAAGGCCCCCTGCGCCGCTCCTCCGAATCGAGGGCCTGACCCGAGTTGCACGCGTCGACGACCAGAAGGAGCTGCGCGGCGTCGATCCCTTCGAAGGCCGATTCAAGCTCCCGGTCGTCGATGCTGCGGTCGAGCAACGCGCGCAGCCCCGCCGCGGCCCCGCCGTCGCCCAGGTCGTGCGGCACCAGATAGAACCTGTTGCCGCGCGCGAGCCCGTGGCCCGCGAAGTAGAAGAAGACCGCGTCCTCCGGCTCGGCGGGACGCAGCCTTCCGAGCGACGGCGGCAGCTGGCGGGCGGCACGCGCTTGCGGCCCGCTCCCGCAGGGCGAGCAGGTGCGTCGCCTCCTCGACGGCGGCGGCGTACTCCAAGTTGTCGGCCAGTTCCTCAACCCGCCGTGCGAGCCGTCCTTCCTCGCTCGAATCCCCCGCCTGCGGCGAGCCCTGCGACTGGACGGCCGGTGCGCCTTCGCCGAGACTCCCGAAGGCGTGCCGGGTGGACTCGGCCCGCGCCGTCGGTAAGCAAAAGTTGAGCAGCAGCGTGAGAGCGATGCAGGCGCGGGGCGCGTGCGCGGAAGTCATTTCAAACCTCCTGTCAAGCATTTAGAGAGGGTGTGCGGCAGGGTGGCGGCCCTACTCTCGTCCGCCACACCTCTCCGTCTGAGGTTTTTCCGATAGCCTTGCAAAAAATAATTCGGCTACAGTTAGTAGCGGTGAAGAAGAGGCCACCTGGCGAATCGTTAGCCAGCGTTCCGGCCGGTTCGTCTTGGCTTAGCTTAGGTCCTGACCTTTGGGAAGCAGGGTCACTCCCCGCATGTCGTGTCTGGTCGACATGGAAGATACATCCTCTCATTCCCCTCTCTTGTTGACGGCCGTGAATAATGAGTTAGCTTTTTCCTGCACTCGTTGGGCGTCCTCCGGTAGCAGGAACCCTCCCGCCCCGGAACCCATCTCGGAGAGGGTCACTTCGACCGGCCGCCCCTGAGTCTCGAACATCGCTAAGCAGGCCTGTGCAAGTTCATTAACTTCGTCATCCGAGATTAGGCGCGGGCCGGTCGCTGCGCAGGTGCTCCGGCCGACTTCGGCCTGTGAGCGTGAGGGGTGCGACGTCCCTTCGATGACGCCGTACTTTCTGAGCACGTCGTAGGTTTCGCGTTGCGCCACGCGCGCGGCCTTCGGGAGTCCCTTGCTCTCCAGCCACTCCCGGGTCCGCTCGTGCTCGCGCGCCGCCGCCTGACGGGCCGCCGCCTGCATCGCCGGCTCTAGCTCCGCCCTCAGCCGTGTGACTGCGTATTCGAGCGAGAATACGTTTGTGATTTGTGAAAGGACTTCACTCCGGGGCATGCCGGGAATCCGCGCGGTTGGTGTGTGCCCTGCCTGGTTGGGTGAGTTCTTAACCAACGGCGTGGCATCCGCGCCGTTTTTTGGCGCGCGGGATTTATTATCTGTGTCTGAACTCTCTAAATCCCCGAAGGGGACATTAAAGGCTGGTTCATTCAGCGAAGTGACCTCATTCGCAGATGAAGCAGGAGGAAAGGCCAAAATTTTTTCGCCGCCTTGACGCTGACGCACCCCGATGGAAGAGGCCGCGCGATTGAGGAATATCCGAAGGCCGACGCCGTTCTTACCCGAGAAATAGCCGATGATTCCCTGCTCGTGCATCCAGCGTAGCGCCTTGCTCGCCGTAGCAGATGAGACACCTACTAGGTCACAGAGCACGGTCCACGCCTTCACCACCTTCTCTTCCCTAGCCTCGGCCTCGATCCGTAATACACCTTCCCGTTCCCAGAATCGCTCGGGAGCATTGACGAGACGAAGGTAAATCTTGCTCATCAATGGAGTTACAGCGTCGGCTTCTGCTGAAGTGACGGCCGTTAGAATCTCCCGGTCGATCTGGTGAAAGTTCTTCCGGTATTCGCCCGGCGCGAGCTGCGTTTTCCGGACGAACCGCTGACCCTCCAGCGCCCGTAATGTCATGGTCAATTCCTTGTAAACAAAAGGCTTGACAGTAAGAACCGGCGTGTGTAGAATTGCATTCAGGTTTTGACACACAAATACCGGCTCGCCGTCCAAGCGAGTTTTTCATTTGACCCGGAGCGAGTGCAGTCGCCAAACTCAGCCGCTTCGGGTCATCTGCTTTTTGGCGCTATCTCTAGCACCCTTTATCGATCCTCCCTAATAGCTACACCATTCTTAAATTCCTGTGAAGACTGCATTTTTTAGTGCACCCCGCACTAAAAAATACGGGGTGCACTAATTTTGACGGGGTGCGATTTTTTCTACGGGGTGTAACAAATACTACGGGGCGCACTATTAAGTACGGGGCGCAGTAAATTATGCGGGGTGCATTTATTATTACGGGGTGCACTAATTAATGCACCCCGCAGTAAGTTATGCGGGGTGCATTAATTAGTGCACCCCGCAGTTTTCTAGCAATAGTTATCTAAATCAAGAAAATAAAGGGAATGATAGCTTAAGGAGAGAACTATTCCGCTTCGAGATTTACTCTGTATTGGGTTCCCCGGCGGTCGACGTTGGAGTAATCAGCAATTTTATCGATCAGGCCGAGTTCTCTGAGGCTTTTAAGAACTAACTGTGTCTGGCGCTCCCTGAGTTCAGCGGCTTCCATCAGGTGAGGAATCTTGATGAAACAGGAGTCGCCACCACCTTGATGGCATAAAACAAGCATCACCCTGAGAACCTTGAATTCTCCCTTGCTCAGCCGGTGCTTTTTCTTCCATTTATCGAGTAATTGTGAGTCGTCGCCGGCGATACTCTGGTGAGCAGATGCACGCAGCTTCTCCCGCTGGGATATAGCTCTGGGTACGTGGCTCGGCCGCGAAGGAGTGCTTGAAGAACTAGGGACTGTCGTGAATTCCTGAGGTGCCTTTGGAGACTCTACGGGTTCGATCTGCGGGAAGGGGGCCAACCTAGGCGATGCTGGCCCTCGGAGATTGGCTTCCCCAAACTCTACGGCAGGCATTACAGGTGGAGCGTCACCGACCTCGGAATGTTGGTTCCCCAACGCCTCGGCGGAACCCCCCTGAAGAACAGTTGGCGAGTCCGTAGTGTCGGCCGTAAGTTCTTGACCCTGAACCTCTTGCGACTGATTTTTGAAGTCGGTGAAAAGCCTGTCCAGATAGCTCCCGTCGATGGGCGGAGCTTCTTTCCGGGGCATGGAGAACTTGGACTTGCCAGGACTCCTCTTCGACCCTTCGGGCACAGGCTTTTGCTTGGAATTAGCCACCTACAGAGAGTCTCCTAACGGGCCGCCGTAGCGCCGCCTTTGTCCTTGAGCAAGTGAATGTTCTTTGAACCAGTCATCTCCTTCAGTCGGGCAAGAATTTCGTCCGTCAGGTCGGAGTAGAGCACCGCGGCGCGAGAGTTTGGCGCGTAGAGTTGGACAGGACGGTTGTAGGACGGAGATTCGGCGAGCTTCACGTTAGTGTGAATCATGGTGTCAAACACCACGTCGCCGAACTTCTCCACGAGCATTTTATGAGATTCGGCCGACACCGTAGTCCTCGTGTCGAACATGGTAGACACGATCCCGAGGAGCTTGAGGCGGGGGTTGAGGCCGCAGACCTGCTTGAATGTGTGCATCAGGTACTGAAGGCCGTCCTGGGCGAGCGGGTGTGCCGAGACGGGGATCAGCATGTGCGTGGCGGCAAGCAGTGACGTCGTCAGGATTTGGCCCAGCGTCGGGGGCGTGTCGATGACGACAAACTCGTACTCATCCTTAAGCGAGTCCACGTGTGTGCGCAGACGGCTGATCGCGATCGACGGCTCTTTCTCGAAGTTGGAGAATTTGATAGAGGAAGGGACGAGGTCCAGGTGCTCGAGTTCGGTTTCTACTATGGCCCCCTTGAAGGGGACTGTCTCGGTGGTCCCGAGTTCCACCATTACGTCGCCGATTGAGACCGTAACTTGTTCATAGGGAAGGAAATGCGCTGTCGCGTTGGCCTGCGGGTCGGCGTCGATCAGGAGCGTCTGGTGCCCGCGCTGGGCCAATTCGGCCGCGAGCGAGGCGGAGGTAACGCTCTTTCCCACGCCGCCTTTCTGATTAGCGACCGCGATGACGGCTTCCATTCGTCCCGCCCCCCTTCAGGTGTTTCAGGTCGCCGACGTCGAAGAGCACAACCCGCTCGTCGAGGTCGAATCTCTCCCCCTTGATGGTACCCTTCTTAACCAACCGCGCCACCTTATGACGGGACACACCCAGGAACTCCGCCGCGCCCTGCAAAGAGAGTTTGCCGGCGGGGAGTTGAGGCTCTTTTCTTGGTCTATTGCGTGACATTATGTCTCAACGTGGAATAATATGCGCGCTATCCTGCGGCATTATGCGGATTTATGCGTGATTGTCAACGGAATTTACGTCTTCTGCCGGGTGCTATTAACATCAAGTCCGTGGTTTAAGCTCAATCGGAAATCACGTTTGATGCCCAGGGTGGAAGACGTTCGAGACCCCGTCTATTGCTTGGAGAGAATCTCCTAGTGGTGATCTTTAGGATTGAGCTCGACATCTCGTTTGACCCTTCCAACAGCCGACCTTTAACACCTGGGTGACAGCGCCACCGAACCCTTCAAGCGACTCAAAGACTCTCTGTTTCACGCTCAGGCGGGCACGTGCTTGGTTAAGTGCGCTTCGTGGGCGGCTGACCCCACTAGTGGCTCTCACACATCGCTGCTGGTTGTGACTGACGACGAACACGGATTGTGTTAATTGCCAATCTCACATAGGGATGACGTCAGGTACCCTCACTACCAAAAGGCACCCGACACTACAGATTAACGATCGAGTGCTCGTAAGCCACGTCCATGTTTCAAGCATTAAATAGCGTGAACAGTCTTGCCAGGACAGTCGGTGAGGATGATGTTTCACAATAGAAGAATCATTGATTTATTTATCCATAGAAAGAATAATACTTAAAAATTTGATAAATGTAGGTTACACAAATACCTGATTTCTGTAAACATGAACGTGGAAAATGTTAGACTCCGATTTGAAAGAGCAAGCTTGGCGGAAGGGCAATCCGCGCGTGAGGGAGTCGTGAACACGTCCGTGTCTGCGGAAGATGATTCCGGCGTGCCGTCAGTCAAGGCGGCGCTCGCCCCGGGCGACGGCCGCCGGGCGGTTTTACGCACCGCGGTCGAGTTGTGGGCCGCCGCCTCGACCGGCGTCTCTTCGCGCCGCCGGGGCGAGGTGTTGCGGAATAAGCGGAAGGTGGTCGAAGCATTCTTCGACTGGGTGCAGAAGAGTCCCTTTGATGTAGAGCCGACGGACGTCGGCGCCTGGTGCGAGCGGATGAGGGAGGAGGGCAGGCGCCCGGCCACCATCTACGCGCGCGTCTCCTTCCTCTCGTCATTTTACCGCTGGGCTTTGGGGCAGCCGGGGGGCGGCGCGTCCCCGCGTCAGAACCCGGCGCTGCTCGCACGGCCGAAGCGCGTGCGCCCGTACCAGACGGAGGCGACGAAGGCCTGGACGGACGAGGAGTTGCGGGCCGTGACGGAGGTCGTCGGCCGGAAGGCCGCGGGCGGCGACGTGGTGGCGAAGCGCGACCTCGCGTTGCTGCTGCTGTATACGAGCACGGGGATGCGCCGGGAGGAGGTCATCTCCCTGCGCGGTCGGGACGTGACGGTCCTAGACGCGGGGCTCGTCATCGGCGGGCTGGTCAAGGGCGGGCGCTACCGGGCGAGGGAAGTGCAGGACGCGGAGGTGCGGGCGGCGCTGCTCGACTACCTTTCGGCGTCGAAGCGGCTGCACGTGCTGAAGACCGACGCCCCCTTGTGGACGCGCCACGACCACGCGAGGCTGTCGGGCGACGCGCTCACCTCTCACGCCTTCGCCCGCAACCTGAAGCTGTACGCGCGCGCGGCCGGGCTGGGGAGTGTCCACCTGCACCAGACGCGGCACACCTACGCGCGCATCGTCGCCGAGGAGACGGGGTCGATGACCGCCACGCAGGACGCGCTCGACCACGCGGACCTCTCGACGACGGCCGTCTACGTCCAGCGCATCGCCGTCAAGCGCGACCTGCACAGCGCCGCGGTCGCGCGACGGCGCAGAGGCGGCGACGTTTAAATCTTGAACCCGCTCAAAGAATTTCACTTCGCACCCGCCCGCACGTCCGGCGTTTCAGCCGGGCCGGGGCGCCGTCAGCTCGTAGACCGCCACGGGCCGCGGTGAAGCCTCCTCGCCCACGCTCCACTTGCTCAGCGTGACCGCCCAGCCCTCCGCCTCCAACGCCTCCAACAGGCGGAGGCTCACGGCGCGGAAGGGGTCGGAGAGTAACACCCGCCCGCCGCGCGCGAGGTTGCCTTCGAATATCCTCCGCAGGTGCGCGTGCATCTCCTCGTTGTAGAGGATGTCCGAGCCGATGATGAAGTCGTAGCTGCCTGCGTCGTCCCAGCTCGCCCAGTCGGCCGGCCGGCGCTCGACCGCCCCGGCCCCGTTCCGCTCACAGTTGCGCCCGCAGGCCGACATCGCCAGTTCGTCGCGGTCGGTCTGCACCACCCTCGCCCCGAGCGTCGCCGCGACGATTCCGGGCAGCCCCGTGCCCGCCCCCAGCTCGAGCACACGCCGGCCGGCGAGGTCTTCGGCGCGCGAGGCGACGTCGTGCGCGAGGGCGATGGCCGCCGGCCAGAGCGCGACGCCGTAAGGAACGCGCCCCTTCAGCTCGGTCAGGAAGCGTTGCTCGTCCTCGCTGCTGAGGACGGAGCCCACGTGCAGAATCGTCCACTCCCGGCCGCCCAGGCGGAGCCGGTATTCGTTCAGGGGGAAATCCCCGGCGGAGGTGCGCAACACGCTTCGTTCGTCTTCGGGTGAGTGCATCCGGCTACCGCCCGAAGCCTTCCGGCGAACCTGACAGGATTGACGGCGCGGACAGAAGGTAAACAGGTCTCCTCACTCCAAAACCCCCTCGAATGTAAAATGGGTGTGTGAAGTGAAGGATAACCGATTGGGTGCGGGTGAGCTAAGGCATGGAGATAATTGATTCGCCGGCCGCCTCGGGGCTCTTCCTCGTGCGCGACTTCCTCGACCCGCGGGAGTGCGCGGCCGTGAGGGACGAGGCGCGCGCGGCCGCGGGCCACCCGGCGCCGGTCTACATAGAGGGCGCCGAAGGCGTGGTGCACCGGGACGTGCGCAAGACGACGAGCCTCGAAGTCTCGGCCGCGACCGTCGCGGACGTGGGGCGGCGTCTCCGGGAGTTGCGCGAAGGGGTCGGGCGCCACTTCGGGCTGAGCCTGAGGGACTGCGAGCCGCCGCAGTTCCTCCGCTACGGGGAGGGCGACTTCTTCGTCAGGCACCAGGACGGGGACACGGACCAGCTCGAATTCGACCACCTGCGCGTGCGCAGGGTGTCCGTGGTCGTCTTCCTCAACGGCGGGTCGGACGTGCCGGCGGCGGGGAGCTTCGGCGGCGGCGAACTCCTCATCTACCGCGCGCGGGGCGAGGGGCACGCGGGCCCGGTCGTCTTCCCCGTCAAGGGCGCGGCGGGCCTCCTCGTCGCGTTCCGCTCCGACACCGTCCACGAGGTCGCGCCCGTCACGCGCGGCGAGCGCTTCACCGTCGTCAGCTGGTTCAACTAGCGCCCGCGCCCGCTTCCGTACAGTTTCTATTGACAGTTCGGCGCGACCGGCCTTAACCTGCATGCGCTCGACTCAAGATACCCTCGCAAAGCAGTCGCAGGGAACTAGCGGCGCCAGCTTGCCTCGGCCGGTCTCACGACACACTGCTTTACCCCGCCGGCTTCCGCCGTACGCATTTTTGCCCCGGTGACCCCCTTCATTCGACGGCGGGTCTGAGCTTCCGCCTCTGGTGCCGCCGCCTTCGGAGGGCGGCGCGCCGAAACGCCCGGCCGAGGGACGCCTTTCCAGCCTTTGACACGTTACCGAAACTGCTCACACAGACAGGAGAATCGTCATGAGCGAAAAGGATAAGAGACCTGACCACCCGACCCATCCTGAGCACCCGGAACATCCCGAACACCCGAAGAAGGGAACCATCACGGAGGTCGCGCCCGACAGGCCCGGCCGCCCGGTCCCCGAGGTCGCCCCGGAAAGGCCGGGCTACCCGATTCCCGAGGTCGCGCCGCAGAGGCCCATCCCCGAAGTCGCGCCCACGAGGCCCATCCCCGAAATCGCGCCCGACAAGACGGGCTACCCCGTCCCCGAGGTCGCGCCGCAGAGGCCCGCGCGCCCCATCACCGAGGTCGCGCCCGAGATAGCGCCCGAGCGCCCCTCGCGGCCCATCCCCGAGGTCGCGCCGGGTTACCCGATTCCGGAGGTGGCGCCGACCCGGCCCATCCCCGAGGTCGCGCCCTCGAAGCCGATTCCGGAAGTCGCGCCCGAAAGCAGCCCGAGGCCGATTCCCGAGGTCGCGCCCGAGACGACGAAGAAGTACCAGCCGATTCCCGAGGTCGCGCCGCAGGCGCCGGCGGAGGAGGAGTGAGCACGCCGGGAGGCGGGAGGGTGAGGGAGGAAAGGCATACTGCCTGACCTTCATCCCTCACCCTTCATCCTCCCGACTTCAACCTTCCGCAAGCGGAGTTTGAGATGACCAGCACGCCCAGGCCCGTCGCCCTCGTCAGCATGCCGACGCTGTCAGCCCGCTTCCCGTCCTTCCAGCTCGGGCTGCTCAAGCCGACCCTTGAGCGCGAGGGAATCCCGGCGCAGACCTTCTCGCTCTTCATGTACTTCGGCACGCACGTCGGCTGGCCGCTCAACGAGGCGCTGGCCGACGTCTACCCCTGCATGGTGGGCGAGTGGGTCTGGGCGCGCGCGGCCTTCGGCGACTTCGCCGACGACAACGGCTACTTCCGCCTTTACGGGCCGAGCCTCCGCGCGATCTGCGAGCAGGCGGGCTCGACGGTCGAAGACCTCCTGCGCGTGCGCGACGCGGCGGTGCCCGCCTTCCTCGACTTCTGCGTCGAGAGCATCGACTGGCGCCGCTTCGGCCTCGTCGGCCTCTCGGTCTGCTTCCAGCAGATGCTCGCCAGCGTCGCCCTCGCGCGCCGCCTCAAGGAGCGCCACCCCGACCTCCCCGTCATCATGGGCGGCGCCGGCTTCGAGGACGACATCGCCGAGGAGATCATGCGCGGCTGCCCGCAGGTCGACTACGTCCACTGCGGCGACGCCGAAGAGACTTTCCCGGAGATGGTCAGGCGGCTCTACGCGGGCGAGACGATGCGGGGCCTTCCGGGCCTGATGTGGCGCGACCGCGGCGAGGTCGTCTTCAACGGGCGCGCGCCGAACCTCAAGGACATGAACCGCACGCCCGCGCCCGATTTCGACGAGTACTTCTACGCGCGCCGCGAGGGCGGCTACGTCAACTGGCGCGGCGCGCAGGAGCCGATGCTGCCCATCGAGACGGCGCGCGGCTGCTGGTGGGGCGTCAAGAACCACTGCACCTTCTGCGGCCTGAACCGCGCCGGCATGGAGTTCCGCGCGAAGGACGCCGCGCAGGTGATCGAGCAGTTGGAGGCGCTCTCGCGCCGCTACCGGATACTCGACTTCAACGCCATCGACAACATCATGGCGCCCGAGTACATCGACAAGCTCTTCGGCCGGCTGGCCGGCGCCAACACGGACATCCGGCTCCACTACGAGGTGCGGCCGAGCCTGACGCGCGCGCAGTTGAAGCTGATGCGCGCCGGCGGCCTCTTCTCCATCCAGCCCGGCGTCGAGAGTTTTTCCACGCACGTCCTCAAGCTGATGAGGAAGCACACGACGGGGATGCGCAACCTCGAACTCGTCAAGTGGTGCACCTACTACGGCATCAACAACCTCTACAACATCCTCGTCCGCTTCCCCGGCGAGCGCCCCGAGGACTTCAGCCTCCAGTGCGAGCTGATGCCGAAGATTCACCACTGGCAGCCGCCGTGGGCCGCGGCGCAGGCGCGCGCCGACCGCGGCTCGCCCATGTTCACCGAGCCCGAGACGCAGTCCGTCACGCGGCTCACCTACTCGCCCGTCTACGACTTCCTCTTCCCGAAAGACCGCTTCGACCTCAGGCGCGTCTCCTACTACTACGAGCACGAGATGGGCGACACCGTCGGCGAGGCGGGTTACGAAGAACTCTTCGCGGCGGTCGAGCTCTGGCAGCGGCGCTGGCGCGAGCGCCCGCGGCCCTACCTCCGTTACCGCAAAGCCTGGGCCACCATCTTCGTCGAGGACGGCCGCAACGGAAGCGCGAAAGAGACGACCTACACGGGGGAGCGGGCCGCGCTCTACGAGTTCTGCGCCGACGCGCGCACGCCGAAGGAGCTGGCCGCGCGCTTCGACGCCGCGCCGTGGGTCGAGGAGGCGCTGGGCGAGTTCGTCGAGCGCGACCTGATGGTTCACCTCGACGGCCGCTATCTCAGCCTCGCGCTGCCGTCGAACCCTTACGTCTGAGGAGGAGCGGGGACCCTTGCGCGAAGCGATGTCGGCGACCCTCTCGGCGCTGCCCGGCGGTTTTCAGGAAGACCGCGCGGAGCTGCTCGGGCTGCTCCGGCGCGGCGCCATCCTCCGCCGCACGCCGACGCAGCCCGTGCTCTCGCGCGACGGCACCTCGCACCGCTGGATGCTCGACACGCTCTCGGTCACGCTCACGCCGCGCGGCGCCGAACTCGCCGGCCGGTGCGTG
>DASVTS010000083.1:0-36301 GCA_036387455.1 Pyrinomonadaceae bacterium | reverse complement strand
GTTGACGTGGCACGGCGTCAACGCCCCGCCCCCGGCCTTCACCTCTCTCGACGCCGGGGCTGTTCCGGCCGGCCCCTGGTTCCCGCGCGGGCTTTCCGTCACCAAGGGTTGGCCGCGGCGGCGGCCTCGGGCGCGAGCGTCTTGTTCTGCTCGTCGAGCCACGCCTTGAGCGGCGCGTAGTAGTCGATGATGGCGGTGGCGTCCATCTTGTCCTCGCCGGTCAGCTCCTTCAGAGCATCGGGCCACGGGCGGCTCTGCCCCAGCTCAAGCATCTTCTTCAGGCGCGCGCCGACCTCCTTGTTGCCGTAGACCGAGCAGCGGTGGAGCGGCCCCTGGAAGCCCGCCTGCTTGCACATCGCGCGGTGGAACTGGAACTGGAGGATGGCGGCGAGGAAGTAGCGCGCGTAGGGCGTGTTGGCCGCGACGTGGTACTTCGCGCCCGCGTCGAAGTCCTGCTCGCCGCGCGCGACCGGCGGGACGATGCCCTGGTACTTCGTGCGCAGGTCCCACCAGGCTTTGTTGTAATCGCCGGGGCCGACCTCGCCCGAGAAGACCTTCCAGCGCCACTGGTCGACGAGGTAGCCGAAGGGCAGGAAGGCGACCTTGGCGAGCGCGCTCTTGAGGAGGAGGCCGGTGTCGGCGGAGGCGTCCGGCACGCGCTCGATGAGGCCGAGCTGCCTGAGGTACTCGGGCGTGACCGAGAGCGCGACGGCGTCGCCGATGGCCTCGTGGAAGCCCTCGTTGGCGCTGCTCTGGAAGAGGTAGGGCTGGCCGGCGTAGGCCATCTGGTAGTAGTTGTGCCCCAGCTCGTGGTGGACGGTCTGGAAGTCCACGTCGTTGATCTGGATGCACATCTTGAGGCGCACGTCCTTCTGCGCGTCGATGTCCCACGCGCTGGCGTGGCAGACGACCTCGCGGTCGGCCGGCTTCGTGAAGAGCGAGCGCTCCCAGAAGGTCGCGGGCAGCGGCTCGAAGCCGAGCGAGGTGAAGAAGCCCTCGCCGTAGCGGACGAGCTGCTTTGGGTCGGTGTTGCGCCGCTTGAGAATCTCGGTCAGGTCGTAGCCGGGGTCGCCCGCGGGCGGCGCGAGCAGCGGGTAGATGTTGCCCCACTCCTGGCTCCACATGTTGCCGAGCAGGTGCGCGGGGATGGGCGCGTTCTTCGGCACGACCGCGTCGCCGTACTTCTGGTTGAGCCTCGCGCGCGTGTAGACGTAGAGCGAGTTGTAAAGCGGCCTGACCTGCTGCCACAGCCTCTCCATCTCGGCGGCGAACTCGTCGGGCGGCATGTCGAAGTTCGAGCGCCACATCGCGCCCACGTCCCTGAAGCCCATCTCCTTCGCGCCCTTGTTCGACAGCTCGACGAAGCGCGCGTACTTCTGCCGGTAGGGCGGCGAGACGGTGGCCCAGCCGGCCCAGACGCGCTTCAGCTCCTCGGGGTCGCGGCTGTTGGCGAGGATGGGCTCCATGTCGGAGAGCGTGAGGCACTTGCCCGCGGGGCCGTCGGGGCACCACTTGCCCTTGCCGTAGTCGCTCTCCATCGAGGCGGCGATTTTCGTCAGCTCGTCGCGCTCCGCGGGGTCGGCCGGGGCGGGGAGCACGAGCGCCAGCTTGAGGAGCGCGAACTTGCGCGCCAGCGCCGCGGGCTTCTCGACGGGGTCGAAGCGGCGCGACGCCTCGGCCAGCTCCGTGACGGCCGCGATGTAGTCCTTGTTGGTGTCGGCGGCCAGCACCTCCGTGTCCTCCGTGATGAAGGTGCTCTGCACCCACGAGGCGCGCTGCGCCCTCAGGCCCAGCTCGTTGAGCCGCCTCTCGGCGTCGGCCATGAACTTCTCGGCCTCGGCGGCCGTGGGCGTGCCCGCGCCCTGAGGCGGGGCGTTGACGTTCCCGGCGGGCGGCGGCCCGCAGGACAGGAGAAGGGCGGACAGGAGCGGCAGAAACACGAACGCGGGCGCGAGCGCGCGTTCCCTCCTCGTGCGGCGTGACAGTCTCATCGCAGACCTCCGGCGGCGAATGTTTAGGGCGAGCTTCCGTGCGGGGAGCTTCAATTTTCCGTGCGTCGCTTCGGCCGAGATTGTAGCGCAGGCGTCGGGAGTCTGTCGCCGCCTTTATGGAAGAATTGGAGCGCGGGGCGGGCGCGTGCTAATATCGCGGCAACGATTCCCCCGAAAGAATATTTGCCGGACGAGGCGGGCGCCGAGTCGCCTTCGTGCGTCCGGTCCGCGTCGCTTTACAGACATTTTTAAGCCGAGGGGAGACACAAGCGAATGGCACAGAGTGGTGCAGCCGGGAGCAATACTTTGGAGCAGATTATCGACCGCCTGGCGGGGTTCGAGCCGGTGGGGCTGCCGGTCGTCAGCCTCTACCTGAACGCGCAGGCCAACGAGAACGGGCGGCAGGACTTCGAGCGCTTCCTGCGCAAGGAGTTCTCCGAGCGCGCGCGCACCTACCAGGCGCACAGCCCGGAGCGCGAGAGCTTCGAGCGCGACGTCGAGCGCATCAACGAGTACCTGCGCGACGAGCTGCGCCCGGAGACGAACGGCGTCGCCGTCTTCGCCTGCGCCGGCGCCGACGACTTCTTCGAGGCCGTCCAGACGGCCGCCCCCATCGAGAGCCACCGGCTCTACATCTACAACCAGCCGCACCTCTACCCGCTGGCGCGGCTGATGGACCAGTTCCCGCGCTACGCCGTGCTCGTCGCCGACACCAACCGCGCGCGCCTGCTCGTCATCGGGCGCGGCAAGACGCTCTCGTCCGACGAGATTCAGAACGTCAAGACGCGCGGCGCGAAGGTCGGCGGGTGGTCGCAGATGCGCTACCAGCGCCACCTCGAACAGTACCACCTCCAGCACGCGAAGGAGGTCGCCGACCAGCTCGAGCGCATCACGCGCGAGGACGACATCCAGCACATCATCCTCGCCGGCGACGAGGTCATCATCCCCAAGCTCAGGGAGCAGTTCCCGAAGACCGTGGCCGACAAGATAGTGGACGTCCTCAGCCTCGACATCAACGCGCCCGAGCACGAGGTGCTGGCCGAGTCGATGGAGGCCATGCGCGAGCACGACGCCGAGAGCGACGTCGAGAAGGTCGGGCGCCTGCTCGACGAGTACCGCGGGGGCGGCCTCGCCGTCGTCGGCTCGACCGACACGCTCGAAGCGCTGGCGATGGGGCAGGTCGAGGAGCTGGTCATCGCCGCGCGCCAGCAGCACGTGGAGGGAGACCGCGAGGACGTGGCGATACTCTCGGACGCGGAGGTCGCCGAGCCGGTCGTCGTGGGCGAGGACGGCGGCACGGTCGCCAACATCGAGCCCGACTCGGTCATCGTCGCCGACGACCTCGTCACGCGCGCCCGGCAGACGAGCGCGCGCATCACCTTCATCGAAGACCCCGCGCTGCTCGCGGAGGTCGGCGGCTGCGGCGCCTTCCTGCGCTACCGCATCCAGCCGCAGACGACCGACAGCGCGCCCCAGCCGCAGCACGCCTGACGCGAGAGGGGACTGACCGCGGGGACGCGGAGGAACGGCTAAAAATCTTAAAGCCGCGTCCCCGCGTCCCCGCGGTTAAAATGCCCGTCCGCGAGTAGCCGCCGCCGCCGAACGAACTTTCGCCCGCAGCCGCTCGTAGTCCGTGACGCACCCCGCGCGGTTCACGGGGCGCCCTTCTCAAATTCCCCCGGCGGGCGAGGTGAGACGCATGTTCTGTCCGCGCTGCGGCCAGCAGGCCGCCGAAGAGGTTAGCTTCTGCTCGCGCTGCGGGCTGCCGCTCGACGCCGCGGCGGAGGTGGTGGCGTCCGGCGGGCGGCCCGCCCGGCGCGACGGGCCGGACGGGGCGGGCGCCACGCTCACGCCGCGGCAGAGGGGCACGCGCAAGGGCTTGATGATTGCGGCCGGCGGCGCGCTCTTCTTCCTCATCGTCGCGTTCCTCCTCACGGTCAGGGACGAGCTTTTCCCCTTCCTCATCCTCGCCGGCCTCATCCTGACGGCCGGCGTCATGCGCATCATCTACGCCCTGCTCCTCGAAGGCCACGGCCCGGGCGTGAAGGCCCCGAAGCGCCGCCCCGCCGAAGCCCCGGCCCCCGCCCCCGAACTCGCCGGCGGGCGCGGCGGAGAACTCCCGCCCGCGCGAACAGTCCCCGCCTCCCTCTACGCCAAAGCCCCCGCCGACACGAACGACATGGCCGCCTCATCCCTGAGCGTCACCGAGGGCACGACCCGCCTCCTCGACGAGGACGAGCCGCGCGGCAGCCGTTAAGACGCCCGCACGTGAAGTGAAGAAAAGGCCCCGACCCGCGACGTAAAGCGGGCGGGCCGTGCTCACGGTTTCGACGGCGCGTGCGCGCGTGCCGGCCCCGCGCGCGGCCGAAAAGTCGTGCCGCGACACGCGCCGCTCGCGTGCGGGCGCGCGCCGCTATAGAATTCTGCGCGCCGAAAGCAAAATGAGCCGGCCCAAGACCCCGACCATCCTGCGCTTCGACTCGCTGCCTTCGACCAACACGGAGGCGGCGCGGCAGGCCGCGCTCGGCGCGCCCGAGTGGCTGTGCGTCGTGGCGCGCGAGCAGACGGCGGGGCGCGGGCGCCGCGAGCGCGCGTGGGCCTCGCCGAAGGACGCGGGACTCTACCTGAGCGTCGTGCTGCGCCCCGCGCTCGGGCCGCGCGACTGGCCACTCGTCACGCTCGCCGCGGCGCTGGCCGCGCGCGATGCGCTCGCCGAAGCCTCCGGGCTCGAAGCCGACATCAAGTGGCCGAACGACCTCCTCGCGGGCGGGCGCAAGCTCTGCGGCATCCTCGCCGAGACGGCCGAAGGCGCGCGCGGCCGCGCCGTCGTCCTCGGCGTCGGCGTCAACCTCAGGGAGGGCTCCTTCCCCGCAGAGTTGCGCGACGCGGCCACCTCGGTCGAGGGGCAGACCGGGCGCGCGCCCGATGCGGAACTACTCCTCGCGGCGCTCCTGCGCGCGCTCGCGCGCCGCTACGAGACGCTCCACGCGCCCGGCGGCGCGGCCCTGACGCTGCGCGACTGGGAGGCGCAGTCCTCCTACGCCCGCGGCCGCCGCGTCCGCGTCCGCCTCGCCGCCGAGACCTTCGAGGGCAACACCCGCGGCCTCGCCCCCGACGGCGCCCTCCGCGTCGAGACCGACGACGGACAACTCAGAACCGTCACGGCCGGCGACGTCACGGCATTAAGGCAGGCGACGGGCCCCCGATGAATAAAGAGCAACAAGGCAAGCGCGTCGTCATCTCGACGGTCGGGTCGTTCGGCGACGTGCACCCGTACGTGGCCGTGGCGCTGGAGTTGAAGCGGCGGGGGCACCGGCCGGTCATCGCCACTTCGGAAATCTACCGCGAGAAGACCGACGCGCTGGGGCTGGAGCTGCACGCCGTCCCGCCCGACCTGCCCGGCTACGACCGGCCGGAGGAGGTCGCGCGGATGATAGAGGAGCTGGTGGACACGAAGAAGGGGCCGGAGCGCGTCTTCGAGCGTTTCATCAACCCGCACCTGCGCGGGATGTACGACGCGCTCGCGGAGGCCACGCGCGACGCCGACCTGCTCGTGACGCACATCCTCTCGCTCGCCGGCCCGCCGCTCGTCGAGAAGACCGGCATCCCCTGGGTCTCCACGGTGCTGGCGCCGATTTCGATGTTCTCCAACTACGACCCGCCGGTCTTCCCGCAGATGCCGTGGACGTACCACGTGCTGAAGCTGCACCCCGCGGTGTCGCGCGCGGCGATGCGCGTCGGGCGCCTGAAGCTCGACCGGCTGGCCGCGCCGCTCTACCGCCTGCGGGCGGAGCTGGGGCTCGGGCGCGGCGGCAACCCGATGCTCGAAGGGCAGCACTCGCCGCGGATGGTGCTCGCGCTCTTCTCCTCCGTCATCGGCCCGCGCCAGCCCGACTGGCCGCCGCAGACGCGCGTCACGGGCTTCCCCTTCTACGACCGGCGCGACCGCGCGGGCGACGACGCGCGGGGGGGGCTCGAACCCGAGCTGTTGAAGTTTCTCGACGCGGGCGGGCCGCCGGTCGTCTTCACGCTCGGCTCGTCGGCCGTCTACGTCGCCGGGGACTTCTACCAGGCGTCAATCGAGGCGGCGCGCGCGGCCGGGGTGCGCGCGCTGCTGCTCGTCGGCGAGCGGGGCAACCGCCCCGCCGAACTGCCCGAGGGCGTGGCCGCCTTCGACTACGCGCCCTACGGCGAGCTGCTCCCGCGCGCCCGCGCCGTCGTCCACCAGGGCGGCATCGGCACGACGGCGCAGGGCCTGCGCGCGGGCATCCCGGCGCTCGTCGTCCCCTTCAGCCACGACCAGTTCGACAACGGCGCGCGCGTCGGCCGCGTGGGCGCCGGCCGCGTGCTCCCGCGCTCGAAGTACAACGCGGCGAGCGCCGCGAGAGAATTACGCGCGCTGCTCGCCGATGAGAGTTACACTACGCGCGCCGCGGAAGTCGGGCGGCGGGTGCGCGCGGAGGACGGCGCGTCGGCCGCCGCCGACGCAATCGAAGAAGTGCTGAGTACTGAGTACTGAGGACTGAGTGTTATGGGTGTTAAAGTCGAGCGCTTCGAGGAATTGATTGCTTGGCAGAAGGCGCGCGCTTTGACACGGGAGGTCTATAGGGTGACGGGGCAGGGAAGTTTTTCAAAAGACTTTGGACTAAAAGACCAGATGCGGCGCGCTGCTGTCTCAATCATGTCGAACGTCGCGGAAGGCTTTGAACGTGGCCGCCCGTCTGAGTTTCATCAATTCCTCTCGGTGGCTAAAGCTTCCTGCGCCGAGTTGCGCTCACAACTTTATATAGCGTGCGATGCGGGTCATATCGCCGAAGATTCATTCAATGAGTTGATGATAAAAGCAGTGGAGGTCGGGCGGATTATTGGTGGACTGCGGAGCGCCGTCGAGCGGAAGCGGGACCTCGGTTAACTCAGTCCTCAGTACTCAGTCCTCAGTACTTTTATGTTGCTTGTGATGGACGTGGGGAACACGAACACGTCGCTGGGCGTGTTCGAGGGCGAGGGGCTGGCGTGGCACTGGCGCCTGACGACCGAGCGGGCGCGGACGGTGGACGAGTACGGCGTCCACGCGCGCAACCTGTTCGCGCTCGCGGGGCTCGACTTCAAGGCCATCACGGCGGTCGCCATCGCCTCGGTCGTGCCGCAGCTCAACTACACCCTGAAGCGCCTCTCGGAAGTCTACTTCCACCGCACGCCGCTCTTCGTGGACGAGGCGGCCCGGACGGGGCTCACCATCCTCTACGACCCGCCCTCGGACGTGGGCGCCGACCGCCTCTGCGACGCCGTCGCCGCCACGCACAAGTACGGCGCCCCCTGCATCGTCGTGGACTTCGGCACGGCGACCAACTTTGAGGTCATCGACGAGGGCGGGCGCTACCTCGGCGGGGTCATCACGCCCGGCATCTCGATCTCGACCGACGCGCTGTTTGCGCGCGCGGCGCGCCTGCCGCGCGTCGGCATCGAGCGCCCGCAGAGGGTCATCGGCACCTCGACCGTCTCGGCCATCCAGTCGGGGCTCTACTACGGCTACGCCGGGCTGGTGGACGGCATCCTCCGGCGGATGATAGAGGAGCTGGGGCGGCGCCCCCGCGTCGTCGCCACGGGCGGCCTCGCCCCGCTCATCGCCACCGCCTCCGAGTTCGTGGACGAGGTCGACCAGACGCTCACCCTCGACGGCCTCCGGCTCATCTACGAGATGAATCGGGAGGGGCAGTAGGCGGAAGGCGGCCGGCTCACGGGCCGTTTCCGGCGGCCTGAAAACCGCCGTCTGCCTTCCACTCTTGACTATTCAACGCGGCCTGTTCATGCTGGCTGCGCACGTGCGAGGGTCTCGCATCCGCCCGAATCCTTCTGAAGAAAATTTCCGCTGGCCGACAAGTGATGGACAGAGCCGAGGCGGCGCGCGCCGCCGAAGAAACCGCGGGACGCGCGCCCCTGAACTACTTCAACTACTTCACGGAGGTCGAAGAGGCGTTCATCCGCCGGCGCGGCAAACACCTGCTGGTCAGCCCGCTCGACTGGTCTTTGATGGAGAGCTGGAAGGCGATGGGCATCCCGCTCCACGTCGTGCTGCGCGGCATCGAGAAGTCTTTCGACACCTACGAGTCGCGCCCGCGCAACCGCACCGTCAAGACGCTCTTCTACTGCCAGGAGGAGGTCGAGGCGCAGTACGCCGAGTGGCTCGAATCGCAGACCGGCGCCCACGCCGGGGCCGACGAGGGCGCCCCGACGCCGGCGCCCGCGACG
Source organism: Pyrinomonadaceae bacterium (assembly GCA_036387455.1). GTDB lineage: Bacteria > Acidobacteriota > Blastocatellia > Pyrinomonadales > Pyrinomonadaceae > QHXN01. The sequence goes on along the minus strand of DASVTS010000083.1, from coordinate 28,061 downwards.
GACGAGACGCGCGGGCTGCCTTTCCCGCGCGAAGTCATCGCGGCGCACCTCTCGGACTGCCGCGCGGAGCTTGCGCGCGCCGCGGAGAAGAGGGACAGCGAGGCGCCGGACGCGGTCGGCGAGGCGCTGGCGCGAGCTTCCGTCAGACTCGGCGAGCTGGCCGAGGACTTCGGGCGCGCGGCGCGGCCCGACGCCGAGCTGCTCGAAAGCTCGCTCGCGGACCTGGAGGCGCTGATAGACCGCGCGCTGCGCGCGTCGCTCCCCGCCGAGGCGCTCGAAGAGGCGCGCGCCTCGGCCGCCGAGCAGCTCCGGCCCTACCGCGCGCGCATGGAGCGCGCGACCTACGAGCAGACGCTCGACAACCTTCTGGCGAAGTCCCTGCGCGAGGCGGCCGGCGTCCCGCGCCTCAGCCTGTTCTACCTTTAGACCGAACTCCCCCGAGGGGTGAAGGAGAATCGAGATGGCGAAAGTGCAAATCAAGCGCGTGGGTGTCTTCTCCTACGCCAAAATCACCGCGGTGACGATGGCCGCCTTCGGCGTCATCATCGGCGTCATATACGGCCTCATCTTCATGGTCGTCGGCGGCGCGGTGCTGGCCGGCGGCGGGCGCGGCTCCTCCGGCGCGGGCGCGGGCAGCGTCGTCATCGGGCTCGTGATGATGGTCGCCATCCCCATCTTCTACGGCGTCATCGGCTTCATCGCCGGCGCGCTCGGCGGCGTCATCTACAACGTCGCCTCCGGCTTCGTCGGCGGCATCGAGCTGGAACTCGAAAACGTAGACGCCGGCTACTCCGCCCCGCCCTCCCCCGAGTGGGGCGCGCAGCAGTACCAGCCCGGCCAGCCGCAGCAGTATCCGTATTGAGGGAAGCAGACGGTAGACGGTAGTCTCCGCTTACTGCCTACCGTCTACTGACTACTCATGAATGACCGTAGACAGACGCCGCGGGGCGGGGGCTTGCGGGCGGGCGCGGTGCTCGACGTGAGGGTCGAGCGCATGCTGCCGGGCGGCGTGGGGCTCGCGCACGGTGAGGGCTTGACGATTCTGGTGAGCCTGGCCGCGCCGGGCGACCTCGCGCGCGTGCGCGTCGAGTCGGTGCGCGGGCGCACGGCCTTCGCCACGGTCGCGGAGGTGCTCGAACCCTCGCCCGCGCGCGTCGAGCCGCCCTGCCCGTACTTCGGCCGCTGCGGCGGCTGCGACTTCCAACAACTGGGTTACGAGGCGCAGCTCGCCGCCAAGGCGGAGATAATCCGAGACTGCCTGCGCCGCATGGCGCGCGTCGAGCCGCCCGGCGAAATCACGGTCGAGCCGTCGCCCGAAATCTGGCGCTACCGATCGCGCGCGCGCTGGCAGCACGACGCGCGCCGCCGCCTGCTCGGTTACTACGAGCGCGGCACGCACCGCGTCTGCGACGTGGCCGACTGCCCCGTCGCGGCCCCGCCGGTCAACGAGCGCCTGCTGCGCCTGCGCGGCTTGATGAAGGAGGGGCGGCTGCCGCACGCTTCGGAGTTCGAGGCGGTGGCGGGCGACGAGGGGGTCGCGCTCGACCCCGCGGTCGAGGCGGGCGACGACGGCGAGCAGGTGCGGCGCATCGGCGGCGAGACCTACCGCTTCGACGCCGGCTGCTTCTTCCAGATTAACCACGCGCTCCTCGAACCGCTCGTCGCCGAGGGCCTGCGCGGCGCGGCGCCGGGGGACGGGGCCGCGGACGGCGGGACGGCGCTCGACCTCTACAGCGGCGTCGGCCTCTTCACGCTCCCGCTCGCGCGCCGCTTCGCCCGCGTCGTCGCCGTCGAGGGCAACGCGGCGGCGGCCCGTTACGCGTGCCGCAACCTCGCGGACGCCTCGCTCACGAACGCCCGCGTCGAGACCTCCCCGGTCGGAGAATGGCTCGCGCACCGCGCCGAAGAACTCGACCGCGCCGACTTCATCCTCCTCGACCCGCCCCGCGCCGGCGCCGAGCCCGAGGCCGTCCGCGGCATCATCCGCCTCCGGCCCCGGCACGTCTCCTACGTCTCCTGCGACCCCGCCACCCTCGCGCGCGACCTCCGCGCCCTCCTCGACGCCGGCTACCGCCTCGACTCCCTCCGCGCCTTCGACATGTTCCCCCAGACCCACCACGTCGAAACGGTCGCCCACCTCTTCACGCAGGACTGACGAATACGGACGTGGGCGCGCTCACTGTGCGGAGAGCGTGCCGCCGCCGAGGATGATGGGGCCGCCCCTGGGCGCGTCGGCGGGGCCGAGGCGGTCGGAGAGGACGCTGCGGGCGATGACGAGGCGGGCCATGAGGCGCGTCTCGTCGCGGCTGAAGCGGTCGGCGGTGGCCTTCGTGCGGTCGAAGTCCACGCGCGAGAGCTCCGCGAGCGCCCTCACGTAGCGCGCGTGGGCGCCGCCCAGCTCGCCGAGGCTGAGCGAGACGATCATCTCGCCCTTGCGGAAGAGCCCGCCGCCCTGCCCGAACTTCTCCAGCAGCGCCGCCGCCGAGAGCATGTCGTTCGCCTGGTCGATGAGCGGGTCTATCATCTCGAAGGTCTTCGCGGGCTCGACCAGCGCGTAGCCGCGCGCGACTTCGAGCAGCGCCTCTATCTCCTTCTCGTTGTCGGGCTGGCGGTCGACGAGCCCGCGCGCCTCCTCCAGCAGTTGCGAGGCCGTCTTCTTGTCGCCCTTCAGCGCCGCCGCCACCGCCAGCTCCGCCAGCGCGCCCGCGCGCCGCTCCTTCGACTTGATGCGCGAGACGACGGCGCGGGCCGCCTCGGGGTTGCCCTTCTCGAAGGCGCGCGCGATCTCCTCCTGGTCCACGACCGAAAGCATCTGGTCGCGCTCCTGCCCGCGCAGATGCTCGGAGACGACCTGGCGCGCGCGCTCGGCGTCGCCTTCGCGGAGCAGCTTCATCGCGGCCGTCTTGACGAGCTCGCCCTTCATCTCCGCCGGGGCCTTCGCGGCCTCTTCGAGGATGGCGTCGGCCGGCTTGGTCAGGAGCGTGTCGAACTGCGCCCAGGCGCGCATGCGCGGGTCGAGCATCTTGTCTATCTCGGCCATCCGCGCGCGGAGCTGCGCCGCGCGCGCCGGCACGCGCTTCTCCAACTCCGGCAGGAGCGGGCGCACCGACAGTATCAGCCCGTAGGCGCCCATCGCCGACGAGTCCTTGAGCGCCGCGCCCACCACGATGTCCGCCAGCTCGCGCACGTCGCCCTCCTCCATCACGAGCGGCTTCGGCTTCTCGGCCGGGCGCACCGGCACGTTCTGGACGTAGACGTACTGCTCGCCGGACTGCGGCAGCAGCACGGCGTGGAGCAGCGAGGCGGCCACCGAGAACGCCTCGCGCCCGCCGGTGAGGCCCTGCCCGCGCAGCTTCTGGACGATGGCGTGCGTCAGCTTCGTCGCGGACTCCGCGTCCTTCTGCCGGAGCCGCTGGAGGACGCCCAGCGTGCCGAAGGTGACGCCCTTGTCCAGACTCTCCTCGGCCATCTTCAGCATGGCCTTCGGGTCGGAATCCGACGCCTGCGCGACGATGGACTGTTCGAGCCTCAGCTCCTGCTCCGGGTCTTCGGACGCCTCCGCGCCCTCGGCCGGCGGCCGCGTGTCGCGCAGGAGTTCGAGCGCGAGCTGCGGGTCGCGCGCCGCCGCCGTGTAGAGGAGCTGCGAGCGCAACTGCATCAACATCCAGCCGGCGCGGCCGCGCCCCGCCTCCTGCGCCCGCGCGGCGGCGAGGTCGGCGGCGGCGTCGCGGAAGAGGGAGCGCGCGCGCTTCTCGTCCCGCGCCCAGAAGAGGTCTGCGGCCTGCAAACGGATGGCGGCGCGGTTCTCCGGGAGCTTGAGCAGCTGCGCCCCTTGCAGCGTCTCTTCGAGCAGCACGAGCGCCTTCCGCTCAAGCTCCTTCCGCGCCTTCGCCTTCTCCTCCTCGGACTCCTGTTTGACCGGCGGGATTTGCGCGGCGGAGGCCGCCGAGAGGACGAGCAGTGAGAGCGCGAGCGACCTGAGCGGCACACGAAGCGTCATGGCTTTACTCCTTCGGAAGAGACGGGCGGGGCCGGCGCGGGGAGGGGAGACTCTGTGCGCGGCCTCGGGATGGCGGGATTGTACACGAGTCCGCGCGCGGCGAGAACGCCCGGACGCGAGGTGCCTCGGATTTTCCTGACCGCCGGCTTGACTCCCCGGCGTGATTAACGTAAGTTGCCGTCCCGAACAAAGCCAGGCTGGCTGACAAAATTTGCGTTCGCCCGCGGGTTTCCTTCCCAGCCTTTTTAAAGAGCCAAAAGAACTTTCTAACGTCGGCAAAAATTCCGGCCGCCTGCCGCGCGCCCGGGCCACCTCAAGGAGTCTTTCATGTCGTTCCCCAAACCCTTCCGCCTCGCGGCCTGCGCCGCGGCGCTCGGGCTGGCCGCCGCCGCCCTGCTCTTCCACTACGGCCCCGTGGCGCGCGCCTCTCACACGCCGAACCCGACGACGGTCACCATCGCCGGCAGCCTCCAGAGCGAACTCGGCTGCCCCGGGGACTGGCAGCCCGAGTGCGGCAGCACGCACCTGGGCTACGACGCCAACGACGGCGTCTGGCAGGGCGCGTTCGACGTCCCCGCCGGCAACTGGGAGTACAAGGCGCCCTTGAACGACAACTGGGGCGAGAACTACGGCGCGAACGCGCAGCAGAACGGCCCCAACATCCCGCTCAGTCTCGGCTCGGCCGCGCCCGTCAAGTTCTACTACGACCACAAGACGCACTGGGTGACGAGCAACCGGAACGCGGTCATCGCCACCGTGCCCGGGAGTTTCCAGTCGGAGCTGGGCTGCGGGGGCGACTGGGACCCGTCCTGCCTGCGCTCCTGGCTGCAAGACGCGGACGGCGACGGCACCTACACCTTCGAGACGACCGCGCTCCCCGCCGGCAACTACGAGGCGAAGGTCGCCATAGGCGAGAGCTGGGACGAGAACTACGGGCAGGGCGGCGCGCAGAACGGCCCTAACATCTCCTTCAACGTCGCGTCGGCCGGCCAGAAGGTGACGTTCAGCTACAACCCCGGCTCGCACGTCCTCACCATCACGTCGGGCGGCGCGCCCACGCCCACGCCCGCCGGAGACGTCAACTGGGACGGCCTGCGCCACGACACGTTCGATTCCTACTACCGCAGCCCCTTCGGCGCCGTCCCCGCCGGCTCGCAGGTGACGCTCCGCTTCCGCACCGCGCACTTCGACGTGGACGGCGTCTACGCCCGCGTCTACACCTACGACGCCGCCACGGGCACGACCGTCGGCCCCGTAGACCACCCGATGACCTTCCTTGAGAACCGAACCGAGGGCGGCACGGAGTACGACGTCTGGACGCTCGCGCTCCAGACGCCTCCGGCGGCGTCGGTGCTCTACTACAAGTTCCGCGTCACCGACCAGTCGGACGAGGACTTCTACAGCGACTCCTACGTGAGCGACCACGACAACCTGAACCAGGGCGGCGTGGGCGCGGCCTCCGACGGCGAGCCGTTCCCGGCCTTCCAGCTCACGGCCTACGCGCCCGGCTTCCAGACGCCCGCATGGCTGCGCGACGCCAACGTCTACCAGATTTTCCCCGACCGCTTCCGCAACGGCGACCCCTCGAACGACTACTGCCGTCCGGGCTCCGCCGCGGGCTGCCCCACGTTCTACGGCGACCAGACGCCGCTCCTGCGCGAGCCCTGGAACACGGCCGTCGGTGACCCGCGCGCGGCCGGCCCCTTCCAGAACCAGTACGGCACGCAGTTCTACGGCGGCGACCTGAAGGGCGTCGAGCAGAAGCTCGACTACCTCCAGTCGCTCGGCATAGACGCCATCTACCTCAACCCCATCTTCAAGGCGCGCTCGAACCACCGCTACGACACGGACGACTTCATGGAGGTCGACCCGGCCCTGGGCGGAGACGCGGCCCTCGCCTCGCTCACGGCCGAGGCCGAGCGGCGCGGCATGCGCCTCATCTTCGACGGCGTCTTCAACCACTCCTCTTCCGACAGCCGCTACTTCGACCGCTACCACCGCTACGCGGCGGACGGCGGCTGCGAGTCGACGTCCTCGCCCTTCCGCGCCTGGTACAACTTCTTCAACTCGAACGCGCCCTGCACCTACGCCGACTACGAGAGCTGGTTCGGCTTCGACAGCCTCCCGGTCTTCAACGAGGGCGCGGGCGTGCGCGACTTCTTCTACCGCGGCGCGGCCGACAACGTGACCAGACACTGGTACGAGCGCGGCGCCGCGGGCTGGCGCTTCGACGTGGCGAACGACATCAGCCACGACTGGTGGCACGAGTACCGGCCCTTTGCGAAGGGCTACAAGGCGGACGGGCCGCTCGTCGGCGAAATCTGGCCGGACGCGAGCCAGTACCTCGCGGGCGACCAGCTCGACTCGGTGATGAACTACCGGTTCCGCAAGAACGTCCTCGGCTTCGCGCGCGGCGCGAACTGGTCGGACAACGACAACTCCGGCGACAACACGATTGTCGGGCTCACCCCGAGCCAGTTCGACCGCGCGCTGCGCTCGGTGCGCGAGGACTACCCGCCGCAGGCGACCGCGGCGATGCTCAACCTGCTCGACTCGCACGACACGAACCGCTCGCTCTACGTCCTGACGCTCGACGGCGACGGCGGGCCCGGCGAGGCGAAGCAGCGGCTCAAGCTCTCGGCGCTCTTCCAGTTCACGTACCCCGGCGCGCCGATGGTCTACTACGGCGACGAGGGCGCGATTGACGCGCCCGCCTTAGGCAACGGCCCGAACGGCCCCGAGGACGACCCGTACAACCGCGCGCCCTTCCCGTGGGAGGACGAGGCGGGCGACCCCGACGTCTACGGCCCGGCCGACGCAGGCGTCCGCGACTTCTACACGAAGCTCGGGCACATGCGTAAGCAGTTCGTCAGCCTGCGCGAGGGCTCGTTCGAGACGCTGCTGACGGGCGACACCACGCCGTCTGCGTCCGACGACAACACCTACGCCTTCGCGCGCGTGAGCGGGGCGGAGCGGGCGGTCGTCGCGCTCAACAACGGCGCGGGCGCCAACACGGCGGGCGTCCCCGTCGCCGCGCACTTCGCCGACGGCGCCTCGCTCGTGGACGTGTTGACCGGCACGAGCTACACGGTCTCCGGCGGCCACGTCTCGGTCGCGCTCGCGCCGCGCACGGGCGTCGTGCTCCTGCCCGCGCCCGCCGCCGTTGACACGGCCGCGCCCGCGGCCGTCGTCACGGTCAGCCCCGCGGCCAACGCCGGCGGCTGGCACAACGCGACGCCCGTCACCGTCAACCTCGGCGCGACGGACGCGGGCAGCGGCGTCAGGGAGCTTCGCTACTGGGTCGGCGGCGGCGCGCCCACGGTCGCGGCCGGGTCGGCCGCGAGCTTCCAGATAACCCAGCAGGGCGTCCACACCGTCTACCTGCGCGCCATCGACAACGCCGGGAACGCGAGCGCGGTGGCGAGCCTCGTCGTCAGGATAGACACGACGAGCCCGACGCTGACGGCCCCGTCGGCGAGCCCGTCGGCGCTCACGTCGCCGAACCACAAGCTGCGCGACGTCCTCGTCAGCTACGGCGCCTCCGACAACTCGGGCGGCGTGACCTGCTCGCTCGCCGTCGCCAGCAACGAGCCCGTCAGCGGCACGGGCGACGGCGACACCGCGCCCGACTGGCTCGTCCTCGACGAACACCGCCTGCAACTGCGGGCCGAGCGCTCGGGCGCGGGCGCGGGGCGCGTCTACACCATCGCGGTCACCTGCGCCGACGCGGCGGGCAACGCCTCGACGGGCAGCGTGCAAGTGACCGTCCCGCGCGGCCGTTAGTATCCCGCGTCTGCCGGGTGAAAGTCAGAAAGCGTTAGCCACAGAGACACAGAGGCACAGAGGTTTTAGGGATTTGAAATTTCAAATCTGAAATTTGAAGTTCTTAAAACCTCTGTGCCTCTGTGTCTCTGTGGCAAATCTTCAGAAATTACTCCTTGCCGCCGCCGCGCGCCTGTAATAAAGTCCTCACGCCGCAAGTCATTTAATCCGCCCCGAACTTTCGCCGGAGGTCTCGATGCGTCTTCTTCGCCTGCGCCCCCTCGCCGCACTCCTGCTGCTCTGCGCGCTCGCCGCGGCGCAGGCCGGGCCGCCCGCGCAAGGGGCGCGCGCCCTGACCGGCTTCACGGCCGAGGGCGCCGCGCGCCAGCGCGCGCTCGAAGCGCGCTTCGACTCGCTGCTGAAGAAGGAGAACCTGCGCGAGTGGATGCGCCGACTCTCCGCGCGCCCGCACCACGTCGGCTCGCCGCACGACCGCGACAACGCCGAGTTCATGGCCGGCCTCCTCCGCTCCTGGGGCTACGACGCGCAGGTCGAGTCCTTCGACGTGCTCTTCCCGACGCCGAAGACGCGCCTGCTTGAGCTGACCGCGCCCGAGCGCTACGCCGCGCGCCTCTCGGAGCCCGAGCTGAAGGAGGACGCGACCTCGGGTCAGGCCGCCGAGCAGCTCCCCGTCTACAACGCCTACTCGACGGACGGCGACGTGACGGGGCAGCTCGTCTACGTCAACTACGGCGTCCCGCGCGACTACGAGGAGCTGGAGCGGCGCGGCATCGACGTGAAGGGGAAGGTGGTGCTGGCGCGCTACGGCGGCTCGTGGCGCGGCATCAAGCCGAAGGTGGCGGCCGAGCGCGGCGCGGTCGGCTGCCTCATCTACTCCGACCCGCGCGACGACGGCTACTTCCAGGGCGACGTCTACCCGAAGGGCGCGTGGCGCAACGAGTGGGGCGCGCAGCGCGGCTCGGTCGCCGACATGCCCGTCTTCCCCGGCGACCCGCTGACGCCCGGCGTCGGCTCGGTCAAGGGCGCCAAGCGGCTCGCCCTCAAGGACGCGCCGACGCTGACGAAGATTCCGGTGATGCCCATCTCCTACGGCGACGCGCTGCCGCTGCTGCGCGCGCTCGGCGGCCCCGTCGCGCCCGCCGCGTGGCGCGGCGCGCTCCCGCTCACCTACCACCTCGGCCCCGGCCCGGCGGCCGTCCGCCTCAAGCTCGAATTCAACTGGGACACCAAGCCAATCTTCAACGTCATCGCGCGGCTCAAGGGGAACGAGCGGCCCGACGAGTGGGTCGTCCGCGGCAACCACCACGACGCGTGGGTCAACGGCGCCGACGACCCGGTGAGCGGCATGGTCGCGCTGCTCGAAGAGGCGCGCGCCGTCGGCGAGCTGGCGAAGGCGGGTTGGAAGCCGAAGCGGACAATCGTCTACTGCGCGTGGGACGGCGAGGAGCCGGGGCTCCTCGGCTCGACCGAGTGGGCCGAGACGCACGCCGACGAGCTGCGCCGCAAGGCCGTGCTTTATCTCAACTCCGACTCGAACGGCCGCGGCTTCCTCGGCGTCGGCGGCTCGCACACGCTCGAAAAATTCGTCAACGAGGTGGCGCGCGACGTCGTAGACCCGCAGAAGAAAATCTCCGTGTGGGAGCGCGAGCGCGCGCAGAGGATTCTCGAAGGCGGCGCCGACGAGCGGAAGGAGGCGCGCGAGCGCGAAGACCTGCGCATCGGCGCGCTCGGCTCCGGCTCCGACTACACGCCCTTCCTGCAACACCTCGGCGTCGCCTCGCTCAACGTCGGCTTCGGCGGCGAGGACGGCGGCGGCTCCTACCACTCCATCTACGACTCGTTCGACCACTACACGCGCTTCGGCGACCCCGGCTTCGACTACGGCGTCGCGCTCGCGCAGGTGGCGGGCCGCATCACGCTCCGCTTCGCCGAGGCCGACACGCTGCCCTTCACCTTCTCGAACCTCGCCGACACCGTCGGGCGCTACGTCAAAGAGGTGACGAAGCTCGCCGACGACACGCGCGACGAGATAGCCGAGAAGAACAGGCGCATCGAGGAGGGCACCTACGCGGCCGTCTTCGACCCGAAGGAGACCTACGTCCTGCCGCGCAGAGAGGAGCCCGCGCCCGCGCTCGACTTCGCCCCGCTCCATTCGGCGCTCGCGCGTTTGCAGGAGAGCGCGAAGAACTACCACGCGGCGGCCGACGCCGCGGCGTCGCGCGAGCGGCTGCGCTCGGCGGAGGCGCGGGCGCGGCTCGACCAGATTTTGATGGGCGTCGAGCGCTCGATGACGAGCGAGGCCGGGCTGCCGCGCCGCCCGTGGTTCAAGCATCAGGTCTACGCGCCGGGCTTCTACACCGGCTACGGCGTCAAGACGCTGCCGGGCGTGCGCGAGGCCGTCGAGCAGCACAACTGGAAGGAGGCGGGCGAGCAGATAACGCTCGCCGCCGCCGCGCTCGGGCGCGTCGCCGCCGAGATAGACCGCGCGACGGCGCTCGTGCAGGGCAGGTAAGGGAAGCACTTCGAAAGAGCGCGGGCGCCGCCGCCCGCCCAGGCGCCGCAAGGCGCGAACAAGACAAAGCGCCGCGGGGCGCGAACCGTGAGGGCCGCCACCCTCGGGCTCGGGGTGGGCGAATCTCACGGTTCGCGCCCCGCGGCGTTTCCGACGATGGACGAGCCTTCCCGCAGAACGGACTTCAGCGCCTACCCTCTGGCCGCGCTCGCCGCCGCCTTCGCCGCGGGCGTGCTGCTGGCGCGACTGGCCTCCGCGACTCCCTCCGCATGCGTCGCGCTCTCCGCGCTCGCCACGGCCGCCGCCGCCCTCGCCGCGTTTAAAAGGAGGGAGGCCGCGGCCGCGCGTCTCGTCGTCGTCGCCTTCGCCTGCGCGGGCGCGTCCCTGTCGGCGCTTGAGGCGAAGGCTTCGCGCGCGGGGACGCGCCTGCGCAGCTTCTACGAGCGCGGCGTGATTGCCCCGGGCGACCCCGTCGAGGTGACGGGCGTGCTGGAGCGCGCGCCGGAGTTGGCGCCCGGCGCGCTGCTGCTCGCGCTGCGCGTCGAGGGCGTGCGGCACAAGACGACCGAGACGGCCTGCACGGGCCGGGTCGAGCTGTTCGCGCCCGTGCGCGACGGGCGCGCGGCCGCGGGCTACGAGTCGCTGGAGCTGCGGCGCGGCGCGCGCGTCCGCGTGATGGCGGCGCTCACGCGCGACGCCCGCTACCGCAACCCCGGCGTCGAGCCCCTGGGCGAGTTCCTTGAGGTGCGCGACGTGGACGCGCGCGGGACGCTCAAGAGCGCGCTGCTCGTCGAGCGACTGGACGACGAGGCGGTCTTCCTCCCGCTCGCGCTGCTCGACGACTGGCGCGCGCGGCTCGTCCGTTTGTCTGACGCGACGTTCTCCGCGGACGCGTCCGGCGTCTTCAAGGCCGCGGTGCTCGGCAACCGCTACGGGCTCTCGCGCGCGGCGGCCGAACGCTTCCGCGAGGCGGGCACGTTCCACGTCCTCGTCATCAGCGGCCTCCACATCACCTTCCTCGGCGGCCTGCTGTGGGCCGTGGCCGGGCGGTTCACGCGGAAGGCGGTCGCGCGCTGGGCCGCGTCGGTGACGTTCGTGTGGCTCTACGCCGTGGGCGTCGGCGCGGAGGCGTCGGTCGTGCGCGCGGCGCTGACCTTCACGCTGGCGGCGCTGGCGCCCGCGCTCGGCCGCCGCTCCGCGCCGCTCAACGCGACGGGCGGCGCCGCGCTCGCGCTGCTCGTCTGGCGGCCCGCGGGCCTCTTCGACCCGTCGTTCCAACTGACGTTCCTCTCCGTGCTCGCCATCGCGGCCGGCGCGCTGCCGATTGTCTCGAACCTGAAGGAGATAGGTGAGTGGCGCCCGACGCGCGCGACGCCGTACCCGCCCGCGTGCCCCGCGTGGGCGCGCTCGCTCGCCGAAGCGCTCTACTGGCGCGAGCGCGCGTGGCGGCGCGAGATGGCGCAGGCCGCGCACGGCTACCGCCTGTTCAAGTCGCCATGGGCGCCGCGGCTCGAACGCTGGCGCTTGCAGCCCGCGCTGCGGTTCGTCTTCGTCGCGGCGCTCGTCTCGGCGGCGGTGCAGCTCGCGCTCCTGCCGCTCCTCGTCCTCTACTTCCACCGGCTCTCGCTCGCCTCGCTCGTGCTCAACCTCTTCGTCGGCGTGCTCATGGTCGTGCACGCCTTCGCCGCGCTCGCCGCGCTCGCCGCGTCGCACCTGAGCGCGACGCTCGCCGCGCCTCTCGTCCGGCTGACCGAAGCGACGACCGCGCTCCTCGTCCGCGGCGTCGACCCGTTCGCCGCCGTCGGCGCGGCGAGCCTGAGGCTCCCTGAGTACACCGGCGCCGCGTCCGCGGTCTACGCGCTCCACTTCGTCCCGCTGTGCGTGCTCGCGGCAGCGCTCCTGCGCTGGCGGCCTCTGGCCGCTCCGCCGCGCGCGAGGGTGTTCGGCCGGCGTGCCGCGGGCGCGCGGCTGCTCGGGGCGGCGGCGCTCGCTTCGTTCACGACCACCCTCTTCGTCGTCACGCACCCGTTCAGCGCGGGGCGTGCGGACGGGCGGCTGCGGATTGACTTCCTCGACGTGGGGCAGGGCGACGCGGCGCTCGTCACGACGCCCGACGGCTCGACGCTGCTCGTGGACGCGGGCGGGCGCCCCGGCTCCCTCGCGCGGCGCGGCGCGCACGACGAAGGCGACGGGGGCGAGGCGTTCGAGCCCGACACGCGCGGCGTCGGCGACGCGGTCGTCTCGGAGTACCTCTGGTGGCGCGGCCTCGGCCGCGTTGACTACGTCCTGGCGACGCACGCCGACGCCGACCACACGGACGGCCTCGGCGACGTCGTCAAAAACTTCCGCGTCTCGGCCGCGCTCGTCGGGCGCACGCCGCGCGGCGACGAGGAGTTCCGGCGCTTCGAGCGGGCGGCGCGCGAGGCGGGCGTGCCCCTCCACCTCGTCGGGCGCGGCGACCGGCTGCGCTTCGGCGGCGTCACAATCGAAGTGCTCTGGCCTCCTCCCGACGCCGACCCGCGGGCGCCGTCGGGCAACGACGACTCGGTCGTGCTGCGCATCCGGTACGGCCGCCGGACGTTCCTGCTCACGGGCGACGTCGAAGCGCGCGCCGAGCACGCCCTCGTCGCCGCGGGCGACGCGCTCGCCTGCGACGCGCTCAAGGTCGCGCACCACGGCAGCCGCACCTCCTCGACCGACGCCTTCGTCGCCGCGACGCGCCCCGCGCTCGCCGTCGTCAGCGTCGGCCGCGACTCGCCCTACGGCCACCCGCACGCGGAAGTCGTCCGGCGCTGGCGCGACGCGGGAGCCCGCGTCCTCACCACCGGCGAGCGCGGCACCGTCACCGTCAGCACCGACGGCGAAGACCTGTCGGTCGTGACCTACGTGCGCGAATAGCACGAAAGACGCGTGAAAGTTTTGCTTGTTTTTCGAAAGGGGGGGTGTAGAATACCGCCGTTTTTCGGTCTTGATGAGCCGGCCTCAGCCGAATCCTCTCGCGTGCCGCACGGGAATTTTTACTGAGTCCCGGCCCTACACTCAAATCGCCTCGCGCCGTTGCGGCTTTCCCAAATCAGCGCACACGCTCGGCCGTAGCCGCCCGGCTCGGCGCCGGCCCGGTAGCCCGGAAGAAAATCCTCAGCCGGGTCAGACTCACGCTCGGCCACCGCCGCGGCCCGACCCGCTTTCCACAGGAGGCCCCCGGATGAACAGCAAGCACTCACCCCGCACGGCGTCGGCGCAGGGCGCGACGAATCAAGGCCGCCGTTCGTTCCTCGTCAAGTCCGCCGTCGGCGGCGTCGGCGCGTCGCTCGTCATGCGCGGCGCCGAGCCGTCCCGCGCGGAAGCTGACGTCCCGTGCGACTTGCAGGCGTCGCCGCTTGACGCCGTCGTGTCGCTGAAGGACAGCATGTACGAGTTGCAGAGCGCCATCTACCGGCAGAGCTTCAAGGACGTCAGCACACACGTCGAGCGCACGATAGATTACTTCTCGCAGCTCTGTGACAAGGTCGGGGCGTTGAAGGCGGCGCTGGTCGCCGAGCGCAAGGGCTCGGAATACGAGCGGATGAAGGCGCTGACCGACATCGGCTGCGTGGGCGCGGGACAGATAAAAGGCTTCTCCAACGCGGGCAAGGTGCAGGCGCAACTGTCTTCCCTAAACGCGGTCAGCGAGCAGATACGCCAGATGGCCTACGAGCTTCTGCCCGAGGGGCGGGGCGTGACGCTGAGCGTGGAGGCGACGCGCATCCTGCGCGAGATCATCCTCCTCATAGACCAGCAGACGGTCGAGGTGCGGAAGCAGCTTCAGGCGGCGCTGGAACAGTCGCGCCGCGCCGCCAACGAGTACGAGGCGGCGACCGAGAGCATCCAGGCGCGACTCTCCGAGGCGATCAGGAAGCTGTACGAACCCGACTCGGCCGCCGCGGCCGCCGCACTCGTCGGGAAGGCGGGCGACGAGTTGAACAAGTTACTCGCGCAGTTGCAGGCGGCTTCTATGCAGAACGAGGCGAAGAAGGCCGAGCTGCTCATCGCCCTCGCGGAAGGGACGAGGCTGTGGGTCGCCGGCAAGCGCGACGGGCGCGCCGGCGCCGCGGACTCGGGAGTCTTCCGCCCGGCCTCCTACCGCCGCGCGGCCGCGGCCCCCGCCCCCGTCGCGGCCTCCGGGGAGTTGAGCTCCTTGATCTATAACCTCTACCCGCCGGAGGGCTACTTCAAGGCCGGCAAATGTGCGCTCCTCCTGACGCAGCTCAAAGTCTGGGCGAGGGTCCAGGGCGTTACGCGCGACGGGGCCGTGGAGATGGTGCGGCGGGGACTGGACAACTACCACATCACTTGCAGCGACTACCAGGGCAGGGGGTGCCAGCGCGACAGGTTCATTCAAGAGCTGGCGAACATTGTTCTGAGGTGAGCCGGCGTCCGGCGCGCGGGGAAGGAGGCGGATGTGTCAGCCAACTCCATGACGAAGCAGGAGAGACTGGAAGCACACCAGGAGCATGTCAACCGGCGGATGGAGTCGCTCAGATTCTCGCTGAGCAACTTCCTCATCACCAACCTCGTGATGGAGGCGTTCATCGTCGTGGCGATGTTCTCCGTCGGCCTGCTCCAGACGAACGCGGACGTGCTGCCCATCGTCCTCGTGCTCGGCCTGCTCCCGGGGTCGATCTTCTACTTCGCAATGCTGTTCGGCAAGCGGCTGCACTTCCGCTTCTGGCAGAAGAACCTTGAGAGTCAGCTGCTCAGCGAGAACGCCAGCTCGCTCCAGGAGGCGATCAACGAGGAGAACTTCTTCACGAACCTCGTCGCCATCAACTTCAAGTACATCGACAAGTACTACCTCCAGACGCAGGTGCAGGCCGACAAGAGTTTCTTCCTGTGCATGGTCGCCGCCGCCGTCTCCCTGCTCATCATCGTCATCGGCATCCTGCTCATGTTCTCGGACAAGCTCGCGCCGGCCTACCTGACGACGGCGGCGGGGGCGTTCGGCGAGATCATAGCGACCGTCTTTTTCTACCTCTACAACCGCACCATCTCGGAGATGGGCGAGTACCACCAGAAGCTCGTCCTCACGCAGAACATCAGTCTCGCCATGAAGCTCGCCCAGAGCCTCCCCGACGCCGACAGGTCGAAGGCCCAGCTCGGGCTGATCGAATGCCTGACCAAAGACATCAACATGTACCTGTGTTTGCAGCTCGCCAAAGACGCGGGGAACGGCCACGTCGTCGCAGGCGCCCTGAGTAAAGCCGCCGGGGTCTGACGCCGGCGGCGGCGTCTTTCGTGCAGCCCCGGCCGGCTCAGGCGGCCAGCAGGACGCGCACGTCGCGCACGTTCGTCCCCGTCGGCCCGGTCAGGATCGCGTCGCCGAGGCGCGCAAAGAGGCTGTAGGCGTCGCTCTCGTCGAGAAATTTTTCGGCGTCGAGGCCGAGCGCGCGGGCGCGAGCGAGGGTCGTGCAGTCCGCGAGCGCCCCCGCGGCCGGGCTGTTGCCGTCGACGCCGTCCGTCCCCGCGCAGAGCGCGACCAGTTTAGCGGGGTGCGCGGTCGCGCCGCCCGCCTCAAGCCCTTCCCTTAACCGCCCGAACTCGAACGCGACGCGCAGCGCCGTCTCCGCGTTGCGCCCGCCCGTCCCGCCGCCTCGCACGGGGCAAGAGAACTCGCCCCCCGAGACGAGGCACACCGCCCTCCCGCCCTCGCGCGCGTAAAGCTCCCCGAGCCGCGCGGCGAGCGCCGCCGCCCCCTCGGCGACGGGCTGCTCGGCGAGGTCGCGCGCGAACTCGACGGCGAAGCCTCGCGCCCGCGCGGCCTCGGCGGCGGCCAGGCACGCGCCCTCGTTGTCGAGGAGGACTTCGAAAGACCCGCCGGGCGCCGTCACGTCTGCCGCCCGCGCGCCCGCCTCTTCGAGCGCGCGCATGACCGCGGCCGGCAGACTCGAAGCGAGTCCGTAACGTTCGACAATCTCTCTGACGGGGCGTGAATCTTCGGGGGGCTCAAGCGTCGGGCCGGAGGCGACGTCGTAGGCGCGGCCCGCGGCGACGTCGGAGACGACAAGCGTGGCCTGCGCCGCGCGCGGCGCGCACGCCGCGAGCCCCCCGCCCTTCACGGCCGAGAGCGCGCGCCGCACGGAGTTCACCTCGGCTATGGACGCGCCGCAGGAGACGAGGGCGCGGTTGGCCGCGCGCAGGTCTTCGAGCGTGAGGCGCGGGTCGCGCGGGAGTTCGAGCATGGCCGAGCCGCCGCCCGAGACGAGGAAGACGACGAGCGCCGAAGGGTCGTCGGCCCCGCGCAGCAGGTCGAAGGCGGCGCGCGCGGCTTCGAAGCTCGACTCGTCCGGCAGGGGGTGGCCGCCCTCGAAGACGCGCCAGCGCTCGGAGAGCGCGAGGCGGGACGGCGGCGCCGAGAGCACGCCGCCGGCCAGTGCGTCGCCCAGACGCTCGTCCAGCGCCGACGCCATCGCCGCCGCGGCCTTCCCCAGCGCGACCGAGTAGACGTTCAAAACGCCCCCGCCCGTCCCGAACAACTCGCGGCCGACGCGCAGGCGGCCGCCGTCGAACCCGACCGCGTCGAGCACGGCGCGGCGCGCGTCCGAAGCGGCCAGCACTTCGTCGAAGACCTCGCGCGCGGCGCGGCGTAACTCTGGAAGGTCAAACAAGGCGACTAATCCCGGGTGAAGGCGTGCGGCCGTCACTCGGCGGTGACGTACGGGCTCAGTTGGCGGAAGCGGCGCTCGCTGATGCCGCGCACCAGAAGCAGGTGCTCGGGGCGGCGGAAGCGCCCGAAACGCTCCCGGTGCTCCACGATGCGCGCGGCGAGCGCCGGCCCAATCCCGGGCAGCCGTTCAAGCTGCTCGCGCGAGGCGTCGTTGAGGTTTAAGGTGGGCGCGTCTCCGGCGGGGTGTGTCGTGTGTGCGGAGGAGGCGCGCGCGTGGGCGGCGCGGCGGGGCAATTTGACGCAGGCGGAGCCGGCCGCCGCCGCGACGCAGCACAGGATGATACACACGCAGGACTTCATGGAGATGGTCAGGGACACGCGTTAAAGCCGCTTCGTGCAGAGGCTTCGTGAAGTCTGCCGCCGTTTTGTGCAAAATGCTAGAAGTCTAAACTTCTCAGGAACTTGTAACTTAAAAAAGTCGGTTATTCACAGGTTTTTCCACAGAAACTGTGGAAAAGTTGTCGAAAGCTTGTCTGTAAAAGAAAGCCGTCCGGAGCGGAGTAAAATTTAACAAAAACGGAGCGGCTTGTGCCGCGGGGTGTCGCGCGCGGTGACGCACGGCACCCCGCAGCGCCCCGAGTTATAAGTCTTCGGCGGTGTTGTCTTGCAGGTCGTCCCAGTGGTTAACCGTCTCGAAGGCGCGCGCGAGGACGGGGCGCGGGCGGGCGCCGTCGGCCTGACCGATGAAGCCTTCGCGTTCCAGGCCGTCGAGGATGGCGGCGGCGCGGCCGTAGCCGATGCGGAGTCGCCGCTGGAGCACCGAGGTCGAGGCGCGCTTCATCTCGCAGCAGATGCGAAGGGCCTGCTCGAACAGCTCGTCGCGCTCGCCCGAGCCGCCGTCGGCGTTCGCGGAATCGTCCTCGGACTGCGTGATGGACTCGTCGTAGACGGGGGCGCCGCCCTGCGCCTTGATGTGCGCGACGACGCGCGCGACCTCGTTCTCGTCGAGGTAGGCGCCGTGGACGCGCAGCAGGCGGGAGGTGCCGGGCGGGAGGAAGAGCATGTCGCCGCGGCCCAACAACTGCTCGGCGCCGTTGGCGTCGATGATGGTGCGCGAGTCCACCTTCTGCGAGACGCGGAAGGCGATGCGCGAGGGGAAGTTGGCCTTTATCAGGCCGGTGATGACGTCAACGCTGGGGCGCTGCGTGGCGAGGACGAGGTGGATGCCGACGGCGCGCGCCATCTGCGCCAGTCTGGTGATGGCCTCCTCGACGTCCGAGCCGCAGGTCATCATCAGGTCGGCCAGCTCGTCGATGATGATGACGATGTAGGGCAGGGTCTTCCAGGGCAGGCCCTCCTCGTCGAAGTCGAGGACGTTGTTGCGCCGCTCGACCTCGGCGTTGTAGCCGTCGATGTTGCGCACGCCCCAGGTGGCGAGCTGCTTGTAGCGCTGCTCCATCTGCCCGACGGCCCACTTCAGGGCGTTCGCCGCCTTCTTCGGCTCGGTGATGATGGGCGTCGCCAGGTGCGGGATGTCGGCGTAGAGTCCCAGCTCGAGGCGCTTCGGGTCGATCATGATGAACTTCACCTCGTCGGGCCTCGCCTTGTAAAGGATGGAGACGACGAGCGAGTTCAGGCAGACGGACTTGCCGGTGCCGGTGGCGCCGGCGATGAGCAGGTGCGGCATGCGCGTGAGGTCTGCCGTGTAGTTGATGCCGTCGATGGTCTTGCCCAGCGCGAGCGTGAGCTTCGACTCGGACTCGCGGAACTGGCGCGACTCCAGCACCTCGCGCATGAAGATGACCTCGCGCTCGGGGTTCGGCACCTCGATGCCGACGTGCGCCTTGCCGGGCACGCGGTCGATGCGGATGGACTCGGCGCGGAGCGCGAGGCAGAGGTCGTCCACGAGGCCCGTGACGCGCGAGTACTTGACGCCGGGGTCGGGCTTGAACTCGTAGGTGGTGACGACGGGGCCGGGGCAGATGTGCTCGATGCGGCCGCTGACGTTGAACTCCTTGCACTTCTCCGCGACGCGCGTGGCGACCTGAAGAAGCTCCTCGTCGGCCTGCTCGCGGCGCGGCGGCGACGGGTTGAGGAACTCCATCCCGGGGAAGTCGTAGTCGAGCAGCGGCGCGGCCGGCTTCTTGCGGCGGGGCGCGGCGGCTTCGGCCACGTCGGCGGTCGCGGGCGTGTTGCGCTCGAAGGGGAGGGCCTCGTCCTCCTTGAGTTCCGTGCGGACGACGGCCGCGGTGGCGAGCATTTCGGAGACGTCAGGCGCGGCGTTGCGCGCGGGCCTGCGGGGCGGCGCCGCGTCGGCCTCTTCTTCTTCTTCGGCGGCGGGGGCGCGGCGCGCGACGGGCGCTTCCGGCTCGGCGTTCTCCCTGCGGCGCGTCGGAATCGCGGGCGGCGCGGAGGCGAGGTCGGCCGCCGGCTGGATGATTATGGAAGCGAGGTCGGCCTCGGCCTGGGCGAGCTGTGCGCGAATCTCGTCCTCGCGCGTGCGCTTCTCTTCGGCGGGCGCGGCCGTCGCGTTGCGCTTGATGGCGGCGGCGGCGGTGCCGGCTTCGGCCTTAGAGGCGCGCTTGGCGGCGCCGCCCGGCGCGCTTAAGTCCGCGGCGGCGGACTCCGCGGCGGCCGTCTGCTCCGCGGCGGCGTGCAGCGCGGCGGCCTGCTCTTCGGCCTCGCGCGCGGCGCGGGCCTCGCGGCGGAGTTCGGCGCGCGCGAGCGCCTGCTGGCGGCGCGCGGCGCGCCACGCCTGGAAGCGCTCGTAGTTCTGGCGGAACGCGCCCGAGGGGTCCGAGAGCGCGGCGGCGGTGCGCTCGTAGGCCGAGACGAACGAGAAGTTCGTGGCGAGGAGGAGCCCGACGGCGGCCGCCGCCGCCAGCATCACGGTCGCGCCGACGGTGTTGAGCACGCCCTTCAGGCTCTCCGCGAAGAGGACGCCGACGAAGCCGCCCGCGTTGAAGCTGCGGTCGAAGAGCGGCTCGGAGACGTAGAGCGCGAGCAGCGAGGAGGCGGCGAGCGTGAGCGCGACGAGCCCGATGACGCGAGAGAGCGGCGCGTGAATCCGCCGCGTGCGAAAACGCCGCCACGCGGCGGCGACGAGGAGCACGGGGAGGAGCGCGGCGGCCAGCCCGAACGACTGGAAGAGCGCCGCGGCGACGTTCGCCCCGAGGCTCCCCGTCCAGTTGCGCGCCCCCGCCGAACCGGCCGCGACCCACGAGCGGTCGTCCGGGTTGTAAGAGACGAGGCAGAACGTGAGCAGCGCGCTCAGCGCGAACAGCGCGATGGCGATAATCTCGTTGCGCCGCGTGTTGCGCGGCTGCGCCCCGCCGGCGCCGGCCTTCGCGCGCGCGTCAACCTGTGCAGTTGCCATTGACCACTCCAGACTCCGGACTTGAATTTAAGCCGCCCTGCGCGCGAGCAGGTACGCCTTGATGAAGTCGTCTATGTCGCCGCCGAGGACGGCGTCCACGTCGCCGCGCTCGACCTTCGTGCGCGCGTCCTTCACCAGCCGGTAGGGCGCGAGCACGTAGTTGCGTATCTGCGAGCCGAAGGAGATGTCGGCCTTGCCCGCTTCGAGCGCGGCGGTCTCGGCGCGGCGCTTCTCAAGCTCCAGCTCGTAGAGGCGGGAGCGCAGGACCTGCATCGCCACCGCGCGGTTCTGGTGCTGCGACCGCTGGTTCTGGCACGCGACGACTATCCCTGTGGGCAGGTGCGTGATGCGCACGGCCGAGTCGGTCGTGTTGATGTGCTGCCCGCCCGCGCCGGTCGAGCGGTAGGTGTCCACGCGCAGGTCCTTGTCGTTGACCTCGACCTCGATGTTCTCGTCGATCTCGGGCGAGACGAAGAGCGAGGCGAAGGAGGTCTCGCGCGTCCCCGTCCCGTAGGGCGAGATGCGGACGAGCCGGTGGACGCCGGCCTCGGCCGAGAGCAGGCCGTAGGCGTACTCGCCCTCGACGCGGAAGGTGACGCCCTTGATGCCGGCCTCCTGGCCGGGCTGCATGTCGAGCACCTCGGCCTTGAAGCCGCGCTTCTCGGCCCACTTGAGGTACATCTTCAGCAGCATCTCGGCCCAGTCCTGCGCGTCGGTGCCGCCCGCGCCCGACTGGACGGAGCAGATGGCGTTGAGCGCGTCGTGCGGCCCCGAGAGCAGCATCTCGGTCTCGGCCTCGGAGACCTCGCCTTCGAGCCGGGCGACGAGGTCGCGCAGCTCCTTCGCGCTCGACTCGTCCTCGGCCGCGAACTCAAAGAGCACCTCGGCGTCGGCCACCGCCGACTCGAAACCCTCCTGCCGCTTGACGACGCGCTCGGTGCGGCTCCGCTGCTGGAGGACTTTCTGCGCCGCCTCCTGGTCGTTCCAGAACTCGGGCTCGGACGCCTGCGCTTCGAGCTTCGACAGCTCCTCGCGCTTCGACGCTACATCAAAGAAACCTCCCGAGCTGTTCGACGCGCGTGCGCAGGTCGTCGGCGCGCAGGCGCAGGTCGCGGTCTTCGCTGTCACTCAACTGCAAGGCTCTCGACATTCGTCCTCCAAACGGTGCTCGTCTAAAACCGAACTCTGCTTCGTCTTCCGAAGGTCGCCGCCAGGGCCGCGAGGCCGAGCAGCGCGCAGGCGGCGGCGAACGCGTCGCCGTGCCCCGTGTAGAAAGTCTTCCCGCCCGACGAGCGCGCGACCGGCCAGGCGCGCACGGCCTCGACGAAGCGGCCCGTCTCGTCCGACACCTCGCCGCGCGCGTCGATGTGCGCGCTGACGCCGGTGTTGGTGACGCGCAGGAGCGGGCGGCCGGTCTCGACGGCGCGGAAGACCGCGTTCGAGAGGTGCTGGCGGAGCACCGCCGTGTCGCCCTGGTAGGCGTCGTTCGTCATTTCAATCAGGACGTCCGCGCCCTCAAGCGTGAGCCGGCGCGTGATGTCCGGGTACGCCGACTCAAGGCAGATGAAGGCGCCGGCGCGCGGCGCCCCTTCGCCGCCGAGCGGAATCAGCGCGTAGCGCTCGCCCGGCGTGAAGTCGCCGACGATTCCGCCCAGCATCCCGGCGCCGGGCAGCCAGCGCGGCACGGGCACGTACTCGCCGAACGGCATCAGGCGAATCTTATCATACTGCGCCGCGAGCAGACCTTTTTCGTTGACGAGCACCGCCGCGTTGTAGCCGCCCCCGCCCGCCCCCGTAGGTTCGAGCGAGTTAAAGAGCAGCGACACGCGCCGCTCGCCCACGAAGCGCGCGACTTCCTCGCGCAGACGGCGGTCGCGTCCGTAAGAGAAGTTCATCGGCGACTCGGGCCACACGACGACGCGCGGCGGCGCGGCGACGTTGACGTTTCCGTCGGCGGCGCCTTCGTCCAACTTCCTCAGCGCCGCGTCGCTCAGCTCGAAGTGGCGGCGGCGGAGCGCGTCGTACTCCGCCTCGCCGCGCTCGAAGTCGGGGATGACGTTCGGCTGGACGGCGACGACGACCGCGGAAGGTGAGCGCCCTGTGCCGGGCGCGGGGCTCCTGTCGGCGGCGAAGACGGCGAGCGCGACCAGAGCCGCGGCGGACAGGGAGGCGAGCGCGGCGCGCGCGCCCCTCTTCAGCAGCGCGTAGGCGAGCGTGGCGTTGAAGGCCACGACGAGGAAGCTCACGGCGTAGACGCCGCCGAAGCGAGCGGCCTGAATCAACTCGGGCCGGAACGCCTGCGAGTAGCCGACGGCGTTCCAGAGCTGCCCGATGGCGCCGAGCCTCGCCCACTCGCACGCGGCCCAGAGCGGCGGCGCGAGGAGGAGCGCCCGCGCGCCGAACCGCGCGCACAGTCGCGCGAGCACGAGCGCGTAGAGGCCGATGAAGACGCCGCCCGCCGCCGCCGCCGGCAGCAGCAGCGGGTAGGCCAGCCAAGCCGGCAGTCCCGCGTAGCGAATCATCGGGTAGGTCAGCCAGTGGCAGGAGGCGTAGAAGAAGAGCGTCCCGGCGAGCCACCCCGAGACGAAGGACGGCGCCGCGCGCGGGCTCAGCGCGATGCGGTAGAGGAGCGGCGCGAGCGCGACCCAGGCGAGGGGCCACGCGCCGAAGTCGGGGAAGGCGAGGAGCAGCAGGAGCGCGGAGGCGATGGCGCAAAATGCCTCGGCGAGAGTCGGCACGGCCGCACGCGCGCGCGCCGGGACGAGCCCGAGACGTCGCGGCGCGCCCCGCCGCGCGTCGGCTGAGACGGTCTCCCGCACGCGCCGAGTTTAGCAGAGCCGCCGCCGGGGCGTCACCGCGCGTCGGGTCGGACCGCCGGGGCGAAAAAAAGGGGCGAAATTTTTTCGGGAGCGTGGAGCCGCTGCGTCAAATCGTCGGCCCGTGGAAGTCAGAACGACGTAAAACGTCACCCGCCGGGTGACAAAATTTGTCGAAATGACAGTTCCGCGCCTCGCGCCTGTGGCCGCGGAGTGACAGCCGCGAGGCGGCCGGTTGACAGGCTGTCGCCGCGGGTTTACAGCGCGGAAGGCGCGGAAAAGCGGGAAATTGCGGGGTGCGGATAAAAGTGCCCCAAAAGCAGGAGAACCTGGCTTGGCAGCCAGGTTCCTGATAGGTAGGAGATTTGTAGGGACGCTCGGCGGGCGGCTGGCGTAGCGGCAGGCCACGCTCAGAGAAGTGATGGCGGCGGGGTCACGGTTTAACTTCCTCCGTGCTTGCCGACACTCATAAAAGCACTTCGCGTGCCACGGCGGAGCGCGCGGCCGACGTTTCCAGGAAAGAGGGGCGGACGATTCAGGAAGGCGGGGCCGAAGGCACCGGGCGGGGGCCGGGGCGTGCGAGACTTTGAGGCCGGCGCGCTCACTCAGGCGAGCGGCTCGACCTCGACGACGCAGCCGCGCGCGCCGACGACGCGCACGTGTGAGGCGCCGCTCGCCACCCGCCCGCCGCCGCGCAGGCGCGCGCGCCACAACTCGCCCCCGACGAGCACGAAGCCCTCCGGGTTGAGCGTGCGCTCGACCGAGCCGACGCGCCCGACGAGACTCAGAGGCCGGCGCGAGGACTTCTTCTTCTCACCCGAAGCGTGAACGACGTAGGCGAGCAGGGCGACGGCGGGCGCCGAGAGGATGAGCAGCGAGACGGCGAGCGTGAACATCGTCTAAACAGCGCGGTCGTGAAGTGCGCCCCGGAGGTAAGGGCGACGGGCGACGGCAGCGTCGTCGGCCGCCGCCCCCGAATCGCAAATCAAAAATCCTAAATCGAAAATCTACTTGATGCCGGCCTGAAGCTCGCGCTGGAGGGCGACGGCCTCCGGGTTGTTCGGGTCTATCTGGAGCGCGCTCTGGGCGTAGGCGGTCGCCTGCGCGCGGTCGCCGCGTTCGAGGAAGATGCGCCCGAGCAGGATGTGCGGGTCGATGAGCTTGTGCTCCATGTCCCAGAAGATGGAGGTCTTGAACTGGTTGATGGCCGGCGCCAGCTCGCCCCGGCGCATGTAGATGCGCCCGGTCAGCAGGTACGCCTCGGCGTTCATCGGCTCGACGCGGAGCGTGTTGCGCAGCTCCATCAGCGACTCGTCGTCGCGCCCGGCCGTGTACAGCTCGCGCGCCTTGACGAGGAAGTCCTCGGCGCTCGTGCCCGGCGCGGGCCGGCTCGCCTTGTCGTCCTCGTCCTGCACGGCGCGGACGAACTCGGCGCGGCTGAAGCTGTCGCGCAGGTGGACGGGGAGCAGCGAGATGGTCTTGGACTGCTCCCACTCGATCTGCGCCTTGCCGTAGGCGGGGAAGAGCTTGCGCGCCTCGTTGTCGTTGGCCGCGGCCGCCTCCGCCTGGCCCGTCTTCTCCAGCATCTTGGCGAAGAGGAAGAGGGCGACGCCGTCGCGCGGGGTCTCCTTGACGACGGAGCGCAGCTGCTCGGCGGCCTCCTGGTGTTTGCCCGAGAGCGTGAGCGCGTAGGCGTAGTTGTAGCGCACGCGGGCGCCGTCGGGCGAGTCCTCGGGCGCGCTCTCGGCGGCGCGGCTGAGGAAGTTCGTGGCCTGCTTGAGCAGCGCCTCGCGCTTCGAGGGGTTCTTCTCCCTGAGCGCGGCCTGCGCGGAGATGGCGCCCGCGTTGTTGTAGATGCTCGTCAGCGGGACCTCGGTCGTGAGCGGCAGCAGCGCGTCCAGGGCCGACTGCAACTCGCCCGCGCGCCAGTAGGCGAGCGCGGCGTAGAAGGCGGCCTCGGCGTAGTGCGCGTCGCGGCGCTGGAGGAGCGTGAAGTTCTCGGCGGCCTTCTTGTAGTCGCCCTGCGCGTAGAAGAGCCGGCCCAGCTCGAAGGCGGCCTGCTTGTAGACCGAGCCGGGGTTGGCGCGCTCGAACTCGCGCATCGCGTTCTGGAGGAAGTTGGCCTTGTCGGCGTGGCCGTTGGGCAGCATCGCCCCCTTGACGTAAGCCTCGAAGGACTTCGGCGGCACCTTCGTCGCCTGCTCGACGATGAGGTTCTGCGAGAAGGGCAGCTTGTCGTCCTGCTCGTAGAGAATCTGGTAGGCGAGCTTGCCCTGCACCGTCTGGAGGTTGGTCAGCGCGTCGCCGAAGAAGAACTCGTGCGTGGCCCAGCGCCCGTCCTGCATCTGCTTGCCGGCGATGCGCCCCTCGTTGACGCGGACGACGCGGGCCGAGCCGCGCACCTCCGCGACCGTCTTCTCGTCGCGCGGCGTGACCTCGTAGTTGCCGAGGACGACCATCGAGGCTCCGGCCTCCTGCGCCAGCTTGATGGCCGTGGCGCGCGAGGGGATGACGGTGAGCGGCAGGCGGAGCCGCTGGTAGGAGAGCTCGCGCGCGTCCGAGGAGACGACCCGCAGGCCGTGCGCGCCGAGCAGCTCGGCGAGCTGGTCGGCGAAGCTCTCGCCGACCCAGTTGGCCTCGCGGTTGTTCGACGTGTTCTCGAAGGGGAGGATGAGCACGACGTCGCCCCCGGTCTGCGCGCGCGGGCGCGCGGGCGCGAGCGCGGCGAAGGCTGCGAGGAGTGCGAAGAGCGCGGCGGCGTAACGTCTGACCATCGGAGTCACCTTCACTAAAAAAAGCAGAGAGGCCGTCGGCGCTCTCTGGAAAACCCACGGCGTCGGCGGCCTCTCTTGTGATGCTCACCCGAAGGAGCGTCGCTCAAAAAAACGCCCGTGCTCAACCGTCGGGTCTCTTGGGAGCTTGGCGTCCCGTACGGGAATCGAACCCGTGTTACCGCCGTGAAAGGGCGGTGTCCTGGGCCACTAGACGAACGGGACTAAAAATGCACCGAAATAAGCGGCGCTGGTTAAGTTACCGTACCGTCTGGGGCGTGTCAAACCGGCGGCGGCGCCGCGCGCGGGAGGCCGAACCCGCGCCTGTCTTTGATGAACGGCGGCGGCAGAAGGTCGCCCCGCGGGCGCCGAAAATGCGCGCCGTCCGCCCTCAGGCGACGTCGATGAGGCGCGCGCCGCGCCCGGCGACGCGGCCGATGGCGGCGGCTTCGGGGTAGCGTTCGCGCAGCGCGGCGAGCAGCGGGGCGGCGCGCTCCTCGGCGACGGAGATGAGGAGGCCGCCGGCCGTCTGCGGGTCGAAGAGGAGCGCGGCCAGCTCGGGCGCGACGGACGGCGAGAGCGCCACGTCCTCGCCGACGTAGCGGCGGTTCGTCTTGTCGCCGCTCGTCAGAAGGCCCGCGGCGGCCAGCGCCAGCGCGCCCGGGATGGTCGGCACGCTCGCGGAATCTATCTCCAGCGTGACGTCGCTGGCGCGCGCCAGCTCCCACGCGTGGCCGAGCAGCGCGAAGCCGGTCACGTCGGTCGCGGCCGAGGCGCCCGCCTCCGTCATCAGCCGCGCCGCCTCGCGCCCCGAGAGCAGCATCGTCTCCAGCGACGCGCGCGTCGCCTCCTCGCCCGCCTTGCCGAACTTGATGCCGGTCGAGACGACGCCGGTGCCGACGGGCTTCGTCAGCAGCAGCGCGTCGCCGGGGCGCGCGCCGCGGTTGGTGACGACGCGCGCGGGGTCAATCGTCCCCGTCACGGCGTAGCCGAACATGATCTGCTGGTTGTCCACGCTGTGGCCGCCGACGAGGGCGACGCCGTTCTCGGTCAGGACTTGGAGGCCGCCGCGCATGATCTCGCCGAGGACGGCGAAGTCAACGCCCTTCTTCGGGAAGCAGGTGACGGCGAGCGCGGTGACGGGCACCCCGCCCATGGCCCAGACGTCGTTGATGGAGTTGAGCGCGGCGATGCGGCCGTAGTCGAACGGGTCGTCCACGATGGGCGTGAAGAAGTCCACGGTCTGGACGAGCGCGAGGTCGTCCGAGAGGCGGTAAACCCCCGCGTCGTCGGCCGTCTCGATGCCGACAATCAGGTTGGGGTCACTCGGAATGTCGAGGCCGCTCAAAACTTGAGCGAGTTCGCTCGGCGCGAGCTTAGACGCTCAACCCGCGCACGAGACCATCTCGGTCAGACGCATCTCCCGTCCTCCTTAGAAAATGCAGAAGTCAGAATGCGGAGTGCAGAAGGGAAGTCAGGTCTTCTTTCTGCACTCCGCATTCTGACTTCTGCGTTCCGAGTCATCGTACCACGAAGCGCGGCGGGGCGACGACGGCGCGCGCGGGCTCTAGAAAGGACGGGCGGCCTTCTGGAGGGCTTCGCGGTGTCCGAGGACGTATTCGATGAAGGCGCGCGTGGTGGAGGGCTGGAAGCGGCCGAGGGCGATGACGGCGACGTCGCGCGTCAGGCGGTGGCCGCCGACGCGCAGCCACACGAGCCGCCCGGCCTCGACCTCCTCGCGCACGGCCCACGAGGGCATCACCGAGACGCCGACGCCGTGCTCGACCATCAGCTTGATGAAGTAGGTGTCGTTTGATTCGAGCGCGAGGTCGGGACTCAAATCGACGCGCTTGAAGAAGGCGTCGGTGGCGCGGCGGATCGACGCGCCCTGCTCGAAGAGGATGAAGCGCGCGCCGCGCATGTCGGCCACGTCAACCTCGACCGACCCGGCGAGCTTGTGCCGCGGGGCGACGACCAGACCCAGCTCGTCCTCGAACAGCTCGGTCACTTGCAGCGCGGGCGAGTAGACGGGAAGGCTGGCGAAGCCCACGTCGGCCGCGCCGTTGAGGATGTCGGCGACGGTCTGCTCGGTGCTGACGGTGGTGCGGAACGAGAGCTCGACGCGCTCGTGGTCGCGCATGAAGGACTCGAAGAGGCGCG